>NZ_JBFECV010000001.1:0-805519 GCF_041379845.1 Microbacterium sp. BWR-S6Y
CAGGATCAAACTCTCCGTAAAAAAGAAATGCATACAACCACCGGGAAAACAGTGACCGCAGCGAGTTTGAAACTGACCAAAGAGAAACATCATTACTGACGTATCCATACGCCAACCCCAAAAAGAGGCTGGTCTTTGATCCAAAGGAATTTCTCGCAATCCAACAAAAGTCAGACCGACGAGGAATAAATTGGCATTTGACAAGTGCACGCTGTTGAGTTCTCAAGGAACGGACGCACCCACAGAAACAGTCACCAAGACCTACTGTGAGGCAGTTCACTACCTACGCCACCCACGCACCACGAAACCCACTTCACAGAAGCAGAATCAAGGAGATGCGCCGAGCGGCAGAATCCCAACTGTAGACCAGAGAATCGAAACTCTCAACATCCGATGTCGGGGGCGGTTCGTCACGTGAGGGGCTGCGGGGCCTTCCGGCCGCTCCGCTCTCCCCTGTGGGGCGAACAAGTAATAACTTACGCCCGAACCGACCACCCGTCGAATCCACCCCAACACCCGGGCGTGTCGCACCCGTCATTCCGCGGAAACACGCCGGAAACGCGGGAGCCCGGCCGACACGACGTCGACCGGGCTCCACGCAGCGGTGAGCGCGGAGGCGCTCAGGCGTTCGCCGTCTCGGCGCTCTTCTCGACGGGAAGAGGCCACAGTGCATCGAGCAGCTGCCGCACCCAGGCGATGAGGTTCGCGTCGTCGGCATCCTGAGGCAGGGGGACGACCATCGCGTCGCCTCCCGCCACGAGCTTCGCCTTCGGGTAGAGGCGCTGGAGGCGGACGCGCATCGACTCCGCGAGGTTCGCCGGGGCGATACGCAGGTTCGACCCCATCGCGACGACATCGGCGAGACCCGCCTGCGCCGCCCGACGCCGCAGGCGCGCGACGGCGACGAGACCCTCGACCTCGGCCGGCGGCTCGCCGTACCGGTCGCGGAGCTCCTCGACGACGAGATCGATCGCGTCGTCTTTGGCGGTGGCCGATGCCGCGGCCGAGAGCTTCTGGTACGCCTCGAGTCGCAGTCGCTCGCTGTCGATGTAGAACTCCGGCAGACGGGCATCGACGGGCAGCTCCAGACGCAGTTCGGTGGGGCCATCGACGTCCTCGCCGCGGAACGTCGACACGGCCTCGCCGATCATCCGCAGGTAGAGATCGAAACCGACGCCGGCGATGTGACCGGCCTGCTCCGCGCCGAGGAGGTTCCCCGCCCCGCGCAGCTCGAGGTCTTTCAGGGCCACCTGCATTCCCGAGCCGAGGTCGTTGTTGACGGCGATCGTCTCGAGGCGGTCGGCCGCGGTCTCGGACAGCGGCTTCATCTCGTCGTACAGGAAGTACGCGTACGCCCGATCGCGGCCGCGTCCCACGCGTCCGCGCAGCTGGTGCAGCTGCGAGAGTCCGTACTTGTCGGCGCGATCGATGATGATCGTGTTCGCGTTCGAGATGTCGAGGCCCGTCTCGATGATCGTCGTCGAGACCAGCACGTCGGCGCGGCGCTCCCAGAAGTCGTCGACGACCTGCTCGAGGGCGTGCTCGCCCATCTGTCCGTGCGCCACGACGATGCGCGCCTCGGGGACGAGCTCGGCGAGGTGCGCCGCGACCCGCTGGATCGACGAGACCCGGTTGTGCACGTAGAACACCTGCCCCTCGCGCAGCAGTTCGCGTCGGATCGCCGCCGCGATCTGCTTGTCGTTGCGCGGGCCCACGTACGACAGGATCGGATGCCGATCCTCGGGCGGGGTCGCGAGCGTCGACATCTCGCGGATGCCCGTCACCGCCATCTCGAGCGTGCGGGGAATGGGCGTCGCACTCATCGCGAGGATGTCGACGTTCGTCTTGAGCTTCTTCAGCGCGTCCTTGTGCTCGACACCGAAACGCTGCTCCTCGTCGATGATCATCAGACCCAGGTCTTTGAAGATCACCTTCTCGGTCAGGATGCGGTGCGTCCCGATGACCATGTCGACGGTGCCGTCGGTGAGACCCGCGAGGGTCGCCTTCGCCTCTTTGTCGGTCTGGAAGCGCGAGAGCGGCCGGACGGTCACCGGGAACCCGGCGAAGCGTTCGGCGAAGGTCTCGAGGTGCTGCTTGACCAGGAGCGTGGTGGGCACGAGCATCGCGACCTGCTTGCCGTCCTGGATGGCCTTGAACGCCGCGCGGACGGCGACCTCGGTCTTGCCGAAGCCGACGTCGCCCGAGAGCAGGCGGTCCATCGGGATCGGCTTCTCCATGTCGGCCTTGATCTCGTCGATCGTCTGCAGCTGATCCTGCGTCTCGGCGAACGGGAACGCCTCTTCGAGCTCGCGCTGCCACGGGGTGTCGGGACCGAAGGCGTAGCCCTTGGATGCCATGCGCGCCGAGTACAGCTTCACGAGCTCGACCGCGATGTCGCGCACCGCCTTGCGGGCACGCCCCTTCGCCGCGGCCCAGTCGCTGCCCCCCATCTTCGACAGGGTCGGCGCCTCGCCGCCGACGTACTTCGACAGCAGGTCGAGCTGGTCGGTGGGGACGAAGAGCTTGTCGCCCGGGTATCCGCGCTTGGCGGGCGCGTACTCGAGGACGAGGTACTCCTTGGTCGTCTTCACGGCGTTGCGGCCGCCGCTGGAGACCTCGCGCTGCGTGAGCTCGAGGAACTTGCCGATGCCGTGCGTCGCATGCACGACGACGTCGCCGGGCTTGAGCTGCAGCGGGTCGACGACGTTGCGGCGGCGGGAGGCGAGCTTCTTCGCGCCCCGGTTGTCGCCCCCGACCGAGCGACCGTAGAACTCGGTCTCGCTGATGACGGCGAAACGCGCCTCGGTGAGCTGGAACCCGCGCTCGAGCGGGGCGCAGACCACGTGCGCGACCCCGGGCTCGGGCGGGAGACGCACCTCGTCGACCCGCCGCGCCGCGATCCCCCGCTCCGCGAGCACGTCGCGCGCGCGGTCGACCATGCCCGGACCGGATGCCGTGACCACGACCGACCAGCCGTCGGCGAGCAGCTGCCCGACGTGCGCGGTGGCGCCGTCGACGTTGCCCTGGAACGAGGGCACGGCGTCGGCCTTGATGCGGTGCGCGGAGTCGTCGCCGCTCACGAGGCCCTCGTCCTCGGCATCCGCTGCTCCCGAGTCGAAGGCGCTCAGCTGCCACCACACGCCCCCGCGCCCGCTCGCGCGCTCGTGCAGATCGTCGAGGGTGACGAAGTCGCCGGAGTCGAGGTCGACCGGGGTGTCGGCGCCGGCCGTCGCGGCCGACCACGCCGCTTCGAGGAACTCGCGGTTCGTGTCGCCGAGCGTCGTCGCGCGCGCGAGCGAGCGCTCGGGGTCGACGAGGGCGACGGCGCTGCCGCCGGGGAGGTAGTCGACGAGCGTGACGAGGTCGTCGACGAGCACGGGGATGAGGGATTCCATGCCCTCGGCGGGGATGCCCTCGGCCATCTTCTCGAGCAGCTGGCGCAACCCCGGATAGCCGTCGCGCAGGGCCGCGGCGCGGGCGCGCACCTGCGGCGTCAGCAGGAGCTCGCGGCTGGGCACCAGGGTGACGCCGGTGACCTCTCCGGGCAGCGAACGCTGGTCGGCGACCGAGAAGGCGCGGATCTGATCGACCTCGTCGCCGAAGAACTCGACGCGATAGGGGTGGTCGGCCACGGGCGGGAACACGTCGAGGATGCCGCCGCGCACGGCGAACTCGCCGCGGCGCGACACCATGTCGACGCGGTGGTAGGCCAGCTCGACGAGGCGGGTCGTCACGCTCTCAAGTTCGTGACCGCGGCCGCCGACCGACAGCTCGACCGGTTCGACGTCGCCGAGGCCGGGGGCGAGCGGCTGCAGGGCGCTGCGCACCGAGGCGGTGACGACCAGGGGGGCGTCGCCCTCCCAGGCCGCGATGCGGCGGAGCACGTCGAGCCGGCGGCCCACCGTCTCGGGGCTGGGGCTCAACCGCTCGTGCGGCAGCGTCTCCCACGCCGGGAAGTGCAGCACCTGGGCTCCGGGGAGCACGGCCTCGAGCGCCGGACCGAGGGATTCGGCGCGACGCCCCGTGGGGGCGATAACGAGCACGGCGCCCGGGCTCGCCGTGGAGCGACGGCGCTCGAGGAGACCCGCGATGACGGGCGCGTCGAGGCCGTCGACGAGGGAGAGAGACAGGTCGGCGGATGCCGCGGAAGCGGCCTCGCGGTACGACTCAGCCTGCTCGAGGGCGCGGACGATCCCGGGAACTGTCACTCGGGAAAGTCTACGCGGGGCCACCGACACCGGGCGGGGCTGGACAGCCTCGTCTCCCTCCCCCGCTCCCCCGCCGGCCCCGTGCGTAGAGTGTCGGCATGTCCACCCCCAGCGCTCCGGACGGTCCCGTCTTCGCGGCACCCCACGTCGCCCCGCCGGTCGGAACCCTGCTCGCTCCCCCGCCGGCGCCCCGTCGACGCCGGCCGCTCGGCACGTGGGCGCTCGTCCTGGCGCTGTGCGCCGGGGTGCTGGCATCCGCCATCGCCGGCTTCGTGGCGTTCCGGATCGCGCGGGGCGCCGGCCCCGGTCTGCTCGCCGCGACGCCCGACACGATCGACCTGCGCGTGCTGTCGCCGGTCCGCGATCTGGTGCTCGCGGGAGAGATCACCTTCTGGGTCGCGACCGTGGTGGGGCTGACGGCCGTGGTGCTGGGGATCGTCGCGACGGTCCGCGGGACCGGCCGCGGCGCGGGGATCGCGGCCATCGTCATCGGGGTCCTGGGCCCCGTCGTCTTCGGGCTGTTCGTGGCCCTCGCCCTCGTCGGCGGAGTGGCCACCCTCCCGGGTGCGGGCGGGGTCTCCGTCTGAGCTCGCGACGGTCGCGGGCGCGCACTCCCGAGGGCGGTGCGCAGAACGCCGGAGATCAGGCGCGCGGGGCGTGGAAACGCTGCTGGGCGGCGAGCAGTCCCTCGTCGACGAGGAGCTCCACCGCATCCGCCGCGTCGGAGACCAGGATCGGCAGCGTCGTGCGCTCGGTGGAGCTGAACGGGTCGAGGACCCAGTCGGCGGGGTCCTGCCGACCGACCGGGCGACCGATGCCCACGCGCACGCGCGGGAACTCGGCCGTGCCGAGGGCCTTCGCGACATCGCGCACGCCGTTGTGCCCGCCGTGGCCCCCACCGGTCTTGAGCTTCACGGTGTCGAACGGGATGTCGAGCTCGTCGTGCACCACCACGACGCGGTCGGGATCGATGCCGTAGAAGCGGGCGAGACCGGAGGCCGGACCACCCGAGACGTTCATGAAGCTGTTCGGCTTCGCCAGCACGAGCTTCGCCGCCCCCGGGCGCACCCAGGTCTCGGCGACGCGCGCGTTCGCCTTGTGGGCACGGAATCCCTCGCGCCGTCGGGCGGCGAGTTCGTCGATCACCATCTGCCCGATGTTGTGGCGCGTGGCCTCGTACCGAGGACCGGGATTGCCGAGACCGATGATGAGCCAGGTGTCCGCCATGGCATCCATCCTTCCGGATCCGCGCGCGGACCCCGTGAACAGCAACGAGGGGGCGCGAGAACGCGCCCCCTCGTCGTCGACGAACCGCTGTCGCGGCCCGTGTCGGAATTACTTGTCGTCGCCCTCGGCGTCCGACTCGGCCGTCTCGGCCTCTTCGGACTGCTCCTCGGCGACCTCGGCGTCGGCCTCGGCGATCTCTTCGTCGGCGGCGATCGTGTCGAGCGGGATCGAGACGCCCACGACGAGGGTCTCGGGCTCGGTGACCAGGGTCGCGCCCTTGGGGAGGGTCAGGTCGGCGGCGGTGATCTGCGTGCCGTCCTCGGCGCCCTCGACGTCGACCTCGACGTTCTGGGGGATGTGGGTGGCCTCGACCTCGAGCGACACCGAGGTGGCGTCGAGCATCGCGACGGTGCCGGGGAAGGGCTCGCCGACGAGGACGACGGGAACGTCGACCTGGACCTTCTCGCCCTTCTTCACGACGATGAGGTCGATGTGCTCGATGATCTGGCGCACGGGGTCCTTCTGGACGTCCTTGACCAGCACGAGCTGAGCCTTGCCCGCGATGTCGAGGTCGAGCAGCGCGTTGGCGCGGCGGATGAGCAGCGCGACCTGGTGGCCGGGCAGCGCGACGTGCTGGGGCTCGGTGCCGTGACCGTAGATGACGGCCGGGATCTTGCCCGCGGCGCGGAGGCGACGGGCGAAGCCCTTGCCGAAGTTCTCGCGGAGCTCCGCGACGACCTTGTTGTCTTCCGACATGATGTTCTCCTCGCGGGCTCGTGTCCCGCAGCTTGTGAGCGGACGGTGTCCGCACCTGTGTGGTCTGGATTCGACTCGAACGCGAGCGCGTGAGGAAAGCCGGGAGCCTGCATCACCGCGTCGATCACGGATGCCGGGTGCACCCTGCGGGCGCACGGCGATGGCATCCCTCGCCGAAGTACCCCGGAAGTCTAGCAGCGACCGCGGCGCGTCTCGACCCGTCGTCGTCGCCGGCGGACGGGAGCACACGGCGGCGACGGTAGGATCGAGGAGCCACACCGACCCGGAGGATCATCATGGACAGCGGCTTCTTCTCTCACGTCGTGCTCTGGGTCATCGGCGGCCTCGCCACCTTCGGCGCCATCGCCGCCGTCGGAGCCCTCTTCTCGCTCGGACGCAACGCTTCGTACAAGAAGCACTGACCCGCCGCGGCGGCGACACGTCCCGCCACCCCGCGCACTCGGCATCCGTCGAGCGAGACGCCGTCGCGCTCACACCGTGCGCGTGTGCAGTCGCAGATCGCCGACCCTCACCTCGACGCTCTCCCCGGCCCGGATCGGCGCCTGCGAGAACGGGGCGCCCATCATGACGACGTCTCCGGGACCGAGCTCGCTCCAGTTCGCCACGTAGGCGAGACACTGCCGCAGCGACATCGGCAGTCGCCCCGCCGACGTGACCGCTCGATCGACCCCGTCGACCACGAGCCCCAGGGGCAGGTCGTCGTCGATCGAGAGAGAGGTGTCGATCACGGGACCCAGCGGGGTGTAGCCCGCCCCCGACTTCGACTCGAAGTTGCGGGGATCGGATGCCGCCCGCTCGGGGCTCGACAGATCGTCGACCGCCGTGATCCCGAGCACGAATTCGTGGGCGTTGCGCGCCGTCAGCCCCGCGGTCGGGCGGCCGATCACGACCGCCACCTCCGCCTCGGCCACCGTCGCCCCCGCGTCGCGGCGGAGCCGCACCTCGGCATCCGGCCCGACGATCGTGCGCGGACTCTTCAGCCACGCCTGCACGGGCGACGCGTGGTCCGGTCCGTTCTGCGCGATCCCGACCACGACGGTGGGCACGCAGGGAGCGAGCAGGCTCCCCCGCACCGGGCCGCCGGCGTCCTGCACCGGAACGCCCGCCGCGAAGGCGGCGTAGGGATCGGTGATCGGGATGAGTCCCTCGTCGACGACCCGAACGGTCCGCGGGCCGTCGGGGGTCGCGACGCGCGCGATGCGCATCAGGACCACGCCCCGCGACGGCGGCGGGCTCCGCGGCTCATCGGATGGTCCGCACGGTCACGGTCGTGGCATCCACGCCCTCGCCGGCTTCTTCACGCGACACCTTGATCGCATCGTCGGTGCGCGTGAGGTCGCGGCGCAGGGTCTCGGGGACGAGGAAGGTCGACGCCGTCGTGATGAGCGCGAGCGTCGCCATGTAGATCGCCAGCAGCAACCAGTTCGCCCCGCTCACCGCGATGATGTACGCGCCCAGCACACCGGCGAGGCCGCCGGCCAGGACGGCGGAGATCTCGCGCGCCATCGCGACGCCCAGGTAGCGGTGGCGGTTGCCGAAGAGTTCGGGGAGCATCGCGCACTGGGGTCCGAGCATCGAGTTGACGGCCACACCGATGCCGATCGCGATGACGGCGATGGTGATCGGGTAGCTGCCGAGCGACATCAGCCACCAGGCCGGGAACGTGAATACGAGCATGAAGACCGCTCCCGCGCGATAGACCGTGCGCCGCCCCATGCGGTCGGAGAGCGCCCCGGTCAGCGGCACGGAGAAGATGCCGATCAGCGAGCCGAGGGTGACGCCCCACGTCAGCAGGCTGCGGTCGGCCTGACCGCCGACCGAGGCCACGAAGAACGTCAGCGCGAGCGTGTTGAACATGTACGAGCCGCCGTTCTCGGCCATGCGCAGGCCGATGCCGACGATCACGCCCGGGAGACCGCGCGTGAAGATGTCACGGATCGGGCGCTCGGCGATCTGCTCGTTCTTCTCGAGCTCGATGAAGGTCGGGGTCTCGCGCAGACGCATGCGGATGAACAGCGCGAGGAGGATGAGCGCGAACGACGACAGGAACGGCACGCGCCAGCCCCAGCTGAGCAGCTGATCCTCGGGCAGGAGGGAGATGAGGCTGAACACGACGGCGGCGAGCAGGGTTCCCGCCTGGATGCCGATGAACGGCAGCGCCGAGAAGAACCCGCGGCGCTTCACCGGGGCGTATTCGGCCATGAGCACCGTCGCTCCCGCCTGCTCGGCTCCCGCCCCGAAGCCCTGGAGAAGTCGCATGATGACGAGCAGGATCGGCGCGAGGATGCCGACGGCCTCGTAGGTCGGCAGCAGTCCGATCGCGGTGGACGCCCCGCCCATGAGCAGGATCGTGATGACGAGGACCCACTTGCGCCCGAGCTTGTCGCCGAGGACGCCGAAGAACAGCCCACCGAAGGGGCGAGCGAGGAAGCCGACGCCGTAGGTCGCGAAGGCGGCCACCGTGGCGAGGGCCGGGTTGTCCTGCGAGAAGAACAGGACGTTGAAGATCAGCGCCGTGGACAGGCCGTAGAGCGCGAAGTCGAAGTACTCCAGCGCGCTGCCGATGCTCGACGCGAGTGTCGCGCGGCGAAGGTTCGCGGCGTATTCGGGGTCATCCTGCGGCTGCGGCGTCGGTGTGGATGCGGTGGTCACGGCCATCTCCTTCGATCGGCTGGGGTCTTACGACAGGCCGACTGTACCAACGGAGTGGACACAGTTCAATATGTTGGACAGATGTGGGATGCCGGTCGGGGCGGCCGCGGAGTGCGGGGCGGCCGCGGGAGGGGCTCGGGGCGTCTTTCGTCGCGTGGGACGGGAGATGTCCGCCGCGAAGCGGGATTCGCGCCGAATGGGAAAAAGCGGCGGGGCGACAGCGCCGAGGCGCGGCGACGCGACAGGCGGCGAGGCGACAGCGCCGAGGCGCGGCGGCGCGACAGGCGGCGAGGCGACAACGCCGGGGCGCAGCCCGCGCGCGCGGCGGGGCCACAGCCGGCGGCAGCGGCAGGGCGCGGGTCAGGCCGTGCGCGACGCGCTGAACGGGTTCGTCAGGGCCGTGGCGGCCTCGCGCAACGCCGCACCGACGCGCGCGACGCGCTCGGCAGCGGCATCCGCGGCGGGGATGCCGACGCCGAGGGCCAGCTGAGGATCTCCCGGCGCCCATCCCTCGAGCGGGACGGCGACGCCGACGATGCCGCGGAAGGACTCCTCCTCGTCGACCGCCCACCCGCGCTCGCGCGCGGCGGCCAGCTTGGCGAGCACCGCGTCGACGTCGACCGTGCTGTGCTCGGTGAGCTTCGGCACGGAACCCTCGCGCGACAGGAGGGAGCGGACGTCGTCGTCGGCGCGCGTCATCAGCAGCGCCCGCCCGGTCGCCGACAGCGCGGCCGGCAGTCGCGACCCGAGCGGGGTTCCCAGACGCACCGAGCGCGAGCCCTCGTACCGCGCGAGATAGAGCGCGTCGGCGTCGTCGAGCACGGCGACCTGCACGAGCTCGCTCTGCAGCACGGGAGAGCTCTCGCAGACGGCGTAGAACTCGCGCACCTGATTGAACTGCGCGGCGAAGGCGCCGCCCAGCTCGGCCGTGCGGATGCCGAGTCGATACCCCAGCGGAACGCGCTCGATCATGCGACCCGCCTCGAGGGAGAGGCAGAGGTTCGCGGTCGACGACTTCGCCAGGCCCAGCCCGGAGGCGAGCTCGGTCAGCGTGAGCGTGCGTCCGGCCTCGGCGAGGAGGCCGAGCAGCCGGATGCTGCGACCCACCGCGGGGGCGGGATCGCGCGCGAACGCGGTCGCGTCGTCGTCGCTCATCGGGACTCCCGTTCTCGGATGCCGCTCGCGCGGCGCCTCAGTAGAACTCGACCGTATCGACAACGGCGCGCAACGGCTCGCCATCGAGAAGGCGCGTGGCGTTCTCGGCGAAGCGACGGGCGATGCGCTCCTCCTCCTTGCGGTTCAGCGCCGCGGTGTGCGGGCTGACCAGCACGCGCGGATGCCGCCAGAGCGGCGAGTCGGTCGGGAGGGGTTCGGTCTCGAAGACGTCGAGTGCGGCGAACGAGACGCGACCGTCGTCGAGGGCGTCGAGGAGCACCTCTTCGTCGATCACCGTGCCACGACCGACGCTCGCGAGGATCACGCCGGGCTTCACCGCCGAGAGGACCTCGGCGCCGATGAGGTGGTGGGTCTGATCCGTTCCCGGGAGGGTGACCACGATGGCATCCACCTCCGACACGGCGGCGACGAGCTCGTCGAGGGGGATCAGGCGATCGACCCCCTCGACGGGGGCGCCGGAGCGGGTGGTCCCCCAGACCTGCGCGCCGAGCGCGTGGAACCGGCGCGCGCACTCCGCTCCGATGCCGCCGAGACCCACGACCAGCACGGTCATCTCGTCGACCTGGCGCATCTCCCAGCGATCGGTCCACTGCCGGTCGGCCTGCTGCTGCGCGAGACGCGGGAGGTCTTTGGCGCCCGCGAGCACGCCGAACACGGCGAACTCGGCGAGCGGGCCGCCGTGCACCCCGGCGCTCGTGGTGAAGAGGATGCGGTCGAGGGCCTCGGGCGCGAGGCCCGCGGCCTTCACCTGCCCTCCCCCGCCGGCCGCGGTGGTCATGACCCACCGGAGGCGGGGATTGGCGGCGACCGTGCGCGCGAGGGCGGCGGGGTCGACGTCGGGTATGCCGAAGAGAGCGTCGGCGGAGTCGACCAGGTCGTCGAAGGCCTGCTGCTGCGCGGGGGTGCGTTCGTGCGCCGGGTCGCCCGACCAGTCGGCGGGGCCGCGCATCGGGCGCACGAGAGAAGCGTCGCGCACGAGTTCGAGGCGCGGCTCGAGGCGCTCGATCAGCCGGCAGTGCTCCTCGCTCAGCGGCACCGCCACCACCGCGCGTAGGCTTTCGCTCGTCGACATCGTCGTCTCCCTCCGTCGGGGCCCGGTCCGCGGGCACCTCGTCGTGGTACACCATACTGAACTCTGTTCAACCTGTTGTCCAGTCGATAGGATGCCGCCATGACCACCCTCGATGACGAGTCCGGCCCGCTCCCCGCTTCCTCCGACGTCCGCGTCGGCGTCTGGGGACTGGGGGCGATGGGCGAGCCGATGGCTCGGCACCTGCTCGACGCGCGGGGGTCGCTCACCGTGCACGCCCGACGCGAACGGCGCGCGCTCATCGACGCCGGGGCGCACTGGGCTCCCACCGCCCGCGACCTCGCCTCCGCGTGCGACGCGATCCTCGTGATGCTGCCCGACCTCCCCCAGCTCGACGAGCACCTCGAGGGTCCGGACGGACTCCTCGCGGGCGTCGAGGGCCGCGAGCTCCTCCTCATGATCGGATCCACCTCGTCGCCCGTGGGCGTGCGCGATCTCGCCGAGCGCCTGCCGGACGGCATCCGCGTCGTCGACTGCCCCGTGTCGGGCGGGCAGGACGGCGCGACGGCGGGGACCCTGTCGATCATGCTCGGCGGCGACACGGCCGACACCGACCTCGCCGCGTCGCTCCTCGAGCCGTGCGGCACCCCGGTGCGCCTGGGACCGCTCGGCGCCGGCGAGGTCGCGAAGGCGTGCAATCAGATGGTCGTCGCGGCGACCATCGTCGCGCTCGGCGAAGCGACCGAGCTCGCCGCCCGCTCGGGCGTCGACCCGGCGGCCCTCTGGGACCTGCTCGGCGGCGGCTATGCGGGCTCGAACCTGCTGGCCAGTCGCCGCGACAAGCTCGTGCGCGGCGACGACTCCCCCAGCGGCATCGCGCAGTACATGGTGAAGGACCTGGGCTTCGCCGCCGACGTGGCCGCGGCGACCGACACGCGACCCGCGCTGCTGCCCGCCCTGCGCGCGACCTTCGACGAGATCGTCGAGCGCGGCCTCGGCGAGCGCGACATCGCCGTGACCCGGCGTTTCACGGCCGAGCGCAGCGCCGACTGACGGGCGAACGAGAACGCCCCGGGGGCCACGGCCACCGGGGCGTTCGTCGTCGTTCAGAGCGCGAAGACGACCTTGCCGGAGCGCTGCGAGTCACGGGCCGTGGCGAAGGCCTCGGCGGCATCCGTCACCGCGAACTCGTGCGTCAGGGCGCTCTCGATGCCCGGGGTGGTCGCGAGCAGCTCCACCGCGCGGTCGATCTCGTCGCGGAAGCGGAACGCCCCCAGGTACCGCACCTCTTTCGAGATGAAGGGGGCGAGGTTCACCGGGCGCGGGTCGTCGGGAAGCATTCCGACCTGCACGACGGTGCCGCCGGGACGCACGGCCTTCAGCGCCGTCGAGATCGAGACGGGCACTCCCGAGCACTCCAGGACGACGGCGTAGGCGTTCGCCTCGACCGCCTCGGTCGACACATCCACCGTCGCGGCCGCCCCCAGGGCCGCGGCGCGCTCGAGCGGACCGGCGAGGACGTCGGTCGCCGTGACGCGGGCTCCCGCCGCCACCGCGGCGGCCACGGCCATCAGGCCGATCGGTCCCGACCCGGTGACCAGCACCTCGAGCCCCTCCACGTCTCCGGCCTTGCCGAGCGCGTGCAGGGCGACGGCGAGCGGCTCAGCCAGCACCGCGCGGCGCACGGGCAGCTCCTGCGGCAGCACGCGCACCATGTCGGACTCGACGACGAGGTACTCGGATGCCGCGCCCTGCGTGTGCGGCCAGGTCGAGGCGCTGCCCAGGTACGACCCGCCCGGCCACAGGTGCGGCGCATCTTCGATGCCCTCGCGCGGCGTTCCGAAGCGCGCGGGGTGCACGGTGACCGGCGTCCCCGGAGCCAGGGCTCCGGAGGGGTCGAGATCGACCCGACCGGAGAGCTCGTGACCGGGGACCAGCGGCTCGCGCACGACGAACGCCCCGTTGGCGCCCTCGTAGTAGTAGTGCAGGTCGGATCCGCAGATGCCGACGTACTCCACGCGCAGGCGCACCTGGCCGTCGCCGGGCTCGGGCGCGGCCACCTCGCGCACCTCGGCGGTGAGCGCCTTCTCGATCAGCAGCGATTTCATCGGTGCATCCTCTCCGCGGTCAGACGACCGCCGTCATCCCGCCGTCGACGAAGATGTTCTGTCCCGAGACGAAGCTCGACGCGTCGGAGGCGAGGAACAGCAGGGCTCCCCGCAGCTCGTCGAAGTCCCCCCAGCGCGCGGCCGGCGTGCGCTGGGTCAACCAGCGCGTGAAGTCGGGGTCGTCGACCAGGTCGCGGTTCATCTCGGTCGCGAAGTACCCCGGGCTGAGGGCGTTGACCTGGATGCCGAAGCGCGCGAGGTCGGCGGCCATCCCCGCGGTCAGCTGCGCGACGCCGCCCTTCGTCGCCGAGTAGGGCGCGATCGTCTGGCGCGCGAGGCGCGACTGCACCGAGGCGACGTTGACGATCTTGCCCGAGCCGCGCGCGACCATCGCGGGCGTGACGAAGCGCGAGACGTAGAACACCCCGGAGAGGTTGGCCGCGACGATGTCGTCCCAGTCGGAGACGGCGAACTCGTGGATCGGCGCACGGCGCTGCACCCCGGCGTTGTTGACGAGGATGTCGGGGACGCCCACCTGCGCGAGCAGCTCGCCCACCGCGGACTCGACCGCCGCGGCATCCGTCACATCGAACGTGACCGCGTGCGCGGGACGGCCCGACAGCTCCTCGGCCTCGGCGCGGGTGGCTTCGACGGCGGCCGCGTCGCGTCCGTGCACGACGACCCGGGCTCCCCCGCGCGCGAGCGTCAGGGCGAGCGCCCGACCGAGGCCGCGGGACGACCCCGTGACCAGGGCGAGGCGGTCCGAGACGTCGAACAGGTCGGCGTTCGCGCCGTTCACAGGAGGGCTCCGATGCCGAAGACGAGCAGCGCGGCGAGGAAGCCGAGCACCGACTCGATCGCCTGCTGCACGGTCCACGTCTTCAGCGTGGTCTTGACGTCCATGCCCATCAGGCGACCGACGAGCCAGAAGCCGGAGTCGTTGACGTGACCGGCGAAGACGGATCCGGCCGCCGTGGCCAGGGTGATGGCGACGACCTGCAGCGGCGAGAAGTCGCCCGCCATGACGGCCGGGGCGGCGAGGCCCGCGGCGGTGACGAGGGCGACGGTCGCCGAGCCCTGGGCCAGGCGAAGGATCACGGCGATGATGTACGCGGCGACGATGACCGGCAGTCCGAGGTCGCTCAGGCTGTCGGCGAGCGCATCGCCGATCCCCGACGCGCGCAGCACGGCTCCGAACATGCCGCCGGCGCCGGTGATGAGGATGACCGAGCAGACCGGGCCGAGGGCCGAGTCGACGACCTTCTCGAGCGCCGTGCCGTTCTCGCCGCGGCGGAAGCCGAACACGACGGTGGCCACCAGCACGGTGATGAGCAGGGCGACGGGCGAGTTGCCGAGCAGGATGAGCACCTGCACGAGCGTGTTGTCGGTGGGGACGACGCCGGCGGCGCCGAGGGTCGTGAGACCCGTGTTGAGGAAGATGAGCAGCATCGGCAGCAGCAGCACGGCGATGACCGTGAGCGGCTTGGGCGGGTTGGCGGGCTGGTCGGCGTCGACGTCGCCGAAGAGCGCGGGGACCGGCAGCACGATGCGCTTCGCGATGAACTTGCCCCAGAGGTAACCCGAGAGGTACCAGATCGGGAACGCGATGAGCAGGCCGACGATGAGGACGAGACCGAGGTTGGCGCCGTACAGACCGCTCGCGGTGACGGGACCGGGGTGCGGCGGCAGGAAGACGTGCATGACCGAGAAGGCGGCGGCGGCCGGGAGGCCGAACAGCAGCACGTTGTTGCCCGAGACGCGGCGGGCGATCGCGAAGATGATGGGGAGCATCATCACCAGGCCGGCATCGAAGAACATCGGGAAGCCGAGGATGAGCGAAACGATGCCGAGCGCGAAGGGCGCCCGCTTCTCGCCGAACACCCGCACGAACGTCTCGGCGAGCGATTGCGCGCCGCCGGAGTGCTCGATGAGGCGGCCGAGCATCGCCCCGAGCGCGACGAGCAGCGCGACCGTGCCGAGGGTTCCTCCGAATCCTCCGGTCAGGGTCGTCACGATCGTCGACACCGGGATGCCGGCGACGAACGCCGTCACGAGCGACACGATGATGAGCGCGAGGAAGGCGTGCACCTTCAGCCAGATGATGAGCACGAGGATGAGCGCGATCGCGCCCGCGGCGATGGCGAGCAGGGGCGCCGTGCCGAGTGTCTGGGTCCAGTCGTCCAAGAGATCTCCGTTGATTCAGCCGGTCGGACGCGGGGTGGGGCATGCTGTGAACGCCGTGCGTCCGCCGGGGCGGTCACGGCATCTTCACATAATGATCATATTTTTGACAAGATAAGGTCGTATCAACCGACCTAAGGAGGGGTCATGGCCCGCGCCTCACACGGATCGCTGGTGGATGCCATCGGCATGCGGGTCGTCGACGGCGACCTCCCCGCCGGTCACGTGCTGACCCTCGCCGCCCTCGAGGAGGAGTACGCCGTCTCGCGGACCGTTGTACGCGAGGCCGTGCGCGTGCTCGAGGCCATGGGCATGCTCGAGCAGCGCCGCCGCGTCGGGATCACCGTGCGCCCGGCCGTCGACTGGAGCGCCCTGGACACCCGGCTGATCGGCTGGCAGCTGGCCGGGCGGCGCCGCGACCAACTGATCGTCAACACGACCGAGCTGCGCGCCGCGATCGAGCCCGTGGCCGCGCGCCTCAGCGCCCGCCGCGCGACCGACCTGCAGCGCGGCGAGATCCTCCGCCTCGCCGAGGAACTCGACCGGCTCGGAGCCGCGGGCCTCGGAAACTCCCCCGATTACCTCGCCGCCGACATCGCCTTCCACGACCTGATCCTGCTCTCCAGCGGCAACCTCATGCTCGCGGCGGCACGAGCCCCCATCGCCGCCGCGATCGAGGGACGCGCGATGCACGGCCTGACGCCCGGCATCCCGAACCCCGACGCGCTCGACAACCACGTGGCGACGGCCGCCGCGATCGCCCGGGCCGACGCCGACGCCGCCGAGGAGCACACGCGACGGTACGTCGCGGCCGTCCTCAGCGAAGTCCGCCTGACCATCTGACCCCTTCCCCCGACGAAGAGAGAAGCCATGACCGTCCCTGTCCCCGTCCTCGTGTTCATGGGCCCCGCCGGCACCGGCAAGTCCACCGTCGCCGGCATGCTCGCCGGTCGCCTCGGGTGGGACTTCCAAGAGGGCGACGACCTGCACCCCGCCGAGAACGTCGCGAAGATGGCCTCCGGTCACGCGCTGAACGACGACGACCGCTGGCCCTGGCTCGATCGGGTCGCGGGATGGATCGACGGGCAGATCGCCGCCGGGCGGCCCGGGATCGTCACGTGCTCCGCGCTCAAGCGGAGCTATCGCGACGTGCTGCGGCGCGACGACGTGACCTTCGTCCTGCTGATGGGCGACCCGAAGCTCGTGCTCGAGCGCCTGCTGCGCCGCCAGGGGCACTACATGCCGCCGTCGCTGCTGACGTCGCAGTTCGAGACGCTGGAGATGCCGGATGCCGACGAGCAGGCGATCCGCGTCGACCTCGACCTGACCCCGGGTGAGCAGGTGCAGGAGGTCGTCGACCGCCTCCAGCTCACGCACACCCCATCCTGAACCACACGCGGGCCGAGCCGATAAAGTGACGGAGGCGGCCCGCGTGAGCCCGCCCACCCCCTTCGCACCTGAATACGGAGCAACGCATGACGTCGACCACTCCCCCGACCGGCCCCTCGAACGATCAGGACCAGGCCCCGCACCAGGCCGCACAGGTGCACGAGGGCGCCCCCGGCATCGAAGAGGTGGACCGCCCCACCGCTGACGCGGGCTCGCGTCCCGCCGGCGAGGGCGACGGCCGCGCCAACATCGGCGTCGTCGGCCTGGCCGTCATGGGCTCGAACCTCGCCCGCAACCTCGCCAGCCGCGAGGGCAACACGGTCGCGATCTTCAACCGCAGCAAGGACAAGACCGATCACGTGCTCGAGCAGCACCCCGAGGCGAACTTCGTCGCGTCGTTCTCGTACGAGGACTTCGCCGCCTCGCTGTCGAAGCCGCGCACCGCGATCATCATGGTCAAGGCCGGTCGCCCCACCGACTTCGTCATCGACGAGCTCGTCAAGGTCTTCGAGCCCGGCGACATCATCGTCGACGGTGGCAACGCGCTGTTCACCGACACCATCCGCCGCGAGAAGGCCGTGCGCGACACGGGCATCAACTTCGTCGGCATGGGCGTCTCGGGCGGCGAAGAGGGAGCCCTGCGCGGCCCCTCGATCATGCCCGGCGGCTCCGACGAAGCCTGGGCCACGCTCGGCCCGATCCTGAAGTCGATCGCCGCGGTCGCCGAGGGCGAGCCGTGCGTCACGCACGTCGGCCACGACGGCGCGGGTCACTTCGTGAAGATGGTGCACAACGGCATCGAGTACGCCGACATGCAGCTCATCGCCGAGGCCTACGACCTCATCCGCCGTGCCACGGGCAAGACCCCCGCCGAGATCGCCGACGTGTTCGCAGAGTGGAACCGTGGCGAGCTGGAGTCGTACCTCATCGAGATCACCGCCGAGGTGCTGCGTCAGACCGACGCCGACACCGGCAAGCCCCTCATCGACGTCATCCTCGACCAGGCCGGCGCCAAGGGCACCGGAGCGTGGACCGTACAGACCGCCCTCGATCTGGGCGTGCCGGTCTCGGGCATCGCCGAGGCGACCTTCGCCCGGTCGCTGTCGAGCCACCCCGAGCAGCGCGAGGTCTCGCGCGAGCTCCCCGGCCCCTCCGGCACCGACGTGCTCTCGGGCGAGGATGCCGACGCGTTCATCGAGCAGGTGCGCCTGGCGCTGTACGCCTCGAAGATCGTCGCCTACTCGCAGGGCTTCGACGAGATCCGCGCGGGCGCCGCGCAGTACGACTGGAACATCGACCTCGGCGCGGTGTCGAAGATCTGGCGCGGCGGCTGCATCATCCGCGCGCAGTTCCTCAACCGCATCGCCGAGGCGTACGACGCCGAGGCCGAACTGCCCGTGCTGCTGACCGCCCCGTACTTCGTCGAGGCCCTCGGCCGCGCCCAGGACGCCTGGCGCCACATCGTCTCGCTGTCGGCGGCGAGCGGCATCCCCGCCCCCGCCTTCAGCTCGTCGCTGGCGTACTACGACGGCCTGCGCGCCGAGCGTCTGCCGGCCGCGCTCATCCAGGGCCAGCGCGACTTCTTCGGCGCGCACACCTACCGCCGCATCGACAAGGAGGGCACCTTCCACACCCTCTGGTCGGGCGATCGCACCGAGATCGAGGCGGAAGACACCCACTGACCATCGGTCGGGCGAGGCGGCGACGGGCACTGCTCGTCGCCGCCTCGTGCGTGTACGCGTTCGCGGTGTGGTGGATGACACTGCGCCCCTCGATCTACGACGACCGGGTGGGCGGCATCCTGCACGGCGTCCTGCGCGCCCTGGCGTCGTGGCCCGTCACGGCGTGGGTCACCTTCGACGGGGTGGAGTTCGCGGCGAACGTGCTGATGTTCGCCCCGCTGGGGGTGCTGGCGGTCGCGTGGCGCCGCCCCTGGTGGCAGGGGATCCTGGCGGGGATGGTCGTGAGCGCGTCGATCGAGACGATCCAGCTGCTGTTCCTGCCGACCCGGGTCGCCGACGTGCGCGACGTGGTCGCGAACACGCTGGGAGCGGCCCTCGGAGTCGGCCTGGCGACAGTGCTCAGCCGCCGGATCGCGCGTTCTCAGGAATCCCATAAGCCGCGCCATAGAAAGCTCATAGATACGAGCGCACAATGAGTTCCATGACCGCGACCGCCGCCGCCCCCGCCTTCACCCGCCCCGACGGGAGCGCGCTGCGCGTGCTCGTCGTCGACGACGAGCAGATGCTCACCGACCTGCTGTCGATGGCCCTGCGCATGGAGGGCTGGGAGGTGAAGACCGCCGGCTCCGGGTTCGACGCGCTCTCAGCCGCCCGCGATTTCGAACCGGATGCCATGGTGCTCGACATCATGATGCCCGACCTCGACGGAATGGCCGTGCTGCAGCGCCTGCGTCACTCGGGCAACGACGTGCCCGTGCTCTTCCTCACGGCAAAGGACGCCGTGGCCGACCGCGTCGCCGGCCTCACCGCGGGCGGCGACGACTACGTCACCAAGCCCTTCAGCCTCGAAGAGGTCGTGGCACGCCTGCGCGGCCTGATGCGTCGGGCGGGCACCGCCCTCACCCGCGACTCCGAGCCGATCCTGCGCGTGGGCGACCTGTCGCTCAACGAGGACAGCCACGAGGTCGTGCGCGGCGACAAAGAGATCGAGCTGACCGCGACGGAGTTCGAGCTGCTGCGCTTCCTCATGCGCAACCAGCGCCGCGTCGTGTCGAAGGCGCAGATCCTCGACCGCGTCTGGAACTACGACTTCGGCGGCCGCTCCAGCGTCGTCGAGCTGTACATCTCGTACCTGCGCAAGAAGATCGACGCCGGCAACGAACCGCTCATCCACACCGTCCGCGGCGTCGGCTACATGATCAAAGCCCCCCAGTGACCCTGCCCCCGCGGCCGGCCCCGCCGGTCCCCCCTGCCGCGCCCGCGCCCTCCGCCGAAACCCGGTTGCAGCGCCTGCGGCGCCGGCCCTGGACGCTGCAGGCGCGCTTGATGACGGCGGTCATCGGAATGGTGGCGTTCATCCTCGTGATGATCGGCATCTCCACCAGCGCGATCCTCAGCCAGATCCTGTACTACAACCTCGACGCCTCGGTGACGGATGCCGCGTCGGCGGTGCAGTCGCGGATCGCGTTCCAGAACACCGCCGAGGACGTGCTCGAGTCGGGCCCCCGCGAGCCGGGCACCCTGCTGGTGATGAACTCGCGCTCGACGATCACGGGCGCGGTCGTCGCCGACGGGCAGACGCGCGCGCTCACGGCCGACGACCTGAGCGGGATCGCCGACTCCCTGCAGTCCGCCGACACGTCCAATCAGACGGTCGATCTCCCCAACCTCGGCGAGTACCTGGTGCGCTCCTACCGCACCCCCGGCGGCGACGGGGTGTTCCTCGTGGGACTGCCGCTGTCGACGGTCACCGGGTACATCGGGTCGATCCTGACCACCGTGGCGCTGGTCACGGCCGGCGGCCTGCTCCTGCTCGCCGTCGTCATCGCCATCGTCATCCGTCTCGGTCTGCGCCCCCTCCGCGCGGTCGCCGAGACCGCCACGCGCGTCGCCTCGCTGCGCATGGACCAGGGCGACGTCTCGATCACCGAGCGCGTCCCCGCCGAGCAGGTCGACGACCACACCGAGATCGGACAGGTCGGCCTCGCCCTGAACACCCTCCTCGACCGCGTCGACGCCTCGCTCACCGCCCGCCAGCGCAACGAGGAGCTGATGCGCCGATTCGTGGCGGATGCCAGTCACGAGCTGCGCACGCCCCTGGCATCCATCCGCGGGTTCAGCGAGCTGTCGCTGCGCGCGATGCGGCAGGCGCAGGACGATGAGAGCCGCCAGCGCACCGCCCTCGCGGTCGAGACGACGGAGCAGTCGCTCGAGCGGATCCAGGCGCAGTCGCTGCGCATGACCACGCTCGTCGAAGACCTGCTGCTGCTCGCCCGGCTCGACGAGGGGCAGGAGCTCGTCTACGGCTCGGTGGACCTCACGCAGCTCGCCGTCGAAGCCGTGAGAGATGCGCGCCCGGCCGGCCCCGATCACTCCTGGGGCATCGACGTCCCCGACGAGCCCGTCGAACTCGCCGGCGATGCCTCGCGACTCCACCAGGTGATCGCGAACCTGCTCGCCAACGCCCGCACCCACACCCCCGCCGGCAGCACCGTGACCGTCTCGGTGGCGCACGAGGGCTCGGAAGCGGTGCTGCGCGTGCACGACGACGGTCCCGGCATCGACCCCTCCGTGGCCTCGCAGCTGTTCGAGCGCTTCGCGCGCGCCGACCGCTCGCGCGACCGCAAGACCGGCGGCACGGGCCTGGGGCTCTCGATCGCCCGCGCGATCGTCGACGCGCACAATGGAACGATCACCGTGCGCAGCGCCCCCGGCGACACGACCTTCGAGGTGCGCCTGCCCGCGAAGCCCGCCGACCCGGTGTGACGCGTCAGGTGCAGCGCGCGCGCAGCGCGTCGCGCGCGCGTTCGAGGTCGCTCGGGACGCTACCCGGCGGGGCGACGACGTCGGGCTCGAGGGGGCCGTCGTACACGCGGCCCGTGCCGTCGACGTCGTACGAGGTGGTCAGCACCAGCCAGGCCCCGTCGCTGAGCTCGCGGATCTCGTTCCCCGTGGTCAGCCCGGCGGTCGGAGCCCCCACCCGCACGGTGTCGGTCTGGCCGGCGAAGGCTATCGCGACGATCTCGGCGGCGCTCGCGGTGGCCGTCGACGTCAGCAGGGCGACGGGAGCGTCGATCGTGAAGCCGCCCGGCGTCTCGGTGCCCGGCCCTCCGGGCGTCGCAACGACACCGCCGTCCTCGATCCGCGCCCACGCCGTCTCACCCTCTCGCGAACGCAGACCCACGACGTCGCCGTCGTCGAGGAGCGGGGCCGCGACGGCGAGCATGGGCCAGGCGTCGCCCCCGCCGTTCGTGCGCAGGTCGACGATCCACCCGCAGCTGGTGGCCTCGCTCGCCCGCCTCATCGCCGACAGCCCCGCGGACCGATAGCGTTCCATGGCCTCGGCGGACTGGCCTCTGAACGACGGAAGGGTGACGGTCGAGATCCCGTCGAAGGTCGACACCGACGGCACCGGGAACGTCGCCCCCGGCTGATCCACCGACTGCCACGCGGCGACCTCCGCGGGGGTGAGGAAGAACGAATGGATGCCGCCCGCCGCCACCGCGAGATCTGCGAGGCCGGCATGGGTGTCGTCGATCGTCTCGCGAGCCTTCAGCTCGGTCGAGGCCGCCGCGACGGCATCCTCGAACTCGGGGGTGTCGCCGTGGAGGCCGTCGCGCATCTCGGTGATCGCGCGGTCGACGTAGGCGGCGACGTCGTCGTCGGTTGACGAGACGCATCCGCCGAGCACCACCGCCGCGAGTGCGGGGATCGCCGCGACGACGAGTCGACGGCGGGCGCGCGTCGCGGTTCGGGCAGGGTCGGCGGCGCGGGGATCCATCCCCCCACTCTCGTCGACCCCGTCCCGTACCGCCACCCGCGGGTCAGTACCCCGCGAAGGCGTCCGTCGTCAGCGACTTCGCCTTCGCGAGCGCCGGCGACAGCGCCGAGATCAGCCGCGGCGGACCCGAGACGTAGGCCGCGCGCTCGGCGAGGTCGGGGACGACGCGGACGAGCGCCTCGGCATCCACCCGCTCCGGTCCTGCCCACGTCCAGCCCGACGGGAGGTCTCGCGGCTCGTCGCGCGAGAAGACGACGACCGGGATGCCGCTGGCGGCGATGTCGTCGCGGAAGGCGAGCTCCGCCGCCTCCGAGACGACGTACACCAGCACCGCGTCGCGCTCCTGGCCGGAGGCGACGAGGTGGCGCAGCTGCGCGACGAACGGGGTCACGCCGATACCGGCGGCCACCAGGAGCACCGGCGTGGTCGGACGCGCGGGCAGCACGAAGTCCCCCCACACCCCCGTGACCGCGAGCGTCGAGCCCTGTTCGACGGCGGCGAGGGCGCGCTTGTACGACGACTGCGACCCGTCCTTGTAGGCGATGCGCACCTCGGGCAGGTCTTCGGGGGCCGAGGCGATCGAGAATTCGCGCCGCGTGCCGCGACGGTCGGGGCGGCGATGCGGTACGTCGAGTTCGAGGTACTGGCCGGGCGCGAACGAGAAGGGACGCGCCGCGTGGAACGTGAGTTCGCGCACCGTGGGGGTCAGATCGCGTCGACGCTCGACGCGCAGACGCACCGCCTGCCGCAGGCAGAACAGGAACGCCACGAGGTTGCCCACCAGCAGGGCGCGCTCCTGGCCGAGCGTGATGTCGCCGATCGGGAGGGGCCAGCCGGCCAGGATGCCGACGACCACGGCCACGACGATCTGCTGGGCGCGCCGCGGGGGCAGGGTCAGCGGCTCCGACAGCATGAACGCACCGAGGAAGAGGAAGGGCGACGAGAACGCCACCTGCAGCAGCACCGCCGGCACGTCGACCGGGAAGCCGGCCGCCGTGAACTGGATCGTCGTGCGTGTGAACGCGACCGCCATCGCCACGATCCAGAACGTCGTGACGATCGGGAGTTTGTCGGTACGCAGGAGCAGCAGGACGCCCAGCACGATCACCGGGGCGGCCAGCCACGGCGAACCCACCCACCACGCCGAAGACCCCAGGTCGGGAGCCCAGATGCTCACGATCGTCAGCACGCTGGCGCCGGTCGCGGCGGGGTTGAAGAGGTGGCGCCCGCGCCACGCGAGCAGGTACTTCGATCCGGATGCCACCACCCCGGCCAGGGCGAGACCGGCCAGCCCGAGCGGCTCGACGGTGGGGCGCAGGACGAACAGCAGGATCGCTGCCGTGATGAGCGAGGACTCGAGGCGGCGCGGGGAGCGGAGCAGGCCCTGCGCGACGAGATCGGTCACCGCGCACGCGGCGACCAGCACGACGGCGCTCACGACCAGTTCGAGCGGGTCGGGCACGACGAGCCCCGCGAACGAGAGCACGAGGGCGATGACGGCGAGCAGCCCCAGCGACGACAGGATCAAGCGGTACATCGAGACGCGGCCGATCACGCCGAGCACGCGGGTCGAACCGGCGGTGAGCGTGGTGCTCATGACAGGGATCCCTTCCGAGGGGTGAAGAGGGTCAGGAGAAGATCTCGCCCGGGAAACCGGGCGACCATTCGACGCGCCCGTCGGTGCTCATGCGTACCCAGGGCGCGTTCCAGGATGCCGCGAGCTCGGGCCCTCCGTCGAAGAACAGCGCCGTGGCGAGGGCGTCGGCGCGCATCGCGGTGTCGGCGAGCGCCCAGGTCGCCGCGTACGCGCGGACGGGGACACCGGTGCGGGCGTCGAGGACGTGGTGCAGCCCGTCGCCCCAGGCTCGACGGTTGATCGCCGAGGCGCACAGCGCCGCGTTCTCGACCGTGACCACTCCGATCGCGCGCGTGGGGTCGTAGGGGTGCTCGAGACCGATCCGCACGGCCGCCCCGCGCACCGCGAGGTCTCCCGAGGCGTCGACGACGAGGTCGCCGTCGACGAGCGGGGCCAGGGCCGCGAGCACGAGGTCGACGAGCCGCCCCTTGCCCACGGCGCCGACGTCCACCGTCGCCGGGCGGGCGAGCGCGAGCTCTCCGTCCGACCACGACAGCACGTCGCGCCACGCGGCGGCCGGGCGGGCGTCCCCCCGGGGCGCGAGGGTGAGGCGGGCGTCGTAACCGAGTCGGGCGAGGGAGTCTCCGACGAGGGGGTTCACCGCGCCGGCGGTCGCCCGGTCGAGCTCGTCGTACAGCGAGAACATCGCATCCGCATCCGTGTCCGCGTCCGTCTCGACGGGCAGGGCGACGGATGCCGTGCGCCCCTCCGCGAGGGCCGTCACGAGCGAGTCGTCGCGGAAGCGCGACCACGCGCGGTCGAAGCGCTCGATCACGGCGGAGACCGCGTCGCGGGCGATCGACGGCAGCGGAGCGGCCGAATCGATCGCCCACGACGTGCCGATCGCGTCGAAGGTCCAGGTGGAACCCGTCGCGGTCGGAATGCTCATGTCGGTCAGGCCTTGGCCTCGGTCTTGATCGTGTCGACCGCCTTGTTGAAGCCGCCGCTCGTCAGCGACGATCCCGCGACCTTGCTCACCGAGATCTCGTCGAGCTTCTTGCCCACGACCTCGTCTCGGATGCCGCCGATGAACTCGCTCTGGTAGCGCTTCGACTCGGCCGCCTGCGGGTCGCCGGTCACCTCGACCGCGGTGACGGTGTCGCCGGCGATCGTGAGGGTCACGTCGATCGTCTCGACGCTCTCGGGGGTGGAGTACTGCCCCGTCGCCTCGTAGGTGCCGTCCGTGTAGGTGCCGGAGGCGGAGCTCGTGGAATCCGAGGCACTCGTGCTCGGGGCCGACGACGCGGTGGGCGCGGTCGTCGTCTCGGCCGGGGCGGGAGCGGCGGCGTCGGACGCGCCCGTCGAGCACCCGGCGAGGGTGACGATGCCGGCGACGCCCAGCAGGGCGGTGCTGACGCGGACGGGACGGGGTACGGCTGTGGTGCGGATCATGAGGGTCCTCCTTCGGTCGTGCCTCGCGGCGCGTTCGTACTCACGGTAGGGACACGACCTTCACCGCTCCCCGGTTCATTGTTTTGTGCGGGCTATGAGCGAGGGCGGGCCGTCCCCCCGACCGTCCTGCGGAGATCCCACTCGACACGCCGCGCCGCGGCATCCGGAGACGGCGTGTCGCGGCGGACTCCGCACGACGGCACGCGCGGAGCGCGCGGCTGCGCCGGCATCGAGACCGGAACCGGACACGACCCCACGCCCGCACCGCGGACCGCGCCGGCTCACGCCCTCGGCCGGCCGGAGAACGGGCGCAGCCGCCTCCCGAGGGGGAGACGGCTGCGTCACGGGAGGGCAGGATAAGCGCTCAGGCGTCGCCGCCGAACATGCTCGTGACCGAGCCGTCCTCGAAGACCTCGTGGATCGCGCGCGCGAGCAGCGGCGCGATCGGGAGGATCTCGAGCCGCTCGAAACGGCGCTCCTCGGGGATCGGAACCGTGTCGGTCACGACGACCTGGTCGATCGCGGCATCCTGCAGACGCTCGGTCGCGGGGTCGCTGAAGATCGCGTGGGTCGCGGCGACGATGACCTTGCGGGCGCCGGAGGCCTTGAGGGCTTGCGCGGCCTTCTGGATCGTTCCGCCGGTGTCGATCATGTCGTCGACGAGGAGGCAGGTGCGGCCGTTCACGTCACCGACGATCTCGTGCACCGAGACCTGGTTCGCGACCTTCGGGTCGCGGCGCTTGTGGATGATCGCGAGCGGCGCGCCGAGGCTGTCGGACCAGGTGTCGGCGACGCGCACGCGGCCCATGTCGGGAGAGACGACGGTCAGGGTCTCGCGGTCTTCACCGGTCAAGCCCTGCTCGAAGTGCTCGAGCAGCACGGGCTTGGCGAAGAGGTGGTCGACGGGGCCGTCGAAGAAGCCCTGGATCTGCGCGGCGTGCAGATCGACGCTCATGATGCGGTCGGCGCCCGCGGTCTTGAGCAGGTCGGCGACGAGGCGCGCGCTGATCGGCTCGCGACCGCGGCCCTTCTTGTCCTGACGCGAGTACGGGAAGTACGGGGCGACGACCGTGATGCGCTTGGCCGAGGCGCGCTTGAGGGCGTCGAGCATGATGAGCAGCTCCATGAGCCACTCGTTCACGGGCGGGCCGAAGGACTGCACGACGAACACATCGCATCCGCGGATCGACACCTCGAAGCGGGTGTAGATCTCGCCCGAGGCGAAGGTGCGGTGCTCGGTGGGGGCCAGCTCGGTCCCCAGGTGCTGGGCGACCTGCGCGGCCAGCTCGGTGTGCGAGCGGCCCGAGGCGACGACGAGCCGCTTCTTGGTCTTGGCGACGAGTCCGGGGGCGATCCCGTTGTCGCGGTCGAGGTCTACACGATTCTTCTTACGAGCCATCGGCCGCTTCCTGTTCAGCCCGAGCCCGCGCGGCCACGTCGGCCGCCGCGGTGCCCGGTCGGTTCTTCTCGACCCACCCCTCGATGTTGCGCTGGGGGGACACGCTGAGCGCCAGAGCACCGGCCGGAACGTCCTTGCGGATCACCGCCCCGGCACCCGTCTTGGCACCGGCTCCAATCGTAACCGGCGCCACGAAGACGTTGTGCGATCCGCTGTGCACTTCGTCGCCGATCACCGTGCGGTGCTTGGCGATGTCGTCGTAGTTCGCGGTGATCGCGCCGGCGCCGAGGTTGACCCCGCGCCCGATCTCGGTGTCGCCGATGTACGACAGGTGCGGGACCTTGCTGCCCTCGCCGATCGAGGAGTTCTTCACCTCGACGAAGGTTCCGACCTTTCCGTTGACGCCGACCCGCGCGTTCGCACGGAGGTAGGCGAACGGGCCCACCGTCGCGCCGGCCTCGACGACCGCGAGCGTGCCGTCGGTGCGGGTGACGGTGGCGTCCTCGCCGATCTCGCAGTCCACGAGGCTGGTGTCGGGACCGATGGTCGCGCCCGCGGCGATGACCGTGGCCCCGCGCACGTGCGTGTTCGGCAGGATCGTCACGTCGGGGGCGAGCGTCGCGGTGACGTCGATCCAGGTCGTCGCCGGGTCGACGACCGTGACGCCCTCGAGCTGCCACCGCCGCACGGTGCGGGCGTTCAGCGTGCGTCCGGCCTCGGACAGCTGCACGCGGTCGTTCACGCCGAGCGCGGCCGCGGCGTCGGAGGTGACGGATGCCGCGACCCCGAGCTGCGCGTCGCGCAGGAGGCCGATCACGTCGGTGAGGTACTTCTCGCCCTGCGCGTTGGCCGTGCCGACGAGGGCGAGCTGTGCGCGCAGCGGTGCCGCCTGGAAGACGTAGACGCCGACGTTGATCTCGGTGACCGCGGCCTCGTCGGCCGTGGCATCCTTCTGCTCCACGATGCGTCGCACGCCGTCGGTCTCGTCGCGCAGGATGCGGCCGTAGCCGAAGGGCTGGTCGACACGGGCGCTGAGCAGGGTGACCGCCGTTCCGCCGGTGCGGTGCGTGGCGAGAAGCTCGGTCAGGGTGCCGGTCTCGAGCAGCGGCACGTCGGCGCTGAGCACGAGCACGTCGCCCTCGAACCCGTCGAGCGCGTCGAGGGCGGCCTCGACCGCGCGCCCCGTGCCCGGGACCTCGTCCTGGTCGACCACGACGACGCCGGGAGCGAGCTCCGCGACCGTCTCGGCGACGAGCTCGCGCTCGTGCCGGACGACCACGACGATGCGCGCCGGATCGAGGGATGCCGCGGTGTCGAGCACGTGCCCGACGAGCGGTCGACCGCCCACCGGGTGGAGCACCTTGGGGAGACGCGACCGCATGCGGGTGCCCTGACCCGCAGCGAGGACGACGACGGCCAACTCGGTCGGTGATGTCATGCTCCGCCGCCAGGATTCGAACCTGGACCTAACAGCTCCAAAGGCTGTCGTGCTGCCGTTACACCACGGCGGACCGTGCCCGCGGGCACCGGTCAAGTCTGCCAGACACCGCCCCCTCGCGACGGTCCGCGCGGCGGCGAAGGCCATAATGAGACCGTGAGCCGGGACAGCGACGAGGTCGACCGCATCGTCGACGCGTGGATGCGGCAGCGACCCGACCTCGACTTCTCGCCGCTCGAAGTGCTCTCGCGCGTCGCCCGCCTCTCACGCCACCTCGACATCGCGCGCAAAGAGGCCTTCCGACGCAGCGACATCGAGTCGTGGGAGTGGGACGTGCTGTCGGCGCTGCGACGCGCGGGCGAGCCGTACCAGCTGAGCCCCAAGCAGTTGCTGCAGCAGACCCTCGTCTCGAGCGGAACGATGACCAACCGCATCGACCGGCTCGTCGCCCGCCGTTTCGTGCGCCGCGAAGCGGACCCCGGCGACGGACGGAGCATCCTCGTGACCCTGACCGACGACGGACGCGTGCGGGTGGATGCCGCGATCACCCGCCTCGTCGACGCCGAGGCCCTGCTGCTGGAGGGCCTCGCCAAGAGCGACCGCGAGCGCCTGGCGACCCTGTTGCGCAAGCTCAGCCTCGGGTTCGACGCGTGAGCGCGTCGACCACGACCCCGTCGCGGTGGGCGCGCGTGCGCGCCTGGTTCGACGTGCGTTTCCGCTCCCCCGCCGCGATCTACGGCCTGATCGTATTCGCGGCCTTCGTCACCATCGCCGACGACCACGCCGAATCGGTGTGGGAGGTGCTGCTGAGCGCGTCGACCTCGCTCATCGTCTTCTTCATCGCGCACGTGTTCGCGCACACCCTCACCGAGCACGCCGACCACGGCCTGCGCCACGCCACCCGCGAGGGCATGCGTCACGGGGCCGGGATGCTCTACGCGTCGGTACCGTCGGTGCTGGTGCTCGTGTGGGCGGGTCTGACCGGCGTCTCGATCGACGACGCCGCCGACCTGTCGATGTTGTCGACCTTCGTCGTCCTCGGCCTGCTCGGCTACAGCGCGTACCGTCGCCGTGGTGCGCGCCTGCCCGTGCGGTTGCTCGGCGCGTTCGCGACCGCGTGCCTCGGCGTGTTCATCGCCATCCTCGAGTACGCGATCCACTGACCGCCCGCGGCGACCGCGCGCGGCGCGGGATCGCGCCGGTGTCTCCCGCGAGGCGGCGTCAGCCGATCGCCTCGGTCAGTTCGAACCAGCGCCCTTCGAGCTCGTCGCGCTCCGCCTCCATCGCGCCGATGCGTTCCATCTCCCTGCCGAGACCGACGTAGTCGGCCTGATCGTGGTCGGCGAGGGCGGCCTTGGCCCGATCGATCTGCTGCTGCAGCTTCTCGATCTTGCGCTCGGCGGCCGAAGCCTCCTTCTGCGCGGCGCGGAGATCGGCCCCCTGCAGGCCCGCGGGGGTCGTCGGAGCACCGGATGCCGCGGGGCGGGAGGGCTCGGCATCCTGGAGCGCCCGCAGGCGCAGGTACTCGTCGACTCCCCCGGGGAGGTGGCGGAGCTTCGTGTCGAGGATCGCGTACTGCTGGTCGGTGACGCGCTCGAGGAAGTACCGGTCGTGCGAGACGACGATGAGGGTGCCCGACCACGAGTCGAGCAGGTCTTCCATCGCCGCGAGCATGTCGGTGTCGAGGTCGTTGGTGGGCTCGTCGAGGATGAGCACGTTGGGCTGGTCGAGGATGACGAGCAGCAGCTGCAGGCGGCGCTTCTGCCCACCCGAGAGGTCTTTGACCGGTGTCGAGAGCTGGGCGCTCGAGAATCCGAGACGCTCCAGCAGCTGCCCGGGAGTCAATTCCTGGGCCTTCGATCCGGTGCCGAAGGCGTAGGTGGTGCGGAGGTTGGAGATCACCACGCGCACCGGGTCGTTCAGGTGCTGGTCCAGTTCGTCCAACCGCTGGCTCAGCGTGGCCACCTTGACGGTCTTCCCGCGCTTGACCCGCCCGGACGTCGGCTCGAGCGACCCGGTGACGAGGTTGAGCAGGGTCGACTTGCCGGCGCCGTTCACACCCAGGATGCCGGTGCGCTCCCCCGGCGCGATGCGCCACTCGACGTCTCTCAGCACCGTCTTGTCGCCGAACGCGACGCCCGCGTCGAGCAGGTCGACCACGTCCTTGCCGAGGCGAGCGACCGCGAGGGACTGCAGCGCGACCTTGTCGCGGATCTCGGGCACGTCGGCGATGAGCTCGTTGGCCGCGTCGATGCGGAACTTCGGCTTCGAGGTGCGCGCCGGGGCTCCGCGGCGCAGCCACGCGAGCTCCTTGCGGGCGAGGTTCTGTCGGCGCTGCTCGATGGATGCCGCCTGGCGGTCGCGCTCGACGCGCTGCAGGATGTAGGCCGCGTACCCGCCCTCGAAGGGCTCGACGATCCGGTCGTGCACCTCCCACGTGGTGTTGCAGATCTCGTCGAGGAACCACCGGTCGTGCGTGACGACGAGCAGTCCGCCGGCCGACGGCGCCCAGCGCTTCTTGAGGTGTCCGGCGAGCCATGTGATGGCCTCGACGTCGAGGTGGTTGGTGGGCTCGTCGAGGAAGAGCACGTCCCAGTCGCCCGACAGCAGCTTTGCGAGGGCGACCCGGCGGCGCTGGCCTCCGGACAGGTCGCCGAGCCGCGCGTCCCACGGCAGGTCGCCGAGAAGCCCCGCGATGACGTCGCGCGTGCGGGCGTCGCCCGCCCACTCGTGCTCGGGCCGGTCACCGACCACCGCGTGGCCGATCGTGTCGTCGTCGTCGAGGGTGTCCTGCTGGTCGAGCACCCCCACGGTCACCCCGCCGCGCACCGTCACGCGCCCGCCGTCGGGCTCGCGGATGCCGGCGAGCATGCCGAGCAGGCTCGACTTGCCGTCGCCGTTGCGGCCGACGATGCCGATGCGATCGCCCTCGTTCACGCCGAGCGAGACGGAGTCGAAGACGACCTTGGTCGGGTATTCCAGGTGCAGGGCTTCGCCCCCGAGCAGATGTGCCATATCCGTCCCAGGCTACGCGGTGGCCGGGCTCCCGGCATCCGCTGCCCGGTCCGCACTGCGGCGGGCGGGAACGCGATGCGGGGCGTGGGCTCGGTGGCGGAGCAGGGCGGGGCGGGGCGGCGCGGAGCGGGGCTCGGTGGGGCGGGGCGGGGCGGTCAGCCCGCGAAACAGCATCGCCCTGACAACTCGGTTGCAGGATGCCGCCGAAATGTCAGCAGAACGCCGTCTCGCGCGCGCCGGGCGCCTCCGCCGCAACCACGACGGGGCCGCCCGGCGAACCGGACGACACTCCGCCGCAACCACGACGGGGCCGCCCGGCGAACCGGACGGCCCCGTGGCGGGTGGAGGGGCTCAGAAGCCGTTGGCGGCGAGCCACTCCTTGGCGATGTCGGGCGTCGACTCCTGGTCGACGGTCGACTTCACGTTCAGCTCGACGAGGCCCTCGGGGGTCAGCGCCGCGCTGACCTTGTTCAGCACGTCGGACACGTCGGACGCGATGCTCGAGTTGACCACCGGCACGACGTTCGACGCGAGGAACAGGCCCTTCGGGTCGGTCAGCGTGACGAGGTCGTCGGTCTGGATGCGCGGGTCGGCGGTGTAGACGTTGGCGACCTGGATGGTGCCGGCGACGAGGTCGTCGACCGTGGTCTCACCGGTGGGCGAGAACTGCACGTTCACGCCGTAGGTGGACTGCAGTCCGGTGGGGCCGTAGGGGCGCTCGGCGAGCTCGGCGTTGCCGCCGAGGGTCAGACCCGAGGTGACCTTGGACAGGTCGGCGATGCTCGTGAGGCCGTTCGCGTCGGCGAAGGCCTTCGTCACGGTGTACGAGTCCTGGTCGGTCGCCTCGGACTGGTCGAGGACCTCGAGGCCCTCGGGCAGCGCCGCGGGCAGAGCCGCGTAGACGTCGTCCGCGGTGCGGGCGGTCGTCTCGGCGTCGAAGAACTGCAGGAGGTTGCCCGTGTACTCGGGGAACACCGAGACGGTGCCGTCCTCGAGCAGCGGGATGTACGCGTCGCGCTGACCGATCTGGAACTGGCGGGTCACCGTCTTGCCGGCGCCCTCGAGGGCCTGCGCGTAGATCTCGGCGATGATCTCGTTCGAGTAGTAGGCCTGCGAGCCGACGACGATGGTGTCCGACGACGCCGACGCGTCTCCGCCGCCGTTGCTCAGCGGGTCGCTCGAGCCGCCGCTGCAGCCGGCGAGGGCGACGGAGGCGACAGCGAGGCCGGCGAAGACGCCGAGGCCCTTCCGGGTTCGTGCTGTGAACATGGGTGCTCTCTTTTCTGGTGATGCGGGATTCGGGTGGGTCAGGGAGTCGTGGCGGGTGCGGCGGGCGCACCGACGGCGATGGCCTCGGCACGGCGCTGGCGGGCGGAGCGCCGCTGCGGCTGCGCGGAACCGGCGGCACGGATGCCGCGGGGCACGACGAGGTGCTGGAGCAGGGCGAACAGTCCGTCGATGACGAGGGCGAGCACGGCCACGAGGATCGCGCCGCCGATGAGGATGTCGAAGCGGCGCAGCGGGATCGCGGCGATGATGTACTGCCCGAGCCCGCCGAGACCGATGTAGGCGGCGATGGTCACCGTCGCCAGCACCTGCAGCGTCGCCGCACGGATGCCGCCGACCAGCAGCGGCAGGCCCAGCGGCACCTCGATGCGCCAGAGGATCTGCGCCTCGGTCATGCCCATCGACCGGCCGGCGTCGATGACGCGGCGGTCGATCGCCTCGAAGCCCGTGTACGCACCGGCGAGGAGGGACGGGATCGCGAGGACGACGAACGAGATGACCGCCGCCTCGGGCTTGTGCAGCACGCCCAGGAGCAGGGTGAGCAGGATGAGCAGGCCGAACGAGGGGATGGCGCGCGCCGCACCCGAGATGGCGACCGCGATCTCGCGCCCCTTGCCGGTGTGACCGATGTACCACCCGAGCGGGATCGCGATGACGCCCGCGATGACGACGGCGATCAGCGTGTAGAGCAGCTGCACGCCGATGGCGAGCGGGATGGCGTCGAATCCGCGACCCGGGTCGCCGGAGAAGATCCACCCGATGGCGTCTCCGAGAAGGTTCATGCGGGCACCGCCGTCCGTGCGCGCCGACGGGACGGCGTGGCCGACACGCGCCGGGTCCACGGCATGAGCAGGCGCCCCGCGAGCACGAGCACCAGGTCGATGACGAGCGCGAGCACCACCACCGCGACGACCCCCGCGAACACCTCGGGGATGATGCGCCGCTGCAGACCGTTGGTGAACAGGTAGCCGATGTTCTGGATGCCGACCAGGATGCCGACCGTGGCCAGTGCGATCGTGCTCGCCGAGGCCACGCGCAGACCCGCGAGCACCACGGGTCCGGCGAGCGGGAACTCCACCGCGACGAAGCGGCGGAACGAGCCGTAGCCGATCGCCGTGGATGCCTGGCGCACCCCGGCATCCACTGAATCGAGCCCGTCGGCGACCGCGCGCACCAGAATCGCCACCGCGTAGATGGCGAGGGCGACGATGAGGTTGGTCTCGCTGACGATGCTGTACCAGCCGGTCACCACGGGGACGAGGATGAGCAGGGCGAGGGAGGGGATCGTGTACAGCAGTCCCGTGATGGTGATGACGCCGCTGCGCACGAGGCGGTAGCGCCAGGCGACCCAGCCGAGCGGGATGCTGATGACGAAGCCCACGACGAGCGCGATCAGGCTCTGACGCAGGTGCACCAGCGTCAGCTGCCCGATCAGGTCGAGGTTGTTGCCGACCCAGTTCACGGGCGCGCGTCCTCCACGAGGGAGCCCTGCGTGCGCCCCTCGGCGTCCACGACGACCGTCCCGGTCGCCGTCTGCTTCAGGTGGAGGGCGCGCTTGCCCTTGACCGCGCCGATGAAGCTCGCCACGAAGTCGCTCGCGGGGTTCTCCACGATCTCGCTCGGCGTGCCGACCTGGGCGATCTTGGCGCCCTTCTCCAAGATGACGACCTGGTCGCCGAGCAGGAACGCCTCGTCGATGTCGTGCGTGACGAACACGATGGTCTTGCCGATCTCGCTCTGCAGGCGCAGCAGCTCCTGCTGCAGCTCGTCGCGCACGATCGGGTCGACCGCGCCGAAAGGCTCGTCCATCAGCAGGATGTTCGGGTCGGCGGCGAGACCGCGGGCGACGCCGACGCGCTGCTGCTGGCCGCCCGAGAGCTGGCTCGGGTAGCGGTCGGCCATCGCGGTGTCGAGGCCGACGGTCTTCATGAGCTCGAGGGCGCGCGTGCGCGCCGTCTTGCGGTTCTGCCCCTGCAGGACGGGAACGGTCGCGATGTTGTCGGCCACCGTGAAGTGCGGCAGGAGTCCGGAGTTCTGCATCACGTAGCCGATGCTGCGCCGCAGCTGCACGGCGGGCTTGCCGCCGATGTCGTCGCCGTCGATCGAGATCGTGCCCGACGAGGGCTCGACCATGCGGTTGATCATGCGGAGGAGGGTGGTCTTGCCGCATCCGGACGACCCGACGAACACCGTCGTCTTGCGCGACGGGATGACGAGGTGGAAATCGTCGACGGCCCGGGTGCCGTCGGGGAAGACCTTGGAGACGGCCGAGAACTCGATCATGCGAATCGCCGCCTCAGTCGGAGACCACGACCTTGCGGTCGAAGGCCACGTAGCCGGCGAAGTCCTTTCCGACCCGCTCGACCGCACCGTCGCGCAGGTCGGGGTACGACCAGGCGCCGTCTTTCAGCTCGGCTCCGTCGAGGGAGACGTTCCAGTACTGCGCGGCACCCTTCCACGGGCAGGTGTAGGCCGTGGGGCTCTTCTCCAGGGCCCCCTCGCGCACCGCCTGCGGCGGGAAGTACCAGTTGCCCTCGATCGACGCCAGGTCGTCGCGGTCGGCTTCGGCGATCACGACGCCGTCGAGCACTGCCTTCATGGGAAACCCCCTTCGTGGAACCCCGCGGGCACGGCACCCAGCGGTGGCGCTCCACCTCGGTCGAGGCTAGCGATCGCGAGGCGCAGCGGAACGAAGATTGCCCCGTGTGTCGACCTGGGCTATGGTGCCGCGGCTGCCGGGGCCCGGTGGCTTCGACAGGCTCAGCCACCTCTGTCGCATCCGAGGTCCCTGAGCTCGTCGAAGGGACCGGGAGCGCACAGCTACCGGTGGCTTCGACAGGCTCAGCCACCTCTGTCGCATCCGAGGTCCCTGAGCACCGCGAGCGCACGGCTACCGGTGGCTTCGACAGGCTCAGCCACCTCCGCCGCATCCGAGGTCCCTGAGCTCGTCGAAGGGACCGGGAGCCGTGGAGCCCTCAGACGACGCGCGCCCCGGGCACGGGACCGTGGACGTGGAGGGCGACGAGCCCCGCCGCGCTCAGCGTCACCTGCAGATCGATCGCCGACGCCTCGTCGGCGGCGAGGAAGGCCAGGGTCGGGCCGGATCCCGAGACGATCCCGGCCAGCGCTCCGGAGCTCTCGCCCCGTTCGAGCACGCGGGCGAGATCCGGGCGCAGGTGCAGCGCGGGTGCCTGCAGGTCGTTGCGGAGCGCGGGGGCGAGCATCTCGGCATCCCCCTGTCGGAGCGCGTGGAGCACCGCGGGGTCGACGCCCGGCACCCGCGGAGCCGGACCGATGTCGACGGCGTGCCGCTCGCGGTGGGCGTCGAGCTCGCCATAGACCACGGGCGTCGACATTCCGACCTCGTTCGGCACCAGCACCCAGTCGAAGCGCCCGCGCGCCAGCGCCGGGCTGAGCTCGTCTCCGCGACCGGTGCCCACCGCCGTTCCGCCGAGGAGGGCGAAGGGCACGTCGGCGCCGAGCTGCGCGGCCAGGTGCGCGAGCTCGGACGTCGGCGTTCCGAGTCCCCACAGCGCATCGCACGCCACGAGCGCGGCGGCGGCGTCAGCGGAGCCCCCGCCCATGCCTCCCGCCACCGGCACGGACTTGCGGATCGCGAGATGCGCTCCGCGGTCGACGCCGGCCGTGCGCGCGAGCAGACGGGCTGCCCGCACGGCCAGGTTGCGGTCATCGGTGGGCACGCCCTCGATGTCGACCGGTCCCTTCGCCGTCACCGACAGGGTGATGTCGTCGGACGGCGTCGCCACCATCTCCTCGTACAGCGAGACGGCCTGGAAGGCCGTGGCCAGCTCGTGGTACCCGTCGGCCTGGACGTCGCCGACCTCGAGGAAGACGTTGATCTTCCCGGGCGCGCGCACGCGCACGGACGCGGGCGTCGCGAGGCTCATCGACGGCCCCGTCCGCTCGTGCGCCGACCCGCCCCGGCGTGTGCGAAACTGGAATGTCGGCCCGCTTCCCGCCGTCGCTCGTACGGCGGTTCGGGAAAGACCGGGCCGGAGCGAGCGATGAAAGTCACTCTTCGACAGTAGCGCTCCGCTCCCCGCCGTTCGGCGCCGCCGCCGAAACGTCTTCGTAACCCCGGAACCCTACGGTGTCCGGAACCCGTCACCTATCCCCCGAGGAGGCAGTATGCGCCCGATGGTCCCCCTGTCGATCGACACCGACCCCTGGCGCGCGCTGCTCTCCCGCTCCGATATCCGGATGCACGACGGCATCCTGCACGTGGTCGACGACCACTCGACGCCCTCGATCGCCGAGAGCGACGACCTGCTGACCGCGGCATCCGCCATCGAGGACGCGGGCGTCCGCGTCCTCCTGGTGCGCGACGCCAACCGCCGCCCCAAGCTCGTCGTCGACACCGCCGACGCGGAAGCCGCGCTCACCGCGCTGCGCGACCCCGAACTGGGGCCGTTCTACCTCAAGGCGCGCGGCGAAGACCCCGTTCCCGCGCACAGCGTGCACCCGTCGACCGGTTCGGTGCAGGCGTACGCGGTCTTCCGTCCGCGCACCTCGACCGAGGGCTCGTACCGCTACGGCGCCTCGCTCGCGCCGCGCCTCGAGCTCTGGCGGTTCGGCGACAAGACCATCGAGGCCCCGCGGCCCAGCGCCCTCACCCGCCGCCGCTTCGCCGCGGCCGACCTCGACCTCGTCGAGATCGAGCGCTACGGCCGTCGCTGGACGACCGTGTCGGGCATGTTCGACCCTCACCCCAACGAGTTCACCGCCGAGGTCGACATGGTGTTCTCGTGGGTGGACGGCTCATCGAGCGAGTTCCAGCGGCAGCGCGCCGCCCGCATGAAGGGCTACGTCGTCGGCGACGGCGACGACAACGCCGCCCGCTACCGCCAGGTCGACGAGCTGCGCTACGCCCTGCGCAGCGTCCACATGTACGCGCCGTGGGTGCGCCGCATCTTCATCGCGACCGACTCCCCCACTCCCGAGTGGCTCGCCGACCACCCGAAGGTGACGATCGTGCGCAGCGAGGAGTTCTTCGCCGACCCCTCGGTACTCCCCACGCACAACTCGCACGCCGTCGAGGCGCAGCTGCACCGCATCCCGGGCCTGGCCGAGCACTTCCTCTACAGCAACGACGACATGTTCTTCGGCCGCCCCGTGACCCCCGAGCTCTTCTTCAGCGGCGGCGGGGTCAGCCGGTTCGTCGAGAGCGGCGTCCGCATCGGCAGCGGCCCCGCGCACGTCGAGCGTTCGGGCCACGACAACGGCCTCCGCGTGAACCGCGCCCTGCTGAAGGAGCGCTTCGGTCGCGTCATCACCCTCGACCTCGAGCACTGCGCGACCCCGCTGCGCCGCTCCGTCGCGTTCGAGCTCGAGCGCGAGTTCGCCGACGACTACGCCCGCACCGCGGCGAGCCGGTTCCGCTCGGCGACCGATATCTCGGTGACCAACAGCCTCTACCACTACTACGCGCTGGCCACCGGTCGCGCGATCGTGACCACTGAGCCCCGTACCCGTTACGTGCAGACCACGCAGCTCGACTCGCTGCGCACCATGGAGCGCTTGGTCTCGCGCCGCGACACCGACATGTTCTGCCTCAACGACGGCAGCGTCCCCGAGATCCCCGAGGAAGTGCGCGTTCCCGCCCTGCGCGCGTGCCTCGAGCGGTACTTCCCGGTCGCCGCGCCGTGGGAGAAGCCGGCGGTCAGCGCAGGATCGGCAGCGGCGTCGTCGGCGGCGACACCCGTCCGCTGAGTTCGCGCGACGCGGGGACGGCGATCCCCGCCTCGTGCAGGCGACGCTGCGACTCCTCGGCGTCGACGTACTGCAGCGCGGCGCTCGCCGCGAGGGGCACCACGGAGTGGACGACCGTCTCGTCGTAGACGTGCACGAGGTTGAACCCCTGCGCGGCATCCTGGGGGCGCGTCCCGCCCACGGGGACCATGAGGTCCTGCGTGTAGCAGGTGGCCGAGGCCACCGACACGGGGATGCCGGCGAACGTCGCGAAGGTCGAGTAGTGCAGGTGCCCGGCGAGGATCGCGCGCACGTCGGTGCCGCGCAGCACCTGCGCGAGGCTGCGCTGGTCGCGCAGCTCGACCGAGGCGGCGAGGTCGAGGACGCTCGGCACCGGCGGGTGGTGCATCGCGAGGATGGTGCCCAGCGGCGCCGGAGTGGCGAGCACCTCGGCCAACCAGCGCAGCTGCGCCGGGGTGACCTCGCCGTGGTGGGCCCCCGGAACCGAGGTGTCGAGGGTGACGATGCGCAGTCCGTCGAACTCGTCGACGCGGTCGACCGGGTCGGTCGGATCGGCCGCGTCTTCACCGGGCAGCAGCCGCGAGCGGAAGGCCGCACGGTCGTCGTGGTTGCCCATGACCCAGACCACGCGCGTGGCCAGTCGCTCCGCGAGCGGCTCGACGAGGGCGCGCACGCGGTCGTACGCGTCGGTCTCGCCGAAGTCGGCGAGGTCGCCCGTGAAGACGAGGGCGTTCGGACGGATGCCGGAGGCCTCGATCGACGCGACCGCCCGGGCGAGGTAGGCCTCGGAGTCGACGTCGTCGTACAGCGGCGCACCGCCGGCACGGAGGTGGGTGTCGCTCAGGTGCAGCAGCACCCGCTCGGCACGGGGGTACTCGGCGTAACGCATCTCGTTCCTCTCGGGCCGTCGGGTACGACCTCGTCACCGGCGTGATGCTCCCGGTTGGCTCGAAATGTTACCGGCATGTTTCAGGAACGCGCGATGAACACGACGAGAATTCGCCCGCCCCGGCGCGGCGATCAGCGCGAGTCGCCAAGAACTGTCGCCTGAGCGCAGCCCGAAGCGACAGTTCTCGGCGACTCACGCGAACGGGCGGCGACGCGCGTGGGCGGTGGGCCGGACGCGCGAGGGTCAGGATGCCGCGATGCGGGCGTAGTCGTCGACGGTGAGCTGTTCGCCGCGGAGCGTGGGGTCGACGCCCGCCGCCTCCAGGCGCGCGGACGCCTCCGCCGCCGTACCGCCCAGGACGCCGGCGAGCGCCTGCCGCAGCATCTTGCGACGCTGCTGGAACGCGGCATCCACGATCTCGAACGTGCGCAGCCGGTGCTCCTCGGTGCCGCGCGGCTCGGCGTCGCGGTCGAAGCCGACCAGCACGCTGTCGACGTTCGGAACGGGCCAGAACACCTGGCGCGAGACGGTTCCGGCCAGGCGCCATGACCCGTACCAGGCGGCCTTCACGCTCGGAGCGCCGTAGATCTTCGACCCGGGAGGGGCGGCGAGCCGCTCCCCCACCTCGGCCTGCACCATGACGACGCCGCGCTGCAGGGACGGGAAAGTCTCGAGGAAGTGCAGCAAGACGGGAACCGAGACGTTGTACGGGAGGTTCGCGACGAGCACCTCGGGCGCGCCGGGGAGCTCGGTGACGCGCAACGCGTCGGCGTCGATGACCGTGAGGCGATCGGCGGGAACGCCGTGGGCCGCGACGGTCGACGGAAGCCGCTCGGCGAGGCGGTGGTCGATCTCGACCGCGACCATCGAGGCGCCGGTCTCGAGGATCGCCAGGGTGAGGGATCCGAGCCCCGGCCCGATCTCGACGACCCGGTCGGATGCCGTGACCCGGGCCGCGTGCACGATCTTGCGGACGGTGTTGGCGTCGACGACGAAGTTCTGCCCGAGCTTCTTCGTCGGGGTCACGTCGAGGTCGGCGGCGAGCCGACGGATCTCGGCGGCACCGAGGAGGGAAACGGGCATTGTTCCACTGTAGTCAGGGCTTCGCCAGAACCCTTGCTGCGAGCACGCCGGGAGTAGCGTGGACAGGTGAGTCAAACGCAGTCCATCCCCGCAAACGCCTTCACCCTGCGAAGCCCCTACGGGCGCCGCGCCATCGGCCTCTCGGTCGCGGCCGCGGTGGGCGGCTTCCTCTTCGGATTCGACTCCTCCGTGATAAACGGCGCGGTCGACGCGGTCGACGGCAACTTCGAGCTGGGGGAGGTCCTCACCGGGTTCGTCGTCGCCGTCGCCCTGCTGGGCTGCGCGGTGGGAGCCATCATCGCCGGCGCCCTCTCGGACCGCTGGGGCCGCCTGAAGGTCATGCTGCTCGGCGCGGTGCTCTTCTTCGTGTCGTCGATCGGTGCGGCGCTCACCTTCAGCGTGCCCGACCTGATCCTGTGGCGCGTGCTGAGCGGACTGGGCATCGGCATCGCCTCGGTGGTCGCTCCCGCCTACATCGCCGAGGTCGCCCCCCGTCAGATCCGCGGTTCGCTCGCGTCGCTCCAGCAGCTCGCGATCACGCTCGGCATCTTCGGCGCCCTGCTCTCCGACGCACTCCTGGCGAACTCCGCCGGCGGGGCCGCGAACCAGTTCTGGCTCGGCCTGGAGGCCTGGCGCTGGATGTTCCTCGTGGGCGTGATCCCCGCCGCCGTCTACGGCATCCTGTCGTTCACCGTTCCCGAATCGCCGCGCTATCTGCTCGCGAAGGGCAAGCGCGACGAAGCGAAGGCGATCTTCGCGCGTCTGGTGCCGCCCGCGGATCTCGACAAGACGATGAACGAGCTGTCGAACACCATCGAGGCCGACCGCAAGAACAAGAACGTGTCGCTGCGCGGGCCCGTGCTGGGTCTGCAGGGGATCGTGTGGACCGGCATCCTGCTGTCGATGTTCCAGCAGTTCGTCGGCATCAACGTGATCTTCTACTACTCCACGACCCTCTGGAAGGCAGTCGGCTTCGACGAGAGCAACTCGCTGCTGATCTCGGTCATCACCTCGGTCACGAACGTGGTCGTCACCTTCGTCGCGATCTTCCTGGTCGACCGGGTGGGCCGCAAGCCCATCCTCATCACCGGCTCGCTGCTGATGACCCTCTCGCTCGGCGCGATGGCGCTGTCGTTCGCATTCGCCACGGGTTCGGGCCAGGACGTGTCGCTCCCCGCGCCGTGGGGCTCGGTCGCGCTCGTCGCCGCGAACGTGTTCGTGGTCGGCTTCGGCGCCTCGTGGGGCCCGCTGGTGTGGGTGCTGCTCGGCGAGATCTTCCCGAGCCGCATCCGCGGCAAGGCCCTCGGCGTGGCCGCGGGAGCGCAGTGGATCGCGAACTTCGCCATCACCGTGTCGTTCCCGGCGATGTCGAGCTGGTCGCTGCCGCTCACCTACGGCATGTACGCCCTGTTCGCGGCACTGTCGTTCTTCTACGTGCTGCTGCGCATCCCCGAGACCAAGGGCATGGAGCTCGAGCAGACCGAGACCCTGTTCGTCCGCAAGCCGAAGGACGCGGCCAAGGCCTGATCCCGGCGGGATGCGTGCCGGCCGGGGCGTGTCCCGGCCGGCGAGGTTCCCGGATGCCGAGAGGCCGGCGCCCCACGGGGCGTCGGCCTCCGTCATTCCCGGGGCGGGCGGGCTGGGGCGTAGCCTCCGCGATCCGCACAACCTCAGCCCCATCCGGCGCCCTAAGACTGAGAACGCGCGAATCACCGACGAAGCGCGAACGACGCGGGCGCGCGGGCGCCGCGAACCTCCGCCGGCCGTGGGCGCGCTCAGTCCTCGAAGGCGCCGTAGACGCGCAGCGTGTTCGCGGCGACCTGGGCCGCGAGCTCGTCGGCATCCGTCCCGAGCTCCGTCGCGAGGAAGCGCAGCGTCACCGGGATGAGGTAGGGCGCGTTGGGGCGTCCGCGGTAGGGAACCGGGGTGAGGAAGGGGGCGTCGGTCTCGACGAGGATGCGCTCGCGGGGCGTGACCGCGAGGGCGTCACGCAGGTTCTGCGCGTTCTTGAAGGTGACGTTGCCGGCGAACGACAGGTAGTACCCGCGGTCGGCGGCGATGCGCGCCATGTCGGCATCGCCGGAGAAGCAGTGGAACACCGTCTTGTCGGGTGCCCCTACGCGCGCGAGCGTCTCGAGCACGGCGTCGTGTGCATCGCGGTCGTGGATCTGCATCGCGATGTCGTGCTTCTTCGCGAGGGCGATGTGCGCCTCGAACGAGCGGATCTGGGCGGGGATGCCGTCGGCCTCGGTGCGGAAGAAGTCCAGACCCGTCTCGCCGATCGCCCGCACCCGCGGCTCGCCCGCGAGTTCGTCGATGACCGCGATCGCGGCATCCAGCTCTCCGGCCTGCTCGTAGACGGGCGCCTCGTTCGGGTGGATCGCCACGGCCGCGAGCACGCGCGGATGCGAGCGCGCCGCCCACGCCGACCACCGCGAGGAGTCGACGTCGCCGCCGGCCTGCACGACCCCGTGCACCCCCACCGCGAGGGCGCGTTCGAGCTGCTCGTCGAGGGAGAGTCCGGTCTCGCCGTCTTCGATCTCGAGGTGCGTGTGGTTGTCGTAGACGGGGATGCCGAGGGGCTCGGGCGCGGGCGGATAGCTGACGTCGCGGCGGCCGTCGGTGGAGCGCTCGCGCACGTACTGACTCGGGTCGCCGCCCTGGATCGTGTCACGGGGGCGGTCGACGGGGGTCGAGCCGGCCGGGCGGGGCACCGACCCCTCACCCGGCGCGGACGCCGCCGTGGTCACGCCTGCTCGACGCGCGGGAACAGCGGCGTCAGCGCCTCGACCGACGACCCCGGACGCAGCACGCCCCAGGTGCCCGCGTCGCGGATCGGCTGGTCGGCGAGCGCACCGATCGAGCCCTCGGCCCCGAGCGCGACCCAGAGCTTCGCGGTCGACTCCGGCATGACCGGCGACAGCAGCACGGCGAGGGCGCGCAGGCCCTCGGCCGCGGTGTACAGCACCGTGCCGAGACGCTCGCGCTGAGCCTCGTCCTTCGCGAGCGCCCACGGCTCGTTCTCGGTGATGTAGCCGTTGAGGGCGTCGACGATCGTCCAGATCGCCGCGATGGCCTCGTCGATGCGGAACCGCTCGATGGCGGCGTCGGCGGCGGTCGCGGCATCCGCCACGATCGTGTGGATCGCCGCGTCGAGGTCGGTGGAGGGCCCGGCCGACGGGACGACGCCGTCGAAGTACTTCGAGATCATCGCGACGGTGCGCGAGGCGAGGTTGCCGAATCCGTTGGCGAGCTCGGCCTGGTAGCGCGCGGACAGGTCTTCCCACGAGAAGGATCCGTCCTGGCCGAAGGCGATCGCCGAGAGGAAGTAGAAGCGGTAGGCGTCGGAGCCGAACACGTCGGTGATCTCGGTGGGCGCGATGCCGGTGAGCTTCGACTTCGACATCTTCTCGCCGCCGACGAGCAGCCATCCGTGGGCGAAGACCCCGCGCGGCACGTCGAGACCCGCGGCCATGAGCATGGCGGGCCAGATGACGGCGTGGAAGCGGAGGATGTCTTTGCCGACCACGTGGAACGCGGGCCAGCGGCGCGCGAACTGCTCCGGATCCGTTCCGTAGCCGACCGCAGTGGCGTAGTTGAGCAGCGCGTCGACCCACACGTAGATCACGTGCGAGGGGTCCCACGGCACCGTGATACCCCAGTCGAACGCGGAGCGCGAGATCGAGAGGTCTTTGAGACCGCTGCGCACGAACGACACGACCTCGTTGCGCGCCGACTCGGGACGCACGAAGTCGGGCTCGGTCTTGTACAACTCGAGAAGGCGGTCCTGGAACTCGCTGAGCTTGAAGAAGTAGTTCTTCTCCTGCAGCAGTTCGAGGGGCTTGGAGTGGATCGCGCAGACCTTGAGCCCCTCGAAGGGGCCCGTGCCGTCGACGATCTCGGCCTCGGGCTTGAACTCCTCGCAACCGACGCAGTACAGCGCCTCGTACTCGCCGGCGTAGATGTAGCCGCGGTCGTAGAGCGCCTTGACGAACTCCTGCACGCGCTCCTCGTGGCGCGGCTGCGTCGTGCGGATGAAATCGTCGTTGGCGACGTCGAGGGTCTCGAGCAGAGGGAACCACGACTCGGTGACCAGCTTGTCGACCCACTCCTGCGGGGTCACACCGTTGGCCGCGGCGGCGCGCAGCATCTTCTGCCCGTGCTCGTCGGTGCCGGTCAGCATCCAGGTGTCGTCGCCCGCCTGACGGTGCCAGCGCGCGAGCGCGTCGACCGCCACCGTCGTGTACCCGTGCCCGATGTGGGGCAGGTCGCTGGGGTAGTAGATCGGCGTCGTGATGTAGAAGGATCGGCCGGAAGTCACCTGGAGATTCTACGGGCGGCCACCGATACGGCCGACCGCATGACGGCGCTCAGGCCGAGCCGCGCACGACGAGGGTCGTCGGCAGCACCACCGGTTCGACCTCGCGCCCGTCGATCGCGTCGAGCAGCAGGGTGACCATGCGCTCGCTCAGTTGCTCCCAGGGCTGTCGCATCGTCGTCAGCGGAGGCTCGTGCGTCGCGGCGAGGCCCGAGTCGTCGAAGCCCGCGACGGCGACGTCGTGGGGAACCCGACGCCCCGCGCGGCGCAGCGTCTGCACCGCCCCGGCGGCCATCAGATCGGATGCCGCGAACACGGCCTCGACGTCGGGGGCGCGCTCGAGCAGCCGCTCCATGGCGAGAGCGCCGGAATCGAGCGAGTAGTCCCCGACCTCGACGAGAGCGGGGTCGAAGTCGTCGCCCATCTCGTCGCGGAACCCGACCAGGCGGAATCGCCCTCCGGGGGTGTCGTCGGGTCCGGCGATCATCGCGATGCGCCGGTGCCCCTGCGCGCGCAGGTGCGCCGTCATCGTGCGCGCCGACCCGGCTTCGTCGACCGAGACGCTGAGCACCTCGGCGCGGTGGCCCAGGGGCACCCCGCACGCGACGGTCGGGATGCCGGCATCCAGCAACGACTCGAGCAGGGGGTCGGCCTCGTGCGAGGAGATGAGCAGGACGCCGTCGACGTGCCCGGCGCTGACGTAGTGCGCGACGTTCGCGCGCTCGGCGGGGGTGCCCGCGATGAGGAGCACCAGGGTCATCTGGCGTTTGGACAGCGCCTCGGCGGCGCCGCGCAGCAGGAGGGCGAAGGTCGGATCGTCGAAGAGCAGGTGCTGCGGCTCGGTCATGAGGAACGCGAGGGATCCCGCGCGACCGGTGGCGAGGCTGCGTGCGGCGTGGTTGGCGGTGTAGCCGGTGCGTTCGATGGCGTCCTCGACGGCCGCCCGCGCGTCGGGCGACACCCAGTGCCCGCCGTTGATGACGCGCGAGACCGTGCCACGCGACACCCCCGCGGCCGCCGCGACGTCGCGGATCGTCGGCTTGCGACGCACGGTCGGGGTCTGCTCCATGCGGGAATGCTATCGGCCCGCGCGCACCGCGGATCAACGGAACGCGCCCGAGACTGGGACCGGTCACAGTTACGTAACGAAGCCGGGTCCGACGTTGCGGGCGCCGCCACGGACGACGGAGGCTGTGACCGGTCCCAGTCTGGACCGCCCCACGATCCGATGGAGTGTCATGACCCGCGTTACCCCCTGGCCCGCTCTCGACGGCATCGCCTACGGCGGTGACTACAACCCCGAGCAGTGGGACCGCGCGGTCTGGGACGAGGACGTCCGACTCATGCGCGAGGCGGGCGTGAATCTCGTCAGCGTCGGCATCTTCTCGTGGGCCCTCCTGGAGCGTTCCGAGGGCGTGTTCGACTTCGCGTGGCTCGACGACCTTCTCGATCTGCTGCACGCCAACGGCATCCACGTCGACCTCGGCACGCCCACCGCGTCGCCGCCCGCGTGGTTCTTCCACGCCCACCCCGAGGCGCGCGTGCTGACCCGCGACGGGCGCACCATGGGCTTCGGCTCGCGCGGGATGGCCTCCCACTCCTCCCCCGCGTATCGCGCGGCCATCGCCCGCATCGCGGACGCCCTGGCGGCCCGCTACGCCGCGCACCCGGCCGTGGTGCTGTGGCACGTGCACAACGAGTACGGCGTCCCCGTCGGCGAGGACTACTCCCCCGCCTCCGTCGCCGCGTTCCGCGCCTGGCTGGCGGAGCGCTACGGCTCTCTCGACGGCCTCAACGCCGCCTGGGGCACCGCGTTCTGGGGCCAGCACTACACCGCGTGGGAACACGTGGGCGCCCCCGCCGACGCGCCCAGCGTCGTCAATCCCGCGCAGCGCCTGGACTTCGCGCGCTTCACCGACGCGCAGCTGCGAGCGTGCTTCCGCATCGAGCGCGACGCGATCCGCGCGCACGCCACGCAGCCCGTCACCACCAACTTCATGGCCAACCAGAGCTGGACCACCGACCTGTGGGCGTGGGGCCGCGAGGTCGACATCGTCTCCGACGACCACTACCTGTGGGCCGCCGATCCGGACGGCCACGTCGGTCTCGCGATCGCCGCCGACCTCTCGCGATCGGTGGGCGGCGGCGCACCGTGGATCCTCATGGAGCACTCCACCTCGGCGGTGAACTGGCAGCCGCGCAACGTCGCGAAGCGCCCGGGCGAGATGGCCCGCAACTCCCTCACCCACCTGGCCCGCGGCGCCGACGCGATCCTCTTCTTCCAGTGGCGCGCCTCGCGCTCGGGGGCGGAGAAGTTCCACTCCGCGATGCTCCCCCACGCCGGCACCGAGTCCCGCGTCTGGCGGGAGGTCGTCGACCTCGGCGCGGCGCTCGGCCGCCTCGGAGAGGTGCGCGGAGCGCGCGTGCAGGCCGAGGCCGCGGTGCTGTGGGACTTCGAGTCGTTCTGGGCGCAGGACCTCGAATGGCGCCCCTCGATCGAGGTGACGCACCAGGCCCAGGTGCGCGCCGCGTACGAGCAGCTCTGGCGCGACGGCGTCACCGCCGACTTCGCCCTGCCCGGCCACGATCTGTCGGGGTACCGCCTCGTGGTCGTCCCGGCCCAGTACCTCCTCACGACGGCGGATGCCGCGAACCTCACGTCCTACGTCGCCGGCGGCGGCACCCTGGTGGTGTCATTCTTCTCGGGCATCGTCGACGAGAACGACGCCGTCCACGCGGGCGGTTACCTCGCGCCTCTCGCCGAGGTGCTCGGGGTGCGCGTGGAGGAGTTCCTGCCCCTGCGCGAGGGGGAGACCGTCTCGCTCGAGCGCGCCGACGGCACCCGCCTGACGGCACGGTCGTGGGCCGAGGACCTCGTGGTCGCCGGCGCCGAGACCGTCGCCCATTACGCCGACGGCCCCGCCGCGGGTCGGGCCGCGATCACGCGTCGCCGTCACGGCGAGGGCACGGGCTGGTACGTCTCGACGAGCCTGGACGCCGCGGGCCTCGCCGCGACGTTCGCCGCCGCCTACGCGGACGCCGGGGTGTCGGCATCCTCCGTTCCGGCGGGATGCGAGGTCGTGGTGCGCCGAGGCGCCGCGCACGACTTCACTTTCGTCGTGAACCACCGCGACGACGCCGTGACCCTCGACCTCGACGGGGTCGAACTGCTCACCGGAGCAGCCACCGACGGGGTGATCACGGTTCCCGCCGGCGGAATCGCCGTGGTCCGCTCCGCCCTCCCGGAGGCTGCCACCCGTTGACCCCCGGGATCCGCGTCGACGCGGATCCCGGGCACCACCCTCGACCGCGACCGTCGCGGACGAACCGAACCCGACCGCAACGGCTGCGGTCGCACAGAAAGGGATTCCCATGCGCATGACAGCACACAGACGTGCACTGCTCGGATCGGCAGGCATCCTCGCCGTCTCGGCCCTCGCGCTCAGCGGCTGCACCGGAAGCGGCTCGGGCACGGACGCCGCCCCGGCCGGAGACGGCCCGGAGATCGTCGTCTGGACGGATGCCGAGCGCGAGCAGGCCATCACCGACGCGGCTGCGGCCTTCGAGGAGGAGACGGGCGCGACCGTCCGCCTCGTGCAGAAGAACTTCGAGGACCTCCGCAACGACTTCATCGCCCAGGTGCCCACCGGCGAAGGCCCCGACATCACCGTGGGCGCGCACGACTGGCTCGGTGCCCTCGTGGCGGCGGGCGTCGTCGACACGATCGACCTCGGCGACACCGCGGCGAACTTCGAGCCGGTCGCCCTCGAAGCGATGACCTACGACGGTCAGCTCTACGCCCTGCCCTACTCGCTCGAGACGGTCGCGCTCGTGCAGAACACGGCGCTCGTCGGCACCGAGGCCCCCGCAACGTGGGACGACATGATCCAGCGCGGCCAGGCCTCGGGCGCCGAGCGGCCCTTCGTCATCAACACCGCCGGCGAGACCGGCGACGGCTACACCATGTACGGGCTGCAGACCTCGTTCGGCGCCCCCGTCTTCGTGCAGGACGCCACCGGGTCGTACACCTCGGAGGTCGGGATGGGCGGCGCCGCGGGCGAGTCGTTCGCGCAGTGGCTCTCGACCAATGGCCAGGCCGGGTACCTCTCGACCACGATCGACTACGACATCAACAACGAGCTGTTCGCGACCGGCAAGGCGCCCTACACGATCCAGGGTCCGTGGGCGATCAGCGCCTTCGACGGCATCGACGTCGCGGTCAACCCGATCCCGAGCGCGGGCGGACAGACCGCGGCTCCCTTCGTGGGCGTGCAGGGCTTCTACCTCAGCGCGCAGAGCGAGAACGCGCTGCTGGCGACCGAGTTCCTCGTCAACTACCTCGGCACCGAGGACGCCCAGCGCGCCCTCTACGAGGCCGACCCGCGCATCCCCGCCTACACCGCTCTCGGCGAGGAGGTCGCGAGCGACCCCGTCATCGCCGGCTTCCTCGCCTCGGCGCAGAACGGCGTGCCCATGCCTTCGATCCCCGAGATGGGGTCGGTCTGGGACCTGTGGAACGCCGCTGAGGCGCAGATCATCTCCGGCGCCGAGCCCGTCTCGACGTGGAACCGCATGATCACCGACCTGCAGGGCACGCTGGCCGGCTGACGACTGCCGTGGGCGGTCGCGATCCTCCGCGACCGCCCACGGCACCGCACCGCACCACACCGTGCGGCAGTGCACTGTGCCGCACCACACCGCAGGGCCCCTCCGGCCCCGCACCGCACCGTCCCGACGAATCCGGAGCATCCATGTCGGTCACCCCACCCGTCGCGCCCCCGGGCGCCGCCCCCACCGCCCCCGCACCCCTGCCGGCACACCGCCGCGAGTCGCACGCCCGCGCGTGGCGGGGCGTCGGCGTCGGCTTCCTCGTGAAGCTCGCGATCATGGCGATCGTCAACGCCTTCGGCATCCTGACGATCCTCACCGCCGTCGGTGCGGACTCGTGGCTGCTGGCCACGATCACGGCCGTCCTGCTCGTCGCCGCCGACGTCGTCTACTTCACGCGTCGCGCCCTGCCGCTGAAGTACCTGCTGCCCGGGCTGATCTTCCTCTTCGCGTTCCAGGTCTTCATCTTCGGCTACACCGCCTATATCGCCTTCACCAACTACGGCACCGGTCACGCCGGCTCGCAGTCGCAGGCGGTGGATGCCACCCTCATCCAGGGCGAGCGCCGGGTCGACGACTCGCCCAGCTACCCCATGGTCGTGGTCGAGCGCCTCGGCCAGTACGGCCTCGCCATCGCCGACGACGACGTCGTGCGCGTGGGAACCCCCGACGAACCGCTCACCACCGTCGACGGCGCCGTCGGACGCAATGGAGCGCCGACCGAGGTCGCGGGGTGGACCGTGGTCCCCCGCGCCGAGCTGCTCACCGATCCCGAGCTGCAGAGCACGGCCGCCGCGCTGCGGGTCCCCCTGTCGGACGACCCCAACGACGGGGCCCTGCGCACGCGCGACGGGTCGACCGCGACCGTGTACACCTCGACCCTCGTCTGGGACGAGAACGCCCAGACCATCACCGACACCTCGACCGGCACGGTCTACGCCGCGACCGACCGGGGCACCTTCACATCGGCGGACGGGCAGAGCCTGCCGACGGGGTGGTACGTCAACGTCGGGTTAGAGAACTTCCTGCGCGTCTTCACCGACGGCGCCCTGCTACAACCGTTGCTGTCGGTCACGGGGTGGACCTTCGCGTTCGCGATCCTGTCGGTCGTGGTCAGCTTCGGCCTCGGGCTGCTTTTCGCGCTGATCTTCAACGACCCGCGGGTGCGGGCGCGCAAGTTCCTGCGGACCCTGTTCATCCTCCCGTACGCGTTCCCCGCGTTCATGTCGGCGCTGCTGTTCCGCGGCATGTTCAACTCCGAGTTCGGCGTCATCAACGACGTCTTCTTCTTCGGCCTGCCGATCAACTGGCTCGGCGACCCCGTCCTGGCCAAGCTCGCCGTGCTGTGGGTGAACGTGTGGCTCAGCTACCCGTACTGGTTCCTCGTGTGCACCGGCGCCCTGCAGGCCCTCCCCTCCGACACCCTCGAGGCGGCGCAGCTCGACGGGGCCGGCCGGTGGCGCTCGTTCCGCTCGATCGTGCTGCCCTTGCTCCTGGTCTCGACCGCGCCGCTGGCGATCTCGTCGTTCGCGTTCAGCTTCAACAACTTCACCGTCATCTACATGTTCAACAACGGCGGGCCGGCGATACCCGGAGCGCCCTACGCGCTGGGCTCGACCGACATCCTCATCTCGGCCATCTACGACATCTCCGGCGTCTCGGGCGGAGCCGCCGACTACGGCCTCGCGAGCGCCCTGTCGATCGTCGTGTTCGTCGTCGTCGGCGCCATCTCGGCGCTGGCCTTCCGTCAGACCCGCAAGCTGGAGGAGTTCGCATGACCGTCACCGCACGCGGCACCGGGCGCGACGCCGCTCGCGCCACCCCCGCGAAGAAGCGCCGGTGGCTCGCCGAGGTCGGCTGGAAGTACCCCGTCGCCGCTCTCGTGGCCTTCTACGCACTGTTCCCCCTCGTCTACGTCGTGTCGGCCTCGCTGAACCCGCGCGGCAGCCTCGCGTCGTCGAGCGCCCTCTTCTCGGCGGTCGACTTCTCCAACTACGCCGCCCTCGCGGGCACGAGCTACTGGACGTGGGTCGGCAACACCCTCCTCGTCGGCGGCGTCGCCTCGGTCGGCGCGGTGCTGATGGGAGCCGCGGGGGCCTACGCGTTCTCGCGCTTCCGCTTCTCGGGGCGGCGGGCGAGCCTCACGGGGCTGCTGATCGTGCAGATGTTCCCCCAGGCGCTGGCCTTCGTGGCGATCTTCCTCATGCTGCTGACCATCGGCGAGATCGTCCCCGCGCTCGGCATCAACAGCAAGCTCGCGCTGATCTGCGTCTACCTGGGCGGCGCGCTGGGAGCGAACACCTTCCTCATGTACGGCTTCTTCAACACGATTCCGATCGAGATCGACGAATCCGCCAAGATCGACGGCGCGACCCACGCGCAGATCTTCTGGCGGCTCATCATGCCGCTCGTGACGCCGATCCTCGCGGTCGTGGCCCTGCTCGCCTTCATCGCCGCCTTCGGCGATTACATCCTCGCGCGCATCATCCTCGTCTCCGAGGACAACTGGACGCTCGCCGTCGGCATGTACCAGTGGGTCTCGAATCAGCTCACCTCCCGGTGGGGCCTGTTCGCGGCGGGCTCGGTGCTCGCCTCGATCCCGGTCCTCGCCCTGTTCCTGTCGCTGCAGCGCTACATCGTCGGCGGCCTCACCCAGGGGTCGGTCAAGGGCTGAGCCCCGACCGCCCCGTCCTCGATCGATGGAGATCCGGATGCCGAAACACCCCCGCCCCACGGCCCTCGCGGCCCTGACCCTCGGCGCTGCCCTCGCGGTGGCGCCCCTCACGGCGGCTCAGGCCGTACCCGCTGACGAGCCGATCGAGGCGGGGATCACCGTCCCCCGCGTCGAGAACCTGGCATCCGACTTCGCCCTCGGTGTCGACGTATCGTCGGTGCTGTCGCTCGAGGAGTCGGGAGTGGTCTTCCGCGACGACGACGGCACCCCGGCCGACCTGTTCGCCGTGCTCGCCGACCACGGCGTGACCGACGTGCGCGTGCGGGTGTGGAACGACCCGTTCGACGCTGCGGGCCGCGGGTACGGCGGCGGCAACGTCGGTGTGGACCGGGCCGTCGAGATCGGCGAGCGCGCGACCGCCGCGGGTCTCGGCGTCGCCGTCGATTTCCACTACTCCGACTTCTGGGCCGACCCCGCCAAGCAGAAGGCCCCGAAGGCGTGGGCCGGGATGGATGCCACCGAGACCGCCGCCGCGGTCGAGGACTTCACGCGCGATGCACTGTCGGCCTTCGTCGCCGCGGGCGTCGACGTGCAGCTCGTGCAGGTGGGCAACGAAACCAACGGCGGGGTGGCCGGGGTGACCGGCTGGCCCGACATGGCGAGGGTGTTCTCGGCGGGAGCCGCCGCCGTTCGCGAGATCGCGCCCGACGCCCTCGTGGCCGTGCACGTCACGAACCCCGAGCGCCCCGGCCACTACGCGGCGTACGCCGCGGAGCTGGCGGCGAACGACGTCGACTACGACGTCTTCGCCTCGTCGTACTACCCGTTCTGGCACGGCACGACCGAGAACCTCACCGCGGTGCTGCGCCAGGTCGCCGACACCTACGACAAGAAGGTCATGGTCGCCGAGACGTCGTGGGTGCGCACTCTCGACGACGCCGACGGTCACCCCGACGTGATCGACACGGCCTCCGAGGCCGAGGCCTACCCGGTGAGCGTGCAGGGTCAGGCCACGGCGCTGCACGACGTCGTCCAGGCCGTCGCCGACGTGGGCGACGCCGGTATCGGCGCCTACTACTGGGAGCCCGCGTGGCTGCCCGTCGGCTCGCCCGACCAGCTGGCGCAGAACCGCGTGCTGTGGGAGCGCGACGGCTCGGGCTGGGCGACGAGCTTCGCGGGCGAGTACGACCCCGAAGACGCCGGGGAGTACTTCGGCGGATCGGCCTGGGACAACCAGTCGCTCTTCGACGTGGACGGCACGCCGCTGGAGTCGTTGCGCACCTTCGCCTACGTCCGCACCGGCGCCGTGGCGCCCCGCGAGGTGACCGGCGTCGACACCGTGCGGCTGTCCGTGACCGTCGGTGACGCGGTCACGCTGCCCGCGCAGGTCACCGTCCGCTTCAGCGACGGGACGAGCGAGCAGCGGCGCGTGACCTGGTCGCCCCTGCCCGATCTCTCGGTGCCGGGCGTCTTCGAGATCGCCGGTACCACCGACACCGGGGCGGCCGCCCTCGCCGTCGTGACCGTCTCGGCGGTCAACCTGCTGACGAACCCCGGCTTCGAGCAGGACGACGTCTCGATGTGGTCGGTCGAGGGCCCCCTGTCGCTGCGGGCGACCGACGACCCGCGCTCCGGGGAACGCTCCGCGCACTTCTTCGCCGCCGCCGCCGCGACCCTCTCGCTCGCGCAGCGGGTCGAGGGCCTGCCCGCCGGCCGTTACGTCGCGGCGGGGGCTCTGCAGGGCGGCGCGTTCGGCGACGGCTCGGCGACCCTCTCGCTGACCTCGAACGACGACAGCGCCACGGCCCCGTTCACCGCGGCCGGCTGGCGCGTGTGGTCGGAGCCGCGCACGGCGGAGATCGAGATCGCCGAGGGCGAGGCCCTGACGGTTCGCGTGGATGCCGACCTCCCCGCCGGAGCGTGGGGCACCATCGACGACCTCGTGCTCGAGCGCGTCGGCGACCCCATCCCCGCCCCGGGGGACCCCGGAGAGCCGACGCCCGGTGAGCCGACGCCCGGGGAGCCGACGCCCGGAGAGCCCACCCCGGCTCCGACGCCCGCACCGACGGAGCCCGCGCCCACTCCCCTGCCGAGCGGTCCGGCACCCGCTCCCGCCGCGCCGAGCGCCGCGACCGCCCCGGGCTCGGCGGCGGGACCGGGGCTCGCCGAGACCGGAACGAGCGTTCCGCTCGGTCTGCTCGCCGCGGGCGTGCTCGCGCTCGCGACCGGCGCCGTGCTGCGGCGACGTCGCCGCCGCTCCTGAGGGGCCGCTCGGGTGAGGGGTCGGACGACGTCGCCGCGCTGCGCACGCGGCGATGCGCCCCGGCCCCTCACACCGGCGGCACGCTCAGCGCTTGACCGCGAGTGCCGCCTGGTAGAGCTCGCGCGACGAGTGCCCGGTCTGAGAAGACACCTCGGCGGCGGCCTCCTTCAGCCGCGTCCCGCTGCGCACGAGTTCGAGGGTCTGGGTCACGGCATCCGGGAACGCCACCTCGCGCGCCGACGCACCGCCCACCACGATCGCGATCTCCCCGCGCACGCCCTCGGCCGCCCAGGCCGCGAGATCGGCGAGCGTTCCGCGTCTGACCTCTTCGTAGAGCTTCGTCAACTCGCGGCAGACCGCGGCGGGACGGTCGGCGCCGAAGGCCGCGGCGAGGTCGTCGAGAGTGGATGCCAGCCTCGACGGCGACTCGAAGAACACGAGGGTCCGCTCCTCCGAGGCGAGCTGCGCGAAAGCCTTGCGACGCTCGCCGGGCTTCCGACGGGGGAAGCCCTCGAAGGCGAACCGGTCCGTGGGGAGACCCGCGACGGCCAGCGCCGTCACGACCGCGCTCGGCCCGGGGATCGCGGTGACCGTGACCCCCGCGGCGGCCGCTGCGGCGACGAGCCCGAAGCCGGGGTCGCTGACGGTCGGCATCCCGGCGTCGCTCAACACGAGCAGGTCGTCCTCGCGGGCGAGCTCGACGAGTTCGGCCGCCCGGTCCTTCTCGTTGTGGTCGTGCAGGGCGATCAGGCGCGGGCGGTTCTCGACGCCGAGACCCGCGAGCAGGCGCTGCGTCGTGCGGGTGTCTTCGGCGGCGACCACCGTGGCGTTCTCGAGGGCCTCGATCAGACGCTTCGAGGCGTCGCCCAGGTTGCCGATGGGGGTCGCCGCGAGGATGATCACCGTTCCACCTTAGGCTGGGGGCCGTGACCACCGCCGTCCCTCCGTTGCTCCCCGCCGCCGAGCGGACGCGACTCGATCGCTGGCGCGACGCGCTGCTCGCGACCCCGCGGGGCATGCGGTTGTGGCGCTGGCTCGCTCCGACCCTCGTCACCCTCCTCGCCGCGGTGCTCCGTCTCATCGACATCGGAAATCCGCACCAGCTGGTCTTCGACGAGACCTACTACGTCAAAGACGCGTGGAGCCAGTGGGTGCTCGGCTTCCCCTCCACGTGGCCCGATGGCGCCGACGCGAGCTTCGCAGCGGGCGACACCGACGTGTTCACCGGCATCGGCAGCTACGTCGTGCATCCCCCGCTCGGTCGCATCCTCATCGGGGCGGGCATGGCCCTTCTGGGACCCGACTCCGCCACCGGCTGGCGCATCTCGGCCGCCGTCTTCGGCACGCTGACCGTGCTGGTGATCTACCTCTTCGCGCGCACGCTCACGGGTTCCCTCCCGTTGGCCACCGTGGCATCCGGACTCTTCGCGATCGACGGCCTCGGGATCGTGCTCAGCCGCATCGCGCTGCTCGACATCTTCTTGACGTTCTTCGTCGTGCTGACGTTCTGGTTCGTCGCCCTCGACCACCGGCGCTCGGGCGAGCGGCTCGCGGCCCTCGTCGCCGCGCGCGGGGGCGAGCCCCCGATGTGGGGACCGATCCTGTGGAACCGCCCGTGGCTGCTCGCCGCCGGCGCCGCCGCGGGAGCCGCCACCGCCGTGAAGTGGTCGGGACTGTACGTGATCGCCGCCGTCGGCATCTACGCCGTCGTCTCCGACGCCCTCGCGCGTCGCCGGGCGGGCGTGGGCCAGTGGCCGATGGATGCCGTACGCCAGGGCCTCGTGTCGTTCGTGCTGCTCGTGCCGGTCGCCGTCGTCGTGTACGTGTCGAGCTGGTCGGGCTGGCTGTTCACGAACGGCGGGTGGATGCGCGGCACCCCGGTCGCCGCGACGGGCATCTGGGGGTGGGTGCCCGAGCCGCTCCGACAGCTGTGGGCCTACCACCAGGAGATGTACACCTTCCACGTCGGGCTCGTCACCCCGCACAGCTACGCGAGCCCCGCGTGGCAGTGGCCGCTGCTCATCCGTCCCACCTCGATGTACTGGCACCAGGACGACGCGGGCGTCAACGGCTGCACGCTTCCCACGGGATGCACCGAGGCGATCTCGAGCATCGCGAACCCGATCATCTGGTGGGCGGGGGTCGCGGCATCCTTCTTCCTGCTCGTGCGCTTCGTCATGGTCCGCGACTGGCGGTACGCCCTCGTTCTGACGGGCCTCGCGGCGACCTACGTGCCGTGGCTGCTGTACCCCGAGCGCACGATCTTCCAGTTCTACACCGTCGCGATGCTGCCCTTCCTCGTGCTCGCGCTGGCTTTCGCGCTGCGAGAGATCGCGCGGGGGGTGAGAGGCGGCTCGCGCGCCGGTGGGCAGATCGTCGTGCTGGCCTTCCTCGCGCTGTGCGTCGTCGTCTCGGCGTTCTGGTACCCCGTCTGGGCGGGACTTCCCGTGCCGTACGAGTTCTGGCGCCTGCACAACTGGCTGCCCACCTGGATCTGACCGGATCGGGACGGATGCCGAGGGGGCGAGCGTGACACGAGGCGACGACTGGCTGCACGACCCGCGGCCGGTGCAGCGGGTCAGGCTGTTCTCCGACGCCCCGGTCGATCGCGACGCGTGGCCTGCGACCGTCCCCGCGGTGGCGCAGTTCCTCGACGTCGCCGCCGGAGACGGATGGGAGTTCGGCCCCGGCGTGACCTTTCTCGTCGGGGAGAACGGGTCGGGCAAATCGACGCTCATCGAGGGCATCGCGGAGGCCGCGGGACTGCCCGCCGAGGGCGGATCGACCAACGGCGGCGGCGAGACCCGTCGCACCGAGAGCCCGCTGAGCGACTGGTTGCGCATCGAGCGCAGCCCCCGCGCTCCGCGCTGGGGGTTCTTCCTGCGCGCCGAGACCATGCACGGCTACTACTCGTGGCGGGAGGACCTGCGCGACGGCGCCCGCGATCTGCACGCGATGAGCCACGGCGAGTCGTTCAACAGCCTGCTCGACGAGGCCCTCGACCACGAACGCTACGTCGCGGGGCTGGCCTGCCTCGACGAACCCGAGGCCGCCCTGTCGTTCTCATCGACCCTGCGCTGGTTGGCCTCGCTCGATCGCATGCGCTCCCGCGGCACCCAGGTGATCTGCGCGACCCACTCCCCCGTGCTCGCCGCTCTGCCGGGAGCGACGATCCTCGAGCTGGGCGAGTGGGGCATCCGCGAGAGCACGTGGGACGACCTGGAGCTGGTGCGCTTGCAGCGGGGGTTCCTGGAGGCGCCGAGGAGGTTCCTGCGGCACCTCCTGGAGTGACGCTGCGGGCTCCGACAGGGGGGCGGGTGGCGATGGAGGGTGCGACGGGGCGAGGTTCCTCGAGGAGGCCGCGGGATTTTCAGACGTCCGCTCGGTTTGTGCGAGAGCCGCGGAGGAGTGTGTTCCGGAGCGGCTCAGTCGACGAGCATCTTCATCGACGGGCGCGGGCCACCAGAAGACGGTCGACAGCGACCTCCTCCGATTTCTGAGGTCGCACCAGAGCCTCCTGCGCAGAAGCGGCGAAGGAACATACTGCGCTCTCGCTGCAGACGCGCGTGTCGGAGACGCGTCTCCACCCCGCGCGACTTGATCTGGCCATCCACCGTGGATTGCGGCTTCGTCATCGCTTCGCCGGATTCGGCGGAGGACGACGTGTGATCCGCCTTCGACGATTGAGACCGGCGAAGTGCGTCGAGAACTTCCGGCGACGGGGAACTGCCGCGCCACGTCGCCACGGCATCGCCGACAGGCGGGCGAACGATCGGCTCCACCGAGGGCGGCGCCGGCGACACCACTGCGTCGGGAATGTCGAAAGACCCCTCCGGTATCTGAGGGGGCGTGAACGGTTCGTTTCCCGGGGCGACGTCGGGAGCGTTGTCGTCCGAGACCGAGGACTCCGTCGGCGTCGTCGGTGCCGTCTCAGCGTGCGCGACCTCGGCCGGGAGCGCGAGCGTGAGCAGAAGCGCGCACGACGACATCACCGTCACGATGGTGGAACGGAGTTCGGATGCCACAGGTACCTCCCGGAATGCCTGCGTCGCGGGTGACGTGGCGTGCGTACGGACGGTCCGAGTGTGGCTCATCTAACCGCTGGACGTTTGCCGCCGACCGGACGCAAACGCCGCAGTCGGCTGTCAAGTTCGTCCCGCGATTCACCCGGCGAGGGGAGAGACGGTCCTCGTCGACACGGAGGACGATTTCGGATACCCGACACGTCGGGTTTCAGGCGAACAGCCTTGAGATCGGTGGCCGCAAGGAACCTGACTGATTCTCCATTCAGCTTCGCGACCGCTCTGCTTCAGCAATCCCTGACAAACATGCTCCTGCATCAACGTGGAAAGACCTGCCATCATCACGCCATTGATCGAGATTCTCAGGGGAACTGAGGAGACAGGTCTGACACTTCACAAAGAAGACTTCCGCGATACCCGCCGTCTCGGCCGAAATAGCAAATCTACGGTCACGCATCCGGTACACACCAAGACTGCGTCGGAGACATCTCTCAAGATGTCATCGTACGACATGAGACGGCTTCCAAGAAGGAGCGGTATCAGACCGCAAGCTGCCGTGGATTTTCCGTGCGCGGTGGCAATCGGGGCGCATGTGCGCCTGCGTCCTCGTCGAAAATAGAGAGATCGAACGTGATCCGACGTCGGTCACGAGGGGATCTTGAGCAGCGATGGCGCGTGTGGGGTCAAGTCCTTCGCTGTCTCGACATCGCACCGCCGCGGTCGAAGCGATCAGTGCCCCGACCGCACGCGGACCTTCATTCAAGAGTCTTCAGAACCGCCCACCTGAGGAGTAATTGCGCTTCGGATTTCGCAGGCGCCATCCGGATCTCAGCTCATCCTTCCCCTGAGTTCCTCCAGCTGCAACCAAGCTCGGCTTTCGCCAGCTTTCAAAGCTAGCTCAAGGGCCCTCTCCGCTCGCCGAAAGTCTCCGTCCTCCAGAAACGCATCAGCCAGCTGCCAGTTGCATTTCTCGTCGAGCGCCGCGGCCTGCAGAAGGTATTTCTTTGCGAGTTCGATGTTTCCCTCGCCTAACTCGAGGGTCCCGACGTTCACCAAGGCATCTACATCGTCTTCGTGCGCCCGCAGGACTGACAAATAGTCCGCGCGAGCCTTGTCGAATTCGCCGACCATCTCCCAGCATAGACCCCGATTTAGAAGCGCGTCGTCGACTTCGTCAACCGAAAGACCATATGCCTCAATAGCACCGAGGTAGTCGCCGGAAGCGTAGAGAATCTGGCCGAGATTGAAGTATGTGGAAGCGTCCGCACCGTCGAGCTCGACAGCAGAACGCATGAGCCTTTCGGCCACGGAGTAGTTGCCGCTCTCGTACTCAAGCCTCGCCCTCTCCTCCAGAGACGTGAGCGCAACGCTTGCTGGCTCGGGCCGCCGACCCCGTTCCCGGTCTTCCATATGAAAATCCATTTTCTCTATCGCTGGTTCCAATTCGGTCGCTGACGCTTTTTGTCCGTGTAGCGCTGCCCTTTGCGAGCCTGTCCCTTCTGATGCTTATTGAGCGACGATGGCCTGGCATTCTTCGCATGTTCTTTCGACTCCGAGTTTTCGCGCCTACGCGCGAACAGGGTACCTATCCCGCGCTGAAAGTTCGGCGTCGAAGCGATCGAAACCAGGATGACCACGACAACCACAGCCGCGAGCGCCGCCCACCCCCACGGTCCGAACGCAAGTAGCGGCGCGGCCGCGGCAAGGGCGAAATTTCCACTCAGGTCGTTCTTCCCAATCGGATCCGTCGGCCAGACGTAGTCGTTATCGACCCCGCCCTCGACCGGGTCCACCTGCAAGAACCGGCCCAACGCCGGCACATACAACCGAGCACCCATCTCGACCAACAGGGTCGCCTCGGTCGTATCGACGAGCTTCTGCGCCCCCTGATGCCACCCAGAAGTACCGCTCACCGCCCCCGACCCGTCGGCCGCGGCCGTTCCGATCGCCAGCGTCACCGGATCCACGGGCTGACCGAACGGATCGAACAGCTGAACCCCCGACGCCGCTGAACCGTCCCCCGTCGTGAGCGTGTGCCCCTGCAACGACGGATACGACCACACCACCGCACCCGAGACAGGCACATCGACCGTCACCCCACCCGGCAACGACAAGAACACCGTCACCCCGGCATCCCCCGACACCACCGCCCACGGAGAATCACCCGCCCCGGCATACACATACCGCGACGTCACCGCCGGAGCATCACCCGCCGGATCCACCGTCCGCGACACCACACGACCCGAACCATCCCGCACCACCGACACCAATGAGCCCGCATACGTCCGCGTCCCGACATGACGGTTCTCCGCGTCGAACGACAACAACAGATTCGACAAGCGCGTCGTATTGCCCCGCACGTCGTACGAGATCTCATCCGTGTTGAACCCGTCCACGATCTGCGACGCACCCGGCACCGGGTTCGACACGTAACTCGCCAGCACACGATCCGCCGCGTCATAGCAGTACTGCGTCGTCGTGACCCAGGGCGATGACGCCCCCGGCGCCGAGTAAGCGTCCACGAATCGCGTGCGATTCCCCGACGCTCCCGCGGCCGCACTCGGACCGCACCCGCCGGACGATGCGAACTCATACGTCAGCTCGTGGCCCGGGATCTTCGCCGACACCAGACGACCCGCTGCGTCATATCCGTATGTCGAGTCGAAAGACCGCCCATCCCGCGAGATGCTCTCGCGGACGATCCGACCCGCCGCCGACCGGGACACCTCATCGATGATCGACGGTGACGAGGGGAACGACCAGGTCTGCGACCCGATCGTCCCGCGTCGGTCATCCCAGGACACCCCCAGTGCCGAGCCGCCGAGGTACGACACCTGCGCGATCCGCTGCTTCGCATCGAACGACGACGCCGCGTACTGCTGCCCGTTGAAGGTGACCGTGGTCGTCTTGCCGTCACGGTCGTAGGCGAAAGCCGTCGTCGACGACGGGACGCCCGGGCCGGCCGTCGTCACGCGCAGGACCCGACCGGTCAAGGGCTGGTACTCGGGAGTCGTCACGACGCCCCACACGTCGGTGTACGACACCACGCGACCCAGAAGATCCGTCTTCGTCGTGGTCGCCGACGTACTCGACCCGGGCACCGGCGACCCGACCACCGTCACGGTCAGACCAGAAGAGGTCGACGTGTACGAGGTCGTGACCGTGTCGGTCGCGACCCCCGCGCCACCCACCGAGACCTCCTTCACCGTGCGACCCCGAGCGTCGACCGTCGTGCACGACCACCCCGTGTCCCCCGTCACGCGCGTTCCCGCCGTGCGCCCCATCACGTCGTAGACGTACGACGTGACGATCGCCGGACCGCTCGCCGGGGTCGGTCCGGTCGACGACTTCACCATCCCGAACTGACGGGTGCCCGCGGGCACGCCGCACGTGTCTTCGGCGAGTTGCTCGGAGTCGCCGAAGTACGCGCGCGTCGTGCTGTTGGCATCCGTGATCGATCCGGATGCCGCGGCCGCGGGCAGCGCCTTGGACTTCTGCCGCAGCCAGCCCGAGCCGTTCGCCGTCTCCCAGGTCGCGGTGCTCTTCAGCCCCAGACCGCCCGGGTCGACCGTCACCGCGGAGACCTGGCCGACGATGGGGTCTTGATACGTCTTCTCGGTGACCATCGAGGGCGCCGCGGCACCCGCGACCGACGTGGAGTCCTCCACGGTTGACGTCGTCACGAGACCGTAGTCGGGACGCAGACGACTCCCGGGAACGACCTCGAACGCGCTCGCCCCCGGCGGCTTCCACTGCAGGTCGACGCGAGCTCCGCCTCCGTTCTCGTAGTACTCGACACGGACGCGCCGGACCTCGCCCTGACCGACCTGGAACGACGGGCTCTCGGCGGGGATCTGCCCCTGATCGACCCACCGATCGACCATGAGCACGTCATCCAGCCACACACGCGTCCCGTCATCGCTCACCGTGCGCAACTGATACGTCCCGGCTTGAGCGAAGGTGATCAGACCCGTGGCCCGGAGGGAGAAGTTGTCCGCCGAAACGGTGCCGGGGAGAGGCGACCCCAGGCCCCAGTCCTTCTCGAACGCACCGTCCGCGCCGCCCACCCCGAGTGCATACGCATCGGGCTTACCCGCGAGCTTCTTCGTGTTGGAGTAGTACGCCACCTGCAATCCGCGGAGCCCCTGGTCGTACACGGTGGTCGCCCGCGCGGGCGAGACCCCGCACCCGGGAACGCTCTGCGCGTCGGCCACCGGACGACGGTCGGCGCCGAAGCACGCGGCCGGCGCTGCGGAGTACGTCTCGACCGGGCGGTCCAGGGCGTCGTACACCCGCGTCGACGCCAGCCCGCCGGCATCCGTCGTCGAGAGGACGAGATCTTTCGTCGGATGCCACCGCTGCGAGGTGGTCACCCCCATCGCGCTGGTCGTCGATGTCGTCCGCCACGCCCCGTCGTAGGTGACCGTCTGCGACACCCCCTCGAGACCGGCGACGGCGACCTTGGTCGCGCCCTCCCCGTAGGTATAGGTGTGTGACGGACGATCTGTTCGCGTCCTCCCGTCGGGAGCGGGGAGCGTAATCGACTTCGCACGTCCGGCGTCGTAGGCGATGAGCGTGGAGGCGGGGTCGTCGCCATCGGCCGCCGGAACCGGGATGCTGTCGTTGGCCGTGGCATCCCGGATCTGGCTCAGCAGACCGCCCGCACTGTCATAGCCGAAGAGGGTGAGCTCGTCGCCGGGATCGAGGATCGCCGCGAGTTGTCCGTTCAGGTTGTAGAAGAGGTGCGATTGCGAGCCGTCGGGGTACGAGATGCGGCACAGCATGTCGACCGGGGCCTTGGCGTACCCCGCGCCGGATCGCTCCGGGCACGACGAGCGGTCACCGCTCTGGTAACCGAAGACCACTCTGCGCAGATACTGATCCCCGCTCTTGGACACCGGGTCGACCACCTCGGTGGTGACCCCGTTCGCATTCAGAACGCCCTGTGGCGCCGCGGCCTTGCGCACGTCCTCCGGTGGCGTCGCCGAGGCGACCCGTCCTTCTTTCGTGAAGTGGTAGACCGTGCCGTCTTCGTCGGTGAAGACGACCCATCCATTGCCGTCGAGGGAGAGGACGCCGTACTCACCGGATGGAGCGGTGTAACCACCCGCGGAGGCCCTCGTGTACGTGTGGGCTTTGCCCGTCGTGTCCGTGAGGACGACGGACGCGTCGCTGACCTGCGCCGAGACCCATGCCGCCGCGGCGCCTGCGAGCGGCACCGAGGCCCCCCACCCCTGCGGCAGCGTCGTGACGCGTTTGGTGAACCAATCCGGCGGAACGTTCACGCGCACGGGCGCCGACGCACCATCGGGCGTGTATTCGATCCAGAGGTCGACGTGCGCGTCGCCGGTCTCTTCGTAATATTCCACCTGAATGGGCTTGGCTCCGCCCTCGGCCCTCGTCGATGTATCGCCCGGCGTGACCCAAGACCCGCCCTGCCACTTCTCCAGGACTTTCCGACCGTCGTACGTCACGCGGATGCCATCGTCATGCGTCGCGCCGAACCGCACATCGCGTCCCGTGATCTCGGACGGGAGGGCGAGGAAACCCGTCCAACGGACCAGCCAATGGTTTACCGGTAGCGCCTCACCGGGGGCGGCGAGACCCCACTGGAACGAGACCGCGGGATCGGTGCGGACGAGGACCGGGGTCTTCCCCTCGAACGTGTACCCGCTCGGGGCGGTCGGTTCGACACCGGCAATCCGAGCATCGAAGTACTCCCCCACCAAGCCGCGGTTCGACCCCGGGACCTCCTGCGAGTTGTACGTGAACGACATCCCCATCGCGCCGCCCAAGGTCGTGACGGTAGGCGAGGCGAACGAGACGTTGACGTTGCCGTTCGCCAGGTTCGTCGTCACCGCGCCGGCGGTGTCGTAGGGCGACGGTCCTGAGGCGCCGAGGCGGAGATCGGCGCGGATGCGACGGACCCACCCGTTGTCGCAGCGCGTATCGCTGCCGTCATTCGTCGTGACCGTCCACGAGTACACCCCGCCGTCCTGCAGGGTTCCCGCCGGCACCGTCCATGAGGCGACGCCGTTCTCGGCGCGGACCCACCCGGACGTCACGACGGCGCCCGATCGCGCGTCCTGACCGGTGGCGATTTTGAACTGGTAGCTCATGGAACCGCCGACGCTGTCGGTGTCGGAGACGGCGCCGACGCGAAGGGTCGGAGTCAGGGTCGTCACGGTGGCCGGCGTCTCGGTGACAGGGCTACCCGGCGACGCCGTCGTGGCATCCGGGAGCGGCACTTCGTTGGTGCGGAAGCTATATACGGGAGACTGGCGGTAGGTCGACTGTCCCCACAGGCCGTTCAGATCGTCGACGAGCGACACGCGCCAGTAGTACGAAGTTCCGGTGCGCAGAAGGCCGGGAGGGATCTGGAACTGCGTTCCGCTCTCCCAGCCGCGCGTGACGACCATGTTCGTCATCCCCGGGTCGGTGGCCAATTCGAATGCGTACTGCTGTGGTCGGTTACCCGGATTCGAGGCCCGCAGACCCAGGGTGGGCGTCAGTGACACTCCCGTTCCTCCGTCGGCCGGCCCCCAGCCTCCGACCGAGGGATACCCCCACGACTCGACCCACAGCGCAGACTGCACCCGCTTCATCGAGTACGACGAGCCCTCCCAGCCGCCGATCATGAACGCGGGGCGATCACCGATGCGCAGGTTGTTCGCGAGCCTCGAGGTGATGCCGTCACCCTCCACGTCGGACCACCCGCCGGAGAGGTTGAAATACCCGAGGTGAGAGCCCATCCCGTTGTAGGAGAAGGCGCTGGCGTGCTGCACCCAGCCCTGCTGCCACGAGGTGGTGCCCTGACCGTCATAGCCGACCCCCATCCCGGCGGCGGCGATGAATTGTCCGGGAAGGTTGCCGTAGTCGTAGGAGACGACCGATCGCCAGTATCTGTTGCGCGATCCCTCACGGGTGTTCCCGATCATCTGGGCGCCACGCCATACGGTGCCGTCGGACTTGTACGCGGTGGCGCCATTCGGATTCATGACGGTCGGGTCGATGCGCACCGGGTACACCCGCGCGGGATCGCGCAACCACTTCGGGTCGGCGCGCAACGTGTAGCGCCACGAGCCATCGCCCGCTCTGCCCAAAGAGACCCGCAAAGCGACCTGGGCGTCACTGCTCTCCCCGTCGATTCCGCTGGAATCGGTGGCGATCGGGGTGGGGATCATGAGGACCTCTGCGCCCGACGCGTCGGTGAAGACGACCGAATCCGCCTCGCCGAGGGTCGGGGTGAGCGAGCCGGCGTCGATACGCCACGTCCACGCCGAACGGTGGGCGGGGGCGGCATCCAGAACCAGACTCTCTTTCACCCCACCCGGCTCGACGCGATACTCCAGGTCAGCTGTGCCCGACACGTCGCGGTAGGTCAGCTCCTCCCAGTCGTCCCACCACCAGAAGGGCGCGACGACGTCTCCCGCCTGAGCTCCGAGGAGTTCGAACGAGACATCGTGACCTTCTCGCGAGACGGTCACCGCCGGGGTGTCGTCTGCTCCTCCGCGGAAGACCGGATCGAGGGGGTGGTTCTTCACCCTCCATCCGTCCCCATCGCGAGAGACGGCGGTGTTCACGTCGACCCACTCGCCGTCCTCCGCCTGCGCTCGTTCCGGTTGCGACGAGATGCGCGTCACGGTCGAACCGGAGTCGCTCGTGAAGCGGGTGCTGTCTTCCGACTCGTCGGTCAGACGCAGTCCGGACGTCGGGACGGACCGCTTCTCCCACTCCGCGACCGCGTCGGAGATCGGCGGACGCTCGACGGCCGCGGGAGCCTCCGCGGGTTCGATGACATCGGGGGTATCGGGTATGTCGAACGACCCCGACGGGAGATCGGGGTCATCGGCCGTCTCGTCGACGGAGGGCAGTGCCGGGGCGTCGTCCGGACGCACATCGACGGGTGGGGTCTGCACACGGGTCACGGCCGTCGCGGCATCGAGGGGAACGCCCACTCCCACGACGAGCGCCACTGCGGTGACCAGGGACGCGAACCACAGACGAGAAGAGAGCAACATGCCACCCCCGGAGGGCCGCCGGCGTGGCGGTCGACGACGCCCGAGGATTCAGGCTGCGCCGAGGTTAGGCATCGGTTACTCCCAGGTTCGGGCCCGAGCCGCGGAATGACGGGGGTCTTCTGCGTCGACTTCACCCGAAGGCGCGTGTCGCCGTGTCGGTCCTTCGCCCGCCGGGCCGTGAGCTGATCAGCGCGGTGACAGCTCGGGCGGCTTCCGCCTCAGACCACGCGCGTCAGACCACGCGCGAAGGATCCGTCGTCGGCAGGGCGCACGCGAACGCGCGGCAGTCGTAGGCGGTGGCTTCGCCGCCCCGTGCGACCTTGCCCTCGAACAACTCGAAGCCCGCCGCCGCGAACGCCTCCGCTTGCGTGGGCGACACCACCGCGACCACGTCGGCGGTGACGCGACGCGCGGCGTCGGCGATCTCGGCATCCTTCTCGCCGACGACCACGATCTGACGGGGAGCGGTCGCGAGCCCCGCGGCCACCTCGAGGATCGCTCCGTGGGCGAGCGGCGACGCGAGGGCGACATCGGCGGCGGCGCGCACCAGCTCATCGGCGGCGTCGCGGTAGCGCTCCCCCGCACCCAAACGCCACAGATCGAGGGCGGCCGCGGCGAACACCGACGGCCCCGAGGGCGACGCGCCGTCGCTCGGCACGCCGTGCGCTTGCATTCCCTGCGCGACGAGCACGGCATCGCCCCCACCGGGCGGGTGGATGCCGTCGTCGCCGAGGCACAGGTCGACCAACGCGCGCGCCCGCGCGGCGTAGGCCGCCTCGCCGGTCGCCCGGGCGAGGGCGAGGAGACCGCGGGCGAGTCCGCCGTAGTCCTCGAGCGTGGCGGGGGCGGTGGAGCGGATCTCGTCGAGAGACGCGCGGCGGAGGAGGCCGTCGTCGGCGACATTGCTCTCGAGCACGGCGTCGGCCGCCCAGCGCGCCGCCTCGAGGAAGCGCGGGTCGGTGCGCGCACCGGCGGCGGCGAGGGCGGCGATCGCGTGACCGTTCCATCCCGTGACGACCTTGGCATCCAAAGCCGGGGGCTGCAGCGCGGAACGGTCGGCGACGCGGTAGTACCCGCCCTCGTTGCGGACCCCGTCGATGATCGACTCGGAATCCTGGGCCGCGGCGATCCCTCCCGACGGCAGCTGCAGCACGTCGACGAGAAAACGGGCGGCGTCGACGGCGGCGGCCTCGTCACCCGCGGCGAGGGCGACCTCGACCAGTCCGGCGTTGTCGGTGAGCATGCGCTCGTAGTGCGGCACGCTCCAGTCGCGCCGCGTGGCGTAGCGGAAGAAGCCGCCCTCGACGGGATCGTGCAGGTCGGACGCGACCATCGCCGCCAGGGCCCGGGATGCCACGTCTGCGGCCTCGGGAACGTCGGGGCTCAGCGCCGGGTGCTGCAGGAACCGCAGCACGGGCGTGTTCGGGAACTTCGGCGTCTCGAAGGCGGGGCCGGCGGCGAACCCGCCGTACTCGCGATCCTCGCGCGCCGCGACGGAGCGCGCTGCGGAAGCGAGCTGATCGAGCGTCGGCGCCGCGTCGGCCGCCGCCGTCGCCGCGGCGGCCAGAGCGTCGCGCAGCGAGGAGCCCGTGGCATCCACTTCGCTGCGCCGCTCGGTCCACGCCTCGCGAACCGCGGCGAGAACCTGACGGAACGACGGCTGCGGTGGGCGGGGCGTCGGCGGAAAGTATGTGCCGGCGTAGAAGACGCGCCCCTCGGGACTCGCGAACACGGTCAGCGGCCACCCCAGATGCGGGGTGAACGCGCTCGCGGCGTCGAGGTACGCGGCATCCACGTCGGGATGCTCCTCGCGGTCGACCTTGATCGACACGAAGCCGTCGTTCAGGATGCCGGCGGTCTCGGCATCCTGGAACGACTCCCGAGCCATGACGTGGCACCAGTGGCAGGTGCTGTACCCGATCGAGATCATCACGGGGACGTCTCTCTCGGCCGCGAGCGCGAACGCCTCGCGCCCCCAGGGGAACCACGCGACGGGATTGTCGGCGTGGGCCCGCAGGTAGGGGCTCGAGGCGTTCGCGAGGCGGTTCATGCGCGCGGGAGCGCCGACCTCAGTTGAGGTCGTCGGGGTGCGTGCCCACGCGCCCCGAGCCGTCGCCGGGGTCGACGGCGTCGATCGCGGCCATCTCGTCGGCGGTGAGCTCGAAGTCGAAGAGGTCGAAGTTCTCTTCGAGGCGCTCGCGGCGCACCGACTTCGGGAACACGATGAAGCCGTGCTGGATGTGCCAGCGCAGCACGGCCTGGGCGGGGCTCTTGCCGTGCGCTTCGGCGGCATCCTTCACCGCGGGCAGCTCGAACAGGTCGTACTTGCCCTGGCCGAGCGGGCCCCACGACTCGATGTGCATGTCGTGCTCCTGGCCCCAGGCCGCGATCTCGCGCTGGCTGAGGGCGGGGTGCAGCTCGATCTGGTCGACCACGGGCGTCACACCGGTCTCGGCGACGATGCGGTCGAGGTGCGGCACGAGGAAGTTCGAGACGCCGATCGAGCGGGTCTTGCCCGCCTCGCGGATCTCGATCATCTTCTGCCAGGCGTGCACGTAGTTGTCGTTCTTCGGCGTCGGCCAGTGGATCAGGTAGAGGTCGACGGCGTCGAGCTGCAGCTTCTGCAGGCTCTCGTCGATCGCGGCGAGCGGCTCGTCGCCGTCGTGGCGGTCGTTCCAGAGCTTGGTCGTGATGAAGAGCTCGTCGCGCGGGATGCCGCTCGCGGCGAGGGCGCGGCCGACACCCTCTTCGTTCTTGTAGATGGCGGCGGTGTCGATGTGGCGGTAGCCGACCTCGAGGGCCTCCGACACGGCGCGCTCGGCGTCGTCGGCGGGCACGAGGAACACGCCGTAGCCGAGCTGGGGGATGGAGTTTCCGTCGTTGAGCTGAACAGAAGGAACGGTCATGACGACAAGCCTAGGAGCCCCCTGCGACACCGGGCCGGGGGTTGACGCCCCTCCCCCATGCGCTGCGAGCTCGCCGGCCCGACCGGCCCGCCGCCGAGACGCGCCCGCGCGCGCGTGGTTGACTGACCCCATGCACGCCACCCCCTCCCCGAAGCACGCGCGCCGCCGGCCCGCCTCCGGTATCCGCCGCGGCCTCAGCCTGCTCGCGATCGCCGCCGCCGTGATCGTCGTGGCCGGGGTGGCCGTGGGCGGCTTCTACGCGTGGACGCTGACCAACCGCCTGCAGGAGGCCGCGGTCCCGCTCAAGGACGCCCCGGCCGAGCCGCCCGCCCTCAGCGAATACGCCGAACCGTTCACGGTGCTCGTGGTCGGCACCGACGAGTGCGACGACGTCGTCGCGGCCGCCTTCGGACCGCGGTGCTCCGACCCCGAGAACGACGGCGCACGCAACGACGTCAACATGCTGCTGCACGTCTCGGCCAACCCGCGGCGCGCGACCGTGGTGTCGTTCCCCCGCGACCTGCAGGTCGCGATCCCGGAGTGCGTCGGGACGGACGGCACGGTCTTCGGCGGCACCGATCGCGCCTCCATCAACACGGCCTACGAGGACGGCGGCCTGCCCTGCGTCGCCGACACGATCTCGAACCTGACCGGGCAGAGCATCCCCTTCGCCGCGAAGGTGAGCTTCGGCAACGTCGTCAACATCACCGACGCGATCGGCGGGATCGAAGTCTGCATCGGCGGCAAGGGGATCGACGACCCGGATGCCGGCATCCAGTGGGAACCCGGACCCCGCGTGGTGAAGGGCTTCGACGCCCTCGCCTTCCTGCGCACGCGCAAGGGCATCGGCGACGGCAGCGACCTCGCCCGCATCGGCAACCAGCAGCAGTACATGTCGCGACTGGTCAACAAGCTGCGCAGTGACGAGGTGCTCTCCAACCCCGGCACCCTCATCGGCCTGGCGAACACCGCCGTGAACAACATCCAGCCGAGCGAGAGCCTCGCGGACCCCGTCCGCATCGCCCAGCTCGCCTACACGCTGAAGGACGTGCCGTTCTCCGACATCACGTTCGTGCAGTACCCCGTGGTCGACGACCCCTACGACAGCAACCGCGTCGTCCCCGACGAGGCCTCGGCGCAGGTGCTGTTCGAGGCGCTCGCCGCCAACGCCCCCCTCGCCATCACGGGCGCCGAGGGATCCAACGGCGGCGTGATCGCCGATCCGTCCGCACCGACGGAGGAGCCCACCGCCCCGACCGAGGAGACGCCCGCCCCGGATGCCAGTGCCTCCCCCGACACGAGCGCCGCGCCCGTCGTCGAACTGCCCGAGAACATCAAGGGCACCAAGGCGGATCAGGCGACCTGCTCGGCCGGCAACGGCTGAGCAGGTCCCGACGGGCGGGACGCAGCTCGCCGGCCGGGACCGGACGTTCAGGTCGATGGGCGAGCATCGAGGGGTGAAGACCCCCGCCCGCTTCCCGCTGCTGGTGGCGACCGCCGCGCTGGCCCTGTCCGGCTGCGCACCGGCCGCCGACGCGCCCGCTACCCCTTCGGCATCCCCCACCCCCACCTCCACGCCGACGCCCACTCCCACTCCCACGCTCGACCCGCTCGCGGGGATGAGCCTCGAAGACAAGGTCGGGCAACTGTTCATGGTGGGCACCTCCGTCGAGGGGGCGAACCCCACGACGCTCGCGGCGGTGCAGAACGACCACATCGGCGGGATCTTCCTGCACGGGCGATCGGATGCCGGAACCGACGCGATCACGCAGCTCGTGAGCGGGTTCACCTCGACGGTGCCCGCCGGTCGGCCCCCGCTGTGGGTCGCGACCGACCAGGAGGGCGGCACCGTGCAGGTGCTGTCGGGCCCGGGGTTCGACGGCATCCCCTCCGCGCTCGATCAGGCACGGTCCGACGACGCCGCTCTCCGCGCGAGCGCGGGAGCCTGGGGCGCCCAGCTCGCCGCGGCCGGGGTGGACATGAACCTCGCGCCCGTGGCCGACATCGTCACGAGCGCCGAGTTCGCGGCATCCAATCCCCCGATCGGCGAACTGGCGCGCGAGTACGGCTACGACGAGGCGACCGTCGCCGCGAAGTCGGGCGCCTTCGCCGCGGGGATGCGCGACGGCGGCGTGCTGCCGACCCTCAAGCACTTCCCGGGGCTGGGGCACGTCGACGACAACACCGACTACTCCACCGGCGTGACCGACCAGACGGTCACCGCCGACGGGCCCGACGTGGGCGTGTACTCCGCGGTGCTGCCGCAGGGAGACGCGGTGGTCATGCTCTCGACGGCGATCTACGCGCAGATCGACCCCTCGGCGCCGGCCGCCTTCTCGCCCGCGGTGGTGGGCGTGCTGCGCGACCGCGTCGGCTTCGACGGGGTGGTCACGGTCGACGACCTCTCCGCCGCGCGCCAGGTGCAGCCCTGGTCGCCCGCCGATCGCGCGACCCTGGCGATCGACGCCGGCGTCGACCTGCTGCTCGTCTCGGCCGACCCCTCGGTCTACCCCGAGATGCATCAGGCGGTGCTCTCGCGCGCTCGGACCGATCCGGCCTTCGCCGCGAAGGTGGATGCCGCAGCCCGCCGGATCCTGGACCAGAAGGCGGCCATGCCGTAGCGCGTCCCGCGGATCCGGCGGCGCACCCGGCCCGCGAGCGATACCCTGGAAGGCTGTGTCTGTCGAACCCGTCATCGTCTACCCGCCCGAGCTGCCCGTCAGCGCGGCGCGGGACGAGATCGCGCGCGCGATCCGCGACCACCAGGTCGTGATCGTCGCCGGCGCGACCGGCTCGGGAAAGACGACGCAGCTGCCCAAGATCTGCCTCGAGCTGGGGCGCACCTCGATCGCGCACACCCAGCCCCGCCGCATCGCCGCGCGCACGATCGCCGAGCGCATCGCCGACGAGATGCAGGTGCCGCTCGGCTCGACCGTCGGCTATAAGGTGCGCTTCACCGACAAGGTGTCGGCCGACACGCGCGTGGCGCTGGTGACCGACGGCATCCTGCTCAACGAGATCCACCGCGACCGGCTGCTCCGCCGCTACGACACGATCATCGTCGACGAGGCGCACGAGCGCTCGCTCAACATCGACTTCCTGCTCGGCTACCTCCGTCGCATCCTGCCGAAGCGTCCGGATCTGAAGGTCGTCGTCACCTCGGCGACGATCGACCCCGAGAGCTTCGCGCGGCACTTCGCCGCCGCCCCCGCCGAGCCCGGCGGCGAGCCGACGCCCGCGCCGGTGATCGAGGTGTCGGGGCGGACGTACCCGGTCGAGATCCGGTACCGGCCGCTGGACGGCGCGGACGAAACTCCTGAAGATCCGGATGCCGACGGCCCCGCCGCCCCGTCGTCGCGCGGCCGCGCGGGGACGGGGGCGCAGAAAGTCAGGAGTTCTGCGCGCGAGGGCGACGACGCCGACGAGGTCGGCGCCGTCGTCGCCGCCCTGCGGGAGCTCGACCGGGAACCCGCGGGCGACGTGCTCGTCTTCTTCCCGGGCGAGGCCGAGATCCGCGACGCGGCGGATGCCATCCGCGGGGCGTACCAGAAGGACGCCGCCCCCACCGAGGTGCTGCCGCTGTACGGCCGCCTCTCCGCCGCGGAGCAGCACCGCGTCTTCGAGCGCTCCACCGTCGCGGGCGTGCGCCGCCGCGTCATCCTCGCCACCAACGTCGCCGAGACGAGCCTCACCGTCCCCGGCATCCGCTACGTCGTCGACACCGGCACCGCGCGCATCTCGCGGTACAGCAACCGCTCCAAGATCCAGCGCCTGCCGATCGAGGCCGTCTCGCAGGCGTCGGCGCAGCAGCGATCCGGCCGCGCCGGTCGCACCTCGCCCGGTGTCGCGATCCGCCTCTACTCCGAAGACGACTTCACCCGGCGCCCCGAGTACACCGAGCCCGAGATCCTGCGCACGTCGCTGGCATCCGTCATCCTCCAGATGCTCTCGCTCGGGTTCGGCGACATCCAGGCCTTCCCCTTCCTCACCCCGCCCGATTCGCGCGGCGTGAAGGCGGCGTTCGACCTGCTCGTGGAGCTCGGCGCGGTGAAGCTGCCCGCGCCCGGGTCGCGATCCGCCGCCGCGTCGGAGCGCGAGCGCGACGTGCGCGGCGACGGCGACCCGTCCCGGCAGCGGGACGGCCGCGGAGACCGCTCGCGCGGGCGCGGCGACGATCGCGGCCCCCGCCTGACCGAGATCGGCCGCGAGATCGCGCGGCTACCGATCGACCCGCGCTTCGCCCGCATGCTCATCGAGGCGCGGCGCGGCGACGTCACGTCGGAGGTGCTCGCGATCGTGTCGGGCATGTCGATCCAGGACGTGCGCGAGCGTCCCGAGGAGCGACGCGAGGAGGCCGACCGCTTCCACGCGCGGTTCACCGACCCGACGAGCGACTTCCTGTCGCTGCTGAACCTGTGGGACTACCTGCAGGAGAAGCAGGCCGAGCTCGGCTCGAGCGCCTTCCGGCGCCTGTGCCGCAGCGAGCACCTCAACTACGTGCGCGTGCGCGAGTGGATGGACGTGCACCGGCAGCTGCGGTCGCTCGGCGCGGAGCGCGGCGACGGCGGTGCCGGGCGCGACGGCGAGCGCGGGCGCGGGCGTGACGGTGGCTCCGGGCGCGGCGCGAAGAACCCTGTCCCACAGATGGCCGGTGCGAGCGGCTCCCACCCGCAAAAAGTGGGACATGCACCGACAAAAGTGGGACGAGGCTCCGGAGACACCGCGCCGGAGGGGCACGCCGCGGGCGACGCCATCCACCGCGCGATCCTGTCCGGGCTGCTGTCGCACCTCGGCATCCTGGATCCCCGCACGATGGCGCAGGCCAAGGACCGCAAGGCTCCCGGCGAGACCCGCCCCGTCAAAGGCGAGTACGTCGGCGCGCGGGGGGCCCGCTTCGCGATCTTCCCCGGATCAGGGCTGAAGAAGAGGCGTCCGTCGGCGGTCATGGCCGCCGAGCTCGTCGAGACCTCGCGCCTGTTCGCCCGCACGGTCGCCGCGGTCGACCCCGCGTGGGCGGAAGAGCTCGCCCCCGACCTCGTGAAGCGCTCGCTGAGCGAGCCGCACTGGTCGAAGGATGCCGGCTCCGCCGCGGCCTACGAGAAGGTCACCCTGTTCGGGGTCGAGCTCGTCGGGCGACGCCGCGTGCAGCTCGCGCGGTTCGACCGTCCGCTCGCGCGCGAGATGTTCGTGCGCCACGCGCTGGTCGAGGGTGAGTGGGATCCCTCGGTGCTCGACAAGCGCCTCACGGCGTTCCTCCGCCGCAATCTCGAGCAGCGCCGCCTGCTCGAGAAGATCGAGGAGCGCGAGCGCCGCCGCGATATCCTCGTCGGCGACGAGGCGGTCTTCGCGTTCTACAACGCCCGCATCCCCGCGGACGTCACCGACGTGCGCTCGTTCGAGGCGTGGTGGAAGGATGCCGTCCACCGCACGCCCCACCTGCTCGACCTGCGCGAGTCCGACCTCACCGGCGATCGGGCGCAGGGCGACGACCGCGCGTTCCCCGCGCGGTGGCGCCAGGGCGATCAGACGCTGAACCTCGCGTACCGCTTCGAGCCGGGGGCGCCCGATGACGGCGTCACGGTCGTCGTGCCGCTGCCGCTGCTGGCGCAGCTGCGCCCGGACGGCTTCGACTGGCAGGTGCCCGGCATGCGCGACGAGCTCGTCACGGCCCTGTTGCGCGCCCTGCCGAAGACGATCCGCCGCAACGTCGTGCCCGCGGCCGACTGGGCCGAGAAATTCTCGGCCGAGCTCGCCGAGAAGGGGCCCGAGCACGCGAACGGGCTGCCGAAGACGACGCTCGTCGACGCCCTCGCGGCCCAGGTGCAGCGGGTCGCCAATCAGCGCGTGAGCGCGGCCGACTTCGAGCTCGGGCGGGTGCCCGCGCACCTGCTGCCCTCCTTCCGCGCGGTCGACGGCCGGGGCCGCGCGATCGGCAGCGACCGCGACCTCCGGGCCCTGCAGCGGCGTCTGGCCGACAAGGCCCGGTCAAGCGTGGAGTCGACCATCGCGCGACCGGCGCAGAAGGCCGCGAAGGTCGCCGAGGCCTCCCCCGCATTCGCCGCCCGCGGGAAGCTGACCACGTGGGATCTCGACGAGCTCACCGAGGTCGTCGACACCCCGGTCGCCGGCGGTGTCGTGCGCGGCTACCCGGCGCTCGTCGACGACGGCGACAGCGTCACCCTGCGCGTCGAAGCCACCCCCGAGGATGCCGCGCGTCTCACCCGCGCCGGCATCCGCCGCCTGATGCTGCTCGCGGTCCCCTCCCCCGCCACCTACGTCCTCGACCACCTCACCGCGAACGAGAAGCTCGCGCTCGCGGCATCCCCGTACCAGAACGCGAAGGCGCTGATCGAGGATGCGCGCGTGGCCCTGGCCGACGACGTGCTGCTGCGCGAGGCGCCGACCGGGGTGGTGCGCACGAGGGCCGACTTCGAGCGGGTACGGGATGCGTTCTCGGCTGTCTCGGTCGAACGCACCTTCCAGACGGTCTCGCTCGCGGCGAAGATCCTGCTCGCGCAGCGCGAGGTCGAGAGGGCGATGAAGGATGCCGCGTCCATCACGCTCCTGGGCGCGCTCAACGACGTGCGGGGTCAGGTGTCGGGGCTGATCTTCCCGGGGTTCCTCGCGCGAACCGGCCTGCACCGCCTGCAGCACTACCCCCGCTACCTCGCGGGGGCGCTGGAGCGCGTGACGACCCTGTCGGACAACCCCGGGCGCGACCGTCAGCGCATGACCGAGTACGAGCGCTCCGCGACCGCGTTCACGGAGGCGGGCGGTGTCATCCCCCTGCCCGCCGACGCGCCCGCGAACCTCGTTCAGACGCGGTGGCTGCTCGAGGAGCTCCGCGTGAGCCTCTTCGCCCAGCGCCTCGGCACCGCCGAACCGGTCTCGCCGCAGCGCATCGCGAAGGCGCTCAAGGGCGCGTGAGTCGCCGGGGATCGTCGCTTCCGATCCCCGGGTCCGCGTCGGCTCCCGATCTCAGACGCCCAGCGCACCGCCCCACGCGCGCAGGAGCGCCTCGAGGCCGCGGCGCTGCGCCGAATCGAGGCCCGCGAGCAGACGCTCCTCGTTCGCGAGGTGGGCGGCGAAGGCCTCGTCGATCACGCGGCGCCCCGCAGCCGTCAGACGGATGACGCGCGCGCGTCCGTCGTCGGCGTCGTCGTCGCGCACGACGAGACCGGATGCCACGAGCCGGTCGACGCGCTTGGTGACCGCACCGCTGGTCACCATCGTGTGGCGCGCGAGCTCTCCGGGGGCTGCGGCGAACGGCTCTCCGGCACGGCGGAGGGCGGCGAGGATGTCGAACTCCCCCTCGCCGAGGCCGTACCGCCGGTAGACGGCGGTCAGTTCCTCGCGCAGGTGGTCGGCGAGGCGGTGCAGGCGGCCGATCACCTGCATCGGGGAGGGGTCGAGGTCGGGGCGCTCGGCGCGCCACTGCGCGGTGAGGGTGTCGACGCGATCGGGTGCGGTCATCCCTCCACTTTATCTTCCGTGGAAGCTAAAGTGTCTTCCATGGAAACCACCTGGCGCACCGTCGCGATCACCGCCATCGCTCCGATCGCGTGGGGCGCGACCTACGTCGTGACCCGCCACCTTCTGCCGGCGGACGCCCCCCTGTGGGGAGCCGCCCTGCGCGCCCTGCCCGCAGGTCTCCTGCTGTGGGCCCTGGCCCGGCGCCGGCCGGTCGGTTCGTGGTGGTGGCGGGCGTCCCTTCTCGGCCTGCTCAACTTCGGAGCGTTCTTCGTCCTGGTCTACGTCGCCGCGCAGGCGCTGCCCTCGTCGATCGCGGCGTCCATGATGGCGTTGGCTCCCCTGGCCCTGGCGGGTCTCGCGTGGCCCCTGCTCGCGCAGCGTCCGAGCCTGCGGTGGGCGCTGGCCTGCGCCGTCGGCATCCTGGGTGTCCTTCTCGTCGTGGGCTGGAGCGCGGGCGCTGTCGCTCCCCTGGGCATCGCGGCGTCGGTGCTCGCCCTCCTCGCCTCGTCGCTGGGGGCGATCCTCACCACCCGGTGGCGCGATGACACCCCGCTTCTCGCGATGACGGCCTGGCAGCTCACCGCGGGCGGGATCGCCCTCGTCCTCGTCGCCACCGTCGTGGAGGGGAGTCCCCCTCGAGTGGATGCCGCGGGCGTGGCCGCCTACGCCGCGATTGCGGTCGTCGCGACGGCCCTGGCCTTCGTCTGCTGGTTCACCGGGCTCCGCCGCCTGCCGGCCGGAACGGTCGGACTCATCGGCCTGCTCAACCCGGTCACCGGGATCGCTCTCGGCGTGCTCGTCGGCGGGGAGTCCCTCACCCTCGCGCAGACCCTCGGGATGGCGCTGGTGCTGGCGGCCATCGCGATCACCAACCTCCGCCGCCGCGGCTCCGCGCCCGTCTCCGCCCCGGCGCGGAAGCCGCCCGTCCCCGCGGCGTGAGCGGGGGCGAACGGCACGCGGGAGGTCACGACCGCAGGCGCACCTCGCCCATCGTGGCCGTGACGTCGACCTCGGCCGTGGCCGTGGAGCTCTGGCGCAGCCCGTTGTCGACCTGCCCGAGGCCGTCGTCGACGCTCACGCGGTAATCGTCGTCGGGCAGCCGCAGGTCGATCGATCCGGCGGTGAGCTCGACGTCGGTGCGCGACGGGGTGGAGCCGCGCAGCTGCGCCGTCACCTCTCCTCCGGCCACCTCGATCGCGGCGGTGCCGACGTCGCGCAGCTGCGCCGAAGCCGATCCCCCCGACACGTTCAGATCGATCTGAGAGGCCGCGCCGCTCAGCGAGGTCGTCCCGCCCGCGATCCGGATCGACACCGTGCCGTAGTCGCCCTGCAGGTCGAGCGTGCCCCCGCTCACCTGCGCGTCGACGCCGACGCCGCTGACAGCCCACTCCCGCGGCAGGGTGAGTGTGGCCGACGATCCCGTCCCCCACCCGACGAAAGTCCCGTTCGGTGAGGCCACGCGCAGGGAGTCGCCGCGCCGTTCGAACGTCCACCGCGATCGGTTCTGCGCGGCGTCGAGACGCGCACTGGCGACGTCGCCGTACGCGATCGTGAGCGCTCCCCCGGTGATGTCGATGTCGAGGGAACCCGCGGCCTGCTCCGCGTCGTCGACACGGCTCGAGCTGCGGTCGGCGTCGCGCAGCACGACGACCGCCGAGGCGCCGGTTCCGGCCACCGTGCCGAGGGCCACGCACGCGCCGACCACGATCACGGCGATCGACACGGCGAAGGCGGGGCCGCGACGTCGCGGGCGGTCGGGGGCGGGGAGGGGGGCGTTCGCGGTCATGAGGTCGCTCCGGTGTGGTCGTGGCCCAGGTGCACGAGAGCGGCGATGACGCGGCGGTTGCCGGTCTCGTCCTGCTCCAGTCCGAGCTTGGTGAAGATGGCGGTGATGTACTTCTCGACGCTCGCCTCGCTGACGAACAGCGCGGCGGCGATGGCCTGATTGGAGCGTCCCTCGGCGATGAGCGCGAGCACGGCCCGCTCGCGCTCGGTGAGGCTCTGCAGGCGCTCGTCGCGCCGACGCCGGGTGAGCAGCTGCGCCACCACCTCGGGGTCGAGCACGGTGGCGCCGGCCGCGATCGAGGCGACGGCGGCGAGGAAGTCGGCGACATCGGCCACGCGGTCCTTCAGCAGGTACCCCAGGGCGCCCTGGCCGTCGGCGATCAGGTCGCTCGCATACCGCTCCTCGACGTACTGCGACAGCACGAGCACGGCCAGCCCCGGATGCCGCGACCGCAGCGCGATGGCCGCGCGGATGCCCTCGTCGGTCCAGGTCGGCGGCAGCCGGACGTCGAGGATGCACAGCTCCGGCGCGGTCTCGACGACGGCGGCGTCGAGACCGCCGGCGTCGGCGAGAGCGGCGACCACCTCGTGACCATCGTCGGCGAGAAGGCGCACGAGGCCCTCGCGCAGAAGGACGGAGTCCTCGCAGATCAGGATGCGCACGGGACCGTCACCTCCACCGTCGTCGGACCGCCCTGCGGGCTGTCGATGCGCGCCGTGCCGCCCGCCGCCGTGACGCGGTTGACGATGCCGTCGAGACCGCCGCCGGGCACGATGCGCGCCCCGCCCAGGCCGTCGTCCTCGACGCGGGCCCAGAGTGAGCCGTCGTCGCGCACGCGCACGTCGACGCGGCAGGCGGCGGCGCGGGAGTGCTTCGCGGCGTTGGTGAGGGCCTCCGCGATCGCGAAGTACACCGCCTCCTCGGTCGCGCGACCGCAGCGGCGCGGGAGCCGCACGTCGAGGGTCACGGGGATGTGCGAGCGCGACGCCAGGGCCGAGAGGGCGGCATCCAGCCCCCGGTCCTCGAGGACGGACGCGTGGATGCCGCGGGCCAGCTGCCGCAGTTCGGTGATGGCCGACTTGGTGGAGGCGTGCGCCTCGGCGACGAGGGCCTTCGCCGCTTCGGGGTCGTCGTCGATCTTCGTCTGCGCGAGGCCGAGGGTCATGCCGATCGAGACCAGGCGCGGCTGGACGCCGTCATGCAGGTCGCGCTCGATGCGGGTGCGTTCCACCTCGGCCGCACGCACCGCTCCTGCGCGCCGGGTGTCGGAGGTTCGCGCCTGCTCGAGCAGCTGCGCCTCGCGCGAGGGGACGAAGATCGCCCGCACGATGACACCGTCGAGGATCGCCAGGCCGACGACGACCGCGAGGCCCCCGATGACGGCGATCATCCCCACGAAGGGGGCGGCGGCGCCCTGGAGCGGGATGAGGTCGAACAAGCGGGTGTTCGTCCACCCGAACACCGGGCTGACGGCGAGGGCGAGACCCCACGCGAACCCCGCGAGGGCCGTCAGCGTCACCATGCCGAGAACGGTCGCGATCGTGAACGACGCCACCGCCCGCCACTGCAGCGGGTCGATGGCCTGCAGCCAGATCGTGTGCAGCACGCCGACGAACCCGTGCTTGGGGCTGCGCCGCGGCCGCAGCGGGGCGAGCCCGAGGTCGTAGAGACCGTCGACGCGCGCGCGTTCGAACCAGGCGACGGCGAAGAGCGCGTAGACGAAGACCACGAGCACGAGCACCCCGACCAGCAGGGCCGCGAGCAGTCCGAACCCCGAGCCGAGCAGGCTGAACAGGCCCGTGAAGACCGCGGGACCCACCACGCCCAGGGCGGCGAGGTGCGCCGCGGCCCCGGCCACGCGGCCGGGCGAGGCGACGCGCACCTTCTGCGGCACGACGGTCGCGGTCGAGGCGGGGTCGGCCGGGGCGGTGTACCCGCCCGGTGTCGGGGGCGGAGGCGGAACAACGGATGCCGTGGTCATGCGTCCCACGCTAGGGCGCGGCCGGCGCGCGCACCGCCCGGTCAGCCCCCGCCGCGATTCGGGTTATCCCGAAAACGGTTCACAGCTCGTCGGCCGAGATCCATCCCGAGGCCACGAGCTCTTCGACGTCGTCGGCGCGCAGGATGCTCGGCAAGACCTCCGGCGTCTCGTCGGACGCGGTGTCGTCGCCGGCGAGCAGTGCCTCGACGAGGTCGGCGGTCGCGGGCACGAGCGCGCGGGGATCGGCGAAGGTGGTCGCGTCGATCGCGCCGTCGCGCAGCGCGCGCACGGTCACCGGATCGGCGCCCGAGCCGACCACGAGCGGCGCGGGGGCGACCGCGGCGGCGGTCGTCGCCGGAGTCGGGGTGGGCGACGCCGTCTCGTCCGCGGTGGGCGGGGCCGTCGTGGTGAGCGCCGTCACCACTCCGCGGGTGACCGCGTCGCCGAGGGCGAGCACCGCGGTCGGCGCCTCGACCACCGCCCCCGCGCGCAGGTCGCGGAGGCGCTTCTCGGCCGCGGAGGCGCGGCTCTCGGCGGTGTCGCCGCCCACCTCGGCCGCCTCGAGGGTGGCTCCCGAGACGATCTCGAGGCGTCCCGCGTCGAGCGCCGGCTGCAGCGTGGCGAGGGCCGCCTCGTACCGGCTCTGCTCCCCCTCGTCGGAGACCCCGGCGGCCAGCACCGCGAGGCGCACCGGCGCGGTCGCGGGCACCGCGTCGGCCCCGGGCACCGCGCCCGTCTCGAGCACCGCGTCCGTCCCGGACACCGCGCCGGGCGACGCCTCCCCCGACGGCGTCGACCCGTATGCCGTGGGGGTCGGCGTCGCCTCGGGCGACGGCTCTGCGACGCTCGGGGCGTCGGCGAGGTCCGCGAGGAGCGCCTCGGCCTGGGCGCGGCCGAGATCAGCGGCATCCGCCGGCGACGGGCCGAACTCCACGACGGGGACGCCGTCGTCGGCGGCGGCGGCCAGGGCCGGCGCCAGCTCCTCGGATGCCCACGGCGCGACGACCACGGCATCCGCGCTCTTCGTGAGCATGTTCTGCACCTGCGCGGCCTGCGTCCGCGGGTCGGAGGCCGCGAACTGCAGGTCGACGCGGTAGCCGCGCACGACGAGTTCCCGGCGCAGGGCGTCGCCGCCGCGGCTCCACAGGGCGTCGGCCGCCGTCGGCAGGGCCACCCCGACCACGCCCGCCCCGTCGCTCGACCCGTCGCTCGAGCCCGCGGCGCTCCCCTGCGCCGGGGCGCACGCGGCGAGGCCGAGAGTCAGGGCGAGCAGTGCCGCGGCGGCACGGAGGGCGTGGGAGCGTGTCATCCCCTCCATCCTCCCCCGGAAAACGGGCAACGCCCCGCCGCTCGAAGCGACGGGGCGTTACCGGAGGAGCGGGGACTCAACCGCGGGTGCGGTTCTTGTTCCACACGTCGAAGGCCACGGCCAGCAGCAGCACGAGACCCTTGATGAACTGCTGCACGTCGGTCGAGATGCCCATGAGCGACATGCCGTTGTTGAGCACACCCATGACCAGACCACCGGCGATCGCGCCGACCACGCGGCCGACGCCGCCCTGCACCGCGGCCCCACCGATGAAGGATGCCGCGATGGCATCCAGCTCGAAGAGGTTTCCGGCGCCGGGACCGGCGGAGTTCAGACGTCCCGTGAAGACGATGCCGGCGAGGGCCGCCAGGACGCCCATGTTCACGAACAGCATGAAGTCCACGCGACGGGTGTTGATGCCCGAGAGCTTCGCGGCGGTGCGGTTGCCGCCGATCGCGTAGATGTGACGACCGAAGACGCTGCGGCTCATGACCGTGGAGTAGCCGATGATCAGCACCGCGAGCACGACGAGCACGATGGGCGTGCCGCGCGAGCCGGGAGCGACGCCCAGCAGGTAGGTCAGGTACGCGATGAGCGCGCCGCCGCCGATGACCTTCACCAGGAACGCCGCAGTGGGCTCGTTCTGCAGCTCGAGGGCCGCACGCTTGGCGCGCTGACGCACCTGCGAGAACACGAACAGCACGAGGGTCAGGGCGCCGAGGGCGACGGTGATCCACTCCGCCGGCGAGGTGGCCGCGGGGAAGAGATCGGGGAAGAGGTAGCCGCCGCCGAGCGCGCGGTACTCGGTCGGGAAGGGCGTGATCTGGGTGTTGCCGAGGGTCATCTGCGTGAGACCGCGGAACAGGAGCATGCCCGCCAGGGTGACGATGAACGCCGGGATGCCGATGTACGCGACCCAGAAGCCCTGCCACATGCCGACCACCGCGCCCAGGACGAGCGAGAGCAGGATGCCGAGCCACCAGGGCAGGCCCCACTGCACGATCAGCACACCCGACACGGCGCCGACGAAGGCGGCGACCGAACCGACCGAGAGGTCGATGTGACCGGCGATGATGATCATCACCATGCCGATCGCGAGGATCAGGATGTAGCTGTTCTGGACGATGATGTTCGACACGTTGCCGGCCGTGAGCAGGCGTCCGCCGGTGAGGGCCTGGAACAGCAGCACGATCACGATCAGCGCGATAAAGATGCCGATCTCGCGCAGGCGCGAGGTGAAGAACTGCACGAGGCCGCCGGCGCCGCCCGCACTGCCACTGCCGGCGCCCCCGCCGACGGGACCCTTCGGGGTTGCGGGCCCCTGCGGGGTCACGGTGTTGTCAAGCGCTGACATGGTCGGCTTCCTTTTCCTTCGTCATGAGCACCATGAGGGCCTCCGGAGTGGCCTCTTCGATGGGCAGCTGGCCGGTGATGTGGCCTTCGCTGAGGGTGTAGATGCGGTCGCAGATGCCGAGGAGCTCGGGCAGCTCCGAGGAGATGACGAGCACCCCCTTCCCCTGCGCCGCGAGGGAGTTGATGATCGTGTAGATCTCGTACTTCGCGCCGACGTCGATACCGCGCGTCGGCTCGTCGAGGATGAGCACCTCGGGGTCGGAGAACAGCCACTGCGACAGCACGACCTTCTGCTGGTTGCCGCCCGAGAGCTTGCCCACGACCACGTCGACGCTGGGTGCCTTGATGTTCATCGACTTGCGGTAGCGGTTGGCGACCAGGTACTCCTCGTCGCCGTCGACCCAGCCGCCCTTGACGAGCTTGCGCATGCCGGCGAGCGAGATGTTGCGCTTGATCGTGTCGATGAGGTTGAGACCGGCGCCCTTGCGGTCCTCGGTCACGTAGGCCAGGCCGCTGCGGATGGCGGCGGGCACGGTCGAGGTGTCGGCCTTCTTCCCCCGGATGTAGACGTTGCCCGAGATCCGCGAGCCGAAGCTCTTGCCGAACACGCTCATCGCCAGCTCCGTGCGTCCGGCGCCCATGAGACCCGCGATGCCGACGACCTCGCCCGCGCGCACGTTCAGGTTGGCCTGGTGGATGACGGTGCGGTTGGCGTCGGTGGGGTGGCTGACGTTCCAGTCCTCGATGCGCAGGACCTCGTCGCCGATCTCGACGTCGCGGTCGGGGTAGCGGTTCTCGAGCTCACGGCCCACCATGCCGCGGATGATGCGGTCCTCGCTCGTTCCGCCGGTCGCGACGTCGAGCGTCTCGATGGTGCGGCCGTCGCGGATGATCGTGACCTCGTCGGCGATCGCGCGGATCTCGTTGAGCTTGTGGCTGATGATGATGCAGGTGATGTTCTGGCCGCGCAGGTGGCGGATCAGATCGAGCAGGTGCTCGGAGTCGTCGTCGTTCAGTGCTGCGGTCGGCTCGTCGAGGATGAGGAGCTTGACGTCCTTCGACAGGGCCTTGGCGATCTCGACGAGCTGCTGCTTGCCGACGCCGATCTCGTTGACCGGAACGTCGGGGCTGTCGCCGAGACCCACGCGCGCGAGAAGCTTCGCCGCCTCGCGGTTCGTGGCATCCCAGTCGATGAGTCCGCGGTGGGTGATCTCGTTGCCGAGGAAGATGTTCTCGGCGATCGAGAGGTAGGGGCTCAGGGCGAGCTCCTGGTGGATGATGACGATGCCGGCCGCTTCGCTGTCGCGGATGTCTTTGAACTCGACGGTGTTGCCGTCGAAGACGATCTCACCGCGGTAGTCGCCCGCGGGATACACACCGCTGAGCACCTTCATGAGGGTCGACTTGCCGGCGCCGTTCTCGCCGCAGATGGCGTGAACCGTTCCGCGCTCGACGGTCAGCGACACGTCGGCGAGCGCGATGACGCCGGGGAACTCCTTGGTGATCGAGCGCATCTCGAGGATGGTGCTCACGAGGTCCTCCTTGCAGAACCGGCTCGTGGCCGGTCGGGATGGTGGGGCGGGTGCGGATGCCGCAGACCCGCGGGAGCCTCCGCCGCGACCCGGGCGGGTCGCGGCGGAGGCGGGGCGGGAGGGCGGTGGAACGCCCTCCCGGGGTGGATCAGCCCAGGTCGGCCTCGGTGTAGTAACCGCTGTCGACGAGGATCTCCTTGTAGTTGTCCTTCGTCACGATCGTCGACTCGAGCAGGTACGAGGGGACGACCTTCTTGCCGTTGTCGTACGTCTCGGTGTCGTTGACCTCGGGGTCCTCGCCCTTGCGGATGTCGTCGACCATGGTCACGGCCTGCTTGGCGAGCTCGCGCGTGTCCTTGAAGATCGTCGAGTACTGCTCCCCGGCGATGATCGACTTGATCGAGCCGACCTCGGCGTCCTGACCGGTGATGACCGGGAGGGCGTCGGCCGAGTAGCCACCCGAGGTGAGGGCCGAGATGATGCCGATCGACAGGCCGTCGTAGGGCGAGAGCACGCCCTGCAGCTTGGTGCCGCCGATGACGGTGAGGATGTTCTCCATGCGCTTCTGCGCCGTCTCGGGCAGCCAGCGGAGGATGGCCGCCTGGCCGAACTCGGTCTGACCGGAGGGGACGACGAGCGTGCCCTTGTCCATGTACGGCTGCAGGGTGTCCATCGCGCCCTTCCAGAAGAAGGTGGCGTTGTTGTCGTCGGGGCTACCGGCGAACAGCTCGACGTTGAAGGGACCGGCAGCGCCCGTCTCCTTGCCCGAGGCGTCGAGGACGCCGAGGCCCGTGAGCAGCGAGGTGGCCTGCTGCACGCCGACCTTGTAGTTGTCGAACGTCGTGTAGTAGTCGACGTTCTCGGTGCCGTTGATCAGGCGGTCGTACGCGATGACGGGGATGTTCGCGTCCTTGGCCTGCTGCAGCACGTCGGTCAGCGTGGTGCCGTCGATCGAGGCGATGATCAGGGCCTTGGCGCCCGTGGTGATCATGTTCTCGATCTGCGAGACCTGCGTGGGGATGTCGTCGTTGGCGTACTGCAGGTCGACCTGGTAGCCGAGCTCCTCGAGCTGCGACTTGACGTTGTTGCCGTCGGCGATCCACCGCTCCGACTGCTGCGTCGGCATGGCCACACCGATGGTGCCGCCCGCTTCCTGCGAGTCGCCGGCGCCGCCGCCGGTGCGGTCTCCCGCGCAACCGGCGAGGCCGATGCCGAGCGCGAGGACGCCCGCTCCCGCGACCGCCTTGAGCATGCTGTGCTTCTTCACTCTGGTTCCCTCCGTTGGGTATGTGGTGCGGTCTCTCCCCATGGAGCCCACCGCGTCCTGCGAGCGAGGCACCGATCGGACGCACGCGGCGACGGGGCGAAACGAAGCCGTTCGGCGAGGCGGGCCACCCGCGTCGTTCGAAACCTCTTCGTCTCGACGGATCCGCTCCGCAGCGAGTCCCGTCGGCCTGTGCGACCGGTCATGTGACCGTTCACATCGTGTGTGTGATGCTACCTCGCGGTCGGGAGAATCTGTCAAGTCCCGGTGCGCGAGATGACCAGCCGTTGCCGAAACGTGACGAATTCACCGAGAGGGCGGAGCCGTCGACGACCGCACGATCAAGCGCAGATGATCGGGCTCGGAGGGCGCGCCCTCTCCCGGCGACTCGCCGAGGGCGGCGAGCAGATCCGTCACCGCCCGCGTCCCGATCCCGGAGAAGTCCTGACGCACCGTCGTGAGCGGGGGCCAGAGGTGCGCCGACTCGGGGACGTCGTCGAAGCCCACCACCGAGATGTCCTCGGGCACCGACCGACCTATGGCCCGAACGGCATGCATGAACCCCAGCGCCATATGGTCGTTGCCCGCGAAGACCGCGGTGGCGTCCTCGGTGCGCAAGAGCTCCAGACCCGCCTCGAACCCGAACTGCGCGCTCCAGCCCCCCAGCACCGGCGGGCGGGGCGAGAGGTCGTTGGCATCCATCTCGGCGAGATAACCGCGCATGCGATGATCGGCCTCGACCCAGTCGCGGGGACCGGCGATGTGCAGGATGCGGGTGTGTCCCAGCTCGATGAGATGCCGCACGGCGGCGCGGGCTCCCGCCGTCTGATCGTTGTACGAGCTCGAGGTGCCGCTGGAGGCGATGATCTGCACCGGCACGGGGAGCTTCAGCTCGTCGAGGATCGGGACGACCCGCGTCTGCGGCGCCACGGCGATCAGTCCCTCGATCGACTGCTGCATGAGGTGGTCGATCGACGAGCGCACGTCGTCGGCCGCGCTCGTGGCGAGGTTCGTCACCGTCAAGCGGTACCCGGCGGCTCGCGCGGCCGACTCGATCGCCTGCACCATCGAGGCGACGCCGTGCGTGGGCGTGCGGGGCCCGAGCACCCCGATGAGCTTGGACCGGCTGGTGGCGAGGGCCCGCGCCGCCTGATTCGGCACGAACTTCAGCTCGGCGATCGCCGAACGCACCTTCGCCGCCGTCTCGGGGCGCAGCGCCGGGCTGTTGTTGATGACGCGGGAGACGGTCTGGTACGACACGCCCGCGAGTCGCGCGACGTCGCGGATGCTCGGGGCGCGCCCCGCCGCCTCCGGGATGTCGGTGTCGCTCATCAGTCGCCTCATTGCGGGTCGCGCGCGTTTGCGTGACCGGTCACACGAGGATAACCGACGTCGCGCGTCCCCCTCACCGTCGTTCGCGCTGCGCCCCGGCGGCCCCGCGCGCGCGGCGAGACGGCATCCGCGTGACGAGACGGCTGCGGGCGGCGATCGGGATGTCAGCCGCGTGCAGTCTCGCGACAAGAGAGCGACGGGGACAGCGGTGCGGACGGTGCGCAGCGCGGGCGGGACGCAGCGCGGGCGGCACGCAGCGCGCAGCGCGGGCGGCACGCAGCGCGCAGCGCGGGCGGCACGCAGCGCGCAGCGCGGGCGGCACGCAGCGCGCAGCGCGGGCGGCACGGGGAGCACGCAGCGCGGGGGCCGCGGCCAGCGCGTCAGGAACGCAGGAGAGAACCGTAGAACCGGATGCCGCGGAGCCAGACGTCGACGCGGATGCGCTCGTCCGGGGCGTGCAGGGCGTCACGCTCGCTCCGCGTGAGGTGGAACGGCGCGAAGCGGTACACCGCATCGGTCAGCCCCGTGTAGAACCGGCTGTCGCTCGCCCCCAACTGCAGGTACGGGAGGGGCACGACGTCGTCCCCGAGGGTCGCGGTCACCGCTCGCGACAGGCGTCGCCACGGCTCGCCCCGCCACGGCGAGACCGGTGACGGGTCATCGCCGTGGCGCAGCTCGATGTCGACGAGCGGGTCGCGCACCGCCCGGCGGAGGTGGATCGCGACGTCGGCGAGTGTGTCGCCGGTCAGCAGCCGCACGTTCACGCTCGCGCGGGCCGTGGTGGCCAGCACGTTCTCGCCGGCGGATCCCTCGCGGCGCGTCACCACGGCGGTGGTGCGCACGAGCGCGTTCGTCTCGGGACCGAGGGCCGACAGGACGCTCGTCAGCACCGGAGCCGTCGTGCGCGAGCGGCGGAACGCCGTCGCCAGGGGCTCGCCGACGTGGGCCGCGGCGGTGGCGAGCATCGCCCGCACGGGCGGAGCCAGGCGCCGCGGGAACGGGCGGCGCCGCAGACGGTCGATCGCCCGGGCCAGTCGAGCGGTGGCGGGCAGCGCGGGCGGCGTCGAGGCGTGTCCCCCGGCCTCCCGCGTGACGAGGTCGAACGTCGCCACCCCGCGCTCGGCGACCCCGATCATCGCGGTGGGAGCCGCGACACCGGGCACGGCGCCGTCGACGACCGCCCCGCCCTCGTCGAGCACCAGGGCCGGCCGGACGCCCCGCTCCGCGAGCACCCCGGCCATCGCCCGCGCGCCCGTGCCGCGCGTCTCCTCGTCGTGGCCGAACGCCAACCAGACGTCGGTGCGCGGCACCACGCCCTCGGCGAGCGCGGCCTCGACCGCCTCGAAGATGGCGACGAGGGCGCCCTTGTCGTCGATCGCCCCGCGCGCGTGGATCGTGGCATCCGCCCCCTCTCCCACGATCTCGGCGGCGAAGGGGTCGTGACGCCAGGGTTGACCGTCGATGGGCACGACGTCCTGGTGCGCGAGCAGCAGCAGCGGAGCATCGGGCGTCGCGCCCCTCCAGCGGTACAGCAGGGAGTCTCCGGCGACGATCTCGCGCTCGAGGTGCGCGTGGGTCAGCGGGTAGAGGCGCTCGAGGGCCGCGCGGAACAGCGCGAAGGCCGACGCGTCGGTCTCGGACGGATCGGGCCGAGACACCGTCGGGATGGCCAGGAGCTCGCGGAAGCGATCGACGGGCGTCATGCCCCGAGCCTAGGACCGCGCGCGCCGGCCGGACAGGCGCGGATCGCGGGGCGGACGAACGGGCCGCTCCGGCGGCGGGCCGCCGCCCGCAGCGGGACGGAGGGGATCTTCGCACAGCGGCCCGTCCGCGCCGCGGGGCTGCGACCACGGATACGGTGGAGCGCATGACCGGACTGCACTGGGGCATCCTCGCAACGGGCGGCATCGCGCACGCCTTCACCTCCGACCTGCGCACGGCGGGACTCGACGTCACCGCCGTCGGCTCGCGCAGCCTCGACAGCGCTCGCGCTTTCGCGGCGCAGTACGACATCCCGCACGCGCACGGGTCGTACGAGGAGCTCGTCGCCGATCCCGACGTCGACATCGTCTACATCGCCACCCCGCATCCCTCGCACGTCGACAACGCCCTGCTCACCCTCGAGCACGGCAAGCACGTCCTCGTCGAGAAGCCGTTCACCCTCAACGCCCCCGAGGCCGCCGCGATCCGCGACAAGGCCGCCGAGAAGGGCCTGCTCGCGATGGAGGCGATGTGGACGCGCTACCTGCCCCACATGGTCCGCATCCGCGAGATCCTCGCCGCGGGCACCCTGGGCGAGATCCGCCTCGTCTCGGCCGACCACACGCAGAAGATCTCGACCGACCCCACCCACCGACTGAACGATCTCGCCCTCGGCGGCGGGGCCCTCCTCGACCTCGGGATCTACCCGATCTCGTTCGCGGTCGACGTGCTCGGACTGCCCGAGCGCATCTCGGCCCTCGCGCGCCTCTCGGACGCCGACAGCGATGCCGAGGTGGCGACGATGTTCGTCCACGCCGGGGGCGCGATGTCGACCACCGTGTCGTCGTCGCGTGCGGCCGGCGCCACCTCGGCGCAGATCGTCGGCACCGAGGCCCGCATCGAGGTCGACCGGGTCTGGTACTCCCCCACCTCGTTCCGGGTCATCACGCCCGACGAGAAGGTCGCCGAGGAGTACACGAGCAAGGTCGAGGGACGCGGGATGCAGTTCCAGGCGCTCGCGGCCGAACGTCTCGTCGCCGACGGAGCCATCTCGAGCGACGTCCTCCCGATCGACGAGACCGTGGCGATCATGGGCGTGCTCGACGAGGTGCGCCGCCAGATCGGGGTCGTCTACCCCGGCGAGCGCTGACGCCCGCCGCGTCGGTTTCCGCCTGAGCCCCGTCCCTCCGCCCGCGCGGTCGGGGCGGGGCGGCGCGGGGTTTGCGCGGGCAGGGCGGCGCCGCTGGGCCGGCGCGGGCGCGGCGGCGCGGGGTCGGCGCGGGCGGGGCTGCGCGGGCGAGCCGACCGCCGCGGCATCGGCACGGGCGCGGCCCGGCGGCATCCGGGATCTGCTTCGCGCGCCCGTAACGAGCGGTCGACGCGCGCCGTGGCTACTCGCAGGCCTCGCCACGGGTCAGACTGGAGTCATGCCCGACACCCAGAGCGCCCGCGTCGCCGTCTATCTCGACTTCGACAACATCGTGATGTCGTGGTACGACCGGGTGCACGGGCGCAACGCCTACTCGCGCGATCGGCAGAAGATCGCCGAGAACCCGATGGACCCCGAGATCGCCGAGCGCCTCACCAAGGCCACGATCGACGTCGGCGCCGTGATCGACTACGCCGCGTCGTTCGGCACCCTCGTGCTCACGCGCGCCTACGCCGACTGGTCGGCGCCCGTCAACGCCGAGTACCGCTCGCAACTGGTGGCGCGCGCGGTCGACCTCGTGCAGCTCTTCCCCGCCGCGGCGTACGCGAAGAACGGCGCCGACATCCGTCTCGCGGTGGATGCCGTCGAGGACATGTTCCGCCTGCCCGACCTGACGCACGTCGTCATCGTCGCGGGAGACAGCGACTACGTCCCCCTCGCGCAGCGCTGCAAGCGGCTGGGGCGCTACGTCGTCGGCGTGGGCGTGGCCGGCTCGACGGCGAAGTCGCTCGCCGCCGCGTGCGACCGCTTCGATGCGTACGATTCCCTGCCGGGCATCCCGAAGCTCTCCGAGACGAAGAAGGACAAGGATGCCGCGCCCTCTCGTCCGCGGGCCCGCAAGCGCTCGAAGGACCCGGCGGTCGACCTGCTCGAGCGCGCGATGCAGCTCGAGGCGGAGCGCGCCGACGGCGAGTGGTTGCACGCGTCGGCGGTCAAGGACCTCATGAAGCGCCTCGACCCCTCGTTCAGCGAGAAGGCCCTCGGGTTCCGCAGCTTCTCGGACTTCCTCAAGGCCCAGACCGATCACGTCGAGGTCGACGAGGAGTCGAACGTCGTGCAGGTCCGCGCCGTCGCGCGGGGCTGAGCCGGGGCGCCGGGCTGCGCGGAGCGCGGCGGGGCGTCGGGCTGCGCGAGGCGCGGCGGGGCATTGGGTCGCGCGGCTGCGCGAGGCGCGGCGGGGCGTTAGGTCGCGCGGATGCGCGGAGCGCGGCGGGGCGTTAGGTCGCGCGGCCGCGCGGAGCGCGGCGGGGCGCGGCGGGGCGTTGCGTCGCGCGGCTGCGCGAGGCGTGGCGGGGCGTCGGGTCCAAGCGCCGCGGGACGGCGCGGCGGGTCAGCGCCGCTCGGCGCCGGGCGCGACGTGGGCGAGGACGCGCTGCCAGACCGACGTGAGCGTGACGTGCCCGTTCACCGAGCCGATCTCGTCGTCGGGGACGATCTGCAGCTCGGCCGCGCGCATGCGGTCGACGTACCAGCGGGCGTCGTCGTGCCCCGCGGGGCCCTGGCCGCCCACGATGACGAGCGCTTCGGCGTCGAGGTGGTCGAGCAGCGGAGTGCGCAGGTCGCGGCTCAGGGGGTCGACGGGGCTCTCGACGCCGACGATCGCGAGACGGTCGACGACCGGCCCCATCGCCGCGGCCAGGTAGATCGCAATCGGACCGGCCGATCGTTCGCCCACCAGGCCCACCGTCGCGCCGGGCGCCTCGCGCTCCAGCAGCTCACGCAGTGCGTCGACCGTGAGACCGGCCGGTGTCTGCCCGCCGAAGACGGGCGGGTCCTCGAGTTCGGGGGCGTCGAGCCCCACAGCGACCACGCGCACGTCGAACCCCGACGTCACGCGCGCGTCGGGATCGGTCGTCGCGACGTCTCCCGTGCGCAGGACGAACACCGCACGCGGGGCACCGGGGGTGCCGAAGCTGCGGTAGCCGAGCTCGCCGTCGAGCCAGGGGGCCAGACTCATCGTGTCATCCTTCCGTTGCTGCGGCGCCGCCCGGGAGCATCGCGCGCAGGGTGTCGATCGTGTCGGCCTCGGCCGCGGGTTTGTCGGGACGGTACGTCTTCACGCGGGCGAAGCGCAGCGCCACGCCGCCGGGATAGCGCACCGAGCGCTGCACGCCGTCGATCGCGATCTCGACGACCGTGTCGGCGGACACACGGATGCCACCGGGGATCTCGCCGCTCTCGCGCTCCGCGAAATGCGCCGTCTGCCACTGCAGCAGCTCGTCGGTGAGCCCCTTGAACGTCTTGCCGACCATGACGAAACCACCGGGCTCGCCGAACCGCCCCTCGGGATCACGGGCGCCCAGGTGCAGGTTGGAGTACCACCCCGACCGTCGCCCCGACCCGCGCTCGACGCCCAGCACCACGAGGTCGAACGTGTGCACCGGCTTCACCTTGAGCCAGCTCTTGCCGCGCCGCCCCGCGGTGTAGGGAGCGTCGAGCCCCTTCACCATGACCCCCTCGTGGCCCGCCGCGAGAGCGGCGCGGGCGAAGGCGTCGGCGGCCTCGACGTCGTCGGTGACCACCGCGGGGATGCGCCATGCGGAAGCGATGCGATCCAACTGCGTCAGCCGGTCGGCGAGGGGCTCGTCGACGAGATCGCGCCCGTCGAGGTGCAGGATGTCGAAGAACCACGGTCGCAGGGCGATCGCGCGCGCGGCCTCCGCGCCGAAGCGCGCCATCGTGTCTTGGAAGGGCCGTGGCGCTCCGTCGTCATCGAGCGAGAGGGTCTCGCCGTCCAGGATCACGGAGGAGACCGGGAGCGAGCGGACCACCTCGACGATCTCGGGGACGCGGTGCGTGACGTCGGCGAGCGTGCGGGTGTAGACGTGCACCTCGTCGCCCCGGCGGTGCACCTGCACGCGCGCGCCGTCGAGCTTGTACTCCACCGACGCGCGCCCCGTGACGGCCACGGCATCGGCGACAGAGGTCGCAGGGGAGGCGAGCATCGGCTGCACCCCGCGGCCGACGACGAGACCCACGGCGTCGAGGTCGGCGGGCGAGCCCGTGAGGGCGACGAGTGCCGTCTCTCCCAGGTCGCCCGACAGCATGGCCGCGCGACGCACCGCTGCCCCCTCGCGACCGGATGCCGCGGCGATGGCGTCGACGAGCACGCCCTCGAGCGCCCCGGTGCGCAGCTCCCCCGTCATGACGCGGACGAGGAGGTTCCACTCCCCCGGGGTGGCTCGACCGGCGAGGTCGTCGAGCAGCGCGGTGCGCTGCGCCGCCGAGCCGCTGCCGCCGAGAGCGGCGAGCCGCTCGAACGCCCCGTCGACGTCGGACACGCTCAGCGACGCGGTCTCGGCGTGGGAGCCGCCCCGACTCGACAGCGTCTTCCACCCGACCCCGAGCCGGCCCTGTCGCGGGGAGGCCGTGAGCATTCCCACCGCGGGCACGATCTCGCCCGGTTCGAGTCCGCGCAGCAGGGTCGAGAGGGCGTCGACCTTCGCGAGGCGCGACCGGGTCGCGGTGACCGCCGCGAGGGTCGTCTCGATGTCACCGAAGAGCATGTCGGCATCCTGGCATCCCCCTCCGACATCGCTCCGACGCTTGCGTCGGCGTCGGTCGCGTGGCATCCCCACCCGATGCGAACCCGCGCGGGCGACGGAGAACGCAGACCACACGGCGGCCCCGCCCGCAACCCCCGATCCGATGTCGGAGGTCTGGGGTGTGCTGGGGAGCCTCCCCCAGGAATGAGGTCCTCGTGAACGCTCCCGCCACCCTCGAGCAGTCCGCTCGCACCGCCCGCGAGGTCTTCGGGTGGGACGACCTCCTCCCGGGCCAGGCCGAGGCCATCGACGCCGTCGTGAGCGGACGCGACACCCTCGTCGTCTTCCCCACCGGGGCGGGTAAGTCGGCGGTGTACCAGATCGCCGGGTGCGAGCTAGGTGGGGTGACCGTCGTCGTCTCCCCTCTCCTCGCGCTGCAGCGCGACCAGATCGACTCGATCGACCGCGCTCCCGACGCTCCCGCCGCCGTCGCCCTCAACTCCCGCACGAGCGCCCGCGCGAAGCGCGATGCGTGGGCGGCCATCGAGGGCGGCGACGCGGTCTACGCCTTCCTCGCCCCGGAGCAGATGGCCAACAGCGAGGTCTTCGACCGGCTGGCGCGCGCCGACGTGCGCCTCGTCGTGGTCGACGAGGCCCACTGCGTCTCGGCGTGGGGGCACGACTTCCGTCCCGACTACGCGCGCATCGGCGACGCGGTCGAGGCGCTCGGGCGCCCGCCCGTGCTGGCCCTCACCGCCACGGCATCCGCTCCCGTCCGCGACGACATCGTCTCGAGCCTGGGCATGCGCGATCCGCACCTCGAGGTGCGCGGCATGGACCGCCCCGAGATCCACATGTCCGTGCGCCGGCACGAGCACGACGACGACAAGCGCCGCGCGGTGATCGCCGACGTGCAGGATGCCGGCGGCCCGGCGCTGCTGTACGTGGCGACCCGCAAAGAGACCGACGCCTACGCCGACGAGCTCGCCGCCCTCGGCCTGCACGCGGCGGCGTATCACGGTGCCATGGCGCAGAAGAGGCGCGACGAGGTGCACGGGGCGTGGAGCGCGGGAGAGCTCGACGTCGTGGTGGCGACGTCGGCGTTCGGCATGGGCGTCGACAAGAGCGACGTGCGGCTCGTCGTCCACGCCGACGTGACCGAGTCGCTCGACTCGTACGCGCAGGAGATCGGCCGCGCCGCGCGCGACGGTCGACCCGCGCGGGCGATCCTGCACTATCGCGCCGAGGACTTCTCGCTGCGGTCCTTCTTCGCCGGCGGGCACAGCAAGCGGGCCGACGTCGCCGGGGTGTGGGACGAACTGCGGCGGTCGAAGACGCCGCTGCGCGCGAAGGACATCGCCGCAGCCTCGGGCCGCTCCACCCGCGCGATCGGACGCGTGCTCAACCAGCTCGTCGCCTGCGAGCTCGCCGAGTCGGGCCCCGACGGGGTGTCGGCGCGCACGAAGGCGTCAGCCGGAGACGCCGTGGCCGCCGTTCGCGACCGCGACGAGGCCGAGGAGCGCATCCGCGCCTCGCGCATCGAGATCATGCGGGGCTACGCCGAGACCACACACTGCCGCCGCCGCGCGTTGCTCGAGTACTTCGGGGTCGACACTCCCGCGCAGTGCGGCTCGTGCGACCGCTGCGACGCGGGGGCTGTCGCTCCTGCGCCGATCGAGACGGAGGCCCCGGATGCCGCTGCGGCCGACGCCGACGGCATCCGGATCGATTCCACCGTGCACCACGGCGAGTTCGGTACCGGCACGGTGATGGGGGTCGAGGAGGATCGCCTCACGGTGTTCTTCCCCGAGCACGGATACAAGGTCCTGGCCCGCGCCGCCTTCGAGACCGGGGTACTGGGGCTGGACGAAGCGGCTTGAGGCGCGGCCCCGGGGTGGGGCGCTGCGGGGTGGGGCGGAGCGGCTCTGTCGCGGGCGCTCGGGTGAGGGGCGCTCTGGCGCGAGGTGCTGCGGGGCTGTGTTCGCGCGACGGCGTAAGGCAGTACGGGTCGCGGCGACGACGGCCGACCTCGTCCCGAATATGGCGGTGCTCGTCCCACTTATCGCCGGTTCACGCCCCCGCCACCGGCCATGAGTGGGACAAGGTCTCGGCCCCGGCGCACAGAGACGGGTGACAGCGCGCGCACCGCCCTGAGCGTCAGCGCTCGCGTGTCGCCCACCACGCCCACGCGACGAGCGGCGGATGGAGGAACAGCCGCAGGAAGCGCGAGCGATCGGTGTTCAGACCGGGTGCCGAACGCCCGGTGCGCCACTGGTGCACGTTCCCCGGGAACACCGCGACGAAGAACGCCGCGATCGCTGTCCCGACGCGCCGACGCTCGGCCGGGAGCCCGATGAGCGCGACCCCCAGCACCACCTCGACGGCACCGGATGCCACGACGATCGCGTCCTTGTCGGTGTGCAGCAGTCGCGTGGCCCATCCCGGCACGACGATGCGGTATCCGCGCCGCCCCCAGGTGAGGTGACCGACGCCCGCCGCCACCAGCAGCAGGGCCAGGACCCCGCGGGAGATCGAGCGGAGCGTGAGTCCTCGACGTCGTGGCATCCGGTCAGTCTGCCACCGCCGCCTCGGCGCGGGGTCATTCACGGCGCACACGAGCGGTTCCCGCGAAACGAACATCTCCTCGGGCGGGGCCGGAGGGCACGACTTCCGCGCGTCCTCGGCGGCGCGGCATCCGGGTCTTCTAGGCTCCCGGCATGACGCCGCCCGCTGAGGAGAGCATCACCATCCGGCCCGCGCGACCCGAGGATGCCGAGGGGATCGCGTTCGTGCACGCCACGTCGTGGCGCGAGACGTATGGTCGCTTCGTCGAGGATCCGGACGCGAGCCCGTGGTTCGCCGTCGAGCCGCGGATCGGGATGTGGCGCTCGAACCTCGCCGAAGACGTCTTCTCGACGATGGTCGCCGTCGCCGGGGATCGCATCGTCGGGTTCGCCGCCGTGCAGCAGACGACGGATGCCGACGCCGTGCGGCCGGAGGAGCTGACGATGCTGTACGTCCTGGCGGCCGCGCACGGCTCCGGCGCGGGGCAGGGCCTGCTCGACGCGGTGCTGGGCGAACGCCCGGCCTCACTGTGGGTGGCGGCCGACAATCCCCGCGCCCGTGCGTTCTACCGTCGCAACGGGTTCATCCCCGACGGGGCGCAGTCGTCGTTCGGGCCGATGGAGGAGACCGTCCGCCTGGTGCGCTGACCCGGGAGCTCCACCCGACGCTGCCGACCTCACCGATCGCGCGGGTGATTCAGCTCAGATCGCGCAGGTCGGACAGGGTGGTCGTCGCGAAGGAGATCCGGTCGAACACCGCCGTCGCCCCGTCGCCGAGGGGCGCCTGAGCGAGGAACCCGACCGCGAGAGGGGCGGGGCTGTGCAGGCGGAAAACGCGGACGAAGTGCCAGGCGAGGCCGTCGCGGGAGAAGTGGAAGGCGAAGGCCTCTCCGACGCGCGCGACCCGCAGGAAGACCGCGTCGGCGTCGAGCAGCGGACCGTTCGCGTCGTCGGAGAACTCGTTCGTCACGACGCTGACGACCATCGCCTCGCCCTGGGGCGAGTACTCGTTGCACAGCTTGGCCCAGTGCGCGCTGTCGCTCCACACCGCGAGGGCTCCGGCGTCGAACGTCCCTCGCTTTCCGCGCACCCGGACGCGGGCCGACAGCACGAAGTCGCCCGCGGGGGCGTCGAACGCGAGGGCTGTCGCCTCGTGCTGAGCCGGTCCCCCGGTCGCATCGTTCGTCCAGTCGACGCCCGCGCGCGCCCGCAGGGTCAGCTCGCCCGAGGGGGTGTCGTACTCCGCCTGCCCGTGGCTCCCGGTCCACGCGAGGGGCGGCAGTCCGGCGATCGAGATGCTCATGCCACGACCCTAGGGGCGCCGCTCCCCTCTCCCGGCCGTCGGCGCCGCTCGCCGGACGAAGTCCACGTACGCCTCGACCGTGTCGTGCGGCACGATCGCGCGGAGCACGACCTCGTCGGCGGCGGCGGTGTACGCGTCGACGGCCGCCGCGAGGTCGACGCCGTCGCGGATCGTCGTGTCGATGGCATCCACCCCCATCCGTTCGAAGTTCGCGGCGTAATTCGGGAAGGCGGCGTAGCGGGCCGTCTCGGCCTCGAGGCGTTCGCGGGCCTCCGCGTCGATCGCGGTGCGCACGTAGACGGCGACGCGGGTGCGCGGCGCGATCGCGTGCAGCGCGGCCGCCTGCTCGCGGGTCTCGCGAGCAGGGACCCAGTTGAGCAGCACCCCGTCGGCGCGCTCGGCGGCGAGTCGACGCATTCTGGGCCCGAGCGCCCCGACGAGCACGCGCGGCAGCCCGGCGTCGTGCAGGACTTCGGTGGCTTCGCGCACGCGGGCGAGGGCGCCCTGCCGGGCGATGCCCGAGCCGATGCCGATCGTCACACGCTCGAGAGGGAGACCCAGGGATGCCGCGTGCTCGGCGATCTCGCCCGCGGGACGCCGGTCGACGGGCACGACGCCGGTGGCGAGATGGAGCCGTTCGGTGACGCGCGCGGCCGCGGCGAGCGGCGCGAGGGCGTCGCCGTCGGGGTGTCGTTGACCCAGAGCGTGTGGAATCCGGCCTCTTCGACAGCGGGCGCGAGGGCGGCGATCGCGTCGGGCCCGAGCGATCCGGCGACCCCCAGAGAGACGACCCCGGTCACGACACGCCTCCGGCAGCCGGGATCTCGAGGGAGACCTGCCCGACCGCGGAGAAGAACGCCCCGAGATCCGCATCGTCGGTGGGCAGCAGCACGACGTCGTCGACCCCGGCCGCCTGGAACCGGGCGACACCCTCGGCCACATCGCTCACCGACCCGGCCAGCACGCGATCGTGCGCATCGGGACGATCGCGCAGTGCGGCCGTGGCCCTCTCCCCCGCTCCGGGACCGAAAGCCGTCAGCACGTAGGCCACGACATCGGCTCGGCCCTCGCGGCCCGCGGCACGACGCGCGGCCTGCACGGTCTCGACGGCGGCGGCGATCTCGGCCACCGTGTGACGGCTGTCGAGCACCACGCCGTCGGCCACCTCTCCCGCGAGAGCGAGCGTCTTCGGACCCTCGGCGGCGGCGTAGACCAGGGGCGCCGAAGCGGGCGGCCAGTCGAGGGTGACGTCGCGCAGGCGCACGTACCTCCCTTCGGCGCTCACGGTCTCGCCTGCGAGGAGCGCGCGGAGGGCGGGGAGCTGCTCCCGCATGAGGGTGAGGGGCGAGGCCGCCTTGGCTCCGACCTGCCGCATCCAGTCCTGCACGCCGTGACCGAACCCCGGCAGCAGACGGCCGGGGAACATCCGCTCGATGGTGGCGACCTCCATGGCGGAGGCGGCGACGTTGCGCAGCGAGAGCGGCGCGATGCCGACGCCGATCCGCAGGTGATCGGTCACGGCGAGCGCCGCGGCGGCAGCCGCCCACGCCGACGACCGGAAGCAGTCCTCCCACAGCCAGAGCTCCTCGACACCGGCGTCCTCCGCCGCGCGCGCGGCATCGCGCAGCTCTTCGGGCGGGTGCGGGTACGGGCTGAAGATCGTGCCGATACGACTCATGGGTCTACTCTGCCCCGAACCTCCGACATCGCGGCAGGGCTGGCGGCATCCGGCCCGCCCGTTCCTCCGTCCTGCGGAGTCGAGCGACGACCCGCCGCCGCAGCACCCGCCACTCCGGTTCTCCCGGCGGCGACCAGCCGTCGAGCTCACGCGCGCCGCGCCGACACAACGCAGGACATCCACGTCCGCACGCCACCCGCATCCCGCGACGTCGGACGGCGGACCCCGCAACTCCTGCGTTGTGTCGCAGCACCGCGCCACCGCATGCCGAACGCCCCCGGCGCCGAAGCACCGGGGGCGTCGATCACGGAACCCAGTCAGGCCGCGAGCGCCGACACGACGGGCATGACCACGAAGCCCGAGGCGCTGGCATCCACCGTCACCGTCCCGCCGTCGCTCAGCTCGCCGGAGACGAAGAGGTCGGCAATGCGGTCGTCGATCTCGCGCTGGATGACGCGCCGCAGGGGGCGCGCGCCGTACTCGGGCTCGTATCCGACCTCGGCGAGACGGTCGACGGCGGCATCCGTCACCTCGAGGGTGACCTCGCGCGCGGACAGACGACGCGAGGTGGCGCCCAGCAGCAGACGGACGATCTCGCGCAGCTGCGCCTTCTCGAGCTTGCGGAAGAGCACGATGTCGTCGATGCGGTTGAGGAACTCCGGCCGCATGGCCTCGCGCAGCTTGCCCATCACGCGGTCGCGCAGGTCGTCGTCGGCGAACTCGCGCCCCGTGGTGGTGAAGCCGATGGCTCCGGAGCGGGATGCCAGCACCTCGGCGCCCAGGTTCGAGGTCATGACGATCACGGTGTTGCGGAAGTCGACCGTGCGTCCCTGGCCGTCGGTGAGGCGCCCGTCGTCGAGAACCTGCAGCAGCAGGGTGAACACGTCGGGGTGCGCCTTCTCGATCTCGTCGAACAGCACGACCGCGTAGGGGTTGCGACGCACGCGCTCGGTGAGCTGTCCGGCCTCGTCGTAGCCGACGTATCCCGGAGGGGCACCGATCAGGCGCGACACGGTGTGCCGCTCGCCGAACTCGCTCATGTCGAAGCGGATGACGGCCCCGTCGTCGTCGAAGAGCGAACCGGCCAGGGCTTTCGCCAGCTCGGTCTTGCCGACCCCGGTCGGGCCGAGGAACAGGAACGATCCGACGGGCCGGTTCTCGTCGCCCATGCCGGTACGGTTGCGGCGCACGGCCTTGGCGACGGCGGCGACCGCGTCGTCCTGCCCGATCACGCGGGCGTGCAGCTCGGTCTCGAGCTCGGCGAGGCGACCGCGCTCGGTCGCGGTGAGCCGGGCGACGGGGATTCCGGTGGCCCGGCTGATCACCGCGGCGATCTCGGGTTCGTCCACCACCGCGGCACCGCGCGGGGCGGCCGTGGCGTCATCGAGCCGGCTCTGCACCGCGGCGATCTCGTCGCGCAGGCGCGAGGCCTCCTCGTAGTGCTCGGCCGAGACGGCGGCGTTCTTGTCGGCCTCGAGGGTCGCGAGACGCTCGAGCAGCGCCGACGTGTCGACCGTGACGCCCAGACGCAGACGCAGGCGTGCTCCGGCCTGGTCGATGAGGTCGATCGCCTTGTCGGGCAGCACGCGGTCGGAGAGGTAGCGGTCGCTCAGCTCCACCGCGGCGCGCAGGGCGTCATCGGTGTAGGTGACGGCGTGGTGCTGCTCGTACGCCGGACGCAGGCCGCGCAGGATCTCCACGGCATCCGTGATCGAGGGCTCGCCCACGCGCACGGGCTGCAGGCGCCGCTCGAGGGCGGGATCCTTCTCGATCGTGCGGTACTCGCGCAGGGTCGTCGCACCGATGAGGTGCACGTCGCCGCGGGCGAGTCGGGGCTTGAGGATGTTGCCGGCGTTCATCGATCCGTCGCCGCTCCCGCCCGCGCCGACGAGGGTGTGCACCTCGTCGATGAAGACGACTAGCTTCTCGGATGCCGAGATCTCGTCCATCGTCTGGGTGAGGCGCTCTTCGAAGTCGCCGCGGTAGCGGGCGCCGGCGAGCATCGCGGCGAGGTCGATGGCGACCACGCGGGTGCCGCGGAGCTGCTCGGGGACCTCGTCGGCGACGATGGCGCGCGCGAGTCCCTCGACGACCGCGGTCTTGCCGACACCGGCCTCGCCGATGAGCACGGGGTTGTTCTTCGTGCGACGGCTGAGGATCTCGATGGTCTGCTCGATCTCGTCGGCGCGGCCGATCACCGGGTCGAGTTCTCCGGCCGCGGCGCGCGCGGTGAGGTCGGTGCCGAAGCGGTCGAGGTTCGGGGTGGCGGATGCCGCCTCGCTCGGGGCCTCCGGCTGCTCGCCGCCCACGACCGTCTCGCGCACGCCCTGCGTGAGGGCCTCGGCGGTCACGCCCGCCTGCGCGAGGATCTGCCCGGCGGGGGCGTCCTGCGCGAGCACCAGGGCGAAGAACAGGTGGTCGGGGTCGACATAGGTGGATCCGGCCGCGCGGGCGACCTGGAACGCGTGGAAGAGGGCCCGCTGCACGGATCCGGCAACCACGGCGCCGTCGACGTGCGCCGGGGCACCCGCGGCGGGGAGGCGGCTCTCGGCCGCCCGCGCGATCGCGGCGGGGTCGGCCCCGAGGCGCGCGACGGCGTCCTTCGCGGGCGAGCGGCCCACGAGCACGTGCAGCACGTGAAGGGCGTCGAGTTCGCGCTGACCGCGGCCGAGCGCGAAGCGACCGGCCTCTTGCAGGGCGTCCTGCGTGCGGGCGCTGAGGAAGCGGCTCAGATCGATCGACCGCTCGGCACGCGCCTGCTCGCCCGCGAGGTAGCGCGCGAGGAACTCGTCGAACGACTGGGCGCCGTCTTCCCCGGCGCCGGGGGTGAAGTTGTCGGGCAATTCCGTCTCCTGTGATACGTGAGTGCGGTGGACTCAAGTCTGCAACTTGAGCACCGTCGTATCAAGTTCAACGCCTCACCCCCGCGGCTATTCCCGCGGCGACGTGATCGCCGGGTCGACCTCGCGCCAGAGCTCGACCGTCTGCACAATCCAGAACACCGCGAACAGCACCAGGGCGAGCGACTCCCCCACCAGCACCACCGGGAAACCGCGTCGGTCCACCCCCGCGAGGACTCCCCCGACCAGTGCCAGGAGCGTCACGGCGATCCCCGCGGCCACGGCGGCGTAGACCGCCCGGAATCGCCCGTGCGCGGCGGCGCGCGACTGCGGCCGCCACGCCGCGAGGCCGGCGACCACCGCGATGAGCACGAAGAAGGCGACGGCCGCCACCTCGTGCGCCCCCGCGAGGAAGAGCTCGGGCGCCAGCGCCCCGACGACGATCCCGGCGACCACGATCGCCGCGATCACCGCGGCCGTCAGCACGACTCCCCGGCTCAGCGTGCCCTGCACCCGCGCGAGGATCAGCGCCACGACCACCCCCAGGAGGACCACGGATGCCACCGCCGCGGCGTTGTTCGCCACGGTCGCGCGCAGAGCGACGGGCACGCATCGCGTGGCCGTGCCGCACGAGACCGATGTCGGCACGTAGGCGATCACGAGCGCGAGCACGGCGGCGACGTCGAGCAGCCCCTGCTCCACGCTGCGACCCGAGAGGGCGAGGAGCGCGAGGGCGATCGCGGTCAGCGTCCCCACGAAGACCGGCCCCGCGGGCGTGTAGTACGACGCGCTCACCGAGGGGAGGGCGCCGCCGGTGACTACCTCGATCCCCACGCCCACCGCGAGGAACACCGTCGCCCCGATGATCGCGAGACGCACGTAGCGATACGTGCGCTGGGTCGAGGTCGTGCGGATGCGCATACCCGCATCCTGGCAGGGGCCTCCGACACCCGGGCACCGACCGCTCGGTGTCGGTGGCCTCTGCCAGACTTCCCGCATGCGCGAATTCCTCGCCGGGGCAGGCCTGCTGCTCCGCGGCCTCGGTCAGTGGCGACGCACCCCGGGGGCCATGGCGCTCGGCCTCATCCCCGGGACGCTCGTGGGTCTCGTGTTCGGTGCCGCGCTGGTGACGTGGGGCATCGCCCTCCCCGGCCTCGTCGACGACTGGACGCCGTTCGCCGACGGGTGGGTCCCGTTCTGGGCGGGGGCGCTGCGCACCGCGATCGGCGTCGCGTCGTTCGGTGCGGCCCTCCTGCTGGCCGTCGTGTCGTTCACGGCCGTGACCCTCGCCGTCGGCGAGCCCTTCTACGACCGCATCTGGCGCGCGACCGAGTACAGCGCGACCGGTGAGGTCCCCGACGCCGACTACGGCTTCTGGCGCGCGGTGGGCGACAGCGCCCTGCTCGTTCTGCGCGGCATCCCGGCGGCTCTTCTCGCGTGGCTCCTGGGTCTCATCCCCTTCGTCGGCGGGGTCGTGGGCTTCATCGCCGGCGTGCTGCTGACCGGCTGGCTGCTGGCCGACGAGCTCACCTCCCGGGCGCTCTCCGCTCGAGGCCTCGACCGTCGCGCCCGCCGCGCGATCATCCGCGCGCACCGCGCCCGCGCGCTCGGCTTCGGCGTCGCCACGCAGCTCTGCTTCCTCGTGCCGCTCGGGGCGGTGGCGGTCATGCCCGCCGCCGTCGCGGGCAGCACGCTGTGGGTGCACGCCGCCCTCGGCCGCGCGGTGCCCCCCTCACCGGAAGCGGATGCCGCCGCCCCCGCGACGCAACCCGCCCGTCGCGCGGCCGGTTCCGGTGACGCGGCACGATAGCCTGGACCGACCGAAGGGATCCCCATGTTCATCGTCTCGCTCATCCTGTTCGTCGGCGGCATGCTGCTGACCGGACTGTCGTTCTCGCTCGCGGCCCCCGCGCTGTTCTTCGCCCTCGGCATCCTGCTGGTGTCGGCGTCGCTGGCCCTGCCCTTCCACTTCGGCACCCGGTAAGCGCTCCCGGCGCGGGTCGAGCCCCCTCGTCCCCGACGCGGTGCGTGCACGCGCGCTCCGGCGCGAACCGCACCGACCCGCCCGGTACCGTTGCACGGTGCCCTTCTCGTTCGACGCCCTCCGTCGCCGCCCCGATCTCGAGGGCCCCGATCTGGGGGCCGTGGACGCCGCCGACCGGCTGATCCTCGACGAGTCGGATGCCGCGCGCGCCGACCTTCCGCACGGAGCGCTCGTCGTGATCGGCGACACGCACGGAGCGCTCACCCTGGCCTCCGCCGCCACCGGAGCACGCGGCATCCGGGTGCACCAGGACGAGTTGCTCGGCGAGCGGGCCCTCGCCGCCAATGCGGCCGACACGGGGCTCGACGGCACCTTCGCCTCTCTCCCGCTCGACGCGAACCTCGTGAGCGGCGCGCGCGTCGTGCTGCTGCGGCTGCCGCGCTCGCTGCGCGCGCTGGCCGACATCGCCGGACTGATCGCCCTGCACGCCGACCCCGAGGTCGTCGTGGTCGCGGGCGGTCGTCTCAAGCACATGACCCTCGCGATGAACGACGTGCTGCGCGACCGCTTCCACCGGGTCGACGTCTCGCACGCTCGCCAGAAGTCGCGCGTCCTCTTCGCGCGCGGACCCCACGACGGGGCCGCACCGACCCCGGAAGCCGCGGTTGTCGACGGCATCCACGTGCGCGCTTTCGGCGGCGCCTTCGCGGGCGCCTCGATCGACATCGGCACGCGTCTGCTGCTCGCGCACCTCCCGGAGCCCCGCGCCGCGGAGGCGATCGACCTCGCCTGCGGCACCGGCGTGGTCGCCAGCGCTCTGGCCGTGCGGCATCCCTCCCTGCTCGTCCTGGCGTGCGATCAATCGGCCGTCGCTGTCGCCTCGGCGCGCGCCACCGCCGCGGCCAACGGCGTCGGCGACCGCGTGCGCGTGCAGCGCGACGACGTGCTGTCGACGCACGCCGATGACTCCGCGTCGTTCATCGCGCTCAACCCGCCGTTCCACGCCGGAGCGGCCCTCGCCGACGGTCTCGCTCCCCGCATGTTCGCGGACGCGGCCCGCGTGCTGCGACCGGGCGGCGAACTGTGGACGGTGTGGAACTCCGCCCTTCAGTACCGCCCCGCCCTCGAGCGCATCGTGGGTCCCACGCGGCAGATCGCCCGTGACCGCAAGTTCACCGTGACGGTGTCGACCGCGCGGTGACGCCGGCGGCGACGCGCGACGCGCGACGCCGCTCCCGCCCGGGCTCGCCGACCCCGGGCCGTCCGACCTGTGACGTCCGGCCCGCAACGCCCGGCCGGCAATGCCCGGCCCGCGACGTCCGGGCCGCCCCGCCCGGCTCGTGACGACGGGTCACCCCACCGACCCGCGACGCCCGGCCCGGAACGCCCGTCTCGCAACGCCCGACCCGTGACGCCCAACCCATGCCATGGCGCCGCCTCCGCTCGGCGGCGTAGATTCGACCTCGCTCGACGAGGAGGTGAGGACCGTGCGCTCTCGTGCCGTCACGACCCCGCTGATCGTCGCCGCTATCGTGGCCGCGGGCCTCGCCCCCGCCCCGATCGGCGCGAGCGCGGTCGAGGGCGCCTCCGCCCCTGGTGCCGGCCCCACCGCCGCGTTCCGCACGGCGCCCCTGGTCGCGGTCGACACCCCGATCCGCACCGTCACCGGAGCCGATCCCCTCGACGACACCGCCTCGACCCCGATGCTCGCCGACTGCTCCAGCATCACCGCGAACGGCCGCGAGTACGCGCGACTGCACGCCATCTCGCTGTGCGGAGCCGACACGACCCCGGCATCCGAGCCTCTGCGCACCGAGCAGGTCGGCGGGGAGGAATGCGGGTCGATCTCGCTCGTCATGACCAGCCGCGGCGGAGGCGTCGCCGCGGTCGAGTGGCGGGTCGAGTCGGTCACCGGCCCGGTGCTGGGCGTCGAACTGGACGTGTCGTACTCGGGCCGCGCGGGAGGCGTCATGCGGCGTTTCATCGATCACGCGGCGAGTCAGCGCGCCCGCCAGAGCGCGGTCGCGTTCCTCGGCGTCGGCCGGGCCGCGGCGACCGTCTCGGGCACCGTCGAGACCTTCCTCGCGACGTGCCGCATCGCCCCCGCGAGCGTGCGCATCCACGTGCGCTGAAACCCGCGACCGTGAAGGAGGCGTCAGCCCTTTCCGCCGGGAGGGCCCAGGATCAGCAGCACCGCGAAGACCACCGCGACGAGGGCCACGAGGATCAGGCCCAGCATTGCGGGGCGCCGCAGGAAGAACCGCAGCAGGCGGTCGAGCGGGCGCCGGTCGCGCGGATCCGCGGTCTCGTCGAGGCGCCACGCGCCGCGCAGGCGTCCCGTGCGGTGCAGCCAGATCTCGGTCGGCACGGTCGCATAGGGGATGACCGCGCTGACGATCGCGACCACGGCCGGGCCGACACCCCATCGCTGGTTCAGCGCCACGAGCACGGCCGTCGCGCCGTAGGCGAGGAAGACGAAGCCGTGGATGCCGCCGCCGATCGACACCGCCACCGACAGGTCGGCCGTGGCGCGAAGGATGAGGCCGGCGATGAGCAGTGTCCACGAGATCGCCTCGGCGATCGCGAGAGTGCGGAACAGGGTCAAGGGCGTGCGGAACACGTCTCTCCTCGATCGGTCGGGGCTTCCCACCCTACGCAGAGCGCGTGCGCGGTCCCGTTGCTCCGTTCGACGTCGAGACGACCTCGCCGTCGCTCACTCGACCGCTCGCCCTCGGCGGCCGTGGACGTGTCGGGCTCGGGACCGGGCTCGATGGGGCCCTTCTCGCGGTCGGCATCCATTCCTTCACCCCACCAGATGAAGCCCCGGATGCCACGGCCGTGAGGCCGCGACGGGAGAGCCGGGCACGCACCGTCCGACGCGTAGGCTGGACCGGTGGCGGAATCCCGGGGGCGCGTGTGGACCGGTGTCATCCGGGTCGGACCCCATCGCGGTGACCACCGGGTCGCGGTGCGGGCGGTGCTCAGCGTCGGCGTCCCCCTGATCGCTCTTCTGCTGCTGAACCGCCTCGACCTGGCGGTCTACGCCAGCTTCGGCGCGTTCGCCGCCCTCTACGGCCGCACCGACGCTCCGCGGACCCGCGTGCGCATGCAGGCGACGGCGGGGGCGATCCTCGTCGGCTCGATGATCGTGGGCACGGCCCTCTCGGCCCTGTCGACCCCGGCGCCGGTCAGCGTCGCGGTCGTCGCCGTGGTCGCCGCGGTCGTGACGCTCTTCGCCTACCGGGCCCAGTGGCATCCGCCCGGTGCCCTCTTCTCCGTGTTCGCCGCCGGCGCCACCGCCAGCTTCCCGGCGACGGCCTCCACCTTCGCGACCGTCGTCGCGGTCGGCGGGGCCAGCGTGCTGTGGAGCCTCCTCGTCACCGTGGTATTCGTGCTCGCCCGCCGCGGGTCGTGGGCGCGCCCGACCCGACCGCGACCGCCGATCGGTTCAGTCGCGTGGGAGATGACGGCCACCGTCGGCACCGCGGCCCTGCTCGCGGGCGTCGCGGGCGCCCTGCTGGTCGGCACGCACTGGTACTGGGCCATGGTGGGCGCGGTCGCGGCCGTGGGCGGCGCGCACGTGACGGCCCGATTGATCCGCGGCGTCCAACGACTGGTCGGCACCCTGCTCGGGGTGCTGATCGCGGCGGGGCTGCTGGCCCTGCACCTCCCGCCGTGGCTCGTCATCGTGGTCGCGGTGGTGCTGCAGGCCGGAGCGGAGCTGTTCGTCGGACGCAACTACGGCATCGCGATGCTCTTCATCACCCCGCTCGCTCTGCTCATGATCTCGCTCGCCTCGCCCGCCTCCCCCGACCTGCTGCTGCGCGACCGCGTGATCGAGACGGTGATCGGCGTCGCGGTCGGTACGGTGGTCGCGATCGTGTCGGCGGGTCTGCGTCGGCGCGCGGCGCGCGGGTGACCCGGACCTCTCGAAAGGAGCCGCGCATGGCTTCCCCCTCCCTCACCGTCGTCGGCGCGATCAACGTCGACCTCACCGCGCGCGTCGAGCGCGCCCCCGCGGCGGGAGAGACCGTCGCCGACGGCGTGCTGCAGCGCGGCCCGGGCGGCAAGGGCGCGAACCAGGCGGTCGCCGCGGCGCGTCTGGGAGCCGCCGTCCGACTGATCGGCGCGGTGGGCGACGACCTCGACGGGCGCGGCATCCGCGCGCAGCTCGCGGCCGACGGCATCGACGCGTCGGGCGTGCAGACGGTGCGGGCCGCGACCGGGACGGCGTTGATCGTCGTCGACGCGACGGGTGAGAACTCGATCGTGGTGTGCCCGGGGGCCAACGCCGGGATCGACGCATCGCGGCTCGGCATCGAGCCCGACAGCGCGGTCCTGCTCCAGCTCGAGGTCGCGGACGACGTGGTGATCGCCGCCGCGCGGGTGTCGAGCTTCCTCGCCGTCAACGCCGCCCCCGCCCGCCCGCTCCCCCGGTCGGTGATCGACGCGTGCGATCTCGTGATCGTCAACGAGACCGAGTACGCCCAGCTCCCCGAGCTGCACGACGCCCAACTGCTGTGCGTGACCCTCGGCGCCGCGGGCGCGCGCCTGTACCGCTACGGCGAGCTCGTGGCATCCGCCCCCGGCGTCCCCGCGATCGTCGTGAACACCGTCGGCGCCGGAGACGCGTTCTGCGCCGCCCTGGTCTGCGGGATCCTGCGCGGTGACGGCGAAGAAGAGGCCCTCGCACGGGCCTGCGCGGTGGGGGCGGCCGCGGTCGCCGACCCGGCGTCGCAACCCCGCCTCTCGCACCTCGACACCTACGGAGCGGGCGCATGACCCGCCGCCCGATCCTCGTCGACTGCGACACCGGCATCGACGACGCCCTCGCCCTGGCCTACCTGCTGGCCGAGCCGGCCGTCGAGGTCGTGGGGGTCACGACGGTGTCGGGGAACACGGATGCCGCCCGCGCGGCCGCGAACACGCTCTCGCTGTTCGAGCTCGCCGGGGTGCACGACATCCCCGTCGCCGTGGGTGCGCACGACTTCCGCGAGCGCGCGTACGCCGGTGGCGCTCCGCACGTGCACGGTGACGACGGCGTCGGCGGCATCGCCCTGACCGCCGCCGCGCGAGCCCACGACGCTCGCCCTGCGGTCGAGCTCATCGATCACCTGGCGACGCGGCATCCGGATCTCGTCGTTCTCGCCCTCGGTCCGCTGACGAATCTCGCGGCCTACGCCGAGGCTTCGGGTGTCGCCGCCTTCGACCGCCTCGTCGTGATGGGCGGCGCTTTCGCGCACTCGGGGAACGTCACGGCGTGGGCCGAGGCGAACATCCACAACGATCCCGAAGCCGCGGCCCTCGTGTTCGCGCAGGAGTGGGACACCACGCTCGTGCCGCTGGACGTCACGATGACGCAGACGCTCGACGAGGCGGACCTCGTGCGTCTGGCGGCGATCCCCGGCGCCCTTCCGCAGGCGCTCGCCGCGATGCTGCCGCTGTACCTCGACTTCTACGCCGGTCGCGTCTTCCCCGACCGCCGGTGCGCCCTGCACGATCCCCTCGCCGCGATGGTCGCCGCCGGCGTGCTGCGCGGGGTCGGCGTCGCATCGGGGAAGGTCGAGGTGCGGCTCGAGCGCGGCGAACGCGGGCGCACGGTGTCGTCGCGCGGTTCCGAGACGCAGCGCTGGGTGCGCGGCATGGAGGGCTCGGCGGTCGAGCTGCTGCTCGAGCGGCTCGAGGCCCGGGAGTGGCCGGCCTGAACCGACCGCCCCGCGTCATCCGTCCGCGCTCCCCTCTCAGCGCCCGCGCCGAGAGCGCGCGTGGTCGGCCGGACCCTCGCTCCCCCTAGCGACCGAGGGGCGCTCCCGCCGCGAACGCCGCCGCCGCGAATCGCTCGCCGATCAGCCGGTGCGTCTCCGTGTCGGGGTGCAGACCGTCGGGCAGCGGATGGGCGACCGCGTCGTCGGCGCCGTACAGCGACAGGCCGTCGAGGTAGTGCAGAGCCGGATCATCCGATCGCGCGGCGACGACCCCTGCCAGCAGATCGCGCACGACCTCGAGCGTGAGCGCGCCCCGTGCGACCTCGGAGGCCGAGCCGGTCGCGACGAACCGGGCGGCCCCCTCGCGCAGGCTCTCGGGATCGAACGCCCCCGGTCCGGGGGTCTTCTCGTGGATGCCGCTGTGGATCGGCGACACCACCAGGATCGGGGTGTCGGGGTGCCCTTCGCGGATGGTGTCGAGGAAACCGTGGACCGCGGGAACGAACGCGCGGGCGCGCATGGCGTCGGCGTTCACGACGTTGATGCCGAGTTTGACGCTGATGAGGTCGGCATCCTGGTCCCGGATGACCCGGGCCAGGAACGGGTCGACCATGGCGCTCCCGCCGAAGCCGAGGTTGCGCAGCTGCACGCCCGCGGCGCGGGCCACGACGACCGGCCAGATCTCGGTGGGCGCGGCCGCATTCGAGCCGTGACTGATCGAACTGCCGTGGTGCACCCACACCGGTCGCGGGTCGTCGATCGGGGCGAGCGGGGCATCGGAGTCGAGCGAGACGAGGTCGACCTGCTCGTTGTGCGGCAGCCAGATCTCGACGGTCTTCTCCGCGGGCGCGAGCGGGCGCACCGTGACGACGTCGTCCTCGCCGGGCCGCGGGGTCGCGCCGCCGGTGGACAGGTCGAGCTCGAGGGCGTCACCGGCCTCGAGCGGCCGTCGCTGCACGAGCACGTCGTCGACGAGGACGTCGACCTGGCCGCGCGCGCGTTCGAGACCCCGGTACGACACCCGCGTCGCGTGCAGGCGCAGGACGATCACGGTCGCGGTCGTCCGGAAGCGCAGATGGATGCCGGACGGCTGGCGCTCCACCATCGTCAACTGGGCGTCGGCCTCGCGCGACCGGTACGGCAGCGGCAGTCGGTGCAGGCGCAGGCGCGAGCCATGCCCGACCGGTTCGAGCTCGGCGCCGCCGCGGACGAGATCGAGAGTCAGGGGGGTGGTGATCATTTCGTGTCCTTCGTGTGCCAGTGGGCCAGCAGCCCGTGGAGGCGGTCGATGAGCAGCGCCCAGGAGTCGTCGGCCGGTGGGGCGCTGTGCGCGAAGCTGCCGACGTGCTCGAGATGGAGGAAGCCGTTGAGGAACGACCCGACCAGCCGCGTCGCGTGGACGCGGTCGCTCTCGTCGATCCCGTAGCCGCGGAGGACCGCGCCGAGCCCCCGACTCGATCGGGCGGCCTCGTCACTGCGCACGACGGCGTCGCCGGCGCGGCGCTGCAGGCTCTCCCAGCGGCCGGGGTGGGCGCGCGCGTAGTCGCGGTGCGCGTCGCACAGCGCGCGCAGGGCCTCACGCCCCGACCGCCCGGCGATCGCCTCGCCCGCGCGGTCGGCGAGCTCGCCGAGGGCGAGGATCGTCACCCCGTCGCGCAGGGCGGCGAGGTCGCGCACGTGGCCGTAAAGACTCGGCGTGCGCACGTCGAGGACGCGGGCGACGGCCGAGAGCGTCACCTCGGTGAGGCCGTGGGCATCGGCGAGGTCGGCGGCCGTGGCGATGACGGAGCGGGGGCTGAGCGGGGGGCGTTGCACCGTGCCATCCTATAGGTAATAGGCTCTGAGCTTTACCTCATAGGAGACGTGAACGCGCACGAGAAGAGCCCCGCGCGATTGCTCGCGCGGGGCTCTCGATGAAGGTCCGGTCAGAAGTCCCAGTCGTCGTCTTCCGTCGCCTCGGCCTTGCCGATGACGTACGACGAACCCGAGCCGCTGAAGAAGTCGTGGTTCTCGTCGGCATTGGGAGACAGGGCCGACAGGATCGCCGGGTTCACGTTCGTCACCGACGACGGGAACATCGCCTCGTAGCCGAGGTTCATCAGCGCCTTGTTGGCGTTGTAGTGCAGGAACTTCTTGACGTCCTCGCTCAGGCCGACCGAGTCGTAGAGGCTCTGCGTGTAGCCCACCTCGTTGTCGTAGAGCTCGTACATCAGCGAGAACGTGTAGTCCTTGATGTCCTGGCGCCGCGCCTCGTCGACCGTCTCGAGACCACGCTGGAACTTGTAGCCGATGTAGTAGCCGTGCACAGCCTCGTCGCGGATGATGAGGCGGATCAGGTCGGCCGTGTTGGTGAGCTTCGCCCGGCTCGACCAGTGCATCGGCAGGTAGAAGCCCGAGTAGAACAGGAACGACTCGAGCAGCGTCGAGGCGACCTTGCGCTTGAGTGGGTCGTCGCCACGGTAGTAATCCATGACGATGCGCGCCTTCTTCTGAAGGAACTCGTTCTCGGTTGACCAGCGGAACGCCTCGTCGATCTCCTTCGTGGAGCACAGCGTCGAGAAGATCGACGAATAGCTCTTGGCGTGCACCGACTCCATGAACGCGATGTTCGTGTAGACGGCCTCCTCGTGCGGGGTGATCGCATCGGGGATGAGCGAGACCGCGCCGACCGTGCCCTGGATCGTGTCGAGGAGCGTGAGCCCCGTGAACACGCGCATCGTGAGGGTCTGCTCCTCAGGGGTGAGCGTGTTCCACGACTGGATGTCGTTCGACAGCGGCACCTTCTCGGGCAGCCAGAAGTTGTTCACCAGACGGTTCCAGACCTCGAGGTCCTTGTCGTCCTGGATGCGGTTCCAGTTGATGGCCTGCACGTGGTTCAGCAACTGCAGCTTCTCAGCCATGTCGTTCCTGTGTCCTTGATCGATGGTGGTCAGCGGGTCAGAGCATGCACGAGACGCACTCGGTCATGTCGGTGCCCTCGAGTGCCAGCTGACGCAGACGGATGTAGTAGATGGTCTTGATGCCCTTGCGCCAGGCGTAGATCTGGGCCTTGTTGATGTCGCGCGTGGTGACGGTGTCCTTGAAGAACAGCGTCAGCGACAGTCCCTGGTCGACGTGCTGCGTGGCGGCGGCGTACGTGTCGATGACCTTCTCGTAGCCGATCTCGTACGCGTCCTGGTAGTACTCCAGGTTCTCGTTCGTCATGAACGGCGCCGGGTAGTAGACGCGGCCGAGCTTGCCTTCCTTGCGGATCTCGATCTTCGAGGCGATCGGGTGGATCGAGCTCGTCGAGTTGTTGATGTACGAGATCGAACCGGTCGGAGGCACCGCCTGCAGGTTCTGGTTGTAGATGCCGTGGGCCTGCACCGAGGCCTTCAGTTCGCGCCAGTCGTCCTGCGTCGGGATCGGGATGCCGGCGAACAGCTCCTTCGTCTTCTCGGTCGCGGGAGCCCACACCTGGTCGGTGTACTTGTCGAAGAACTCGCCCGACGCGTAGGTGGAGTTCTCGAAGCCGTCGAACGAGATGCCGCGCTCGATCGCGAGGCGGTTCGAGGCCCGCAGCGCGTGGAACAGCACCGTGTAGAAGTAGATGTTCGTGAAGTCGATGCCCTCTTCGGAGCCGTAGTAGACGTGCTCGCGAGCGAGGTAGCCGTGCAGGTTCATCTGCCCGAGGCCGATGGCGTGCGAACGGTCATTGCCGTCCTCGATCGAGCGGACCGAAGCGATGTGGCTCTGGTCGCTCACGGCGGTGAGGGCGCGGATCGCGGTCTCGACCGTCAGGCCCAGGTCGCGGCCGTCCATCGCCAGGGCGATGTTCATCGAGCCGAGGTTGCAGCTGATGTCTTTGCCGATGTTGTCGTACGAGAGGTCTTCGTTGTACGTGGTCGGCGTGTTGACCTGCAGGATCTCGGAGCACAGGTTCGACATGTTGATGCGTCCGGCGATGGGGTTCGCCTTGTTCACCGTGTCTTCGAACATGATGTACGGGTAACCCGACTCGAACTGGATCTCGGCGAGGGTCTGGAAGAACTCGCGCGCGTTGATCTTCGTCTTCTTGATGCGCGGGTCGTCGACCATCTCGCGGTACTTCTCGGTCACCGAGATGTCGCCGAACGGCTTCTTGTACACGCGCTCGACGTCGTACGGCGAGAAGAGGTACATGTCCTCGCCGTTCTTGGCGAGCTCGAACGTGATGTCGGGGATGACGACACCCAACGACAGCGTCTTGATGCGGATCTTCTCGTCTGCGTTCTCGCGCTTGGTGTCGAGGAAGCGCAGGATGTCGGGGTGGTGCGCGTTGAGGTACACCGCGCCCGCGCCCTGACGCGCGCCGAGCTGGTTGGCGTAGCTGAAGCTGTCTTCGAGCAGCTTCATGACGGGGATGATGCCCGACGACTGGTTCTCGATCTGCTTGATGGGCGCACCCGACTCGCGGATGTTCGACAGCAGCAGGGCCACGCCGCCACCGCGCTTGGACAGCTGCAGGGCGGAGTTGATGCCGCGCGCGATCGACTCCATGTTGTCTTCGATGCGCAGCAGGAAGCACGACACGAGCTCGCCGCGCTGCGCCTTGCCGGCGTTGAGGAACGTGGGGGTCGCGGGCTGGAAACGACCGGAGATGATCTCGTCGACCAGCTGCACCGCGAGGCGCTGGTCGCCGTCGGCGAGGGCGAGGGCGGTCATGACGACGCGGTCCTCGAAACGCTCGAGGTAGCGCTTCCCGTCGAAGGTCTTGAGCGTGTAGCTCGTGTAGTACTTGAACGCGCCGAGGAAGGTCTCGAAGCGGAACTTCGCGCCGTACGCGCGGTCGTTGAGCTCCTGGATGAACTCCATCGAGTACTTCGCGAGCACGGTGGGCTCGTAGTACTCCTTCTCGACGAGGTAGTCGAGGCGCTCCTTGAGCGAGTGGAAGAACACGGTGTTCTGATTGACGTGCTGCAGGAAGTACTCCCGCGCCGCGCGCTTGTCGGCGTCGAACTGGATCTTGCCGTCGGCGTCGTACAGGTTCAGCATCGCGTTGAGGGCGTGGTAATCCAGCCCCTCGAACCGCGCTTCGGTCTTGAAGTCCACGTCGGTCAGCTCAACTTCCACCATCGTTCCAATCCCTCGGTGACCCGCTCGACATCGTCGGGGGTGCCGAAAACTTCCAGTCGGTATAGATGCGGCACCGCGCACTTGCGCGCGACGATGTCGCCGGCGAGGCAGAAGGCGTCGCCGAAGTTCGTGTTCCCCGCGGAGATGACTCCGCGGATGTTTCGTCGGTTGCGTTCCTCGTTGAGGAAGCGGATGACCTGCTTGGGGACCGCGCCCTTCTCGACGCCCCGGCCGGCACCCCCGCCGTAGGTGGGGGTGACCAGCACGAAGGGCTCGTCGATGTGGAGGGGCGGATCGGTCGGCCGCAGCGGGATGCGGACGGCCCGCTTGCCGAGCTTCTCGATGAAACGCGCGGTGTTGCCCGACACGCTCGAGAAGTAGACCAGCAGCGGGGCCTCGGTCGCCGACACGACAGCGCTCATGACAGGGGTCTGAGTGCCTGTCGCCGGATCAGGCGAGGCGCGACGCGAGCTCGTCGATCTTGTCGGGACGGAAGCCCGACCAGTGGTCCTCGTCGGTGATGACGACGGGGGCCTGCAGGTACCCGAGCGACTTGACCTGCTCGAGCGCCGACGGGTCTTCGGACAGGTCGAGCACGTTGTACTCGATGCCCTTCGAGTCGAGTGCGCGGTAGGTCGCGGTGCACTGGACGCAGGACGGCTTGGTGTAGACCGTGATCGCCATGTCGTTCTCTCTCTCCCCTGGAAAATCGTCGTCCGGGCGGGCAGGGCTCGCCGGGACCTCAATACTACATATGGGGACGGACATCGGGAGTAACCACAAGGGGTAGTAGTTACATCCGTGTGATTTTCCACCGTCTCTCCCCATGTACAACACAGGTTGTCCACGGTTCCATCCACAGATCGACCCCCTTCCCGGATGTCGTTGACAGGCGCGATTCCGCGGTTGTCGTCGCGGTCGAGCCCATCTGTCCACAGACCGGACGCTAGACGGGGGTTCCGACATTGCACAGGCGGTGGAATTCGTCCTCCGGCGTGTCGCGGCGTGTCGCCGACCGGGCGCACCGTCCGCCCCGTCGAGATCACGCGATCGGCGCGAGAACACCGCATCCGCCACCCGCCCACCGTGTGATCTCGCGCCGAACGTGTGACCTCGCGGCATCCGCTCCCCGACCCCGGCGCGGCCCGGCGCGGCGCGCCGCGGCGCGGTGCGGCACGACGCGGTGCGGCACACCGCGGCACAGCACGGCGCAGCGCGACCCCGCGGCGTCCGCGTCGGACCGGCCCCGGCACGACACCGACCGTCGGCACGGATGTCGGAGGTCGGCTGTAACGTTGACCGGTGGCCGGCTACCGCGAACTCCTTCGAACCCCTGGCGTGGGGCGCATCATCGCCGCGCAGCTGACCGCGCGCTTCCCCAACGGGATGACGAGCCTCGCCGTGCTCCTGCACATCGAGCACGTCACGGGTTCGTACGGCGCCGCGGGCCTCGTGCTGGCCGCCACGAGCATCGGACAGGCCGTGGCGGGTCCCGTCACGAGCCGCTGGATGGGCCGCTGGGGCATGCGCCGGGTACTGACCGTCACGCTCTTGGTGTGCGCGGCGGCGATCGCGACCCTCGCGCTGATCGAGATGCCCCTGCCGCTGTACATGGCCCTCGGTCTCGTCGCCGGACTCTCGACCCCGCCGATCCAGTCGGCGGTGCGCACCATCTACCCCAAGATGGTCAACTCGAAGCAGCTGACCCCGCTGTACTCCCTTGACGCCTCCCTGCAGGAGATCATCTGGGTGCTCGCGCCGGTGCTCATCACGCTCGTCGCGACGCAGGTCGGCACGGTCCCCGGGCTGCTGCTGGTGGTCGTCATCCTGCTCGGCGGCGGTGCGTGGTTCATCCTCAGCCCCGAGGTCGGTCGCGTGCGCATCCCGCGCAGCCGCCGCGGCCTGGGGCGTGTGCTCACGAAGCCGCCGGTCATCCTCGCCACCGCCACCGGGTTCCTGCTCATCGGCGCGTGCGCCGCGGTCGAGGCCGGTGTCGTCGCCACCTTCGACCACGGCGGCCTCGAGGCGGGCCTGATCCTGGCGGTCTTCGCGGTGGGCAGCCTGGCCGGCGGGCTCTCGTTCGGCCACATCCCGATCGGCCCGTGGGCCATGGCGCGCCGCCTCGCGATCGTCGCCCTCGGCCTCTCGCTCACGATCGTCTCGCTCAACGCGTGGTGGCTGGGGGCGACCCTGCTCGTCGCGGGCGCCGGCATCGCGCCCGCCCTCGCCGTGATGTTCGCGATGGCCTCCGCGAGCGTCCGCTTCAGCGAGACCGCCGAGGCCTACGGCTGGATCAGCACGGGCCAGCTCATCGGCGCCGCCGCGGGGTCGGCCGTGGCGGGGTTCCTCGTCGACGGCATCGGTCCCACCGGCGCGTACATCGCCGCCGCGGCGTTCGCCGTGGCCGGTTTCATCGTCGCCGCGGTGTTCGTACGCGGCTTCCCCGACCTGCGTCACCGCGATTCGAGCCCGATCCCCGACACCGAACCCGTCGAGACGATCACCTGACCGGATGCCGGGCACCCCGGCATCCGCTCCCCTCCCGGCCCGTGCGCTCCGAGGACGCGTACCCGTGCGCAGCGGCGCCGGTTCGCGGCGGCCCCGCCGTTCAGTGCGTCCGGCGCAGCAGCTCCAGCACGGCGAGGGCGTAGGCGTCCTCGGGCGAGGGGTGGTCGAAGACGAGGGTCGATCCGCCGACCGAGATCTCGACCTCGTAGGTGTCCGAGAGCCGGCGCAGCGAGCGGAAAGTCGAGCGCAGCATCTCGCGCAACTGCAGCTCCGACGGCAGCCACAGCGCTTCCTCGGTCGCGACCGAGTCCAACGCCCACTCGGTGGTGCCGTTGAACGCGAGGATTCGTCCGGTCGGATAGTCGCGCGGCTCGACGGTCATGTCGCTGACGGTGAACACGTCGGCCTCGAACTCGGGCTCGTCAAGCTGGAACCGGTCGCCGGAACGCGGATGCCACACCAGACCCGCCTCGCGCAGGGCCAGGGCCATCTCGGTCGAGATCATGGCATCCATTCTGGGGGCGATCGGCGGGCGGGGCGCCGCCACCGCGGCGGGCGCACGGCCGCGATGTCGGTGGGCACGAGCAGAATGGATGCCATGACCTCGTTCGATCCGGCTCGGTACCTGCCCGACGATCTGCTCGCGCGCATCCGCGAGCGCGCGGTGGTGCACGACCGCGAGAACACGTTCCCGCACGACGACCTCGACGACCTGCGCGCGGCGGGGTACCTCGGCATCCTGGTCCCGACGGAGCAGGGCGGAGCGGGGTTGAGCCTGGCCCAGGCCTCGGTGCTGCAGCAGCGCCTGGCCGGAGCCGCGCCCGCGACGGCCCTCGCGGTCAACATGCATCTCGTGTGGACGGGCGTGGCCAAGGTGCTCCACGACCGCGGCATCGACGATCTCGCGTTCGTCGCCCAGGGCGCTGCCGCCGGCGAGGTCTTCGCGTTCGGCATCAGCGAGGCCGGCAACGACCTCGTGCTGTTCGGCAGCGACACCACCGCCGAGCCCGACGGCGAGGGCGGGTACCGGTTCACGGGCACGAAGATCTTCACCTCCCTCTCCCCCGCGTGGGATCACCTTGGCGTGCACGGGCTCGACAGCACCTCCGCCGACGGGCCCAAGATGGTGTTCGCGTTCCTCGACCGCGACGACGACGCCGTCGTCGCGCGCGACGACTGGGACACCCTCGGCATGCGCGGGACGCAGAGCCGCACCACCGAGCTGCGCGGAGCGCACGCACCCGCGCATCGCGTGGTGCGCCGGCTCGACCCGGGCCCGCAGCCCGACGCGCTGGTGTTCGGGATCTTCGCGGTGTTCGAGATCCTGCTCGCCTCGGTCTACACCGGCATCGCCCGCCGCGCCCTCGATCTCGCGGTCGAGGCCGCGACCGTGCGTCGGTCGAAGAAGACGGGCGCCGTCTACGCCGACGACCCGGACATCCGCCGCCGCGTGGCGGGCATGGTGCTCGCCTACGACGCGCTTCCTCCGCAGCTCGCGGTGCTCTCGCACGACGTCGACACCCTGGTCGACCACGGCGGACGGTGGTTCTCGCTGCTGGCCGGGGTCAAGCACCGCGCGGTGACGACGGCCAAGTCCGTGGTCGACGACGCCATCCTGGTGGGCGGAGGCTCGTCCTACTTCTCCCGCACCGAGCTGAGCCGGCTGTACCGCGACGTGCTGGCCGGCATGTTCCACCCCTCCGACCCGGAGTCCGCGCACGCGACAGCCGCGGCCGCCTGGCTCGGTCCGGTGACGAGCTGATGGCCCGCACGCCCACGGCCGCGCTGAGCCCGGCCGATCAGGAGCGGCGCCGCGCCCTGCGCATCATGAAGGGCGTGGCCCTCGGCGCGCTCCTCGCGATGGCCCTCGTCTTCGCGGTGTCGTTCCCGCTGCAGCGAGAGGTCGAGTGGCTGCAGTACGTCCGCGCCGCGGCCGAGGGCGGCATGGTGGGGGCGCTCGCCGACTGGTTCGCGGTGACCGCCCTGTTCCGGCATCCGCTCGGCCTGCCCATTCCGCATACCGCGATCATCCCGCGCCGCAAAGACGAGATCGGCCGCCAGTTGGGCGAGTTCGTCGAGACCAACTTCCTCGAGGGCGACGTGGTGCGCGCCAAGCTCGAGTCGACCCCGCTGTCGGCGCGAGCCGGGGCGTGGCTGGCCGATCCCCCGCACGCCGAACGTGTCGCCGCGGAGGGCGCCACTCTCGCGACGAGCGTGCTCACCGCCCTCGACGACGACGACGTGCAGGGCCTGATCGAAGACCTCGCGCGCGAGCACCTGCTCTCCCCCGACTGGGGTCCGTCCATCGGCGGGTGGTTGCAGCGCGTGGTGGGCTCCGGAGCGCACCACGGCGCGGTCGATCTCGCGCTCGACAACATCGCCGTCTGGCTCGGCAACAACCGCGACACCTTCCAGGGGCTGGTCTCGCGCCGTCTGCCCTCGTGGGTGCCGAGCATGGCGGCGCGCCTCGTCGACGACACGGTCTATCGCGAGGCGGTGCAGTTCGTCGACGCCGTGCGCGCCGATCCCCGGCATCAGGCGCGCGGCGCGATCGACGGCTACCTCGCCCGCCTCGCCGACAACCTGCAGCACGACCCGGCCACGATGGTGCGGCTCGAAGAGGCCAAGGCCGCCGTCTTCGACAGCCCGCGCGTGCGTCAGCTGGCCGCCGACGCCTGGAACACGGCCAAGGCCGGGCTGCTGCGCTCGCTCGCCGACCCCGACAGCGCCCTGCGCCGCCGCGCGGCTGCCGCGCTGGCCGAGGTGGGCGAGCGCCTGCAGCACGACGAGACGCTTCAGAAGCGGGTCGACGGCTGGGTCACCGATGCGGCCGTGTTCGTCGTCGGCCGCTACCGTCACGACATCGCCTCGATCATCACCGACACCGTGGAACGGTGGGATGCCGAGGAGACGACCGAGAAGATCGAGCTCATGGTCGGCCGCGACCTGCAGTACATCCGCCTGAACGGCACCATCGTGGGGGCGCTGGCGGGACTCGTGATCTTCACGGTCGCGCATTTCGCCTGGGGCTCGTGACGGTCCGTGAACGCACGCGCGGATCGATCCCGCGTCGCACCGCCCGACCACGCGCGACCCTCGGTAGCCTGAGCCTCGTGAGCGACGGTTCGGGGCCGGAGGAGTGCCTCTTCTCCTATGGGACGTTGCAGCTGCCCGACGTGCAGCTCGACACGTTCGGCCGCCTGCTCGAGGGGGCCGAAGATACGCTCCCGGGCTTCCGCCTCGAGTGGACCGATGTGGGAGACGAGCGGGTCGCCCAGCTCTCGGGCCTCGACAAGCACCCCATCCTCCGCCGCACCGACGACCCCCGCGACCGCGTCTTCGGCCGGGTCCTGCGGCTCACCGCCGATGAGCTCGACGCGGCCGACGAGTACGAGGTCGCGCTGTACCGCCGCGCCGCCGTGACACTGGCGAGCGGCCTTCGCGCCTGGGTCTACGTGGCCGCATGAGCACTCTGTCCGTCGATCCCCTCTGGCCGCGGGCCGGAGACTGGCCCCCGCCGACCGGAACCGTGGACGCCGTGCTCCTCGGGGTCCCCGCCTGGCGCACCTCTCTGTCGCCCACCGGAGCCGGTGACACCCCCGCGGCGGTCCGCGCCGCCCTGCGCCGTTTCTCGCCCACCCTGATCGGGCCGCCCGCACTCGATCTCACGGAGGTGCTGCGCGTCGCCGACGCGGGCGACGTCGACGAGCCCGACGGTCGCGACGGAGAGGGGCGCGTGCGTGCGGCCGTCACGGCTCTCTCCGCGGCCCGACTGGTCATCGCCCTCGGCGGCGACAACTCGGCGACCTACGCGGTCGCCCAGGGCCGCGGTGCGCGCGGGCTGATCACGCTCGATGCGCACTTCGACCTGCGCGACGGCGAATCCAACGGGTCGCCCGTGCGACGCCTCATCGCCGACGGCCTGGATCCGCGCCGCATCGTGCAGATCGGGATCGCCGACTTCGCCAATTCCGCGGCCTACGCGCGCCGTGCCGCCGAGGCCGGGATCACCGTCATCACCCTCGACGAGCTGCGCCGACGCGGGATCGACGACGTCGTCGCCCACGCCCTGCACGTCGCGGGCGGGGGCTCCGATCCCGCGGCCGGCACCACGGCGCCGGCAGCGATCACGGGATGCGACGCGGGCACGCCGGCGCCGGCGGAAGAGGCGGGTCATGACGCGGGCACCGCCGCAGCGCCCGCGACCGACGCCGACGCCGCGGTCTCCGCCCGGCGGCACACCCCCGCGGCCCCCCGGGCGATCGCCGGAGACGACGGCGGCATCCACCTCGACATCGACGTCGACGTGTGCGACCGCTCCGTCGCCCCCGGGTGTCCCGCGAGCGTCCCGGGAGGACTCGCCGCGTGGGAGCTGCGCGCCCTGGTGCGCGGCCTCGCTCGAGACCCCGGTGTGAGCAGCGCCGACATCGTCGAGGTGGACGCCACGGCCGACACCGACGACGGCCGCACGGTGCGACTGGCCGCCCTGTGCGTTCTGGAACTCCTGGCAGGAAAGGCGGAACGACGATGATTCAACTGGTGCTCGCACGACATGCGAAGTCGGACTGGGCCGACGAGGGCCTCGACGACCACGATCGCCCGCTGAACGACCGCGGCCGTCGCGACGCCCCGGCGGTGGCCCGCGCGGTGCTGCGCGCCGGCGTGCGGCCCGAGACCATCGTGTCGAGCACGGCGCTGCGCGCGCGCGACACCGCCGCAGTGTTCGCGCAGACGTTCGACGCCGCCCTGACCGAGCACGCCGAGCTCTATCTCGCCGAGCCCGACCGACTGCTGGCGACGGCCCGCGCCGCCGGAGGCGACGAGGTCATGGTCGTCGCTCACGACCCCGGCATGAGCGCCCTCGTCTCGCGCCTCGCCGATCGCGACGTCCGCATGGTCACGTGCGCCGTCGCCGTCTTCACGTGGAACGACGGTACCTGGGATGACGTGGACGTCATCGCCCCCGACGAGTTCGAGCTGTTCACGCCGTAACCCGGCGCCGAGCCCGGGCGCACCCGGCCGCATGCGCATCCAAAGCACGACGGCCATCCGCCGCCCGCGCCGACCCTGCCGCGCCGGGCCCGCTGCGCCGAGCGCGCCGCGCACAACCTCCGCGATCCGCACAACCTCAGCGCGAACCCGTAAAACCCAGCGGACTTTGCGCGAATCACCGACATCGCGCCGACGCCGGAGCGCGCCGCGCACAACCTCGGCGATCCGCACACCCTCAGCCCGAACCCCTAAAGCTCAGCGGACTCTGCGCGAATCACCGACATCGCGCCGACGCCCGAGCACCCCGGGCCCGCCGCCGCACCCCGCCCCACCCCGCCCCGCCGCGACCTCAGACCTCGACGCCGTCCTTCCACACCCGCCGTACGAGCGGAACGCCGGGCCGGTAGGCCAGGTGCACGCGGCTGGGCGCCTCGAGCAGCACGAGGTCGGCCCGTGCCCCCGGGGCGATGCGTCCGACGTCGGTGCGCCGCAGGGCGCGCGCTCCCCCGGCCGTCGCCGCCCACACGGCCTCGGCCGGCGTCATCCCCATCTCACGCACCGCGAGGGCGATCATGAGCGGCATCGAACTGGTGAAGCTCGAGCCCGGGTTGCAGTCGCTCGCCAGGGCCACGGTCACTCCCGCGTCGAGCAGTCGCCGCGCGTCGGGGTAGGGCTGCCGCGTCGAGAACTCGACACCCGGCAGCAGCGTCGCGACGGTGGTGGACGCGGCGAGCGCCGATAGGTCGTCGTCGGTCAGGTAGGTGCAGTGGTCGACGGCCGCGGCCCCCGATGCGACCGCGAGGGCGACCCCGGCGCCGTACCCGAGCTGGTTCCCGTGCACCCGGATGCCGAGCCCCCGCGCGCGACCCGCGTCGAGCACGCGCCGGGACTGGTCGGCCGTGAACGCCCCGTCTTCGCAGAATACGTCGATCCAGCGCGCGAAGGGAGCCGCGGCCTCGAGCATCGCGCCGGTGACGAGGGCGATGTAGTCGTCGGGCCTTCCCGCGAACTCGGCGGGGACGACGTGCGCGCCGAGGAAGGTCACCTCCTCCGTCACCTCCGCCGCGAGGCGCGCCAGCCGTGTCTCGGTCTCGACGTCGAGGCCGTATCCGGTCTTGATCTCGAGGGTCGTGGTCCCCTGCGCGCGGCACTCGTCGACGAGCGCGCGCAGACGCCGGCGGAGGTCGTCGTCGGAGGCGGCGCGCGTGGCCGCCACGGTGGTGCGGATGCCGCCGGCGGCATACGACCGTCCGGCCATCCGCGCGGCGAACTCGTCCGCCCGGTCTCCCGCGAACACGAGGTGCGAGTGGCTGTCGACGAAGCCCGGGACGACGGCGCGACCGGCGGCGTCCACGACGGGGAGGCCGTCCCGACCGGGACGGTGCGCGCTCGAGGTGGCGGCATCCGTCGTTCCGACCCAGGCGACGCGTCCGGCGTGCACGCGCACCGCGGCGTCGCGGATCGTGCCGCACGGGTCGCCCGCAACGGCGGCGTTCGTGGTGAGTTCGGCGATGCCGGTCAGCCAGAAGGAGTCCGTCGCGGGCGCGCCCGTCACCTCCGCGCCGCTCCCCGCACCGGCCCCGCTCACCACATCGGCACCGTCAGTCCGCGCTCGGCCGCCACCTCGCGGGCGCGGTCGTACCCGGCGTCGACGTGTCGCATGACGCCGGTGCCGGGGTCGTTCACCAGCACGCGCGCGAGCTTCTCGGCGGCGAGGTCCGACCCGTCGGCGACGCACACCTGTCCGGCGTGGATGCTGCGACCGATGCCGACGCCCCCGCCGTGGTGGATCGACACCCACGACGCCCCGCTCGCGGTGTTGAGCAGCGCGTTCAGCAGCGGCCAGTCGGCGATCGCGTCCGAACCGTCGGCCATGGCCTCGGTCTCGCGGTAGGGGGAGGCGACGGATCCCGCGTCGAGGTGGTCGCGACCGATCACGATCGGCCCCGACAGCTCGCCCGAGGCGACCATCTCGTTGAATCTCAGCCCCGCGAGGTGGCGCTCCTGGTAACCGAGCCAGCAGATGCGGGCCGGCAGCCCCTCGAAGTGCACCTGCTCGCCCGCCTTCTCGAGCCAGCGGTGCAGGGCCGTGTCGTGCGGGAAGAGTTCGGCGACCGCCCGATCGGTCTTGGCGATGTCCTCGGGGTCTCCCGACAGCGCCACCCAGCGGAACGGTCCTTTGCCCTCGGCGAACAGCGGGCGGATGTACGCCGGCACGAACCCCGGGAAGGCGAACGCGCGGTCGTAGCCGCCGAGCTCCGCCTCGCGGCGGATCGAGTTGCCGTAGTCGAACACCGCGGCTCCGGCATCCTGGAATCCGACCATCGCCCGCACGTGAGCGGCCATGCTCTCGCGCGCGCGGCGGGTGAAGTCCTCGGGATCCCGGGCGGCCTCGGCCTTCCAGCGATCGACGGCGACGCCGATGGGGAGGTACGACAGCGGGTCGTGCGCGCTCGTCTGATCGGTGACGATGTCGATCCGGATGCCGCGGGCGAGCAGTTCCGGGAAGATCTCGGCCGCGTTCCCCTCGACGCCGACCGAGAGGGCCTCACCCGCGTCGCGGGCGGCGCTCACCCGGGCGATCGCGGCGTCGAGGTCGTCGGCCACCTCGTCGAGGTAGCCGTGCGCCACGCGCCGGTCGAGACGCGCGCGGTCGACGTCGACGATGAGCACGGCGCCGCCGTTCATCGTCACGGCGAGCGGCTGGGCGCCGCCCATGCCACCGCAGCCGGCGGTGAGGGTGAGGGTGCCCTCGAGGGACTCCCGCCCGAGCGAGCGCGCCACGGCGGCGAAGGTCTCGTACGTGCCCTGCAGGATGCCCTGCGTGCCGATGTAGATCCACGAGCCCGCGGTCATCTGCCCGTACATCGTGAGCCCGAGGTCTTCGAGCCGGCGGAACTCGGGCCACGTCGCCCAGTCGCCGACGAGGTTCGAGTTCGCGATGAGCACGCGCGGCGCCCACTCGTGCGTGCGGAAGACGCCGACGGGCTTCCCCGACTGCACGAGCAGCGTCTCGTCGGGTTCGAGGTCGTCGAGCGTGCGCACGATCGCGTCGTAGGCCTCCCACGACCGGGCGGCCCGCCCGGTTCCGCCGTAGACGACGAGATCGTCGGGGCGCTCGGCGACCTCGGGGTCGAGGTTGTTCATGAGCATGCGCTTGGCGGCTTCCGCCCCCCAGCTCTTCGCGGAGCGGGCGGCCCCGCGGGGCGCGTGGATCGAAGAGCGGCGAGCGGATGCGGCGGCCTCGGCCTCGCCACGTGACGGCGTCGCAGAATCCGGGGTCGAGGCGGGGAGGGTGGTGTCGGTCATGGCGTGATCTCCTTCGATCGGACGGAACGGACGGGGGGTCAGCCGCGGGAGGCGACGGGCTCGGTCGCGGCGTGCTCGGTCGCTGCGCGCGCGATCGCTCCCGAGGCGACGAGGTCGGCGACCGCCTCGATCTCGGGCGAGACGAAGCGGTCGGGCCCGGGGCCCTCGACGCGGCCGCGGACGACGTCGCGCACCGCCCCGGTGGCCGCCGCGGGCTGCAGGGGCGCGCGCAGGTCGAGGGCGCGGCATCCGGTGAGCACCTCGATCGCGAGGACGCGGGCGAGGCCGTCGATCGCGCGCCGGAGCTTGCGGGCACCGGCCCATCCCATCGACACGTGATCCTCCTGCATCGCGCTCGAGGGGATCGAGTCGACCGAGGCCGGGGCAGCGAGACGCTTGAGCTCCGACACGATCCCCGCCGCCGCGTACTGGGCGATCATCAGGCCGGAGTCCACACCCACCTCGTCGGCGAGGAAGGGCGACAGTCCGTTGCTGCGCGCCACGTCGAGCGCGCGGTCGGTGCGCCGCTCCGACATCGACGCCACGTCGGCCACGGCGATCGCGAGGAAGTCGAGCACGTACGCGACGGGGGCGCCGTGGAAGTTGCCGTTCGACTCGACGCGTCCGTCGACCGTCACGACGGGGTTGTCGACGGCGGATGCCAGCTCGCGCTCGGCGACCTGCGCGGCGTGGGCCATCGTGTCGCGCGCTGCTCCGTGCACCTGCGGGGTGCAGCGCAGCGAGTAGGCGTCCTGCACGCGCGTGCACTCCGGGCCGCGGTGGCTCGCCACGATCGGGGAGCCGGCGAGGAAGGAGCGCAGGTTCGCGGCGGAGGCGGCCTGACCGAATTGCGGGCGGAGCGCCATGAGATCGGCCGCGAAGACGGCATCCGTCCCCAGCTGCGACTCGATCGAGATCGCCGCCGCGACGTCGGCGGTGGTGAGCAGCATCTCGAGGTCGTGCAGGGCGAGCAGCAGCATGCCGAGCATGCCGTCGGTGCCGTTGATGAGGGCGAGGCCCTCCTTCTCGCGCAGCGCGACGGGCGCAATGCCCGCCGCGGCGAGGACGTCGGCGGCCGGGAGCGCTCGCCCCGCGGCGTCGCGCACCTCTCCCTCGCCCATCACGGCGAGCGCGACGTGCGACAGCGGCGCGAGATCGCCCGAGCAGCCGAGCGAGCCGTACTCGCGCACGACCGGGGTGATCCCGGCGTTCAGCAGGCCCGCGTAGGTCTCGACGACGACGGGCCGCACGCCCGTGCGGCCGGTGGCGAGCGTCTGCAGGCGCAACAGCATGAGGGCGCGCACGACCTCGCGCTCGACCTCGGCGCCGGTTCCCGCGGCGTGCGAGCGGATGAGGCTCGCCTGCAGCTGGGCGCGCCGGTCCTCGGCGATGAAGGTGGTCGCGAGCGCCCCGAAGCCGGTCGAGATGCCGTAGTGCGGCTGCGGGTCGTCGGCCAGACCCTCGATGAGCGCCCGGGTGTCGGCCACGCGCTGCAGGGCGTCGGCGTCGACGACCACGCGCGCATCGTGGCGCGCGACCTCGACGACCTCGCGCGGGGTGAGGGGGGTGGATCCGACGGTGACGCTCGTGTGCATGAGGAGATTCCACCGCGTCCGCTGTCGCGGAACGACGGGGTTCTGGCATCCTGTGTCTGTCATGCCAGACAATCTCCGCCCGCAGGTCCCCGCCGCCGATCAGACGCTGCGGATCCTCTCGCTGCTCGCGCGTCAGCCCGGCCCGATGGCCGCGCAGACGATGGCGACGACCCTCGGCATCCCCCGCTCGAGCGTGTACCACCTGCTCTCCACTCTCGAGCAGCACGGGTACGTCGTGCACCTGCCCGGAGATCGCCGGTGGGGCCTGGGCACGGCGGCGTTCGAGCTCGGCGGCGGCTACGCGCGGCAGCAGCCGCTGGCCCGCCTCGGCCGACCGCTGCTCGCCGCCCTGTCGGATCGCGTCGGCGAGAGCGCGCACCTCGCCGTGCTCGCCGGTCGCGACGTGCTGTACATCGTCGAAGAGCGCGCGCCCCGCCGCCCCGCGCTCGTGACCGATGTGGGCGTGCGCCTGCCCGCGCACCTCACCGCCACGGGTCGGGCGATGCTCGCCGCGCTCCCCCGCGAGCAGGTGCGCGCCCTCTTCCCGGATGCCACGACCCTCACCCAGCGACACGTCCTGGGCCCCGCGACCCCGCGCGCGCTGCGCGAGGTGCTCCGGGAGGTGCGCGCGGCCGGCTACGCGAGCGAGAACGGCGAGGTCACCCCCGGATTCCGCTCCGTCGCCGCGGCGGTGCTCGACCACGCCGGCTGGCCCGCCGCGGCCGTGGCGATCACGTGGCCGGCCGACGGACCGCCGCGCGATGCCGCGGCGCTGGCGTCCGCGGCATCCGCCACCGCCGCCGAGCTCGCCCGCCGCATCGGCCGCCCCGCCTGATCCGGGCCGACCGAGGCGCGTGCCGGCCGGCCGCCACTGCCGCGCCCCCGCCGGGTCGGGGCGCGATACGTGCACCGGGGCGCACCCAACCCGCCCCACTGCACATTCCCCGCCCCGGTGGTCGCGCATTGCCCCGCTGCACACTCCCCGCCCCGGTGGTCGAGCATCGCCGGGGTCGGGGCAGCGCACGGCAGCGCCGCAAGCGCCGCGCGTCAGCGCACGACGAGCCGCGGCTCCACGAGCACGTGCGCGGCGCCGGCGGTCGCGGCGCGCGGGGCCACGACCGTCCCGTCTCCCATGAGCAGTTCGAGCACCCCGGATGCCACCCGCTCGGGCAGCTGCTCGACGCTCGACAGTCCGAGGGCCTCGGCCGCCGGGGTGTTGTCGAATCCCACGATGCGCACGTCGGTGCGCCCGGCCAGGGCCGTGGCCAGGTGCGCGCCGATCGCGAGGGAGTCGCTCGCGCACACGATGGCGTCGACGTCGGATCGCGTCGCGAGCTCCGCCGCGACAGCGTCGCGGGCGAGGGAGACGCTGTCTTCGACGACCCAGCGCGGTCCGCGCGCGGGCCCGACGCTCTCGCGCCACCCGCGTTCGCGCTCGTCGCCCGTCCCCGAGCCCTCGGGCCAGCCGAGGAAGGCGATGCGCCGCGCCCCGTCGACCTCGAGCAGGTGTGTGGTCGCCGCCCGCGTCCCGGCGGCGCCGTCGACGTCGACCCACAGGTGCGCGGGGGCTTCGACGTCGTCCTCGCCCCACGGCCGACCGAACGACACGAACGGCAGACCCCGCGCGTTCAGCCACCCGGTGCGGGGGTCGCCGTGGAAGGTTCCGGTGATGACGACGGCATCCACTTCTCCCCCCTCCAGCAGGTCGGACAGCCGGTCGATCTCCTCTTCGGCGGTGCGCGCGGCGTAGAGCAGCACGCGCATGTCGCGCTCGCCCGCGCTCTCGGTGAGGGCGTGGACGAAGCGGTCGAGCACGACCCCGGCGATGCCTCCCGCGTAGGGATCGAGGTGGATGCCGATGGTGGAGCTGCGGCGCGTGCGCAGGCGCCGCGCGGCGGCGTGCGGGCGATAGCCGAGCTCGGCGATCGCGGCCTCCACGCGCAGCCGCGTGGTCTCGCGCACGATGTCGGGGGTGTTGACGACGTTCGACACGGTCTGGCGGGAGACTCCCGCCACGCGGGCGACGTCGTCGACGGTGGGCGCTTTCATCATCGCCGTCCTCCCCTCTCCGCGATACGGATCCCTTACCGCTGGCGCCTCCGTGCGCGGCGCGGTGCGCGCCCTCGCGGTCTCGTCAGCCTAAAGGGTCGGCGCCGCGACGGCTTGACACGCGGCCCCGCCGTTCCTTACCTTTGTCGAACCGTCATTTGAACGTTCAAAAAGACGGGCCCTCCGAGCACCCGGAGGGGTCGCATGCCTCATCGAAGGAGAGAGACACATGACACGGCACCCTGTCCGCCTCTGGCTCACCGCCGGCGCCCTGCTCGCCACCGGAGCCCTCACGCTCACCGCCTGCGGCTCGGGCTTCAACGACACCCCCGGCGACGGCCAGGCCTCGGGCGGCGGCAAACTCACCCTGCTCATCGGCTCCTCGGGCGACGCCGAAACCCAGGCCGTCACCGACGCCGTCGCCGCGTGGAGCGAGCAGTCGGGCGTCGAAGCCGAGGTCCAGACCGCCAACGACCTCCCCCAGCAGCTCTCGCAGGGCTTCGCCGCGGGCTCTCCGCCGGACCTGTTCTACCTCGCCCCCGAGGCCCTCGCCGGCTACGCCGCGAACGGATCGATCCAGGCGTACGGCGACGACCTGTCGAACAAGAGCGACTTCTACCCCTCCCTCGTCGACAACTTCACCGTCGACGGTCAGTTCTTCTGCGCCCCCAAGGACTTCTCGACGCTCGCGCTGATCATCAACACCGACCTGTGGGCGGCGGCGGGACTCACGGATGCCGACATCCCCACGACGTGGGACCAGTTGGCATCCGTCGCCCAGAAGCTCACCACCGACGGCCGCGTGGGCCTGGCGTTCGGCGCCGAGTACCAGCGCGTGGGCGCGTTCATGGCCCAGGCCGGCGGCGGACTCGTCACCGACGGCAAGGCCACCGCCGACAGCGCGGCCAACGTCGAGGCGCTCGACTACGTCAAGACGCACCTCAACGACGGCACCTTCGCCTTCGCCTCCGACGTGGGCGCGGGCTGGGGCGGCGAGGCGTTCGGCACCCAGAAGGCCGCGATGGTCATCGAGGGCAACTGGATCTCGGGCGCGATGTCGGCCGACTACCCCACCGTGAAGTACCAGGTCGCCGAACTCCCCGCGGGCCCCGGCGGCAAGGGCACGCTGCAGTTCACCAACTGCTGGGGCATGGCCGCCGACAGCGGCAACCAGGAGCAGGCCCGCTCTCTCGTGGAGTACCTGACCGGCACCGACCAGCAGCTGGCCTTCTCGAAGGCGTTCGGCCCGATGCCCTCGATCCAGTCGGCTGCCGACGCGTGGTCGACCGCCAACCCCGACAAGACCGCGTTCCTCGCCGGCGCCGATTACGCGCAGTTCCCGCCGAACATGGCCGGTGCCGCCGATGTCATCACCGACTTCAACGCGCAGCTGGAGTCGCTGAAGACCGGCGACCCGCAGGCGCTGCTGAAGACGGCGCAGTCCAACCTCGAGGCGATCGTCAAGTAAGCGACCCCCTCATGAGTGCTCTCACCACAGCGCCGCGTCGCGCCGGGTCCCCCTCCGCGGGGATCCGGCGCGGCGAGGCCGCCGCCGGCTGGCTCTTCACCGCCCCCGTGCTGATCATCCTGGGCGTGTTCCTGCTCGTCCCCGTGCTGATGGCGTTGTGGGTGAGCTTCTCGGACTGGACCGGACGCGGAAGTCCCTTCTCCCCGAGCGTCGGCTTCGTCGGCCTCGACAACTACGCCGCCGTCACCACGGGCGGCGGGCTCGCCGAGCGCGACTTCGGCACGGCCCTGCGCAACAACGCCTGGTACGTGCTGCTGGTCGTCCCGCTGCAGACGGCCCTCTCGCTCTTCCTCGCGGTGCTCGTCAACCGCGCGGTCCTGCGCGGTCGCGGCCTCTTCCGCACCGCCTTCTACTTCCCCTCCGTGACCAGCTCGGTCGCCATCACGGTGCTGTGGCTCTTCCTCTTCTCGGCATCCGGTGCCGTCAACGAGGTGCTGTCGTGGCTCGGCATCAACGGCCCCAACTGGTTCAGCGACCCCTCGGGCGTCGTGCACAACCTGCTCGCCGCGGTCGGCGTCACCAGCGGTCCCGCCGTACTCACCGGCAACACGATGCTGGGCGTGTCGTGGTGGGACTGGCTCGCCGGACCCTCGGTGGCGATGTCGGCGTTCATCCTCATGGCGGTGTTCACGACCTCGGGCACCTTCATGCTCCTGTTCATCGCGGGCCTGCAGAACATCGGCGCCGACGTGCAGGAGGCCGCGATGATGGACGGCGCGAACGGCTGGCAGCGCTTCTGGCGCGTGACCCTGCCGCAGCTCAAGCCCGTGCTCTTCACCGTGCTGACGCTCGGCCTCATCGGCACCTGGCAGGTGTTCGATCAGATCTACACCGGAACCCAGGGCGGCCCCGGCAAGACCACCCTCACCCCGGCCTACCTCAGCTACTCGTCGGCGTTCCTCTCGCAGCAGTGGGGCCAGGGCGCGGCGATCGCGTTCGTGCTGTTCGTCATCATCGTCGCGCTGACGATCCTGCAGCGCTTCGTGCTGCGCGATCGCCCGGTCTCGCGACGTCGCATCCGTCAGTACGAGGTGCGCGCGCAGAAGGGGGTCACGCGATGACCGCCACGGCCTCCCCCCAGACGACCGTCCTCGCCGAGCAGCGCGTCGACGGCCCCACGCGCCCCGCGAAGCACCGCATGTCGGCGAAGACCCTGCGCTGGCAGATCGGCCTGTACGTGCTGCTGCTCGTGCTCGCGCTCGTCTACATCTATCCGTTCCTCGTGCAGGTGGCGACGTCGTTCAAGACGGATGCCGCGGCCGCGGCCGACCCGATCTCGCTCGTGCCGCAGCCCTTCACGTGGGCGGCCTACGAGAGACTGTTCCTCAACTCCGACTTCCCGGTGTGGTTCGGCAACTCCATCGTGGTGACGGTGTTCGTCACCCTCGGCCGGGTGTTCTTCAACTCCCTCGCCGGGTACGCGCTCGCTCGCCTGCAGTTCCGCGGTCGCGGCATCGTGTTCGCCGGGCTCGTCGCGGTCATGGCCGTGCCGGCCGTGGTGCTGCTTATCCCGAAGTTCCTCGTGATCAATCAGCTGGGCATGTACGACTCGTACGCGGGCATGATCCTGCCCCTCCTCGTGGATGCCGCGGGCGTGTTCATCATGAAGAACTTCTTCGAGTCGATCCCGCCGTCCGTCGAGGAGCAGGCCCGGATCGACGGAGCGGGCACCTTCCGCGTGTTCTGGTCGGTCGTGCTGCCGATGGCGCGGCCCGCGCTGATCACAATCGTGATCCTGTCGTTCCAGGGCTCGTGGAACGAGCTCAGCCACTTCGTCATCTCCACCCAGTCGCCCGAGCTGACCACCCTGACCAAGGGCGTGGCGTCCCTCGCGAGCGGTCAGCTCAGCCAGGGCAGCCAATTCCCCCTCAAACTCGCGGCCGCGGCCCTGATGACGATCCCTGTCGCCGTGGTGTTCTTCATCTTCCAGCGCCGCATCATGAACGCCAGCGAAGGAGCCGTCAAAGAATGACCACCGCCCCCACCACCTCGCCGAACGGGACGACCACCGAGACCATGCCCCTGCAACCCCTGCTCAACGACGCCCTGATCGTGCTGCGCGCGCCCACCCAGGCGTGGTCCGACGGCTCCGGCGACATGGGCGCCGCCGCCGTCCACGGCGTCTACCACGGCGACGTCCGCCATGTCGCCTCGCTCGTCGCGTCGTGCGACGAGTCGCCCATCGAGTGGATCTCGACCGCGCCCGACGGCGCCTCGCGCGTGGTCTTCGGCGGCATCCTGCGCGGCGTCGACGACTCGACCCCCGACCCCAAGGTGCGCCTGCTGCGCGATCGTCGGGTCGACGACGGCGTCGTGAGCGAGGCGTGGACCGTCGCCTCGCGCGTCGACCGTCCCGTCCGGGCCACGCTGCGCCTGCGCCTCACCCCCGAGTTCGCCCAGCTGCACGAGGTGAAGTCGGACCACGCGCGGCCCCGGCCCGCCCGGATCCACGTCGAGGGCGACATCGCGCGCGTCGACGCCGGTCCGCAGGGGCTCGAGCTGGCCGCTCCGGGCGCCCTCGTGGCATCCGGGACCGACGGGGTCGACGCGGCGTGGAGCATCGAGATCCCCGCGTTCGGCGAGGTCACCGTCGGCTGGACGCTGAGCCTGCGCGATGACACCCTCGTCGTCGGCTCGGCCACCGCCCCCGCGCGGTGGGATGCCGCGGCGGTCGCCGCACGCTCCTCCGACCCGCGGCTCGCTCGGTGGCTGCGCACGGCGCTCGACGACCTCGACGCGCTGCGGCTCGTGCTCCCGGAACACCCCCGCGACGAGTTCTTCGCCGCGGGAGCGCCGTGGTTCTTCACCCTCTTCGGCCGCGACTCGATCTGGGCGGCGCGCCTGGCCCTCCCCCTCGACCGCGAGATCGCGGCATCCACCCTCCGTGTGCTCGCGCGCCTGCAGGGAACCGACGACGACGCGCAGACCGCCCAGGAACCCGGCAAGATCCTCCACGAGCTGCGCGCCTCGGCGCTCGAGATCCCCGGCGAGGGCATCGTGCTGCCGCCGAAGTACTACGGCAGCGTCGACTCGACGCCCCTGTGGATCTGCCTTCTCGCCGACGCGTGGCGGGCCGGCATGCCCGACGAAGAGGTGCGCGAACTCCTCCCGGCGCTCCGCGGGGCCCTCGGCTGGATCCGCGACAGCGGCGACAGCGACGGCGACGGCTTCCTCGACTACATCGACCGCCTCGGCACGGGCCTGTCGAACCAGGGCTGGAAGGACTCCGGCGACTCGATCCAGTGGCGCGACGGCCGCCTCGCCGAGGGACCCATCGCCCTGTGCGAGGTGCAGGCGTACGCGTACGAGGCCGCCCTGGCCGGAGCCGACCTGCTCGCGGAGTTCGGAGAGGCGACGGATGCCGACGACGTCGCGTTCTGGCGCGCCTGGGCCGCCGACCTCAAGCGCCGCTTCGCCGAGACGTACTGGGTCGAGACGCCCGAGGGCCGCTACCCCGCCGTCGCCCTCGACCGCGACAAGCGTCCCGTCGACACGCTGACCAGCAACATCGGGCACCTGCTCGGCACCGGCATCCTCTCCCCCGACGAGGAGGCGCACATCGCCGATCTGCTGCTCGGCGAGAGCATGTCGAGCGGGTACGGCATCCGCACGATGTCGACGGGAGCCGCCGGATACTGGCCGGTGTCGTACCACGGCGGCAGCGTCTGGGTGCACGACACCGCGATCGCCGCGCACGGCATGCTCCGCGCGGGACTCGCCGCTCCGGCGCGATCGGTCGTCGAGGGGCTCCTGGATGCCGCGGAGGGCTTCGCCTACCGCGTGCCCGAGCTGCACTCCGGCGACCCGCGCTCCCACTCGTCGGTGCCCACCCCGTACCCGGCCGCCTGCCGCCCGCAGGCGTGGTCGGCGGCGGCCGCGGTGGTGTGCCTGACGGCGCTCACGCCCTCCCCCCAGGCGTGAGCCGCCGGGCGGCGCCCCGCGTGCGGCGCCGCCCGGCCCTTCTTCGCGCGCTTCCTCGCTGCGCCGGGGCGCCCCTCGTCTCCAAAAGCGCGGTGCCTGTCCCACTTATCGCCGGTGACGCACCGCCCGACCCACCAAAACTGGGACGAGGTCCTCAACGCACCCCTCGTCCCGAAAAGCGCGGTGCCTGTCCCACTTATCGCCGGTGACGCACCGCCCGACCCACCAAAAGTGGGACGAGGTCGTCGACGCGCCCCCTCGTCCCAGGGCGGCCGCGCCGCACCACGCGAATGCCGCCGCCCTCAGGCGACGCGCTCGACCGTCCCGCCGGTCAGCCGCACGAGCTCGTCGAACGTCAGCGGGAACACCGTGTGCGGCGTCCCCCCGGCGGCCCAGATCTCATCGAACGCCGCGAGGTCCTCGTCGACGACGGTCGTCAGCGCCGCGGGGTGGCCGGTCGGCGCGACTCCCCCGATCGGCTGGCCGGTCGCGGCGAGCACCTGTTCCGGCGTCGCCCGGCGGATCGCCCCGCGCCCGAGCCGCTCCGCCAGCGCCGCCGTGTCGACGCGGTGCGCTCCGCTGGTCATGACCAGCAGAGGCTCGTCGTCGCTCCAGAACACCAGGCTGTTGGCGATCGCGCCCACCTCGACGCCCAGGGCCGCAGCGGCCAGGGCCGCCGTGGACGCGGCATCCGGAAGCACGATGATCTCGCCGGAAATGCCGGCGGCCGCCAGCGACGCGGCGACGAGACGGCTCCGGGCGGGAAGGGCGTCAACCATGCCCGACAGCCTACGACGGCCCCCGCGGGCGCCCCGCCCGCGTCGATCCCCCGCGAGAGCACACGATCGGCGCGACCGGACATCTTCCGCACCGTCGCGCGCATGTGATCTCGCGCCGATCGTGTGATCTCGGCGAACGAGACCGCGCGGGCGTCGCGCGCGACGGCGTCTCGCGACAGAATGGAGGGTGGATGCCGCAACGCCGCGGCTCCGGAACGTGCCGCCCACAAGGCGGCCGACGACAAGGAACGCGATGACCAACGCCCTGCCCCTGCCCGACTTCGCCCACGAGCGCGTGGAGGTGATGACGGGACGCCGCAGCGGCCTGTTCATCGCCGTCGCCCTTCACTCCTCGGTGCTCGGCTCCGCCCTCGGCGGCGCCCGGCTGTGGACCTATCCCTCGTGGACCGACGCTCTCGGCGATGCCCTGCGCCTGTCCGCGGCCATGACCCTGAAGAACGCCGCCGCCGGTCTCGACGCGGGCGGTGGCAAGAGCGTCATCGGTCTGCCCCCGGGCACCGTGCTCGACGCCGACCGTCGCCGTGCCGCCTTCCTCGACCTGGGCGATGCCGTCGAGAGTCTCGGCGGCCTGTACCGCACGGCCGAAGACGTGGGCTCGACCACCGACGACATGCTCGTCGTGAGCGAGCGCACCGCGCACGTGGTCGGGCTCCCCGACACGGTCGGAGGCTCGGGCGAGCCCGCCGGTCCCACGAGCCTCGGCGTCTACGCCTCGCTCATCGCGACCCTCGAGCGCGCCGTGGGCACCAACGACGTCACCGGGCGCCGCATCACGATCGCCGGTCTCGGTCAGGTGGGAAGCCGCCTCGCCGAGCGTCTCGCGACCGAGGGAGCGACGCTCACCGTCACCGACGTCAACCCCGCCAAGCGCGCCCTGGCCGCCGAATTGGGCGCCGCCTGGGTCGAGCCGAGCGAGGCCCACCTGGTCCCCGCCGATGTGTTCGTGCCCGCCGGCATCGGCGGCGTTCTCACCGACGCGGTGATCGACGCCCTCGACGCGCGCGCGGTCTGCGGCCCCGCCAACAACCCGCTGGCCGAACGCTCCGGCGCCGAACGGCTCGCGCAGCGCGGCATCCTCTACGCACCCGACTTCGTCGTCAACGCCGGTGGAGTGATCTACCTCGACCTCGTCGCCAAGCAGCGCGGAACGCTCGAGCAGATCATGGGCCGCGTGGCCGACATCGGCGACACCGTGCGCCGCATCTTCGACGAGGCCGCGTCGCGCGGGGTCACCCCGCTCGCCGCCGCCGAGGGGCTCGCCGCCGAGCGTCTCGCCGTCGGCGCGGGCGAGAACGCGCTCGTCTGACACGCCCGGGACGCAGAGAGCCGGATGCCGTCGTCACGGCATCCGGCTCTTCTCATGCGCGTCAGTGCGCGGCGTCGTACGCGGCCAGAACGGCGGCCGATATCCGCCCGCGGGTATTGATGGAATGTCCGTTCTTCTCCGCCCAGGATCGGACGTCGACGAGATCCCTCGTGGGCGCCGGTCGACCGCGCGGGGCTTTTCGCGCCGGTCCGGCGGAGAATCCCACTGCGCGACCCGCCGAAATGAAGGGCGAGAACGCGTCGCGCATCTTCTTCGCATTCTCTTCGGACAGATCGATCTCGTACGAACGGCCGTCGAGCGAGAAGTTCACCGTCTTTCCGTCATCGATGACCACGCCATCGAGATCATCGATCAGCTGAGTGATGTGCTTTTTCGCCATGGGGCGATCGTAGGACGGTGAATCGCCCCGCCCCGGGGAGAAGGATTGCGAATTCACCCGCTCCTTCGTCAGCTTTCACCGTCCGAGAACATCGCGGGTCGACTCTCGACCGCGACGATGCGGTGATCCTCGTCATGTGTGAGCTCGGTCCGACGGAATTGTTCGTCGTCGGGGAGCTGCAACTGAAGTCGCGAATAGGCGGTGACGCGCAGTCGACCGCGACGCACGCGCACATCGAGCACGTGCCCGCCGATCTCGCGGTCGTCGCTGAGGAAATGCAGGTGCAGACCCGCGACCGCGATGCCCTGATAGATCGCCGGCATCCAGAACCCCACGAGCGACCCCGCGCGGTCGGTCGTCTCGGTCTCGATCTGCTCCGCGGCGACCTCCGCCAGCGGGCGGAACGGCGGGAGCTCGCGACGCGTCACCCGCGTGCGCACCCGCGTCATCACGCCGTCCAGACGCACGGCGTGGAAGAAGTTCCGGCTGGCCAGTCGCTCGGCGACGAGGGCATCGAGACCCGCGGAGTCGACCTCTCCGACCGTGGTCGACGGGCCGGAGCCGAGCGTGCAGACGTCGACGAACGGAAGGGTCTCCTCCTCCGACATCCGCCGCGGCGGGCCGTCGGGGGTGCATTCGAAGGGCACGCCGTCGATCAGGACGACTTCTCCGCCCAACCCTTCGCAGCACCCGATTCCGGTGTCGCCGAGCGCGGCGAGGGAGGAAACCGGGATGCCACTCGAATACACACCGCCGAAAAGAGCGTCGAGTACGGCGAATTGCGTCACCGCACTCGACGCGATGTCGGCCGCCGTCGCGCGGGCCGACTCCTCGGGAGTGATATCAGGAATTGGCGTCCGCGTAGGCGTCGAGGATCGACGCGGGAACGCGACCGCGGTCGCTCACCGTGTGTCCATTGGCGCGAGCCCATTCGCGGACGGCACCGAGATCGACGTCGTTCGCGCGTCGCGGCGAACGCGAACGACGCGCGGTGGAGGCGCCGCGGGAAACCGAACGAGCGGCATCCACGAAAGGCGCGATTGCCGAATAGAACTTGTCGGCATTGCGGTCGGAAAGGTCGATCTCATAAGCGCGGCCTTCGACCGAGAAGGTGATCTGCTTTCCCTGTCCGTCTTCGAGGACGGTTCCGTCGAGATCGTCGACGAGGTGGGTGATGTGCTTCATAGCCATAATACGAAAAACAATACACCGCCATTCGATGAATTACCCGCATGACTATTCGTGTGATATCTCGAGCGCGGCCGGTCGAGGGGGTGATGGTCACGGCGCTCCCGGGGGACTATCCTCCGGGGGTGGTGTTCGCTCCCCGGACATCGCCCGAGACAGAGATCCGTCGAGACAGGGAAGCGTCGCGTGAGCCTTTTCCGTACCAAGTCGGTGGAGCAGTCCATCGCCGACACCGATGAGCCGGAGTTCCGGCTCAAGAAGTCCCTCAGCGCGGTCGATCTGACCGTCTTCGGCGTCGGCGTCGTGATCGGCGCGGGCATCTTCACCCTCACCGGTCGCGCCGCCCACGACGTCGCCGGACCCGCCGTCGTCATCAGCTTCATCATCGCCGCGATCGCGTGCGGTCTCGCGGCCATGTGCTACGCGGAGTTCGCCTCGACCGTCCCGGTCTCGGGCTCGGCGTACACGTTCTCGTACGCCTCCCTCGGCGAACTGTTCGCCTGGATCATCGGATGGGACCTCATCCTCGAGATGTTCCTGGGCGCGAGCGTCGTGGCCCAGGGGTGGAGCGCCTATCTGGGCACGTTCCTCGAGCAGATCGGCATCACCCTCCCCGCCGCGATCTCGTACGGCGGAGTCGTCGACCTGCCGGCGATCCTGCTCGTCCTCGTGCTCGGCGGGTTGATGACCCTCGGCATCAAGGAGTCGCTGCGCGTCAACCTCGTGCTCGTGGCCGTGAAGCTGTTCATCGTGCTGTTCGTGATCATCGCGGGCATCATGTTCATCAACCCGGCCAACTACAGCCCCTTCGTGCCCGACTCGGTGCCCACCGAATCGGCCTCCGGCCTCACGCAGCCGCTGCTGCAGTTCCTCTCCGGACTCGAGCCCGCGACTTTCGGCGTCGGCGGCATCCTCGCAGGTGCGGCCCTGGTGTTCTTCGCCTACATCGGCTTCGACGTCGTGGCCACCACCGCCGAGGAGACCAAGCGGCCCCAGCGCGACCTGCCGATCGGCATCATCGCGTCGCTCGTGATCTGCACGATCCTCTACTGCGCCGTCGCGGTCGTGGTGACCGGCATGGTCCCCTACTCCGACCTCAACCCGTCGGCGGCCCTCGCGAACGCGTTCGCCTTCCACGGGCAGACCTGGATGGCCACGGTCATCGCCGCCGGCGCGGTGGCGGGTCTGACGACCGTCGTGCTGACGCTGCTCATCGGCGCCACGCGCATCATCTTCGCGATGTCGCGCGACCGCCTGCTCCCCGGCGGACTCGCCAAGGTGCACCCGCGCTTCCGCACCCCCTGGGTCATCTCGATCATCGTCACGGTCATCGTGGCGATCGTCGCCGGGCTCACCCCCATCGGCGTCCTCGAAGAGATGGTCAACATCGGCACGCTGTCGGCGTTCGTGCTCGTCTCTATCGGCGTGATCGTGCTGCGGCGCAAGCGTCCCGACCTCAAGCGCGGCTTCCGCGTGCCGTTCAGCCCGGTGCTGCCGATCCTGTCGGCCCTCATCTGCACTTACCTGATGCTCAACCTCTCGGTCGAGACCTGGCTGCGCTTCCTCATCTGGCTCGCCCTCGGTTTCGCGATCTATTTCGCCTACTCGCGCAGCCACGCGCGACTGGCCACCGGCGCCCCGCTCGATCCGACGACCCCGCGCGTGGTGGCCCCGCCGAAGGACTGACCCCTCGCCCCGCGGATGCCGCGGCCCCCGTCTCGAACGGTCGGGCCGCGGCATCCGTCGTTCTCCGCCGCGGGGAGGACGACGGATGCCGTGCGCGTCATCCCCGAGGATGATTTCCCGAGCGCGCGGGCCGAACCGGCCGTCGTCGCGACGCGCACCCCCCTAGGGTGGGGATGTTCGATGACGACGATTTCCGTTCCGGGGGGTTTCATGGGGATCGCACGCACGTGGGTCTTTCCGATTCTGCGTATCCTTCTCGTCGCCGTGGTGGCGGCGGCCTTGATCAAGCTGGCGTTCTTCCCCGATCGCCCCGTCGATGCGTCTCCCGCGATGCCGACGGGCAGCATCGTGGAACCGACGACGGTCGCGGCCCTGGGCACCATCACCAACGACGTCGTCGTCTCGGCCACCGTGGCCGCCGACCCGGCCGTGGCGATGAAGTCGACCGCCGCGGGCACCGTGAACAAGATCTTCATCGCGCAGGGCGCGACGGTCGCTCAGGGCGACGTGGTCTTCGACGTCAAGGTCCCGATCGAGCGCGATCCCGCTGACAGCGTGGATGCCGAGGGCAAACCCAAGCCGGCGATCTTCCGCTATCAGGACGTCACGGCGCCGGCGGGCGGCATCCTGAGTTCGCTCTCGGTCATCTCGGGCCAGGAGGTCACGATCGGGATGGCGGCGGGTGCGGTGGCTCCGCCGACCTTCTCGGTGAGCGGGACCCTCGAGCCGGCGCAGCAGTACCGCCTGCTCGACCGGCCCACCGAGGCGACGGTGACGATCACCGGCGGTCCGGCTGCCTTCACGTGCGGCAACCTGCGCATCACCACTCCCCTCGCCGGCAGCGGCGGTGACGCGTCCGAGAGCTCGACCGCCGCGGGCGGAGCGGTCAGCGGCTCGGGGGGTGCGGGCTCCGGCTCGGGCACGACGGCGACCTGCACCGTTCCGTCGGACGTGACGGTGTTCTCGGGACTGGCCGCCGAGATGACCATCGCCGGCGGGCGGGCCGAGAACGTGCTCGTCGTCCCGACGACCGCCGTGCGCGGCGCCGCCCAGAGCGGCACCGTGTGGATCATGAATGCCGACGGCACGACCGAGGAGCGCCCGGTGGCGCTCGGTCTGACCGACGGCACGCAGGTGCAGATCACGCAGGGGGTGGCCGAGGGCGATCAGCTCCTGGAGTTCGCGCCCGGGGCGATGGCGCCGGCGAACGACGGCTGCACGACCTATCCGGACGGGTCGATGTACTGCGAAGCGGCCACGGCCGGATGAGCCTGCTCTCGCTGCGCGAGGTCACCCGCACGGTGATCCCGCAGGACCAGCCCGCTCTGACGATCCTCAACGGGATCGACCTGCAGATCGAACCCGGCGACCACGTGTCGATCGTGGGGCGGTCGGGCTCGGGAAAGTCGACCCTGCTGAACATGCTCGGTCTGCTCGATCTGCCCACCAGCGGGGAGATCCTCTTCGACGACCGCCCCGTGCGGTCGTACTCGGCGGCGCAGCGCGACCGCCTGCGCGGCGCCGCGATCGGGTTCGTCTTCCAGCAGTTCAACCTGCTGCCGGGGCGCACGGCGCTCGAGAACGTCACGATGCCGCTGCTCTACGCGTCGGGGCGCACGTTCTGGCGCCGTACGAAGATCGCGACCGAGATGCTCGCGCTCGTCGGCCTCGAGCACCGCCTGCACAGCATGCCCGACCGTCTGTCGGGCGGCGAGCAGCAGCGCGTCGCGATCGCGCGGTCCCTCGTGCGGGGGCCGCGGCTGATCCTGGCCGACGAGCCGACGGGCGCCCTCGACCTCGACACCGGGCAGAGCGTCATGGAGCTCATCGACGAGGTCGCCGAGCGGACCGGCGCCGCGCAGGTGATCATCACGCACGACCCGACCATCGCCCGGCGCGCGCGCCGTCACTTCCGCCTCGACCGCGGCGTGCTGACGCCCGTCGACGATCCGACCCTCGAGCCGCTCACGCGTCGCGGCCGACGCGAGATGGCTCCGGCGTCGGCGGATGCCGCGACCGCGGCCGACGACGGACTCGCTCTTCTGGGTCTCGGCGGGGCCACCGCGACCCTCGAGGACGAGGACCGCCCGGCGGGCCCCGCTGATCGAGAGCGGGAGGGTCAGGGCTGATGGGCGCCGTCACTTCGATGGTCGGAGCCCTCCTCGAGGCGTGGCAGGAGGTGCGGGTGCACCGCACGCGCGTGCTGCTGTCGCTCGTGGGAGTCGCCGTCGCGGTGTGCTCCCTCACCACGGTGGTCGCCCTCGGCGCGATCGTGCAGCAGGCCACCCAGGAGCTGAGCGAACGGCAGTCCGGACGCCCGGCGAGCCTGTCGGTCTCGGCCTACCGCACCGACGGCGGTGAGCTCACGGCGCCCCAGATCGACGCGGCCTGGAACGAGGTCGTCGAGCGCTACGGCATCACGTACGCCAGCCGCGCGCTCCCGCTCCAGCAGGCCGTCCCCTTCCCCGACGGCATCGTGCAGGTCGCGACCCAGGCGGTCGATCAGCCCTACGGCGAGATGCACCGCGTGCAGATCAGCGAGGGCGAGTGGTTCACCGATCTCGACGCCCAGCAGCTCGCGCCGCGCATCATCGTGAGCGAGATCTTCTGGGACCGCATGGGCCGCCCTCCGCTCGAGACCCACCCGGTCGTCGCGCTCGGCGGGCAGGGCGTGCCGAACGCCGCGTCCGGCATCCCCTCCGGCGGGGTGCGCGCCGTCGTCGTGGGGGTGACTCCGGTGGCGTCGTGGGAGACCGAACCCACCATGTTCATGCTCAACGACCAGCTGCAGGCGATGCAGAAGGCGACGGCCGGGGAACGCGGTGAGGCCGCGGCCTCGCCGAACGACCCCTACGGCGGGCCGAGCATGCCGCAGTACGAGATGTGGGTCCCGCCCGAGATCGCCGACCAGCTCACCGAGGTCGTCAAGCGCGACCTGCGCGCGGCTCTCGGCGCCGGTGTCGAGGTGACCGCCGACCGGCGCGACTGGGCCACCTACGGCGACGACCCGTTCCTCGTGACGAAGATGGTCGTCATCGGCATCGCGGTGCTCGTGCTGCTGCTCGGGGCGCTGGGCCTGGTGAACATCGCCCTCGTGACCGTCAAGCAGCGCGTACGCGAGATCGGCATCCGCCGGAGTTTCGGGGCGACGGCCAGCCGCGTCTTCTTCGCCGTCATGCTCGAGAGCGTCGTCGCCACGGTCGTCGCGGGGGCCGCGGGGGTGATCGTGTCGATCCTCGTCGTGCAGTCCCCTATCGTGCGCGAGGTCATCGGCCAGGGCATGGTCACGGACTTCCCGCCGTTCCCGGTGGACGCCGCCGTCACCGGCCTCGTCGCCGCGACGGTGGTCGGGGCGATCGCCGGTCTGCTCCCGGCCCTCGTCGCCGTCCGCGTCAAGGTCATCGACGCCATCCGATACTGACGAGCAGGATCCGGCACACACCCGCGGGCGATCGCCCGCAGAGAGAGGTTCGAGAACGTGACCGATTCTTCCCGTGAGACCCCGGCGGCGGTGCCGCCGACCGTGCTGCCGGATGCCGTGGTCCCCGCGTCGACGGGCGACGGACCGCCCGCGATGCGACTCGCCGGACTCGTGAAGCGCTTCGGGGAGAAGACCGCGGTCGCCGGTCTCGATCTGACCGTGCCGACCGGGTCGTTCTACGGACTCGTCGGACCGAACGGCGCGGGCAAGACCACGACGCTGTCGATGGCCACGGGCCTGCTGCGCCCCGATGCCGGGAGCGCCCTCATCCACGGCGTCGACGTGTGGGCGCAGCCCGTCGAGGCGAAACGCCTCATCGGCAACCTCGCCGACGGCGTGCGCCTGTTCGATCGGCTCACCGGCGAGCAGCTGGTGACCTACACCGGCATGATGTTCGGTCTGGATCGCGACGAGGTCGCCTCGCGCACGGCCGACCTCCTGCGCATCATGGACCTCGGCGAGGCCGCCGGTACCCCCGTCGTCGACTACTCCGCGGGCATGACGAAGAAGGTCGCCCTGGCGTGCGCCCTGGTGCACGCGCCCCGTCTGCTCGTTCTCGACGAACCCTTCGAGTCGGTCGACCCCGTGTCGGCGGCGAACATCGAGGACATCCTGCGCGGGTACACCGCGTCGGGCGGCACGGTCATCGTGTCGAGCCACTCGATGGATCTGGTCCAGCGCATGTGCGATCACGTCGCCGTCATCGCGCAAGGCCGGCTCCTGGCATCCGGGACCGTCGACGAGGTGCGGGGCACGCAGACGCTGCAGGATCGCTTCGTCGACCTCGTGGGCGGTCGCCACCACTCGGAGGGGCCGCAGTGGTTGCGACAGTCCTGAGGATCCGCTTCCGCGTGCTGGGCAACACCCTCATGCGGAGCCCGATGCAGCTGGTCGGCTTCATCCTCGGCGTGCTCGGGGCGCTCTGGATGCTCCTCCTCGCGGGCGTCGGACTGTTCTTCGTCGGCACCCTCGACTTCGACATCGCGCGCGCCGCCGTGACGGCCGCGGGCGCCCTGCTCACGCTCGGCTGGGTCATCGGACCGGTGTTCGCCGCGGGAATCGACACCACCCTGGACCCGGCGAAGCTCGCGCCGTTCCCGATGACGACGCGGCAGATGATGGTCGCCATCACCGCCGGCGGCGTCACCGGCGTGCCCGGCATCGCCACCTCGCTCGGCGCGCTCGCGACGTTCCTGGTGTGGGCGCGCGAGCCGGTGGCCGCGATCGCGGCGGTCGTGTGCGTGCCGCTCGGCGTGCTCATCTGCGTCGTCGCGTCGCGGGCGGTCGCCGCACTGGCCGGAGGGCTGGGCGGCGGGCGTCGCACGCGCGAGATCGTGGGACTCGTCGGCTTCCTCGCGCTGATCTTCGCGAGTCCGCTCCTGATCGGCGTCATGAACGCCCTACGCGCCGCCACCGACCAGGGAGTGCAACTGCAGAGCATCGTCGACGCCCTGTCGTGGACGCCGATCGGCGCCGCCTGGGCCGTGCCCGGCGACCTCGCCACCGGGGCGTGGCTCACGGGCGCCCTCCGCCTGCTCATCGCCGTGGCCACCCTGGCGTTGCTGTGGTTCCTGTGGTGGCGGAGCCTGTCGGCATCCGTCGTCGCTCCGCCCTCCCGATCCGCGGCGCGGAGCCGCCGCGGATCGCTCGGGTGGTTCGGCGTCATGCCCTCCACCCCCGTCGGCGCGACGTGGGCGCGATCGCTGACGTCGTGGACGCGGGACATGCGCTACCTGCGGCAGCTGCTGATCCCGCCGGTCATACCGGTGTTGATGCTCGTGTACTCCGGTGGCCACACGTCGGGGTCCTTGTTCGCGCTGTCGGGGCTGCTGGTGGGCTTCTTCGCGGGCGTCCTGGCGTACACCGACGTCTCGTACGACGGCACGGCGTTCGCGACGGTGCTGCAGACGGGAATCAGAGGGCGAGACGACCGCCTCGGTCGCATGCTGGGCGCGGCGACCGTCAGCGTTCCGCTCGTGCTGATCATCGACGTCGCCACCGTCGCCATCGCCGGGCGGTGGGATCTTCTGCCGGCGGTTCTCGGTGCCTCGCTCGCGCTGACCCTGGTCGGCCTCGGTGTCAGCGCCGTCAGCTCCGCGCTCCTCGTCGTCCCCACCCCTGCCCCGGGCGACTCGCCGTTCAAGCGGGTGCCGGGATCGACGTTCTCGATGTTCCTGGCGTTCCTGCTCTGCTGGGGCCTGGTCGCGGTGGTGTCGCTGCCGGCGGTGGTCCCCGCGATCATCTCCACCGTCACGGGCTCCTTGACCGCGGGGTGGCTCGCCCTCGGCATCGGATCCGTCTGGGGTGTCGCGGTCTTCGTGGTCGGCGTCGTCGTGGGCGGCCGGACCTTCGACGCGAGCGCCCCGCGGCTGCTCGCCCAGCTGCGGACGTTCCGGGGGGCGTGAGGGCCTTTCCCCTCTCCCCCGCCCGGGACTAACGTGGGCGCCGATCCGTGTCGTCGCAGAAGGGATGCCGCATGGCCACCTCGCTCGTCGTCTACATCTCGTTCGCCGGCGCCGCCCGTGAGGCGATGACCTTCTACCAGTCGGTCTTCGGCGGCGAGTTGACGATCAACACGTTCTCCGACTTCGGCATCCCCGACGCCCCCGCCGACGGCGTGATGCATTCGGAGCTGCGCGCCGAGGGGTTCACGGTGATGGGTGCCGACGGCTTCGACGAGCCCGCGCAGGGGTGGGGCGCGAGTCGCACGCACGCCGCGTTCATGAGCGACGAGTTCGACCGGGTGCGCGGCTTCTACGACCGCTTCGTCGAACGCGGCGCCGAGGTGACGCAGGCGCTCGAGAAGCAGGTGTGGGGCGACTTCTACGGCGAGGTCGTCGATCCGTGGGGCGTGGCGTGGATGTTCAACGTCGCGGCGCCGGGCGGCTGGGCCGAGGGCGCCGCGGCGGACTGACCCGACCGCGCGATCCCCCGCCGGGCTCTCCCGCCTCGTCGGGATCCAGCGGAGTGGCGCTCAGCCCGCGAACGCCTCGACGCGAGCGACGAAGCGCGCGGGGTCGACAAGGTGCGGGTAGTGGGTCGGTGGCTGCCACACCTCGTGGACGGTGTGCGGGATGGCATCCTGCAGCCACGCCGCGTACTCGGGACCCGCGTCGAGTCCGGTGATGACGAGGTAGGGCACGTCGGACGGCACCGCCGTGAGCCGATCCACCAGCGCTGACAGGTCCTCGGGCGCGTCGTCGAGCAGGGGACGCCACATCCCCAGGACGACGTCCTGTTTCGGAGCGCGGATGGCATTCACGCGGTCGAGTTCTGCGGCATCCAATCCTCCCGCCATCTGCGCGAACATGCCGTGGATGAACAACGGGAACTGCTCGCCGCGCAGCATGGCCTCGGCCTGTTGGATCTGCTGCTGCATCCCGGCCAGGTGCAGCGGCTGGTCGACGTTCACGATCGCGCGAGCGGGGAAGAGCGCTCCGTACGCCGTCGCGACGATGCCGCCCATCGAGTGACCGACGACGACCGGCGGGCCGTCGGGGACGAGGCCCTGCTCCTGCAGCCGCACGACGGTGTCGTGGACGTCGGACGCGAGGGTCGGGATGTCGTAGGGCTCCGCCACCTGCGACGCGCCGTGGCCGCGCACGTCGACGCGGACGACGGTGAAGGATGCCGTGAGATCGACGGGGTCCCAACTGCGACGGTCCTCGGTGATGCCGTGCACGAGCACGAGGAGCGGACCGGAACCGGAGATGTCATGGGCGAGGATCATGGCGCAGCGCGGCTTTCGTGCTCGGGCGATCGGGGTGAGCGAGAGCCTAGCGGGACAGCTCGCGCACGGGCACGGTGATCCTGACACGATCCGCACAATCGCCTGACGGACCGGCCACATCCACGACCGACAGTGGACGCATGAGAACCTCTTCCTTCCTCGCCCCGATCGCCGTCACCGCCCTCGCCCTTGCCGCAGCCGTCGCCGTCCCGGCCGCGGCCTCGGCGGCGACCCCGGCGCCCGGCGCCTCCGCCCACCCGCGCGTGGATCTGGCCACGGCCCAGTCGCGCGCGACCGACACGGCCACCCGCTGGATCGACGCCCTCACCGCGCAGATATCCCGCACGACCGCCGACACCCACCTCGACGACGCCGACCGCGCGAAGGCCCTCGCCATCGAGAACGACGATCTCGACGGCATCCGCACGCTCCAGACGACGATCGCGGCGGCGACGTCGGTGTCGCAGGTGCGCGACGCCGTGCGGACGGCCGCCGACGCGTTCCGCGTGCGGGAGGTCGCCCTGCCCCAGGTGCGCGCCGCCGCGACCGCGGACCGCGTCACCTCGGTGACGCTCCCCCGCCTCGAGGCCGAGCAGAAGAAGCTGTCGGCCGCCCTGACCGCGCACGCCGACAAGAGCACGCCCGCGGCGACCGCCGCTCTCACCGACCTCGAGACGCAGATCTCGACGGCGCAGTCCGACGTCGACGGCCTCGCCTCCGCCGCGCTCGCCCTGTCGCCGGATGCCGTGAAGGCCGACCCGACGGCGCTGTCGCACGTGCACGACCAGCTCGCGGGCGTGCGTACCGCCGTGTCGACCGCCACGAGCGACGCCAAAACGGTACGCGCCGCCCTGAAGTGAGCACCGGCCGCCCTCACAGCCCGCTGCTGCACAGTCGCCCACCCTGTGCCCATGACGCAGGACCGCGGCCTCGTAGTGGTCGTCGAAGACGAACCCTCTCTCGCCGACGTCGCCCGCCTCTACCTCGCAGAGGCGGGCTTCGGCGTGCACCTTTCCCGGGACGGGAGCTCGGGCCTGCTCGACATCACGCGACTCCGCCCCGTGGCCGCCGTCGTCGACATCGGACTCCCCGGGATCGACGGCATCGAGCTCGTTCGGCGCCTGCGCGAGGCGGGCGACTGGACGCCCGTGCTGTTCTCCACCGCCCGCGACGCCGAGGTCGATCGCATCCTGGGGCTCGAGCTCGGCGGCGACGACTACCTCACCAAGCCGGCCTCACCGCGCGAGCTCGTCGCGCGCGTGAAGGCCCTCGTGCGCCGCTCCCGCGTGACGGCATCGTCGGACCTGCTGACGGTGGGCACCTGCGAGCTGGACGCCGTGCGGCGCACCGTTCGCGTCGAGGGTCGCCCGGTCGAGCTGACCGCCACGGAGTTCGACCTGCTGGCCCAGCTCATGCGTCGCCCCGGCCAGGTGTTCTCCCGCACGCAGCTGCTGTCGGAGGTGTGGGGCGTTGCGGACTACTCGGGAACCCGCACCGTCGACACCCACATCGCCCAGGTGCGCGCGAAGCTCGGGGCGCCCGACCGCATCCGCACGATCCGCGGCGTCGGCTACGCCATCGACGCGTGAAGGGCCCGCTGCGGCGCATCATCACGCGCACGACGATGCTCGTGGCGGTGGTGGCCGTCGTCGCGACCGCGGCCGCCGCCCTGCCCCTCCTGCAGGCCGTCGATGTCTCCGCGGCGCGGGCAGCCGTGGCCACTCAGGCCGACCGCCTCGCCGCGGCCTCCGCCGACGCCCGGAACGCCGTCGTCGCGGGCCTGTCCGCCCTCAGCGACCCCGACGCCCTCGTCGCTCTCGTCGACCCCGATGGGAGCGTCCACGGATCGGCCGCGTCCCTCGTCGACGCGCAGGTGCGCGAGCAGGTCACGGCCGGGGCGGATGTGTCGACCACCGTCCACCGCGACCGCGCAGCCTTCGCGGTGGAGGCGCGCCCCGTCGCCGGTGGGGGTGCGGTGGTCGTCGCGCAGGATCTGCGTCGCGTGCGGTCGCTCGGTGTCGACATCCTCGCACGCGTCGGTCTCGCCCTCGCGATCGGATTCGCCGCGGCGGCGGTGGCGGCGCTCATCGCGAGCCGCCGTCTGTCCCGCCCGCTCGCCGGGCTGGCCGCGGCCGCGCGCCGCATCGCCGGGGGCGACCGCCGTATCGTCTTCACCGCGAGTCCGGTCGACGAGATCCGCGACGTCGAGCGCTCTCTCGAGGCGGTCGGTGCCGCGCTCGCCCACTCCGAGTCGCGCCAACGGGAATTCCTCCTCTCCGTCTCCCACGAGCTGCGCACGCCGATGACCGCCATCCGGGGCTACGCCTCGGCGTTGCGCGACGGACTCGTCCCCCCGTCACGTCTGGCCGAGGTCGGGGAGACCCTGGATGCCGAGGCCGCGCGGCTGTCCGCCTTCACCGACGACCTGCTGGCCCTGGCCCGCCTCGAGGCCGACGACTTCCCGATCCGGCCGCGCGACGTCGAGCTGCGCGCTCTGCTCGCGGACGCGGAGGCGGCCTGGAGGGCGGCCGCGGACACTGCCGGGGTCGCGGTGGTCGTCGACGCCGGAGCGGATGCCGCTGTCATCAACGACCCGCTGCGCGTACGGCAGGTGGTGGACGGCCTCGTCGAGAACGCCCTGCGCGTGAGCGCCGCGGGAACCCGCATCCGCCTCGACGTCGTCGCCGACGCGGACGGGGCGGTGATCTCGGTGGCCGACACCGGCCCCGGGCTGTCCGACGACGACCTCGCCCACGCCTTCGAGCGGGGCGTTCTCCGCGACCGCTACCGCGACGTGCGCCGCGTGGGCTCGGGCCTCGGCCTCTCGATCGCCGCGCGGCTGACCGAGCGCCTGGGCGGTCGCATCTCCGCCCACGCGGGCGCTCACGGCGGCACCGTCTTCCGCATCGCCCTCCCGGCCGCGATCCGCGGATCCGAGGGCGCAGGACCGGAGTGACGACGAAGGCGCCGCCCCCGAGCGGGGTGCGGCGCCTTCGTGAGTGGTGGACCTGAGGGGATTCGAACCCCTGACCTCCTCGATGCGAACGAGGCGCGCTACCAACTGCGCCACAGGCCCGGAAACCTCGTAAACACTATCACGTCACATGCGCGTCACCTGACGCGGGCCGTATCCCGGGCGCGCCGCTGCGCGACCGCGGGCGCGGGACGGTTATGGACATGCCGCTGAACGCATGCCTGTTGAGCGAGGCCCTCGCGGCATCCGATCCGTCGACGCGGACGGGGCTCACTCCCCCGACGCGCGACGCGCCAGGAGCCGCTGGACGTGGTTCTCGATCTCGCTGTCGTCGACGTAGCCCATGGTCGCCCACGGGGAGGCGACGGGGGCGGCAGCGACCGGACGTGCCGTCTCGATCGGCGTGGGAGCCTGCTCGGCCGCGATCTGGCGGGCGGCCTCCTCGCGGGCGGCGGCGCGCAGTGCCTCGCGCGCGAGCTGCTCGTCGACCGCCGCGGCGGCGCGCGACCCCACCGACGCCACGAGTGGGCGCGGGAGCTCGCGAGGCGTCCAGGTCGGGCGCGGTTCGGGCACGAGGGCGACGTCCTGCACCTCGGCCACCGCGTGGCGCACCGTCACCTCGACCGGGCGCGTCGCGGTGCGAGAGGCGACGACCGAGATCCGACGCAGGATGAGAAGGGATGCCAGCACGATGGCCGCTCCGCTCGCGAGGAGCACAGGCGACGCACCGCCGACGACCTGCACGGCGCCGAACCCGAAGGAGATCAGCCCGGCCAGCAGCGCGACGGACACGACGAGACGAAAGCGGCGACGCACGCGCGCCCGCCGCGCGGCGGGGACGGCGACGGCCGCGGCCTGAACGGCTCTCGCGCGTTCCACGGCCTCGGCGCGCTCGGCACGCGTCTTCTCGAGGGCGGCGGCGCGCTCGGCCCGAGCGACCTCGACCGCCGCGGCGCGCTCGGCGCGCGCCAGCTCGATCGCCGCCGCGCGCTGCTCCTTCACGACGTCGCGGTCGCGGGCGCTCTCGAGCTTCGCGACCTCGAGGCGCGCCTTGGCGGCGGCCAGTTCGGCCTGCGCCTGCTGCGCCTGCACCTGCCGCGCGAGCTTGTGCTGCTGGTGCGCGGTGCGGGCGGTCAGTTCGAGGTGGACCTCGCGCGGCGTCTCGGCGGTTTCCGCGAGCACGCGGAGGGCCTGGTTGAGGCGCACGGCGTTGCGTTCGGCGGAGGTGAACCGGTGCCGGCTCTGCCACGACGGCAGGAGATAGACCAACCACAGCGCGACCGCCACGAAGACGATCACCCCGCCGCTCAGCACCTGGCCACCCATGGGATAAAGGTAGGTCACCGAGAGATCACACCTCGGCATCCTCCCGCGTGTCGTCGCGTCCGATCGGCGGGAATGCGTCTCGGCGCGAGAATGCGCGCCGCCGGTGACGAGACGGCGGCATCCTGCGCACGGGTTGTCAGCGGGATGCCGTCTCGGCGCGCCCCGGCGCGGAACAGGGCGACACGACCCGAGGCGAAGCGGGGCGGAGCGCCACAGCCTTGTCGGTGCTCGAGCGGCCTCAGATGCGGTCGGCCGGCGGGATGCGCGCCGCGTCGGGCGGCACCTGCCCTCGCGACCAGCGGTCGAGCACGCCGTGCGGAACCTCTTCGCGCACGAGGGCGAAGGCGTAGTGGTCGCGCCAGTCGCCGTCGATGTGGATGTACCGGCGACGGAGCCCCTCGTACCGGAAGCCGAGCTTCTCGACCACGCGCAGGCTCGCGTGGTTCTCGGGGCGGATGCAGATCTCGACCCGGTGCAGATTGAGCTCGGTGAAGCAGACGTCGGTCGCCATCGCCACGCTGACGGTCGTGATGTTGCGACCGGCGAACTCCTCGGCCACCCAATAGCCGATCGTCGCCGACGCGAGCGAACCCCGGGAGACGCCCCAGACGTTCAACTGCCCGGCGACCTCGTCGTCCCATGCCATCACGAAGGGGACGCCGAGGCCGTCACGGTACTGCTGCAGAAGACGACGGATGCCGAGCCGCATGTCGAACGACACGGGGCCGTCGGGGCTCGTGGCCTCCCACGGGCGCAGCCACGAGCGGTTGTCGATCAGCTGCTGCTGCAGCACTCGCGCATCGCGGTTGCGGATGAGACGGATCGACACCTCGCCGTGCCGCCTCGGGATCGATAGATCCATGTCGCCCCGCCGGGTCAGAGACCCTGCGCGAACTCCTTGAACCACGGACGCAGGGCGGGGCCCAGGTCGTCGCGGTCGGCGGCGAGCTGCACGATGGCCTTGATGTAGTCCACGCGGTCGCCCGTGTCGTAGCGGCGTCCGCGGAACACGACGCCGTACACGCCGCCCCCGTCGCCGCCGCCGGTGGCGAGCTCTTCGAGCGCGTCGGTCAGCTGGATCTCGCCGCCCTTGCCGGGCTCCGTGCGCTCGAGGATGTCGAACACGTCGGGTCCGAGCACGTAGCGGCCGATGATGGCCAGGTTCGAGGGAGCGTCCTCGGCCTTGGGCTTCTCGACGAGCTGCGTGACCTTGACGACGCCGTCGTCGTCGGTGGGCTCGACGGCCGCGACACCGTAGAGGTGGATCTGCGAGGGGTCGACCTCCATGAGGGCGATGACCGTCGCGCCGCGCTTGTCGTACTCGGCCATCATCTTCTCGAGCAGCGGGTCGCGCTCGTCGATGAGGTCGTCGCCGAGGAGCACCGCGAAGGGGTGGTCGCCGACGTGGCTGCGCGCGCGCAGCACCGCGTGGCCGAGGCCCTTGGGCTCGCCCTGTCGCACCATGTGCACGTCGGCCAGATCGGACGAGTGCTCGACCTTGGCGAGCTTGTCGTGATCGCCCTTCTCGCGCAGCTTCGTCTCGAGCTCGGGCATCGAGTCGAAGTGGTTGGCGATGTTGTTCTTGTTGCGCCCGATGATGATCAGGACGTCTTGGATGCCGGCCCCGGTCGCCTCTTCGACGACGTACTGGATGGCGGGCTTGTCGACCACCGGCAGCATCTCTTTGGGCATGGCCTTGGTGGCCGGGAGGAAGCGAGTACCGAGTCCAGCGGCCGGGATGACGGCCTTGAAGGGCTTATGAGGCATGGCCATACCCTAGCGGGACCGCGCGACACCGTCGGCAACACGCGCGCACGTAGACTTACCCGCATGCCGGATCGCATCGAGCAGGCCAAGCGCGCACTGCGCGCCGATCTGCGCGAACGCCGCCAGACCGTCTCCGCCCATTCGCGCGAGGTGGCCGAGGTCGGGGTCAAAGAACAGCTCGACGCGCTCGTCGATCGCCTGGGCGCACGGAGCATCTCGTGCTTCCTGTCGACGCCGACCGAGCCGGGTACCCACGCCTTCGTCTCCGGTGCGGTGGAACGCGGCATCCGGGTGCTCCTGCCCATCACCCGGGAGGACGGACTGCTCGACTGGAGCGTCGCGACCCCCGACACCGAGATCACCGAGGGCATGTTCGGCCTGCCCGAGCCCGTAGGCGACGTGCTGGGTCCCATTGCCGTCAACGACGTCGACCTGCTGGTGATCCCGGCCGCCGCCGTCGACCGCAACGGGATGCGGCTCGGCTGGGGCCGCGGCTACTTCGACAAGACCCTCGGCTCGATGGAGAAGTGCCCGCCCGTGTACGCGGTCATCTTCGACTCCGAATTCGTCGACGACGTGCCCCGCGACGTGCACGATCAGCCCGTCACGGGCGTGGTCACCCCCACGCGCACGGTCGCGATCGCCGCTCACCCCGCCTGACCACCCGAAGGAACACCGATGCCCACCTACTCCTACGCCTGCAAGCAGTGCGGCCACCGCTTCGACGCCGTGCAGTCCTTCTCCGACGCGGCCCTCACCGAGTGCCCGGAGTGCGGCGGCGAGGTGCGCAAGCAGTACGGCTCCATCGGCGTGACCTTCAACGGCTCGGGGTTCTACCGCACCGACTCGCGCGGGTCGAGCGCGGGATCGTCCGGTGGCGCCTCCTCGGGTTCTTCGACATCATCGAAGTCGGAAACGAAGACGTCCGCTCCCTCTTCGGCCTCCTGAGACCGGGTCGGCGCGGCAGAAGGGGAGCCAGCGCATGATCAAGGGATTCAAGGAGTTCATCCTCCGAGGCAACGTCATCGACCTCGCGGTCGCGGTCGTCATCGGAGCGGCGTTCTCCGCCGTGGTCAACGCCATCGTCAGCGCTGTCATCACGCCGCTGATCGAGGTGTTCTACAAGCCGAATGACACAGGAGAGGTCGGGCCCACCATCACGGGCATCTACGGCCAGCAGGTCGTCTTCCCCCTCGGTGGCCTGCTGACCGCCATCATCAGCTTCTTCGCGGTGGCGATCGTCGTCTACCTGGTCTTCGTGTACCCGATGAACCGGTGGAAGGCCATCGCCGCTGCGCGCGCGGGAGTCGACAAGGCGGCCACCGAGGAGCCCGCGCTCCCCACCGAGCAGGAGCTGCTCGTGCAGATCCGCGATCTGCTGGAGCGGCAGAACAAGCTCTGAACCGCGCTCTCGCGTGAGACGGCGTCCGCGCCGGGACGACCTCCCGGCCCGGGCGCCGTTGCGCGTGGGCGCCCGCTCAGGCCCGTGCGGGGTATCGACCGAGAGGCTTCGCGTCAGTAGTGCGGAGGGACCTCGCGAATCATGCGCTCGTCGTTGGGTCCGGATGCCGCCGGGCGGGCGCCCGCGCCCCGCGCGGGGTCATCGGCGGGGGCGGGCTCCGCCGTGGTCCCCGGTGCGGCCATAAGCCGTGCGCGCCGCGCCCCGCGCACGCGGACGACCGGCTGGCGGGCGTCGGAGGCGTCGCCGCGTTCGGCCGCCGACGCTCCCGCCGCGGGAATGTCCGTGCCCGGCGACGGCGCCGAGCTCACCGGCGCGGCACCGGAGACCGTGGCATCCGGATTCTCGGTCATACGGGCGCTCAGCCGGGGAGGTCGAGCGGCTCGGTCGTGGAGTCGGGCGCGGCGGTGTCGTCGGGGGCGATCCCGAGCAGTTCCGCGATGCGGGCCGCGACTCCGGCGGGGTCGCTGTAGAGGTCGAACGCGTGCACGCGCACGTAGTGCCAGCCGAGGCGACGCAGGATCTGCGGCCGCAGGCGCAGCGTCTCGCGCAGGGACTCCCCGATCGTCTCGGGGTCGCTCTCGGCCACGACGGCCTTGCCCTTGTGCCGGGCGACGAGCGGGAGCAGACCGCGGTAGTCGACGTCGACCTCGACGCCGAGACGGCGCAGCTCGCGCGCGAGAGCGCGGGTGAGCGGGTCGGCGAGGTCTTCGAGGCGGCTCTCGCGGCCCCGCGCGGCCACGTTGCCGAGGATGCCCATGAGCGTCGCGGCGCCGTGCTCGAGGCGACCGTCGTCGAACGCCGAGGGACGGATCGACGACACGATCACCATCGAGCGGCGCGCACGGGTCATGCCGACCGTGAGCAGGCGCTCCCCGTCCGGCGTCGACAGGTCGCCGAAGTCGCTGAGCACGCGCCCGTGGCGGGTCAGACCGAAGCCGAGCGAGAACACCACGCGGTCGCGGCTCTCGGCCACGGATTCCTCGAGGGTGAGCACGGCGAACGGCTCGGCGGCATCCCTCGACACGAACTCGGCCACGTCGGAGCGCCCCGCGAGCGCCGCGACCACGGAGGCCCGCACGCGCTCGGCGTGCTTGCGGCTCGCCGTGACGACCATGAGCGACTCCGACGCGCGGTTCACCGCGTGCTCGACGACGAGGGTGACGACACGGGCGACCTCGGCGTCGGGGCTCTCGACGGCTCCGCTGACGGGGTCGGGCGCGCCGACACCGCCCTCGACGTAGTCGACGCTGAGGCTCCCGCGGCCCAGGTACGAACCCGCCCACGGCAGCGACACGATCTCGCCGCCGTAGAAAGCGTCGTTGACGAGCTGCGACAGGTCTTCTCCCCCGGCGCGGTAGCTGCGGGTGAGGGTCTCCACCGGCAGCAGCTCGGCGATGCGCTCGAAGACCGAGGTCTCGTCGAACGGGACCTCGTCGGAGTCGGCATCGGCACCGTCGGGGGCCGCGGCGATCGCCGCGCTCACGCGGAAGGGCGTGGGCTTCTGCACGACCGGGTCGCCGAACAGCACGACCTGCCGGGCGCGGCGCAGGGCGGGCGTCGCCTCGGCGAGGCTCAGGGCCGCGGCATCCGCGATGATCACGACGTCGAAGGCCAGGTCGTGCGGCACGTCGGGCACTTCGTACGGCGACGCGAGCCACACCGGCGCGAGGGTGCGCAGGAGGGCGGGAGCGGCATCCGAGATCTCCTGCGCCGTGTGCAGACCGTCCTTGAGAGCGCGCTTGAGCGCGGCGGCCTCATCGGCGTGATCGACGATGCCGATGCGCCACTGGGTCGCCAGCTGCGCGGCGAGCAGGGGGCCGGCGGCGGCGGCGTGCGCCTCGTCGACCAGGCGGAAGTCGCGCTCGAGGCGGTCGACGACGCTCGTGTTCGCCCCCAGGAGGGCGCGGTCGGTGCGCAGCAGGTGCTCGAGCGCAGACTGCCACCACGCGAACTCGAGCTCGGCGCCCACGCGCTCCTCGGGAACGTGGCGCACCGACAGTTCGATGAGCAGCTGCTCGAGGCCCAGGCGGGCGAGCTCGGAGCGCAGCTGCGCGCGCTCGACGAGGTTGTCGAAGAAGGTCGACTCGGCGGCGAGTCCCGCGAGGGTGCGGATGAGGCGCTGCACGGGGAGGGTCGCCAGACGCTCGGAGCCCTGGCGACCGAGGATCTGGTCGAGTTCGCCGAGCAGGGCGTCGGTGCGCTGCCAGGCGACGTGCACGTCGGCCAGGCCCAGCGGCACCTCGGGGGTGACGCCCGCCTCGACGACGCGCTGCCACTCGGTGCGCTGCTGCTGGATGCGCACGAGCGCCTCGTACATGTCGGGCACGTGCACACCCGGCCGCACGTACTCCTTCGACAGGCGCTTGAGGCGTCGGCGGTTGGGGCCGCTCATCGCCGACGCGTCGCGACGCGGCGAGTGCGCGTCGATCAGCTCGCCGAGCGGACGCTCGAACACGCTCGGGCTGAAGCGATCGAGCGACTCGCGGATCCCCTGCAGGAGCCTGAGGTAGGCACCCAGCTCCGACACCGTCTGGAACGGACGCATGCGCGTCTGCGCGATGAGCTCGTACCCGCGCTCGAGCAGCCGCGGCACCTCGTGCGCGTGCAGCTTGCCGGCGAGGTCGTGCGCGGCGCGCGCGTCTTCGGTGCGCGTAAAGCTCACGCCGTACCACGGCGAGTCATCGGGGCCGAAGCGGAACTCCCCCAGTCGCGCGGCCATCGCCAGGGCGCGGGCGGCAGCGTCGCGGCGGCCCGCGAGGCGCTCGAGCGTCGCGAGATCGAAGCGCGCCTCGGTCGAGGGGGCGGGAGAAGTGGATGCCAGGGACGTCAGCGCGCGCAGCACGTCGAGCGCCGAGACCCCCAGCGCGAGGTGCGGCTCGGTGACGGCCGAGCGGTAGTCGCGCAGCACGGTGCGCAGGCGCACGAGGGCGTCGTCGATCTCGGCGACCTTGGGCTGCTCGGCCTTCTCGTTGCGGCCGATGGCGCGGATGAGGTCGCGGCGCACGTGGTGGGGAGAGACGGCGAGGCCGGTGAGTCCGACGCCGGCGAGGCGGTGACGGATGCCGTCGAGCGTCGAGCGGCGGGCACTGACGACGAGCACCCGCTTGTTGTCGTGCACGAGCTGCCCGATCGCGTTGATCACCGTCTGCGTGCCCCCGGTGCCCGGCAGCGTGTGCACGGCCAGGGAGTGCCCTGCGGCGATGCGCGCGAGGACGCGCTCCTGCTCGGCGTCGGCGTCGAGGAGCAGCGTGTCTGCGGCGGGCGCGCGCTCGTCGGGGCTGACGACGACCGGGTCGTCACGACGGACGGAGATGCGGGCCCGATCGTCGGGGTGACCGGCGAGCGCGTTCAGCAGCGGATCGTCGAGGTCGTGGGTGTCGCGCGCCATGCCCGAGCCGACGTCGGCGAACGAGGAGATGACCAGGCGCGGGTGCACCACGAAGGTGGGGACGTGCGAGGTCAACCGGCGGATGTGGTCGATGACCGGCTGCGGCTTGAAGACGCCCTGGTCGTAGGCGAGGCCCGCGAGGGCGGCGCTGTCGATCTGGATGCCGAGGTGCGTGCGGAACGCGCGCGCGAGCTCGGGATTCATCACGAACGCGCCGTGCAGCTTGAGCTCGAAGTCGCCGTGATGACGGCGGATCGCGAGCGGGCGCAGCAGCACGGGGGCCGACCACTCCACTCCCCCGATCTTCCACGCCGACAGCCCCACGGCGAGGTGCACAGGCTCGAGACCGCGCGCGGTGCGCAGTTCGACGTTCTTGGCGGTGATGCGGTCTGCGGCCATGCGCGCGGTGCGCAGCGCGACCTCGTCGCGGAACAGGTTGGACAGCATGGTCGCGCGCCCGGTGATGAACTGCGGGAGCGAGCCCGGGTGCGCCTTGGTGATGTCGATGCCCGCGTCGAGCGCGTCGTCGAAACGCAGCAGCGTCGACCTCCCGCCCAGGGCGGCCGCCTCGGCGCGGATGCGATCGCGCTCGGGGTCGGCGACGTGGCGGACCACGATGCCGGGCTCCGACAATCGCAGCTCGCCCGGATCGACGGACGACGTCGAATCGTCTCCGTCGGCACCGATCACGGTACCGTCCTCAGCTCGCCACACACCTGTCAGACTAAGCCGGGCGGTCCGGGATCGCGCGCAGCGGGGGCGAGTTTCGCGACAATCGACGACACGCCGCGCCACCGGCTCTTCCTCCCCAGGCGCCGGATGACCGGCATCCTCCCCATCTCGAGGCCGCGGCGCAGCGGGCCCCGGCGGCCGTGAAGAGGATGAGGGCATGAGCACAGTCACGAGCACCGAATACGACGGTCCCCTCGGTCCGATCCTGCTGACGTTCATCGACGACGCCCTCGTGCGTCTCGATGTCGCGCACGACGGGATCGACCTCGCGCGCGCCGAGATCTCCCAGCGTCTGGGCGTCGTCCCCGAACCCGGTGCCGCGGTCGGCGAGCCCCTCTGCGCGCAGCTCGACGAGTACTTCGCCGGCGAGCGACGCACGTTCGACGTCGGTCTCGACTGGCGCCTCGTTCGCGGATTCACGCGGGCGGCGCTGGAGGCGACTCGCGACATTCCCTATGGAGAGGTCGCCTCGTACGGCGAGGTGGCGCTCATGGCCGACGCTCCGCGCGCCGCCCGCGCCGTGGGCACGGCGTGCGCCTCGAGTCCGTTCTCGATCGTGGTGCCGGTGCACCGGGTCGTGCGCGCCGACGGGTCGATCGGCGAGTACGGCGGGCACCCCGAGGTCAAGGAGTACCTGCTCGACCTCGAGAGCCGTGTCGTGCGGGGCGAGAGGTTGCAGGCGACCGGATAGGCCGGGGTCGGGGCGCAGGTGCGGACACGGCGACGCCCGGCCCCGCAGGGGGGCCGGGCGTGACCGGATCAGTGGTTCGAGGCCTTCTCGGCGCCGAAACCGGTGAGCGAGCGCACGTCCATCTCGGCCGCCTTGCGGCGGTCCTCGGCCGTGCGCGAGGTGACCGAGCCCAGCCACCCGAGGAAGAAGCCCAGCGGGATCGACACGATGCCGGGGTTGTTCAACGGCCAGATCGCCACCCCGGTGTTCACGAACACGCTCGTGGGCGTGCCCCAGAAGACCGGCGAGAGGAAGATCAGCACGAGCGCCGACCCGAGGCCGCCGTACATGCTCCACACCGCGCCGCGCGTGGTGAACCGGCGCCAGAACAGCGAGAACAGGATCGTCGGCAGGTTCGCCGAGGCGGCGACGGCGAACGCCAGCGCCACCAGGAACGCGACGTTCTGCCCCTGCACGCCGATGCCGCCGAGGATCGCGAGCACGCCGATCACGATCACCGTGCGACGAGCGACCTTGACCTCGCCGTCGGGCGGGACGTCGCCCTTCTTCACGACGTTCGCGTAGATGTCGTGCGCGAACGAGGCCGCCGCCGTGATCGTCAGACCGGCCACCACCGCGAGGATCGTGGCGAACGCCACCGCCGAGATGAATCCGAGCAGCAGCGGACCGCCGAGCGCGAACGCGAGCAGCGGAGCGGCCGCGTTGACGCCGCCGGGCGCGGCGAGGATGGCATCCGCCCCCACGAGGGCTCCCGCACCGTAACCGAGGACGAGGGTGAGGATGTAGAACAGGCCGATCAGCCAGATGGCCCAGACCACCGAGCGACGGGCCTCCTTCGCGGTGGGGACCGTGTAGAACCGCATGAGCACGTGCGGCAGACCCGCGGTGCCCAGCACGAGGGCGAGGGCGAGCGAGATGAAGTCCCACGGGTTCTTGCCGTACTGCAGGCCCGGGGCCAGCACCGCATCACCCTTGGGCGACGCCGCCACGGCGCTCTCGAGCAGGGTGTTGAGGCTGAAGCCGTTGATGGCGAGCACCCACACCGTCATGACCACGGCACCGCCGATGAGCAGGAACGCCTTGACGATCTGCACCCAGGTCGTGCCCTTCATCCCGCCGATCAGCACGTACACGATCATCAGGATGCCGACGACGGCCACCACGATCGACTGCCCCACCCGCTCGGTGATCCCGAGCAGCAGCGACACCAGGCCGCCGGCACCCGCCATCTGAGCGAGGAGGTAGAAGAAGCACACCGCGAGCGTGGTGATTGCGGCCGCCATACGGACCGGACGCTCCTTGAGCCGGAACGACAGCACGTCGGCCATCGTGAACTTGCCCGTGTTGCGCATCAGCTCGGCCACGAGCAGCAGCGCCACGAGCCACGCGACGAGGAATCCGATCGAGTACAGGAAGCCGTCGTAGCCGTTGATCGCGATGGCGCCGACGATGCCGAGGAACGACGCCGCCGACAGGTAGTCGCCGGCGATCGCGAAGCCGTTCTGCGGGCCCGTGAACGAGCGGCCTGCCGCGTAGTAGTCGGCCGCCGTCTTGCTGTTGCGGCTGGCGCGGATGACGATGAACAGCGTCACCGCGACGAACGCCCCGAAGATCGAGATGTTCAGCACCGGGTTGTTCTCGACCGTCTGCACGGCGGCCTCCACGGCGGCGAGCACGTCGTTCACGAGCGACCTCCCTCGGCGCGCTCGAGTTCATCGCGGAGGGCCTCGGCCCCCGGGTCGAGGCGACGGTTCGCGTAGGCGACGTAGCCCATCGTGATGGCGAACGTGGTCACGAACTGCCCGAGTCCGAACAGGAGTCCCACCGTGATCGCGCCCGACACCGGCTGGGCCATGAAGCCCGGCGCGAACGACGACAGCAGGACGTAGATGAAATACCAGACGAGGAACGCCACCGCGAGGGGGAAGACGAAGCTGCGCTGACGCCGCTTCAACTCCCGGAACGGGGCGGACTCCTCGACCGCGATGTAGTCGACGCCGCTCGTGTGCGCGTCGTCGATCCGACGGTCCGTCATGTGGCCTCCTTGCCTCATGAGTCCGGCGCAGCGCCACGCTGCGCCGTTCGGGGGAAAAGTCCGGGTCGGCTGGCGCTTCCCCGGTGGTAGGGTCGACGCTACGAAACGCGGCGACGACGCCGTCACCCCCGGAAGTAGGTAGTGCGTGGCTGCACCGTCCACACTTCGAGACGACACCAGATTGGTGTCGCACGCCGTGAGCGAGCTCGCCCGGCGCACGCACTTCCCCGTGGCCTTCGGCGGTCTCGAACACGACGGAGCGGTGCACGTGACCACGATCGTCGGGGCGCGGACGCGCAGCATCGAGGGACTCGTCGTGCACGCGACCCGCGGGCTGGGCGGTCGCGCCCTCGTCGAACGCCGCCCGCGGATGACCCTCGACTACCGCACCGCCCGCTCGATCACCCACGACTACGACCGCGCGATCCTCGGCGAGGGCATCGCGACGCTGTTCGCGGTACCCGTGCTCGTGGGCGGAGCGGCGCGCGGGGTGCTGTACTGCGGATCGTGGGCGCAGTCGCAGGTCGGCGAGGTCGAAGCCCGACCGGCCTTCGACGTCGCCGGCGAGCTCGGCACCGAGCTGCGGGTGCGCGCCGAAGTGGAGCGGCGGATGGCCGCGGCGCCGGCCCCCGAGGGCGGGCTGAGCGCGGGGGCGCGCGAAGAGATCCGCGAGAGCTACGCGCAGCTGCGCAGCCTCGCCGCCACCGTCGGCGATGACGCCGTGCGCCGCCGACTGGAGGACATCGAGGCGCGCCTGGCCGCGCTCACCGGTGACGCCGCCGCCTCGACCGCCGACGCCGACCTGCACCTCTCCCGGCGCGAGGTCGACGTGCTCGCGTGCGCGGCCGTCGGCTCGACGAACGGCGAGATCGCGGCATCCCTCGGCCTGCGCGAGACCACCGTGAAGTCGTATCTCGCGTCGGCGATGTCGAAGCTCGACGCCTCGACGCGGCACGCCGCCGTCACGCGTGCGCGGCGCGCGGGACTGCTCCCCTGACCCCTGGACGACCGGTGGGAAACCCCTGGCAATGGCCGCGAGGAGTTGAGAGCGGCCCGGATTCTCGGCATCGTGGCTGACTCCTGTCGTCGATCAGAGAAGGAGAGTCACCCATGCTGACGCTCACCGAAGAGGCCACGACCGCCGTAAAGACCATCACCGCGCAGTTCCCCGACGCCCCGCAGGGCGGCGTGCGCATCGCGGGAGCGGGCTCCCCCGAGTCGCAGTTCGCGCTGTCGGTCGTGGACGCCCCCGAACCGGCCGACACCGTCGTCGAGAACTCCGGAGCGCGCGTGTTCCTCGACACCGACGCCGCCGCGGTGCTCGATGACCGCGTGCTCGACGCGCAGATCGACCCGCAGGGGTCGGTGCAGTTCGCGGTGACCACCGCCGCGTGATCCGCGCGTGACGCGCTCACGCGTTCTCGACGATGCCCCGGCCCGCGCGCCGGGGCATCGTCGTATCCGGCGGCCTCAGCCGCGGAAGACCACGACCTCATCGAGGTCTTCGTCATAGACGAACTGCAGGGCCGTGTCGGCGGGAAGCGTGGTGGCCGCGCGCTCGGGAGTGTCTTCGGTGAGGAGGATCGTGAAGGTCGCGGGGAACAGACCCGCCGCGCACGAGGGCAGGAGGAACTGCCCCTCGTAGCCGTACCCGTCCTCGCTCTCGTCGAACAGGTCGGGCTGGTACACCGTCATGCACCTCGCCGCGCCCTCCCCTGCCCGGAACGACGGGTAGGTCACCGGGCGGAAGCCCTCGAAGGCGGCGTAGGCCTTCACGTTGCCGGTGATCCCGCGGTACAGCGAGGTCGGGATCTCGAACGGGGGGTCGGGGGCCAGCCGCGCGACCTGGGTGGCCCCCACCTGCAGCGGATCGGTCTGCACGCGCTGCACGATCACGAGCGCCGTGAGCAGGGTCGCCACGGTGAGCGCCGCCCCGGCGAGGAGGACGGCCGTGGAACGCCGCACGCGCGGCATCCTCCGACGCGGGCGGGCGATCTCGCCGTCGTCCTCGGTCGCCTCCGCGTCGTCCGGGGCGTCGACCGCGACGGGGTCGGGCTCCCCGCCGCGCGGCGGGTGGCTCTTGTCACCCGCGAGGGCGTCGCGCGCGCGCTGCTCGAGTTCGATCAGACGCTCCACGGCCGCGGGGTCGGCGGAGATGTCGGCGCCCGGCGCGAAGGCCCGGCGTCGGAGGGTCGCGAGTTCGTCGTCGTCGTCGTCGATGCGCGGCATCCCCCGATTCAAGCAGTGCGGCGCCCTGTCGTGCGGGGCGACGACCGCACCCTGCGCGAACCGGCCGGGCCGCGTCAGTGTCCGGTGAACGAGGGCGCGCGCTTGGCCTGGAACGCGGCGAAGCCCTCGCGATAGTCGTCGGTGGCGGCGAGCGCCGCCTGCGCGCGGTTCTCGAGCGCCATCGCCTCCCACAGCCCCCGCCGCTCGTCGCGGATCGCCGCCACGATGCGCTTGCTCGCGCGGAACGCGGCCGTGGGTCCCGCCGCGGCCCGGCGCGCGGCCAGGGTCGTGGCATCCTGCACCTCGGCGGCGGGGAACACGCGCGAGAACATCCCCGCCCGCACCGCCTCCTCACCCGACAGCAGGCGCCCGGTGTAGACGAGGTCGAGGGTCGCGTGGATGCCGAGCCGCTCGGCGAAGAGCGCGTGGCCGCCGGAGTCGAGGGTCGCCCCCAGGGCCGCGAAGGGCGAACCGATCTTCGCGGTGTCGGCGACGTACACGACGTCGGTCGCGATGAGCAGGCCGAGCCCGACGCCCAGGCACGCGCCGTGCGCCACCGCGAAGGTCGGTGCGGGGAAGTCCGCCATGCGGCGCAGCAGGGGCGTGAGCGTGTCGTCGAGGTAGGCGGCGACGTCGTCGGTCGCCGGGTCGACGCCCGAGATGTCACGGCCGGCGCAGAACGACGGCCCCTCCCCGCGCAGCAGCACGGCGCGCGCCCCGTCGGCCTCGGCGCGGTCGTAGGCGGCGGCGAGGTCGTGCAGATCCGTCAGGCCCAGGGCGTTGCGCCGGGAGGGGGCGTCGAGGACGATCTCGGCGACGTCGTCGGCGAAGCGGTAGTCGATCACGGCGCTCACCCGTCGTAATCGACGCGGACCGCGTCGGAGGTCGGGTGGGATTGGCACGTGAGCACGTATCCGCGCTCGATCTCGTCGGGTTCGAGGGCGTAGTTCTCGCTCATCGAGACCGACCCCTCGATCACCCGTGCGCGGCACGTGCCGCACACCCCTCCCGCACACGCGAACGGCACGTCGGGACGTACCCGCAGGGCCGCCGCGAGGATCGTCTCGTTCGCTTCGACCGGGCTGTCGACGGATGCCGACTGACCGTCGAGCGTGAAGTCGATCCGCCGCACCGGCTCGTCGGCGCGCACGCGCACCGGGCGCGCTCCCCCGGTCTGCGCGGGGGCGTCGCCATCGCCCGCGGTGAACAGCTCGAAGCGGACGCGCTCGCGCGCAACACCCGCCTCGGCGAGCGTCTCGCGGCACAGCTCGACGAGGGCGAACGGTCCGCACAGGAACCACTCGTCGACGGATGCCGGGTTGATGAGCCGTGACAGGATCAGACGCAGCCGCTCCTCGTCGATGCGGCCCGAGAACACCGGCGCCGCGCGCTGCTCGCGCGAGAGCACGTGGTGCAGCGTGAGACGCGAGGGATAGCGGTCCTTCAGGTCGGCGAGCTCATCGACGAACATCACGTCGGTCGAGGAGCGGTTGGCGTAGACGATCGTCATGCGGCTCTGAGCGGAGCGCTCGAGCACGTCGGTCGCGAGCGCCATGATCGGCGTGATCCCGGAGCCCGCGGCGATCGCGACGACGTGTCCGGTCGTGGTCGATGCTTTCGAGACGAAGGTGCCCTGCGGGCTCATCACCTCGATCTCGTCGCCCGGACGCAGGCCCTCGTGCGCCCAGCTCGAGAAGCGCCCGTCCGGGTCGCGCTTGATGCCGACGCTGATGCGGCCCCGCGCGGGCGGGCGGCACAGCGAATAGGAGCGGCGCAGGTCGTCGCCGTCGACGCGCGCGCGCAGGGCGACGTACTGCCCGGCGGCGTAGTCGAAGGCGTCGGCGAGTTCGTCGGGGACGGCGAAAGTCACCTCGATCGCGCTCGGGGTCAGCGGGCGCACGTCGGCGACCCGCAGGGTGTGGAATCTCGCGCGGGCGCGCCCGCCGGTCTCGCGCACCGCGCCGAGGGTCGAGGGGGCCGGGGTCGAGAGGGCCGGGGTCGCGGCATCCGTGTCGGTCGTCGTCATCACAGGGCCTTGAAGTGGTCGAAGGGTTCGAGGCACGCGCGGCACTCCCAGTGCGACTTGCACGAGGTCGAGCCGAAGCGCGAGACCTCGCGCGTGTTCAGGGAACCGCAGCGGGGGCACGCGACGCTGAGCTTCACGCGGATGGGACCCGCCGGCGCGCGACCGGTGGGCGGGGCGATGCCGTACGCGGTGAGCTTGCGCTTGCCCTCGTCGCTCATCCAGTCGGTGGTCCACGCGGGCGTGAGCGTCGTCTTCACGACGGCGTCGTCGAAGCCGGCCGAGGTGAGGGCGAGGACGATGTCGTCGCGGATCGCGTCGACCGCCGGGCACCCCGAGTAGGTGGGCGTGATCGTCACCGTCACGGTGTCGCCGTCGAGACGGACGTCGCGGAGCACTCCGAGGTCGTCGATCGTCAGCACCGGCACCTCGGGATCGACGACGGCCGCCGCGATCTCGCGGGCGCGTTCGAGGGTCGGGGTCACCACGTCGCCCCCGGGTGGCGGCGGGCGAGCACCTGCATCTCGGCGAGCAACGGCCCGAGAGCGGGGTGATGACGCCCCTCGCGTCCGCCCGCGGACGAGGCGGGAATCGCGGGCACGGCGACGTCTTCTTCGGCGAGCACGGCGGCCAGCACCTCGTCGACCCGCCCGCGCAGCGTGGAGGGGCGCACGGCGATTCCCTCGAGGCGGTCGTGGAGCGGCTCGTCGCGGAACAGCTCGTCGAGGTAGGGCCAGGTGTCGTGGAGGCCGACCAGGAAGCGTCGGCGCGACTCCTCGGTCCCGCCCGCCAGGCGCAGCGTCCACTGCACGGCGTGGTCGCGGTGGTAGTCGACCTCTTTCTCGGCCTTGGCGGCGACCGCCGAGAGCACGGGATCGGAGGATGCCACGAGCTCGCGATACAGCTCAAGGAGATACGCGGATGCCAGGAGCTGACGGGCGATCGTGTGCGCGAAGTCGCCGTTCGGCAGTTCGAACAACCAGGCGCTGCGGAAGTCCCACTCGTCGCGCCAGTAGGCGAGGTCGTCCTCGCTGCGGCCGTCGTAGGTGCCGGCGTAACGCAGCAGGGAACGCGCGTGGCCGATCAGGTCGAGGGCGATGTTGCCGAGGGCGACGTCTTCTTCGAGCTCGGGGGCGCGGGCGATCCAGCCGCAGAGGTTCTGGGCGAGGATCAGCGCGTCGTCGCCGAGCCGCATCGCGTAGGCGGCGACGTCGGGGTCGGTGGCACGGTCTTCTCCCCCGGCGAGCTCGGCCGCGAGCTCGCGCGCGTCGAGCGAGACATCCCCGTGCGGGTCAGCACCGTGCGGGTCGGCGCCGTGCGGATCGGCGGCTTCGACAGGCTCAGCCACCGACGCCGAGCCAGGTCCCTGAGCCCGTCGAAGGGACCGGTCCCCGTGATCGGTCGAGATGCTCACAGGTGCGGCACCCCCTCGGAGGCGGTGTAGTACACCGCGTGCCGGTAGTTCTTGCCCGCGGGCGACTCGAAGAAGGCGCCCTTCGCTCCCGGATCGCTCGTCGTCACGGCATCCGAGGGAACGACCCAGACCGACACGCCCTCACCGCGACGGGTGTAGAGGTCGCGGGCGTTGCGGACGGCGAGTTCGGCGTCGGGCGCGTGCAGCGAACCGACGTGCACGTGGCTGAGGCCGCGGTTCGCGCGGACGAAGACCTCCCACAGGGGCCAGGTCTCGGCGGGGCTGCCTCCGGGCGTGGCCATCAGGCGGCCGCCGTCTCGGTGCGGGCGGCGCTCTTCTTCGCGGCGTAAACCGCGGCGGCTTCGCGCACCCAGGCTCCCTCTTCGTGCGCGTCGCGGCGGTGCTGACGGCGCATCGTGTTGAGCGGTCCGCGGCCCGCGAGCACCTCGTGGAACTCCGTCCAGTCGATCTCGCCCATGACGTACTCGCCGCTCTCGTCGTCGTAGCGCAGCTCGGGGTCGGGCAGAGTCACTCCCAGCACGGCCGCCTGCGGCACGAGCATCGAGACGAATCGCTGACGCAGTTCGTCGTTGCTGAAGCGCTTGATGTTCCACGCCATCGAATGCGCCGAGTTGGGCGAGTCGTCATCCGGGGGTCCGAACATCATCAGGCTCGGCCAGTACCAGCGGTTCACGGCATCCTGAGCCATCTCGCGCTGCTCCTCGGTGCCCTGCATGAGGGTGAGGAGGATCTCGAAGCCCTGTCGCTGGTGGAACGACTCCTCCTTGCAGATGCGCACCATCGCCCGACCGTAGGGTCCGTACGACGCGCGGCACAGCGGCACCTGGTTGCAGATGGCAGCGCCGTCGACGAGCCACCCGATGGCGCCCATGTCGGCCCACGTCGGGGTCGGGTAGTTGAAGATCGACGAGTACCGCGCCTTGCCGTCGACGAGCTGCTGGGTCATCTCGTCGCGCGTGATGCCGAGCGTCTGCGCCGCGGAGTAGAGGTACAGACCGTGCCCCGCCTCGTCCTGCACCTTGGCGAGCAGGATCGACTTGCGCTTGAGGCTCGGCGCGCGGGTGATCCACGCCCCCTCGGGCTGCATGCCGATGATCTCGGAGTGCGCGTGCTGCGAGATCTGGCGGATGAGCGTGCGGCGGTAGGCGTCGGGCATCCAGTCGCGCGGCTCGATGCGGCCGTCCGCCTCGATGAGGTCGTGGAACATCTCCTCGCCGTCCCGGACGTCGCTGGGGGGTGCGGTCATCGTCATCGTCGACTCCTTTTACAGACCGATCGTTCAGTAAAGTGTATCCGCGGGCGCGGCGGTCCGCAACGGGTGCGCCGGCGGCTCAGCGCAGGTCGTAGACGCGCTTGTACTTGCCCTCGCTGCGGGGAAGGACGCCCGGCTCCTCCACGCGCACGTCGACGCTCGTCCCGATGAGCACCTTGATGCGCTGCCGCAGCACCACGCCCGCGGCCTCGCACACCTCGCGCTCCAGGGCCGGGTGCCGCTCGATGCGCACGGTCATGGCATCCATCCGCCCCTCCCGACGCAGTTCGAGGACGAAGTGCGGGGTGAGGGTCTCGATGCCCATCACGATCTCCTCGATCTGCGTCGGGAAGAGGTTCACGCCGCGCAGGATGATCATGTCGTCGTTGCGGCCGGTGATCTTCTCGATGCGGCGCATCGCGGGGAACGCCGTGCCGGGGCGCAGTCGGGTGAGGTCGCGGGTGCGGTAGCGGATGACCGGGAAGGCCTCCTTCGTGAGCGAGGTGAACACGAGCTCGCCGAGCTCTCCGTCCGCGACCGGCGCCCCCGTGTCGCCGTCGATCGTCTCGGGGAGGAAGTGGTCTTCCCACACGTGCGGTCCGTCCTTCGTGAGGGCGCTCTCGGATGCCACACCCGGGCCCATCACCTCGCTCAGGCCGTAGATGTCGACGGCGACGAGGTCGAGGCGGCGCTCGATCTCCCGGCGCATCTCGTTCGTCCACGGCTCCGCCCCGAGCACGGCGACGCGCAGCGAGGTCGAGCGCGGATCCACGCCGGCCGCCTCCAGCGCGTCGGCGATCGTCAGCAGGTAACTGGGCGTGCAGAGGATGGCATCCGGTTCGAAGTCCTGGATGAGCTGCGCCTGACGCGCGGTCTGCCCGCCCGACATCGGGATCACGGTCGCGCCGAGGCGCTCGATGCCCGCGTGCGCGCCGAGGCCCCCGGTGAACAGTCCGTAGCCGTAGGCGTTGTGCACGCGATCCCCGGGGCGGATGCCGGCGGCGCTCAGCGAGCGGGCGACGAGGTCGGCCCACCGGTCGAGGTCTCCGGCCGTGTACCCGACGACGGTGGGACGCCCGGTGGTGCCCGACGAGGCGTGGATACGGCGGACGTCGGCCATCGGCACCGCGAACATGCCGAAGGGGTAGGTCTCGCGCAGGTCGGCCTTGGTCGTGAAGGGCAGCAGGCGGATGTCGTCGAGCGTGCGGATGTGGTCGGGGTGCACGCCCGCCTCGTCGAACTTCCGGCGGTATAGAGCGACGTTGTCGTAGGCATGGCGCACCGTCCACCGCAGGCGCTCGAGCTGCAGGGCGCGGAGCCTGTCGAGAGGGATGCCGGTGGGATCGACGGATGCCAGGAAGTCCGGGCGCGATGCGGTGGTCAGGGTCATCGGGACACCTCCGTGGTGGGGAGCGCGGCGCTGCGCTGGTGGTCGGGTGAGGGTCGGGGGCCGGAGGCTTCGACAGGCTCAGCCACCGGCGCAACGGCCGAGGTCCCTGGGCCCGTCGAAGGGACCGGAACCCGCTCGGGTCGGGGGCCGGAGGCTTCGACAGGCTCAGCCACCGGCGCAACGGCCGAGGTCCCTGAGCCCGTCGAAGGGACCGGAACCCGCTCGGGTCGGGGGCCGGAGGCTTCGACAGGCTCAGCCACCGGCGCAACGGCCGAGGTCCCTGAGCCCGTCGAAGGGACCGGAACCGGCGGACGCCGATCCGTCGTGATGCTGCGGCCGCGCACCTCGGCGACGAGGTCGCCCGTCTCGTCGGTCACGCGGATGTCGTACAAGCCCGTCCGGCCGCTGCGCGCGCGGCGCACGGCGGACGCGGTGAGGGTCTGCCCGGCCGTCGTGGACTTCAGGAACGTGATGTCGGCGCCGCCGGCGACCGTCACCCGCTCGTCCTCGTTGCACGCGATCGCGAACGCCGTGTCGGCGAGGGTGAAGACGAGCCCGCCGTGCGTGATCGCGAAGCCGTTCAGCATGTCGTCGCGCACGGTCATCGACACGCGGGACTCCCCCGGCGCGTCGTGCTCGACGACCATGCCGAGCATCGCCGACGCCCGGTCGTTGCGCATCATCGGCCGCAGGCTCATGCGGGCACCGCCACGGGAGCCCACGTCTTCGCCACGAGCGTCAGCACGTCGTACTGCGCGACGATCTCGGCATCCTGGTTGCGGATCACGGCATCCCACCGCACCTCGCCGTACTCGTCGGTCTCGCGCGGGGTGATCTGCTTGGCGGTCAGGGCGACGCGGATGCGATCGCCGGGTGAGACGGGGGTGAGGAAGCGGAGATTCTCGAGCCCCGAGTTCGCCAGCACCGGGCCGGGCGCCGGGTCGACGAAGAGCCCCGCCGCCCACGACACGAGCAGGTACCCGTGCGCGACACGTCCCGGGAAGAACGGGTTCGCCGCGGCCGACTCCTCGTCCATGTGCGCGTAGAACGTGTCGCCGGTGAATCTTGCGAACACCTCGATGTCGTCGAGCGTGACCTCGCGTTCGGCCGACTCCACGGCATCCCCGATCCTCAGCTCCGAGAGCGGTTTGCGGAAGGGGTGCGTGCCGGCGGAGTCGGTCTCGGCTCCCGGATGCCACACCCCGGTCAGCGCGGTGAGCATGCGCGGGGAGCCCTGGATCGCCGTGCGCTGCATGTAATGCAGGACGGACCGGATGCCACCGAGCTCCTCGCCGCCGCCGGCGCGGCCGGGTCCGCCGTGCACGAGGTGCGGGACGGGGGCGCCGTGTCCGGTGGAGGTGCGCGCGTCGTCGCGGTCGAGGAAGAGCACGCGGCCGTTCATCGCGCCCATGCGGGTGAGCAGCTCGGTCGCGACGTCGGGGTCGTGGGTGGCGACGCTCGTGACGAGGGAGCCGCCGCCGCGCCCCACGATGGCCGCCGCCTCCGCGACGTCGGCGTACTCGACGATGCTGGCGACAGGTCCGAACGCCTCGATGTCGTTGACGGCCGGGGTCGTGGCATCCGCGAACGACAGCAGCATCGGCTGCAGGAACGCGCCCTCCGCGGGCACACCCTCGGGCACCTCGTCCGAACCGACGACGAACCGTCCGCCGGCGTCGGTGAGCGCGCGCACCTGCCGCAGCACCTCGTCGCGCTGCGCGATCGAGACGACCGGCCCCATCGTCACGCCCGCGGTGCGCGGGTCGCCGATGACCACGCGCTCGCTGATCTTGTCGCGAAGGGCCTGGGCAACGGCATCCGTCGTTCCGGCCGGCACGATCGCCCGGCGGATCGCGGTGCACTTCTGTCCCGCCTTCGTGGTCATCTCGACGAGCAGCTGCTTCACGTACGCGTCGAACTCGGGGGTGCCGGGCACCGCGTCGGGGCCGAGGATGGAGGCGTTGATCGAGTCGGTCTCGCTCGTGAACCGCACGCCCGGCTTCGCCTGCGCGCGCAGGCGCTCAGCGGTCGCGGCGCTGCCGGTGAAACCGACCGTGTCGCCGAGGTCGAGCAGGTCGAACAGACCGGGGACGCTGCCGCTGACCAGCTGCAGGGAACCCTCGGGGAGCAGTCCGGTCTCGACGACCATGCGCACCCACGCCTCGGCGATGTACGCCGTCGGGGTCGCGGGCTTCACGATCGTGGGGAGTCCGGCGAGGAAGGCGGGCGCGAACTTCTCGAGCGCTCCCCACATCGGGAAGTTGAACGCGTTGATCTGCACCGCGACCCCGGGCAGGCGCGTGTAGACGTGCCGACCGAGGAAGGAGCCGTCCTTCGACAGCGGCTCGATCGGTCCGTCGAGCACGACCTTTCCGGCGGGGAGTTCGCGCCGCGCCTTCGACGAGAAGGTGAAGAGCACGCCGATGCCGCCGTCGATGTCGCTGAGCGAATCGCGCCGGGTCGAGCCGGAGCGCTCCGACAGGGCGTAGAGCTCTTCGCGGCGCTCGTTCAGGGCGATCGCGAGGTTCTTCAGCACCATCGCGCGCTGGGGGAAGGTGAGGGCGCCGATGCTCTTCTGACCCTCGCGGCGTGCGAAGGCGACGGCTCCGGCGAGATCGAGCCCCTTCGTGCTGACCCGCACGATCTCCTCACCCGTCGAGGCGTCGCGCACGATCGCCGCGTCGGGGTCATCGGCGGGCGTCCACCACGCGCCGTTCACGTAGCTCGGCAGAAACGTCATCGTTCGCTCCATTCGTAGAATCCGCGGCCGGTCTTGCGACCCAGGTGCCCCTGGGCGACGAGCTCTCGCAGCAGCGCGGGCGGGGTGAAGCGCGCGCCGAACGCGCGCTCGAGTTCTTCGGCGATGCCCAGGCGCACGTCGAGTCCGACGATGTCGGTCGTGCGGAGGGGCCCCATCGGATGCCGGTATCCCAGCTCCATCGCCGTGTCGATGTCGTGCGCGCTCGCGACGCCTTCTTCGAGCATGCGGATCGCCTCGAGGCCGAGGGCGACGCCGAGGCGGCTGGAGGCGAAGCCCGGGGCGTCGCGCACGACGACGGCGGTCTTGCCGATGGCCTCGACCCAGGCCGTCGCCGCGCCCACCACCTCGGGCGACGTCGCCGCCCCGGTCACCACCTCGACGAGGGCCGATGCCGGCACGGGGTTGAAGAAGTGCAGGCCGAGGAACCGTTGCGGGCGGCGGAGCGCGGCGGCGAGCGCATCGATCGAGATGGAGGAGGTGTTGGATGCCACGACCGCGTCGTCGTGCACGGCCCCCTCGATCCGCGCGAGGGCGTCGAGCTTCAGCGCGCGATCCTCGGGGACGGCCTCGATCACGAGGCCCGCGCCGGCGAGCGCGGCGGTGTCGGTGCCGACGGTGAGGGTGGCGGCATCCGGGATCTCGACGCCCTTCTGCGCGGAGCGCGACAGAGCGGTCTCGACGCGGTCACGCGCGCCGTCGGCCGCTGCCGCGTCACGCTCGACGACGTGCACGCGCGCTCCAGCGAGCAGGAACGCGTGCGCGATGCCGGCGCCCATGCGGCCTCCGCCGAGGACGCCGACTCGGGCGGGAAGGGATGCCGCGGGCCGGGCGGTCGAGGGGCCCGGCGCGGCGGCGGTTCCGGACACGGCGGTTCCGGGCGCGGCATCGCGGCCGCGCGCGGCGGCGGCGTGGGCGGGAGACGTGATCTCGGGAAGCGTCACTTCTTCTTCCTCTCGAGGAAAGCGGTCATGCGGGCGCGCTTGTCGGCGCTGTCGAACAACTCGGCCTGCAGCTCGCCGTCGATCGCGGGGTGCTCGGCGCGGGGCGCGAGCAGGGCGCGCTTGGTGAGGATCGTCGCGCGGGCGGAGTTGGCCGCGATGCGGTCGACGATCGCGTGCGCAGCGTCGAGCAACGCCTCGGGCTCGTGCACGCTCGACAGCAGCCCCCACGCGAGAGCCTCGTCGGCGTCGATCACGCGAGCGGTGAGCAGCAGCTCGCTCGCGCGGGCGTGACCGACGATCTCGGGCAGTCGCCACGACGCTCCGGCCGCGGCGATGATGCCGAGCCCCGGCTCGGGGTTGCCGAAGCGCACGCGCGGGGTGCCGATGCGGATGTCGGCGGCGTAGGCGAGCTCGGCGCCCCCGCCGAGCGCGAAGCCGTCGACGGCCGCGATCACGGGCATCGGCAGGTGACGTATGCGATCGAAGACCGTGGCGTTGATGCCGCGGCGGGCGTCGTCGCCGGTGCGCTCGCGCAGTTGGGCGATGTCGGCCCCGGCGGCGAAGATCCCGTCGGCGCCGGTGAGGACGAGCGCGCGCGGGTTCTCCTCGAGCTGGGCGCAGAGGGCGTGCAGTTCGTCGACCATCCGCTGGTCGATCGCGTTGCGGCGCTCGGGACGGTCGAGGGTCGCCACGACGCGGTCGGCGGTAGCGTCGATGCGGAGGCGGGGAGCGTCGGGTTCCGCCGCGGGCGCGTCCTGCGGGAGCCCCGGCGCCGGCGCCGTCGTACGCCCATCCTCCGCGAGCTCCCCCGTCGCGTGCCGCGGCGCCGCCGCCACGCGCACATCCTCCGCGATTCGCGCATCCTCAGCCCGACCCGCGGGAGAGGCGACTGAGGTTGCGCGGATCACCGAGGTTGCGCCCGCATCCCCCGCGCCGGCCCGCACCCGGCCCTCCCCCGCGTCAGCCATCGACCCGCTCCACGATCATCGCCGTGCCCTGGCCGACGCCGACGCACATCGTCGCGAGGCCGTATCGCGCGTTCTCTCGCTCGAGGCGGCCGAGCAGGGTCACCAGCAACCGCGACCCGCTCGAGCCCAGCGGGTGTCCGAGCGCGATCGCGCCGCCGTCGGCGTTGACGATCTCGGGGTCGAGACCCAGCCGGCGCATGCACGCGAGTGACTGCGAGGCGAAAGCCTCGTTCAGCTCGACCGCGCCGAGGTCGGATGCCGACAGCCCCGCCTTCGCGAGAGCCTTCTCCGTCGCGGGCACGGGGCCGAGGCCCATGATCTCGGGGGCGAGGGCCACGGAGGCGTGCGAGACGATGCGCGCTCGCGCCCTCAGCCCGTAGCGCTCGACCGCGTCGGTGCTGGCGACGACGATCGCGGAGGCACCGTCATTCAGGGAGCTGGAGTTCCCGGCCGTCACGACCTCGCCTCCCTTCACGACCGGCCGGAGCCCGGCGAGCGCGTCGAGCGAGGTGTCGCGCCGCGGCCCCTCGTCGGTGTCGACCAGGCCTCGGGCGGTCTCGACGGCGACGATCTCGTCGCGGAACCGCCCGGCATCCTGCGCCTGGATCGCCCTCTCGTGGCTGCGCAGCGCGAAGGCGTCGGCGTCGGCCCGCGAGACGGCGTCGACGCGCGCGACCTCCTCGGCGGTCTCGGGCATGGTGAACGTGGCCTTGTCGCGCGCGGCGAGACGCGGATTGGTGAAGCGCCAGCCGATCGAGGTGTCGAACGCCGCCCCCGGCTTTGCCCACGCGCGCTCGGGCTTCGCCTGCACCCAGGGCGCTCGGGTCATCGACTCCACGCCCCCGGCCACGACGATGTCAGCGTCGCCCGCGCGCACCGCCTGCGCGGCCAGCGCGATGGCGCTCATCCCCGAGGCGCACAGGCGGTTCACGGTGAGACCGGGGATCGCGTCGGGGAGCCCGGCCAGCAGCACGGCCATGCGGGCAACGTTGCGGTTGTCCTCCCCCGCCTGATTCGCGGCCCCGAGGATCACCTCGTCGATCGCCTCGGCGGGAACGCCCGCGCGGGCCACGGCTTCGCTGACCACGAGGGCCGCCAGGTCGTCGGGGCGGACGGATGCCAGAGCCCCGCCGTACCGTCCGACCGGGGTGCGTGCACCGCCGATGAGAAACGCCTGCGTCATCGCCATCCTCTCCCCCGCCGGCTCTGGCGGGGTCGCGTCGACCTCGACTGCGAGGTTTTCCGACCGATCGTTCAGTAATCATGCCACGCGGCGGGCGCGGGGGCAACGGGCGGGGCGCGAGATCACGCGATCGGCGCGAGACGACACTTTCGGTGCGGCGCGGCGCGTGTGATCTCGCGCCGAACGTGTGATCTGGCACGGCGGCGGGGCGTCCGGCGGCGGCGGCGGGCGCGGCGGCCGGGGGAAGCGCTGCGGCGGGGCGTACATCGGCGGCGGGGCGCGCACGGTGCGGCGGCGGCGCGGAGACGGATCGCCTCGCGAATCGGTGCCCCCGACAGGATTCGAACCTGCGACGCCCGCGTTAGGAGTGCGGCGCTCTATCCCCTGAGCTACGGAGGCGGGATCGTTCCAGCCTACTGCGCGGCGTCGGCGCGGGTCGCCGCCGACGGCATCGCGGCGCCGGGTTGCGCGCGGAGTCCGGCCGCGATGCCCTCGTCCCATCGCCCGGGCTCGGCGAGCGTGGCCTCGCGCACCTCGACGCCGTCCGGACCGACACTCGCGGCGCAGACGAGCAGCGACTCGAGCACGTGTCCGTCGTGCTCGTCGCGGCGCAGGATCGAGGCCGAGGAGTCGACCGTCGCCCGCTCGACGACGTCGAGCCACGGCATCCACCACTCGGGTCCGTCGGCGATCCCCGCCGCTCGCAACGGCTCGAGCCATCGGGCGATCCGCGGGGTGCCGGGGTCATCAGCGGCGTGGTGCGCGATCATGTGCGTGCCCGGAGCGAGGCGCGTGCGGCGGGCGGAGAGACCGTCCCATTCCACGAGGTGGGCGCCGTCGGCATCCACCTCGACGAGGTTGAAGCCGCGCGTCGCCGGATGATCCGGGATGCCGCGCCCCACCGCCTCGAGGGGGATGCTGCCGCGGCTGACCACCTCGTCGTCGCCGCGGTCGGAGAGGTCCTCGCGGTTGAGCAGCACGGCGAGCCGGCCGGCCCCGGGATCGACCGCGAGCCACGCACCGCCCGCGCGATCGTCGCGAACGCCGATCACCCCCTCGTGCGCGGGCCACCAGGGGCCGAGGCCCCGCCAGGGGCGATCGCGGTCCTCGTCCCGCACGGCGAGCAGCCGGACGGGCTCACCGGCGCTGCGGGGGACGTCGATCACGACCGTGCACATTCCCCCCACGGTACCCGCGCGGCGGGCGGCCGGAGCCGTACGGCGGGCGGCTCGCGGCGTGCGGCTCGCGCTCGGAGCCGGGGTAGCCACCGGCCGAGAACAGGACATCGCTCCGGAACAGGACGCCCCGCCCCGGGGCGTCCTGTTCTCGGCGGATCCCCTGCGCTCGCGCGGGCGCCTGGCGTACTCGCCCGCCGCAGCCGCACGCCGCGAGCCGGACATCACGACGGCCCGCTCGCGGCATCCTGCTCCCGCGCGGCGCGGATACGCCCGCCGACGACCCGGGCGACCTGGAAGACTGGAGCGATGTTCGTCGTCGTGGGAGTGACCGGGGGCATCGCCGCCTACAAGACCGTCGGCCTCGTGCGCGCCCTGGTGAAGGCCGGGCACGACGTGCACGTGATCCCGACCGACGACGCGCTGCGCTTCGTGGGGCTGCCGACGTGGGAGGCGCTCAGTCGCAATCCCGTGACCACGTCGGTGCACGACGACGTCGCGAAGGTGCGTCATGTCGCTCTCGGGCAATCGGCCGATCTCGTCATCGTGGCCCCGGCCACGGCGAACACCCTCGCCTCGATGGCGGCGGGACTCGCGTCCGATCTGCTCGGCACGACGCTCCTCGCCACGACCGCGCCCGTCGTGGTTGCTCCGGCGATGCACACGGAGATGTGGCGGCACCCGGCGACCGCGCACAACATGGAGGTGCTGCGCGGGCGGGGCGTCCACGTCGTGGGCCCGGCCGACGGCGCCCTCACCGGCGGCGACTCCGGCCCCGGACGCATGTCGGAGCCCGAGGAGATCATCGCGGCCGCCCTCGCCCTCGTCGAGGGTCCGCGCGACCTCGACGGCGTCTCGCTCGTGGTCAGCGCCGGCGGCACGCGCGAGCCGATCGATCCGGTGCGTTTCCTCGGCAATCGCTCGAGCGGTCGCCAGGGCGTCGCGATCGCCCGTGCGGCAGCCGATCGCGGCGCGCGGGTGACCCTCGTCGCCGCGCACCTCGACGCCGATGTCCGCCCCGACCCGCGCATCGAGGTCGTCTCGGTGGCGACGGCCGATGAGCTCGGACGGGCGATGGATGCCGCGGCCCCCGACGCCGATGTGATCGTCATGGCTGCGGCGGTCGCCGACTACTCCGTGGCCGCGGTGTCAGAGCAGAAGGTGCGCAAGCAGGACTCCCCCGGCGGGCTGACCCTCGAGCTCGTCGAGAACCGCGACATCGTCGCCGGCCTGGTCGGCGCGCGGCGGGAGGGGCAGACGATCGTCGCCTTCGCCGCCGAGACGGTGGCGGATGACGATGAGCTGCTCGAACGCGCGCGAGCCAAGGCCGCGCGCAAGGGCGTCGACCTGCTCGCCGCCAACGCCGTCGGGTGGACCCGCGGCTTCGAGACGGCCGACAACAGTCTCACGATCGTCGATCGCGGCGGTCGGGTCGTCGCCACGGCATCCGGATCGAAGGACGAGACCGCCCACGCGCTCCTGGATGCGATCGTGGCGGTCCGCGCCGCGCCGCAGAGCTGACGGGCCCCGCACGGCGACGACCGGTGCGGGGCCCGCGGCCCGGGGTCAGTTCTGTTGCAGTCGGTCGACCGCCGCGAGGATCTCGTCGGCCTCGGTGCGCGTCGTGTAGTCGACGTGCACGTCGGCGAAACGGATGGTGCCGTCCGCATCGATCACGTAGACCGAGGGGAACGGGATGCGGGCGGTGTCGTCGGCGTTGCTGTCGGCCACGTCGAATCCGAGCTCGGTGTGGGCCTGGCGGGCGGCGCTGCTCGGCTCGGTGACGATGCCGAAGCCGGCGGCCAACGCGTTCGCCGGGTCGGAGAGCACCGTGAACTCGAGGGAGCCGTTCGTCACGGTCTGCGTCGAGCCCTCGGGGGTCTGCGGGGAGACGGCGATCAGCGCGACTCCGCGGTCACGGAGGGCGGGCAGCAGTTCCTGCTGGTAGGTGCGCAGGGTGATGTTGCAGTAAGGGCACCAGGCCCCGCGATAGAAGACGACCACCGCGGCGGCGCCGGCACGCGCCGCGGCGAAGGACGTCGGCGCGGCGTCGGCGGTGAGGAGCTCGGCGTCGGGCGCGTGGTCACCGACAGCGAGCGCGTGGGAGGGAACTCCCGCGTCGCGCAGATCGGACTGCTCCCCCGCGAACACCGAGGCCAGGCGATCACCGATCTGGGCTTCGAACCCGCCGTTGAACTCGTCGACCTGCTGGGCGATGGACGGTGTGGACATGCGTGGCCTCCCCGGCTCTCTCGGCGTCAGGCGCCGGCCCGAGGAGCGTATGTCGCCCACATAGGGCGAGGCCGGTCGTCGTCACGCGACGATGCACGGCGTCACGAAACGTCACACTCGCGCGCGGTGCCCGACGCGAGACCCGGATGTCGTCACGCGAAACGCCTCACCCGCGCGCGACAGCCGGGTGTCATCACGCGAGACGTCACATCCGCGCGCGACACCCGGGTGCCGTCACGCGGGGTCAGTAGCCGTAGTACTGCAGTTCTTCGATCAGCGGGATGATCTGCCACAGCAGGTAGATCCCCCAGCCGATGATCGCGATGAGCGAGACGACGTTGACGGCGATGGCCACCCACATCGGGGCGAGACCGCCGCGCGTGCGCTTGCGCAGGATGATGGCGCGACCGATCACGTAGACCAGCCCGCTGCTGATGATCACGACGAAGAAGCTCCACGCCCAGTGGAACGGCCGCTCGACCCCCCGCGCGCGCAGCTGGCGCCAGTCGAGGAAGGCGAACAGCACGGTGACGGCGTAGGAGACGACGCTCACCAGCGTGGTCACGGCCGACACGATCGTCTCGGTGGCCGTGGATCCGCCGCCGTAGACCTGCGCGTAGATGGACTCCTGGATGAAGGTGGACCAGTCGAACAGGAACAGCGCGAGCACGCCGACCAGCGGCAGGACGGCCAGCAGCCAGACCCAGACCGTGTTGGTCGCGATGTCGGTGCGCGGGGCGGGGCCCGCCGACGCGTTCGCACCGGGGTAGGCCGGCGCGCCCGGGTAGACGGGCGCACCCGGATAGGCCGGCGGAGTGGAGGATGCCGCGGCGCCGGGGTACGCGGGCGCGGACGGATACGCCGACGGAGCGGCCGCCGATACGGGCGCCACCGGCGGGATGACGGGCGGCACGCTCGCTGCGGGTGCGGCGGGTGCGGGCTCGGGCACGCTCGCTGCGGGTGCGGCGGGTGCGGGCTCGGGCGCGGTGGACGCGGGCTCGGCGGGCGCGGGCTCGGGCGCGGTGGACGCGGGCTCGGCGGGCGCGGGCTCGGGCGCGGTGGACGCGGGCTCGGCGGGTGCGACGAAAGACTCGGACCCGGCGACGGGCCCGGCGGATACGGGCTCGGACCCGGCGACGGGCCCGGCGGATACGGGCTCGGACGCGACGGCGCGCGCGGGCTCATGCCCCGCGACGGGCTCGGCGGACGCGGGCTCGGACGCAGCTGCGGGCTCGCCCCCCGCGACAGGCTCCGGCGTCGTACCGGGCTCGGATGCCGTGACGACCCCCGGCTCGTCCGGAACGGTCGACGCCGCCTCCCGTCCGGACTCCGCTGCACCGGCGGCATCCGATCCCGCGACCGGAGACTCCGATTCGGCCACCACGGCGGCGCTCGACGACTCCGCCTCGGCGGGAGAGGACGCGCGCGGCGATCCGTCGACCGCGCGCACCTCGTCGGTCCAGCTCGCGCCGTCCCAGCGGCGCAGACCGCCGCCGCCTGCGGGGTCGGGGTACCAGCCGTCGGGCGGTGTGGGCGTGTCGGTCATGTCGTGTCCCCTACTGTCTGGTGCGGAACCGGGCGAGATTGCCCCGAGTCTAGTGAGGCCGTCTCTCGTCATCGGAAGTCCCGCGACGCGTGCGAGACCCCGACACGCAGGTCGGTGAACCCGTCGGCGACGACGTTGGTCACGCCCTCGACCGAGCGTTCGAGCATGCCGCGCACGATGAGGGCGGGAGATTCGCGGGCGACGCGGCGGTATCTGTTCCACACCCCCACCGAGCAGATGATGTTCATGAGGCCGTGCTCGTCTTCGAGGTTGAGGAAGGTGATTCCGGATGCCGTGGCCGGTCGCTGCCGATGGGTGACCAGTCCCGCGACCTCGATGCGTCGACCGGTCTCGAACGTCCGCAGTTCGCGCGAGGTGATCACCCCTCGGGCGTCGAGTGCGGAGCGGAAATGCGTCAACGGATGGTCGTCGGCCGAGAGCCCCGTCGCCCACAGGTCGGCGGCGAGCACCTCGTAGCTGGAGGCATCGGTGAACAGCGGGGGCTGCACCGACACCATCGAGTCGGGGAGGAACTCCGGACGGTCCATCGCCGCTGAACCGGCGAGCCAGATCGCCTCGCGTCGCGTGTGCCCGAGGCACTCGAACGCCCCCGCCGTGGCGAGCGCCTCGATCTGCGCGGTGACGAGTCCCGTGCGCCGCACGAGATCGCGCAGGTCGCGGTAGGCGCCCCCGCTCTCGCGCTCCGCGACGATGCGTTCGGCGACCTTCACCCCGATTCCGGTCACCCCCGCGAGCCCCAACCGCACGGCGAAGCCCCCGTCACGACGGTGGGCGAGGGTCTCGTCGGGCGCGGTGGGATCGAACTCCCCGGTCGGGGGCTGGTCCCGGTGCGTACAGGTGTCGCGTCCGGTCGCGGCGCCGACGCCGCGGGGCGGAGTGGCCTGTCGGCCCGCCCCGCCTGCCGGCACGCCCCGCGGAGGCCCTTCGGCGCCGCCGCCCGATGCTCCCGGCGGGGTCTCGGCATCCGCCCCCCTCGCCGGAACCGTGGTGTCGTCGAGCGGTTCGAGCGATGCCTGGACCTCCGAACGCAGCAGGTCGGGGCGGCGCACCACGACGCCGTGCCGGCGGGCGTCGGCGGTGAGGGTCGCGGGCGAGTAGAACCCCATGGGCTGCGCCCGCAGGAGTCCCGCCAGGAAGGCCGCCGGATAGTGCAGCTTGATCCACGAACTCGCGTAGACCAGGAGCGCGAACGACAGCGAGTGCGACTCCGCGAACCCGAAGTTCGCGAACGCCTGGATCTTGGCGTACAACTCGTCGGCGACCCGACCGACCAGGCCGTTCTCGGCCATGCCCGCGTACAGCGTCTCGCGAAGGGAGTCGATGCGCTCGAGCCCGCGCTTCGACCCCATCGCCCGTCGCAGAAGGTCGGCGTCTTCGGCGGAGCAGTTGCCCACGGCCACCGCCATCTGCATGAGCTGCTCCTGGAACACCGGGACGCCCATCGTGCGCGACAGCACCGGCTCGAGCTTGGGGTGGACGTAGGTGATCTCCTCCTGGCCGAGCTTGCGCCGCACGAAGGGGTGCACCGCCCCGCCCTGGATGGGCCCGGGTCGAATGAGGGCGATCTGCACGACGAGGTCGTAGAACTTCCGCGGCTGCAGGCGCGGCAGCAGTCCCATCTGCGCGCGCGACTCCACCTGGAAGACCCCGATCGAGTCCGCCCGGCAGAGCATGTCGTACACGGCCTTCTCTTCTTTCGGCAGGGTCGACAACTCCCACACCTCGCCCGTGGCATCCCGGATCAGGTCGAAGCAGTACTGCAGCGCCGCGAGCATCCCGAGCCCCAGCAGATCGAACTTCACCAGCCCCATCCACGCGGCGTCGTCTTTGTCCCACTGGATGACGGTGCGGTTCTCCATGCGCGCGTGCTCGATGGGCACCACCTCGCCCACCGGTCGATCAGTGAGCACCATGCCACCGGAGTGGATGCCGAGATGCCGGGGCGCCTTCAACAGCTCGGAGGCGAACTCGATCACCTGATCGGGGATGTCGTGATCCGACCCGGTCTCGAGCGTCGCTCCCCACCGCTCGACCTGTTTCGACCAGGCGTCCTGCTGCCCCGGTGAGTGCCCCAGAGCGCGGGCCATGTCGCGGACGGCGTTCTTCGGGCGGTACTGGATGACGTTCGCCACCTGGGCCGCGCGCTCGCGCCCGTACTCCTTGTACACCCACTGGATGATCTCTTCGCGCCGGTCGGAGTCGAAGTCGACGTCGATGTCGGGTTCTTCGTCGCGCAGGCTCGACAGGAACCGCTCGAACGGCAGCTTGTAGAAGATGGAGTCGACCGCGGTGATGTCGAGCAGGTAGCAGACGGCACTGTTGGCGGCCGATCCGCGCCCCTGACACAGGATGCCGCGGCGGCGGGCCTCGGCGACGATGCCGTAGACGATCAGGAAGTATCCGGGGAAGTCCTTCATCTCGATCACCTCGAGTTCGCGCTCGATGCGGCGGCGGTCGTCGTCGGAGAGATTCGGGTACTTCCTCGGCACGGCCTCCCAGACCAGGTGCCGCAGCCACGACATGGGCGTGTGCCCCTCGGGCACCTTCTGCTTCGGCAGGGCCGGCTTGGCCCGGCGCAGGGGGAACGCGATCTCGTCGGCGAGCGCCACCGTGCGCGCCACCGCCCCCGGATACCGGGCGAAGCGCGCGGCCATCTCCGCTCCCGAGCGCAGGTGTGCCCCGGCGTGAGCGGGAAGCCACCCGTCGAGCTCGTCGAGGCCGCGATTCGCGCGCACCGCGGCGACGGCGGCGGCCAGCACCTGCTTCTGCGGAGCGGCGTAGTGCACGTTGTTCGTGGCGAGGGTGGGGAGGCCCCGCTCGGCGGCGAGCGCGGCGAGCACGTCGTTGCGGCGCGAGTCGAGCGGGTCGCCCTGGTCCATCAGCTCGACGTGCACGGCCTCGGGTCCGAACAGCTCGACGAGAGTGTCGAGTTCGCGCGCCGCCCCCGCCGGCCCCTCGAACGCCAGGGCCTGCCGGACCGCCCCCTTGCGGCATCCGGTGAGCACCGCCCACTGGGGGTCGCTCGGTCCTCCGGCGCGTTCGGCGAGATCTTCCAGGTCGTAGACCGGGCGTCCTTTCTCGGCGCCGCTGAGCTGCGCGTGGGTGATCGCGGCGGCGAGGCGGTGGTAGCCCTCTTCGCGTCGCGCGAGCACGAGCAGGTGCGAGCCGGTCGGATCGGCCTCGCCGTTCTGTGGGCCGGGGAGTCCCAGCGACAGCTCGGCCCCGAACACCGTCTTGACCGTACGGGCCTCGGCCGCTTCGGCGAAGCGCACGATGCCGTAGAACCCGTCGTGATCGGTGAGCGCGAGGGCGTGCAGACCGAGGCGTTCGGCCTCTTCGACGAGTTCTTCGGGCGAGGAGGCTCCGTCGAGGAACGAGTACGACGAGTGCGCGTGCAGTTCGGCGTACGGCACGGTGTCGACCGGACGCTCGATCGTCGGCGGCACGTATGCGCCGCGCTTGTGCGACCACGCCGGGCTGTCACCACCGTCGCCGTTCGGCGGAGCGCCGGTCGGACGTCGGGCGTCGCTGAGCAGACGTTCGAGCTCGGACCACTTCACCGGCGGATTGGTCCAGCCCATCAGCGCACCTCCGCGTCGGACGCCGACGGCACGGAGGCCCGCCTGCGGCTAAAGGACGAGCGGGCGGAGGACGAGCGGGCGTCAGTCATAGCGCCCCTCCGCTCGCCATTCCCCCTCTTCGACGACGAGCAGCCAGGCGCCCCCGTCGGCGTCGACGACCTGGAACCGGTGCGCCCGGCGTGCACGCAGGGGATCCCAGCCGCGCTCGCTGATCGGCCAGGGGCCCGCCCACTCCTGGATGCGTCGGCGGTGCCCGGCCGTTTCGAGCACCGCCGGCGGAGCGCTCAGCACGTCGCGCTCGCCCACGGTGACGGGTGCTCCCGCGATGTCGGTGACCCCCACCAGCCGGGGCTCGGGGTAGACGGTGGTCGGGAGGGGGTCGGGGAGGCTCCCCGGCCAGGGGCGCGTGCGTTCTTTCGCGGTGACGGCCCGGTCGCCCCACGGCACCAGCACCTGCCGTTCGGCGAGCCATCGCCCTCCGCCGATGACCGGCGTCACCACCGCGCGGTGGCCGAGCATCGCCTGCACGCGCGAGAGCGCGTGGTGCACGCGCTCGTCGGGCCCCGCCCCGAACAGCCCCCGGGCGTGGTGCGCGGCGGCGTCGACGGCCTCGGGCTCGATGTGCACCCCCGCCACCCCGCTGCCGAAGATCCCCTGGGCGTCTTCGGCGAGCTGCCAGCGCACGCGGTCGACCACCCCGGCGGCGTCGAACGAACCGGGGTGCAACCACACGCGTTCACTGCGTTCCCCCCGTTCGCCGGTCAGCACGACGCGCAGTTCGGTGCAGACGAGATCGTGCGCGCCGAGGCGCGCGATGAACTCCTCGGCCGCCACGCGCATGCCGAAGGCGATCTGGTCGGCCAGTTCGAGGGGAGGCTCGAAGGCGACGTCGCGGTGGAGCTCGGGCGGGGGCGTGCGCGGCTGCACCGGTTGCGAATCGAGTCCCCCGGCCAGGGCGTGCAGGCGCACCCCCCGCTCGCCGAACCGCTCCCGCATCCTCTCGACCGGCAGCCCGGCCAGATCGCCGAGGGTGTGCACCCCCAGGCGCGAGAGGAGGCTGCCGAACTCGTCGTCGTCGAGGGTCGCGATCGACAGCGGCGCGAGGAAAGCCCCCGCCTCTCCGGGCGGTACGACGCGCACGGGCTCGTCGGCGCCGGCCGCGCGTGCCGCCTGCTCGGCGGTGAAGACGCCGTCGGCTACGCTCGCGCGCACACCGCCGTACCCGTCGTCGTCGAGCAGGCGGATCAGCGTGCGCGCCGCCTCGAGCTCGCCCCCGTAGTAGCGGGCCGGACCCCGCGCCCGCAGGGCGCACAGCCCCGGACGCACCACCTGCACGCCGGGGGCGTGCTCCTCGATGCGGGCGACGACGGGGGCGAACGCTCGGGCGTCGCGCACGGGGTCGGCGGCCACCACCTGCAGTCCCGGGCACAGCGCCTGCGCGTCGCGTCGCTTCTGACCGCGTCGCACGCCCTGCGCGCGCGCCGCCCAGGAGCACGCGACGACGAGGTTGTTCGCGAACACCGCCACGGCGGCATCCGGCCGGGGTGGGGACACCGCCTCGCGCACGAACGCCGTGATGGGCCAGTCGGGGAACCACAGCACGAGGCTGCGCGTCGGCGCCGCCATCAGCCCACCGCCCGCACGGGGAAGGTCTCGCGCTCGCGCGGGACGAGGCGCTCGGCGGGGGCGCCCAGCAGTTCGATCGAGCCGTCGGCCGCGGGGAGCATCATGCGGGCACGACGGGGGTGGGGCGAGCGACGACTGCTGACCGACACCGTGAGCTCGCGACCGGCGAGATACCCGTGCCCCTGCCCGAGTCCCGCCCATCGCGGATCGGCCACGTCGATCACGGCCTCGGCCTGCGGCCAGGCGCCCTGCACCAGCAGCACCGACCCGCGGTCGCGCAGGCGCGCGGCCAGTCGGGTGGTCTCGGCCCCTCCCCGCGCGGCCGCGGATCCGGCCGGCGGGCGCACGGCCACCACCGGCAGCACCTCGGTGATCGTCGCGGTCACCGCGAGCCAGCGCGGACCCGGGTCGGGGATGAAGACGAGCCGGTCGAGGTCGAGGCCGTACTTCTCGGCGGCCTCCGCCCCCAGCTCGGGCATGCCGATGACCCCGCACCAGGCGCCGTCTTGAGATGGGCGCGCCATCAGCGCCAGCAGCAGCGACGCCGACCGGGCGAGGGCGTACGCCGAGCCCGAGCGCAACCCTCCCCCGGGCAGAAGCGAGGAGAATGCCGGATGCGTCGGGAGCACGGGGGCGTCCATGCGCCGCCCCTGCATGCGCTCGAGGCGATCGCGCAGCGCGGTGATGTCGGGTACGGCCTGTACCTGGTCTCTCACGATCGCCCTCACTCCCACAGGTTAGAACATGTGTTCTACTGTCTCAATCCCTGTGGGTCGAAGATACGATCGACCTCCGACATCGCTCCGATCGCCTCCCACCATCCCGGAGGGCGTACCCTCCCGCGTCGAGGACGTGCGCGTCAAGGATCGACGACGGACCCCGTTTTCAGAGAAGATGAAAAAAGACGGAAGGTCCCCCCATTGGTCGTCGAAACAACGATCCGTCGCGATGATCTGCGACGGCAGGCCCGGCGTCGTGACGTCTCGCGCGTACGACGCCTGGCCCTGGTGCGCGTGATCGTCATCCTGTCGGCGGCGACGGGGATCAACTACATCACCTGGCGCTGGCTGGCGTCGGTGAACTGGGAGTCCTGGTGGATCGCGGTCCCGCTCGTCCTCGCCGAGACGTACAGCCTCATCGATTCCCTCCTCTTCGGCCTCGGCGCGTGGCGGCTGCGCGAGCGTCACGACGCTCCCCCGCTGCGCCATGACGTGACGGTCGACGTCCTCGTGACGACCTACAACGAGCCCCTCGACCTCGTCATGGAGACCGCCCGCGCCGCCAAGGCGATCCGATATCCGCACGAGACCTGGATCCTCGACGACGGCGACCGCGCCGAGCTGCGCGCCCTCGCCGAAGCCGAGGGCATCGGCGTCATCACCCGTTCGGAGGCGTGGCGCGACCGCCCGCGCCACGCCAAGGCCGGCAACCTCAACAACGCCCTGATGGTCACCGAGGGCGAGTTCTTCCTCATCCTCGACGCCGACCAGATCCCCTCCCCCGACATCCTCGACCGCACGCTCGGCTGGTTCGAAGACGACCGCGTCGCCCTCGTGCAGACGCCGCAGTGGTTCACCAACGTGCCGGCCAGCGATCCGCTCGGCAGTCAGGCGCCGCTGTTCTACGGCCCGATCCAGCAGTCCAAGGACGGGTGGAACGCCGCCTTCTTCTGCGGCTCCAACGCGATCCTGCGCCGCGAGGCGCTCATGCAGCTCGGCGTTTCGCGCTACGTCGGCGAGGTCACGCTCGCCGTCAACCGCGGCATCCGCTCCTCGCGTCGCGTCCTCGCCCGCGCGCGGCGCGAGCACGCCTCCGACGCCCGGATCGTGGCATCCCTCGATCGCGTGTCGGTCGCGCTCGACGACCTCAAGGCGGGGATCGCGCGCGGCGACGCCCTCGCCGACCTCACCTACGCCTTCCAGCGGCAGATCATGGCGGTGCGCCGCGAGCTCGCCGACCAGGACATCGCCGAGGTGCGCGCCGAACTCGCCGAACTGGCCGAGGTCACGGGCGACCCGGCCGCCCTCGCCGCTCTCGACGACCTCGCCCTCGAGGCCCTCGGCGAGCGCAGCCTGTCGCCGCTGGCCGCGGTGGAGTCGGTCAGCATGCTCGTGGAGTCCTTCGACGTCGGGCGCGAAGAGGAGGCGCAGGCGATCATGCCCCTCGCCACGATCTCGGTCACCGAGGACATGGCCACCTCGATGCGCCTGCACGGCCTCGGCTGGAAGTCGGTGTACCACGACGAGGTGCTCGCGAAGGGCCTCGCCCCCGAGGACCTGCCCACGATGCTCACCCAGCGCCTGCGGTGGGCGCAGGGGACGATGCAGGTGATGTTCCGCGAGAACCCGCTCGTGCAGAGGGGGATGAGCTGGGGCCAGCGCCTGATGTACTTCGGCACGATGTGGAGCTACCTCTCCGGTTTCGCTGCCCTCGTGTACGTCGCCGCCCCCGTGCTGTACCTGTCGTTCGGGGTCATGCCCGTGCAGGCGTGGAGCGTGGACTTCTTCGCGCGCTTCATCCCGTTCTTCGTCATCAACCAGCTGCTCTTCCTCGTCGTGGCGAACGGACGACCGACCTGGCGGGGCGCGCAGTACTCGCTCGCCCTGTTCCCGGTGTGGATCCGCTCCGTCACGAGCGCCTTCGACAACGTCTACCGCGGCCGTTCGCTCGGCTTCTCGGTGACTCCGAAGACCCGGTCGCTCGAGAACCGTCCCCGGTGGGACCTGGTCAAGCCGCAGCTGTGGGTGATGGGCGCGCTCGTCGCCTCGCTCGGCGTCGTCGCGATCCGCTACGCCGTCGGCCAGGCCGAGGGCATCGCGCCGCTCGTCAACATCGCCTGGGTCCTCTACGACCTCGCCGTCTTCAGCATCATCATCCGTGCGGTGCTGTACTCCGCCTCCGACCACCTACCGAAGGGTTACTGACATGCTCCAGGTCGACATCGATTCCCGCACCGACGGAACGGTCGTGACCCCGCGCGGCCGGCTGACGATGGTGTCGGCGAAGTCGTTCCGCGAAACGGTGACCGCCGAGATCACGCGCGGCGCGGGCGACATCGTGGTCGTCGACCTGTCGCAGACCGAGTTCGTCGACTCGTCGGGACTCGGCGCCCTCGTGGCGTGCCTGAAGACCGCCCGTCAGGCGGGGGGCGATCTGCGACTGGCCGCACCGAGCGAACAGGTGACCATGGTCCTCGGTCTCACCAACCTCGACCGCGTGCTGCGTCCCCGCCCGAGCGTCGACGAGGCCCTCCGTGACTGACGGCGACGCGCGCGGCTCGCTCGACGCGGCCGTCGCCCCGGCCAGCCTCGAGGCCATCTTCGACCTGCTCGCCGGATGGTGGGACGAGGTGGGCGAGGTGACGCCGTCGACGCGGTTCGGCTTCGAGACCGCGGTGATCGAGATCGCCGGCAACATCGTCGAGCACTCGCGCGGGGACTCCGATGCGCGTCGGTTCACGCTCGACCTCTTCGCGGATGCACAGAGGCTGGTCGCGACGTTCCGCGACGACGGCGATCCTCCCCTGCTCGATCTCGCGTCGGTGCGCATGGCGGATGCCGAGGAGGAGAGCGGCCGCGGCCTCGCCCTCGCCAACGCGGGGGTCGACGACGTCGACTTCCGCCGCGAGGGCGATCGCAACGTGTGGACATTGGAGACGAGAAGGACGTGACGCGCGCGGTGCGACGGATCGCGGCGGCCGTGGGGGCCGCCGCCGCGCTCCTCCTCCTCACCGGCGCTCCCGCTCTCGCCGCCGCGACACCCGCGGCGGTGCCCGTCCCGGGCACGATCACCGCACCACCGACGCCGACGGCCGATCCCGCGCCGACCTCGACGCCCGCCGCCCCCGCCACCGACGGCGTGCGCTTCGGGCCCGAGCTGAACTGGGGCGACGACGGCCCCGACGGGTACCGCACCCGCCTCGGCGAGACCCCCGCGATGTACAGCGTGCGCGTGTCGTATCCGCTCGACGCCCGCTCGATCTCGGAGTGGCAGCACGCCGCCCTGCAGGTCGCTGCGCAGGGGGCGTCCCTGGTGCTGACCCTCGAGCCCTCGGTCGAGCTCGCGGCCCTCACCGAGGCCGACGCCGCCGAGCTCAACACCCGGCTCGAGCGCTACCGCTCGCAGTACGGCACCGAGCAGTTCGTGCGCTTCGCCCCCGAGATGAACGGCTCCTGGGTCTCATGGGGCCAGCAGCCCACCGCCTACGTGAGCGCGTTCGAGACGGTGGCCGCCGCGGTGCACGCGGGTTCGTCCGCGGCCGAGACGGTGTGGAGTCCCTCCTACGGCGCCGGATACCCCTTCGAGCGAGCCGACGGTCGCCTCGACGCCATCACGGCGCGCGACCGCGTCGCGATCGACACCGACGGCGACGGCCTGTTCACCGAGGCCGACGACCCCTACGGCCCGTACTTCCCGGATGCCGACTCCGTCGACCGCGTGGGCCTGTCGCTCTACTACTTCGGCAAGGGCGAGTCGGCCGCGGCGGCAGGCCGCGACGTCCCGCTCGAGCTCAACACCGCTCCGCAGGACGGCGAGGTCGCCGCCCGCCTCGACGAGCGGTGGGGGTACACGACCACCCCGCGCGCGTCGTTCTACGACCGGTTCGCCGTGGGCGAGGGCAAGACCCTCCTCCTCGACACCGGCGCCCTTTACGACTTCGGGCGCGACGGCGATTCCGAGCTGTCGGTGAAACGCGGGTGGTGGACGCAGGTGCTCGCCGAGCTGGACCGGCATCCCCTCATCTCCGGGGTGACGTGGCTCGAGGTCGTGCGCGACGAGGCCGAGGCCGGCGGACGGCAGGTCGACTGGCGGGCGACGGCGAACGGAGAGGTGGCCTCCGCCCTGCGCGACGACCTCGTCTCGACCGGACTCATCCGCTGGGGGCCGGTCTCCGACGTCGTCACCCCCGCTCGGGGCTCCGCAGCGACCGTGCAGGTGCGCCAGGCCGGGGCCGATCCGAACGAGGAGATGAACTGGATCACCGGCAGCGCTGCCGTCCTCGCGGTGGCGTTCCTGGCATCCGGGATCATCGGCCGGGCCCTGCCCAAGTGGCGCTACGACGACACCTCGGCCAGTCGCGACCTGCGCATCGACATGGTGCGCGGCTTCATCATCGTGGTCGTGGTCGTCACGCACATCGAGGTGACGAGCCCGTTCGCGTACGCCTCTCTGAAGGCGATCGGCGCGATCACCGGGGCCGAGCTTTTCGTGCTGCTCAGCGGCATCGTGCTCGGGATGGTCTTCCCCGCGGCGGTCGCGAGGGCCGGGGAGTGGGGCGCCGCGGTGGCGGCGTGGGGACGCGCGCGCAAGCAGTACATCGTGGCGCTCGCGGTGATCCTGCTGATCTTCGCGATCGGTTTCGTGCCCTTCGTCGACGCCTCCGCGATCACGACGTTCACCGACCGCGGAACGGGCGAGGGCGGCACGGGCGACAGTGGCCGCGTGTACGACCTGTATCCCAACGGCGAGCGCCTGCTCGACTATCCGCCCCCGTGGTACGCGGTGCGCCAGTTCCTCCTGCTCGAGATGGGGCCCTGGCCGTTCAACATCATGGGTCTGTTCGTGGTGCTGAGCCTGGCGTACCCCGCCCTGATGTGGCTCATCAAACGCCGCCTGTGGTGGCTGGTGCTCGCGCTCAGCTGGGGCGTGTACGCCCTGCACGGCTTCGCGCCCGAAGCTCTGCGCCTGCCCTCGCAGTTCGATGCGGTGTTCCCCCTGGCGCTGTGGCAGGTGCTGTTCACCCATGGCCTGGTCATCGGCTTCTACCGCCGGCAGATCATCCGGGCCCTCACCTCGCTCCCGGGCAAGATCGGGGTGGGGATCTTCGTCGTCGGCTATGCCGGCATCCTGGTGTACCTCTGGGCGGGTCAGGCCTACGGCTTCACCCCCGTGCCCTTCCCCGCCGACCTCTACGCGAATCTGTACGACTCCGGCTATCAGCGCATCTTCCTCGAGTGGGGGCGACTGCTCGACCTGCCCCTCGTCCTGGTGTGCAGCTACGCGGTGCTGACGGTCGCCTGGAAGCCGATCGAGAAGAGCATGGGGTGGCTGTGGATCCCCCTCGGCCAGGCCAGCCTGTACGTGTTCATCGTGCACGTGTTCTTCGTGCTCGCCGTGGCGAACATCCCGGGGCTCGACCGCGGCAGCCTGTGGCAGGGCACGCTCATCCACGCGGCGGTGATCGGGATCATCTTCGCCATGGTCCGCTCGCGCTTCCTGTTCCGCGTGATCCCCCGCTGAGCCCCGGAGAGCACGGATGCCGGGACCCGCGCGTCTGCGCGCGGACCCGGCATCCGGATCGGTCAGTGCACCGACAGCACGACGGCCGTGACGTCGTCGTCGACCTCGTGCGTCGAGACCTTGAGGGCGAGCTCGTCGAAGAAGCCACCCGGGTCGGCGGCCGCCCGCAGGTCGTCGCCGATCATGCGGAGGCTCTCGAGGGTGGAGTCGTACGCGTCGAGCGCCCCGTCGGAGACGCTCACGAGCAGGTCGCCCCGTCCGACCCGCACGCGGCCAGGCTCCCACTCGACGTCCGCGGGCCGGAGCCCGAGCGGCAGGTTGCGGGAGTCGAGCCGCTCGCTCGTTCCGTCGGCGTGCAGCACGAGGGTGAGCCCGTGCCCGGCGTCGACGAAGTCGACGGCGCCCGAGGCGGCGTCCACGACCGCGTGGAACACCGTCGCGAACACGTCGCGGTAGCGACCGTCGGAGCGGGCCTCGGCCTCCACCGACAGCATGGCCTCGACCGGCTGCATGTCGCGTCGCGCCTGCAGTGCTCCCAGCAGTGCCTCGGCGACGGCCCCGGCCGCCTCCCCCTTGCCCATGACGTCGGCGAGGGTGAGCACCACCCTGCCGCCCACTTGCTGCCATCCGCTGCTGTCGCCACTGACGACGCCGTGCGGGATCGCGAGGGCTGCCAGGCGCACGCCTTCGGCGCCGTCCAGGCCGTCGCGCGTCGGGGCGGGATCGGCCGCTGCGGCGTGCCCCTCGTGGTCGCTCTGGCGCACCTCGGCCTGCGCCCAGCGTCCGAACTGTTCGAGAGTGGCGCGCTGCGCGGCGTCGAGGGAGCGCGTGTCGGAGTCGAGGAGGCACAGCGTGCCGACGGCCTCCCCGTCGTCGGTGCGCAGAGGGAAGCCGGCGTAGAACCGCATCCCGTACTCCGTCACCGCGGCGATGTCGCGGAACCGTTCGTCGGCGGTGGCGTCGTCGACCTCGAGCAGGCCGTCCTGTTTGACGGTCTCGCCGCAGAACACCGCCTCGAGCGGCGATCGGCCGAAGCGCGGCCCCTCGGGCTGCGACTTCGTGTAGATCTCGTCGGCGTCGACGATGTTCACCAGGGCGTAGTCGACGTCGAACAGTTCGCGCGCGAGACGGGTGATCCGGTCGAAGCGTTCCTCGGGCGGGGAGTCCAGCAGGCCGGTCCGCTCAGCGGCCGTCGCGGGGGCGGGGGTGTCGGTGGTCATCGAGGGTCGTCCTTCCGCGTGAGGCGTCTCGCCGCGCTGTTCCGCGGCGACCGGCACTCTCTCGCGTACGCGGACGAAGCTCGACTCGAAGACTCCCCCGCGTCGTCGCGGAATCGATCGCGCCGACATTCCGACCCTATCGAGGGGATCCGCGGCGAGGGCGATTCTGCGCAAGACGGCCACCGGGGCCTCGGCTACAGCAGCCGGAGGTCGGCCTCCATCGCCGCGACCTCGCGGAGCATCGCGGGCACGAAGCGCTCGCGCACCACCTCGTCGGCGTGACGGCCGCTGCTCATCGACACGTTCACGGCCGCCGCGACTTCCCCGTCGCGCGCACGCAGGGGGACGGCCACCGAGGTCAGTCCCGGCTCGAGCTCGCCGTCGACCATCGCCCACCCGCGCTCGCGCACCCGCTGCAGCTCGGCGCGCACGGCGTCCGGGTCGGTGAGGGTCTGCGGCGTGTAGGCGGGCAGCGGCGCCGCGAGGACGGCATCCACGATCCGGTCGTCCGCGTGCGCGAGCAGCACCCGCCCCATGCTCGTCGCCGTCGCGGGGAAGCGCGTGCCCACGGTGATGCCCACCGACATGATTCGCCGCAGCGGCACGCGGGCGATGTAGACGATGTCGGAGCCGTCGAGCACGGCCGCCGAGGCGCTCTCGTCGGTCGCGCGCGAGAGCGCCTCGAGGTGCGGTTGCACGACGTCGGGGAGGGTGGACGCCGACAGGTAGCTGAATCCGAGCTCGAGCACGCGCGGGGTCAGCGTGAACAACCGCCCGTCGCTGCGCACGTACCCCAGGCTCTCGAGCGTGCGGAGGAATCGGCCGGCCGCGGCGCGCGTGACGTCGGCGCGGCGGGCGACGTCGCTGAGCGTCAGCGAACGGTTCTGCGCGTCGAAGGCGCGGATGACGGCGAGGCCTCGCGCGAAGGCCTGCACGGTCTCGGGGGCACCCTGCTCGTCCACCGCCTCACCCTATCCGCGCGTCAGCGCTCGAGGACGACGGCGAGGCCCTGACCCACCCCGATGCAGATCGCGGCGACCGCGACCCCTCCGCCCCGGCGCTTCAGCTCGTGCGCGGCCCGGGCGATGATGCGGCCGCCCGAGGCGCCCAGCGGGTGGCCGATCGCGATGGCACCGCCGTTCTCGTTGAGGAGCGCGGGGTCGAGGGCCGTCCACAGTTTCGCGCACGCGAGGGTCTGCGAGGCGAACGCCTCGTTCAGCTCGACGAAGCTCACCTCGTCCCAGGACCGGCCCGCGCGGGCAAGAGCCCGGTTCGCGGCCTCGACGGGGGCGACGCCGAACACGTCGGGGTCGTTGCCGAACGCGGCCCGCCCGGCGATGCGGGCCAGGGGCTCGGCATCCAGCGCCCCCTCGGCGCCCAGCAGCACGGCGGAGGCGCCGTCGTTGATCGGCGAGGAGTTGCCCGCGGTGACCGTGCCGCCGGCGCGGAACGCGGGGCGCAGCCCCGCGAGCACCTCGGCGGTGGAGTCGTCACGGATTCCCTCGTCGCGCGCGAGGGCGTGCCCCTCGACCTGCACGATCTCGTCGGCGAAGCGCCCCTCGGCCCACGCCCGGGCGGCGAGGCGGTGACTGCGCGCGGCGAAGGCGTCCTGCTCCTCGCGCGAGATGTCGTGGATCTCGGCGAGCTTCTCGGCGCTCTCGCCGTTCGAGATCGTCCAGTCCTTCCGCAGGCGCGGGTTGGTCATGCGCCAGCCGATCGAGGTGTTCCACATCGTCTGGTTCGCCGCGGGGAAGGGCCGCGGGCTCTTCTCGACCACGAAGGGGGCGCGGGTCATCGACTCGACGCCGCCCGCGAGGATCACCTCGGCGTCGCCCGCCTCGATCGCGCGCGAGCCCTGGATCACGGCATCCAGAGACGATCCGCAGAGGCGGTTGATGGTCGTTCCGGGCACGGACGACGGGAAGCCCGCGAGGAGTGCCCCGAAGCGCGCCACGTTGCGGTTGTCCTCGCCCGCCTGGTTCGCGTCGCCGAAGATCACGTCCTCGATGCGGGCGGGGTCGATGCCGGTGCGCTCGACGACGGATGCCATGACGGTGGCCGCGAGGTCGTCGGGGCGCACGTCGGCGAACGCTTTGCCGTGCCGCGCGAAGGGCGTGCGGACGGCGTCGTAGACGAAGGAAGCGGGCATGGGTCAGGACTCCAGTTCCAGGCCGAGGAGCTGCTCGATCTCGGCGTGCGTGTTGTCGCCGAACAGCTCCCGCACGCGGAAGCCGTCGGCGGTGACGTCGAAGACGCCGTGGTCGGTGTAGACGCGCGAGACGCACCCGACGCCCGTCAGCGGGTAGCTGCAGGATGCGACCAGCTTGGGCTCGCCGCCCTTGGTGAGCAGGTCGGTCATGACGTAGACGTCCTTCGCGCCGATCGCGAGGTCCATCGCCCCGCCGACCGCGGGGATCGCCCCGGGCTCGCCGGTCGACCAGTTCGCGAGGTCGCCGCCGGCCGACACCTGGAACGCCCCCAGCACGCAGACGTCGAGGTGCCCGCCGCGCATCATCGCGAAGGAGTCCGCGTGGTGGAAGTAGGCCGCCCCGGCGAGCGCGGTGACGGGCTGCTTCCCGGCGTTGATGAGGTCGGGGTCGATCCGGCCGCGCTCGGGGGCGGGACCCATGCCGAGCATGCCGTTCTCGGTGTGCAGCACGATCTCGAGCCCCTCGGGCAGGTAGTCGGCGACGAGGGTGGGCGCGCCGATGCCGAGGTTGACCACGGCGCCCTCGGGGATGTCGGATGCCACGCGCGCGGCGAGCTCGGAGCGCGAGATGCGGGTGGTCATGCGGTGCCCTCCTCGGACTCCAGGGGTCGGCCCTCGATGTCGACTCCGCCGACGAAGGCGCCGTCGCGGAGCCAGCGACGCTCGCCGACGGCGACGACACGGTCGACGTACAGACCCGGGGTGATGACGCCCTCGGGGTCGAGGGATCCCAGCGGCACGATCTCGTCGACCTGCACGACGGTGGTGGTCGCGGCGGCGGCCATGATGGGTCCGAAGTTGCGGGCCGTCTCGCGATAGACGAGGTTGCCCCAGCGGTCGGCGGCGCGGGCGCTGATGAGAGCCACGTCGGCGCGGATCGGGTACTCGAGCACGTAGTCGCGCCCGTCGATGCGGCGCGTCTCCTTGCCCTCGGCCAGCTGCGTGCCGAAGCCGGTGGGGGTGAAGAAGGCGCCGATGCCCGCCCCGGCCGCGCGGATGCGCTCGGCGAGGTTGCCCTGGGGCACGAGCTCGAGCTCGACCTCGCCGGCGCGGTAGAGCCGGTCGAACACCCAGGAGTCGCTCTGCCGCGGGAACGAGCAGATCATCTTGCGCACCTGACCCGCCGCGAGGAGGGCGGCGAGACCGGTGTTCCCGTTTCCGGCGTTGTTGTTGACGACGGTGAGCCCCGATGCCCCGTGGGCGATGAGCGCGTCGATGAGCTCGACCGGTTGACCGGCTCGACCGAAGCCGCCGATCATCACGGTCGCACCGTCGCGGATGCCGGAGACGGCGGCCGCGACGTCGGGGACGGTCTTGTCGATCATGCGTCGACGTTCGTTGAGCGAACATGCATTCGCCTAGCGTACACCGCTACCGCTCGCGAGACCAGGGCCAGCGCCGCGCCCCGTGTCGCGGGCACGCGGAATCGCCGGCCGGGCAGGACCCCGGCCGGACGGCATCCGACCCGTCGGCTCAGGCGGCGAGCGCCAGATACGGCTCCCACCGCGGGTCGCTCTTGTCGACCCCCCGGACGGTCCACGAGGAGCCGCGCGGAGGAGCGGGCACCAGCCGCAGCTCCCAGCGCATCTCCTGGGGCGTGCGGTCGCCCTTGACGTTGTTGCACGTCAGGCAGCACGCCACGAGGTTCTCCCACGTGTCCTTGCCTCCGCGGGAGCGCGGGAGGACGTGGTCGATCGTCGAGGCGGCCTTGCCGCAGTACGCGCACCGGTGGGCGTCGCGACGCAGGACCCCGCGACGCGTCACCGGCACCTGCCGGGCCCCGGGCACCCGCACGTAGCGCGTGAGGATGATCACCGCCGGGCGGTCGTAGGTTCCGGCAGCCGCCCAGACGGGGTCTTCCTCGATGCGTTCGACGACCGTGGCTTTGTCGTTCATGACGAGCACGAGGGCCCGCTTGAACGACACGACGGCGAGGGGCTCGTAGCCCGCGTTGAGAACCAGTGTGCGCATTTCCGCTTCCTCTCGAATGGCCGAGACGGCTTCTCGGATGTTCGACTCGCGACGACGGCAGAGACGCAGGGGTATGAAAAAAGGCGCTGTCTAGACAGACAGCGCCTGGGTGATCGCGGCGAAACCGCGGCATCCGAACACACGATGCCGAAGAACGAGCAGCCCGAGCGCATCCATGGTGCGGATGCGCGGACTGGTGTTCATCGGCGTTCCCTCCGGTTCTTCCGACGTCGCTGACAGGCTAACCCACCACGACACGCCCGGGGTCGGCTGCGCGGGGAAACGGAAAGCGGCGTGTCGGAGAACGATCGTCTCCGGCACGCCGCCGTCACGAGGGGAGGGTCAGCCCGCGTTCTGCTGCAGCCACGCGTAGGGGTCGACCACCGAACCGTTGATGTGCACCTCGAAGTGCAGGTGGTTCGCGGTCGAGCTGCCCGTGGAGCCGACGAGGCCGATCAGCTGTCCGGCGGCGACGGTGTCGCCCGCCTGCACCTGGCGGCTGCCGTAGGTCATGTGACCGTACGTCGTCGACACCTTCTGGCCGTTGATCACGTGCTCGATGACGATGCCGACGCCGTAGCCCCCGTAGCTCTCCGACGACACGCTCACGACGCCCGCCGCGGCGGCGAAGATCGGCTGGCCACCGGGGGCGAGCAGGTCGACGCCCTGGTGGTATCCCGAGTCCCACAGGCCACGGCCGAGGATGTAGCTGGTCAGCGGCCAGCGCACCTCCCCCGAGCCCGGGGCGGTCATGTTCAGGTCGACGTTCGACACCGACGCGCCGGCGGCGGATGCCAGCTGTCGAGCGCGCTCGGCGGCGGCGGCCGCAGCGGCTTCCTGATCCTTCTTCTTCTGGATCTCTTCCGCGGTGGTGGCGGAGTAGCTGCTGCGGTCGAGGCTCTCGGCCGTGGCATCGGACGCGACGACCAGCGACTGGTTGTCGGGAGCCGACATCTGCTGCAGCGTGACCTTCTCGGTCGTGGGCACGGTGGCCGCGTACGCGGGGATCGCGACCGTCGCCACCAGGCCCGCGACCATCGAGAGGATCACGGCGCTGCGCAGCGGCTTGCCGACGCGGCGCGGCGAAGAGCCACTGCCGGTCGGGGCGGGGCGCGTCGTCGGCGCGGCCGCGGCGATGCGCGGGGTCACGGGGCGGCGGGTCGAGCGGGCGACGTCTGCGCGCGCGCTCTTTCGCGTGGGGCCCGTTGCGGGGTCCTCGGGTAGGTCCGCAGCGGGATCGTTATGTTCAGCCAAAGTTCCTCCGGCGCCTCTGCGTCCATGACGCTGGCTCGTCAGCACTCGATCTTGGGGGCACGATGTGCGGGCTTCACCCTCTGCGGACGACGAGCCGATGAGGCAAACCGCGAGGGGTCCGACGGCGGGCTTCTCGCCTGTGGACCCTCAGAGGCTACCCGAAGATAACGAACAAGTCACGCTTCGGACCCCGCCCGTCCCCGATGCCCGGGGAAGGCTCAGCCTCGGCGCTCAGGCCGACGCGTCACGCCTCGGCGACGAGGAAGATGTGCGAGGCCACCTCGACGGGGAGTTCGAGACCCTCGTCGACACCGTCCATCTGCACCAGGACATACCCCTCGTTGAAGCGGTACTCGCCGCGCGCCCCCGGCAGGACGCCGGCCGCCTTCAGCTGCTGGAGGAGCTCGGGATCGACCTGCGCCGGCTCGGCCAGACGGCGGACGGTGCCCGAGATCGGACCACCCGCGTCGGTGAGCTTGCGCACGAGCCCCACCACGCCGTCGTCGAACGTCGAGCTGGCGGTGTCGCCGAGCTGGTCGAGACCCGGGATGGGGTTGCCGTACGGCGACTCGGTCGGGTGGCCGAGCAGTTCGACCAGGCGACGCTCGACCTGCTCGCTCATGACGTGCTCCCACCGGCACGCCTCGTCGTGCACGTAGGCCCAGTCGAGACCGATGACGTCGCTCAGCAGGCGCTCGGCGAGACGGTGCTTGCGCATCACGTCGACCGCCTTCTGGCGTCCGTCGTCGGTGAGCTCGAGTCGGCGGTCCTCCGAGACGACGACGAGTCCGTCGCGCTCCATGCGCCCCACGGTCTGCGAGACCGTCGGACCCGAGTGGCCGAGGCGCTCGGAGATGCGCGCGCGCAGCGGCACGATCTTCTCCTCTTCGAGCTCGAGGATCGTGCGCAGGTACATCTCGGTGGTGTCGATCAGGTCGGTCATTCAGCAGTCCTCGATGTCGCGCGGCAAGTCCTCCCAGCCTACCGATCCCCTCCGACACGAGCGCGGGCGCGCGAAGAGCGGGACCCTAGAATCGGACCCATGCCGCACGTGGAACTCCCCACCGACCTCCTGCCCGCCGACGGCCGCTTCGGGTGCGGCCCCTCGAAGGTGCGCGGTGCGCAGCTCGAGGCGCTCGTCACCCGCGGGGCGACGATCCTCGGAACCTCGCACCGTCAGGCGCCGGTGAAGAACCTCGTCGCCAGCACGCGCGAGCGCCTGGCGCAGCTGTTCCGCCTCCCCGAGGGCTACGAGATCATCCTCGGCAACGGCGGGTCGACCGCCTTCTGGGATGCCGCCGCCTTCGGTCTGATCGAGAACCGCAGCCAGAACCTCGTCTTCGGCGAGTTCGGCGGCAAGTTCGCCGCCGCGGCCGCCGCCCCGTGGCTGCGGGCCCCCGACGTGCGCAAGGCCGAGCCCGGAACCCGCACGGTCGCCGAGGTCGTCGAGGGCGTCGACGTCTACGCGTGGCCGCACAACGAGACCTCGACGGGCGTGTCCGCCCCGGTCACCCGCGTCGCGGGCGATGCCGGAGCCCTCACCGTGATCGACGCCACCAGCGCCGCGGGCGGCATCGACCTCGACATCGCCCAGGCCGACGTCTACTACTTCGCCCCCCAGAAGAACCTCGGCTCCGACGGGGGCCTGTGGTACGCGGCGGTCTCGCCTGCGGCGATCGAGCGGATCGAGAAGATCGCGGCATCCGGTCGATACATCCCCGAGTTCCTGAGCCTGAAGAACGCACTCGACAACTCGCGGCTGCAGCAGACGCTCAACACCCCGGCGCTCGCGACGCTCCTGCTCCTCGACGAGCAGCTCGGCTGGATCCTCGACAACGGCGGCCTGTCGTGGGCCGGTGCCCGCACCGCCGAGTCGTCCTCCGCCCTGTACGCGTGGGCGGATGCCAGCGATCTGGCGACCCCGTTCGTCGCCGACCCCGCCGACCGCTCCCCCGTCGTCGTCACGATCGACTTCGACGACAGCATCGACGCGGCGGCGATCGCGAAGAGCCTTCGCGCCAACGGGATCGTCGACACGGAGCCCTACCGCAAGCTCGGCCGCAACCAGCTGCGCGTGGCGACCTTCGTCTCGATCGAGCCCGACGACGTCCGTCGTCTCATCGGCGCGATCGACTACACGATCGAGCACCTGCCCGGCGCCTGACCCCGGTACGACGAAGGCCGCCCCGCATCTCGCGGGGCGGCCTTCGTCGTAGCGGGAGAAGTTCGTGCAGCAGAAGTCAGTAGCTGCGTTCGCCCTCGTCGCGATCGTCGTCGTCTTCGGACTCGTCGTCGTCGAACTCGTCGTCTTCCGACTCGTCGTCCTCGTCGTCGGCGGCGTGATCCTCGGACTCGGACTCCGCCTCGTCGGCGTCGTCGTGCGCGTGGTCCGCGTCGAGCTCGTCGATGTCGACGCCGTCGAGGTCGCCCGCGTGGAAGCGCGCCTTGGGCTCCTCGTCATCGTCGTCGTCGGAGTCGTCGTCGTCGGAGTCGTCGTCATCCGCGTCGTCGTCGGAGTCCTCGGATGCCGCAGCGGCCTGGGCCGCCTGATACTCGGCCAGTCGCGTCGCCCAGGGCACCCAATCGGGAGCCAGCAGCGCCCCGTCGCCGGGGAGCAGTTCGACCTCGAGAACGGTCGGCTCGGAATCCTCGACCACGGCCACGCTCACGGTCCAGAACCAGCCCGGGTATCCGGACAGGCGCGTGTGGAAGCGCAGCGAGACGACGCCGTCGTCTTCGAGCGTGTAGCCGGCGGCGGGGCCGATCGTGTCGGCCGGGGTGATCTCGTGCAGGGCCGAGAGCGCGAGGTCGTGCGCGCCGGTCAGACGCTCATCGGCGACCGGCGCGAGCTCGCCCTGCTCAGGCTTCGAAGTCATCGGCGACCTTGCGCAGGACCGCGGCGATCTTCTGGGCGTGCGGGCCGTTGGGGTAGCGACCGCGACGCAGGTCTCCCCCGATGCCGTCGAGCAGCTTGACGAGGTCTTCGACGATGATCGCCATGTCGTCGGCGGGCTTGCGGGAGCGCTTCGAGAGGCTCACCGGGGCGTCGAGGACGCGCACCGACAGGGCCTGGAGGCCGCGCTTGCCGTCGGCGACGCCGAACTCGAGGCGCGTCCCAGCCTTGGGAGCGGGGGTTCCGGCGGGCAGAGCCGTGGCGTGCAGGAACACGTCCTGGCCGTCATCGGTGCTGATGAAGCCGAAGCCCTTCTCGTCGTCGTAGAACCTGACCTTGCCGGTGGGCATGGACACCTCGCTGGATATGTGCGCGAACGCGCGGCGGAACGCGGGAACCGAGCGGATCCCGGTCTTCCAGCCTACGACACCGGCGCCAGGCAGTAGGCTGAGCGCGATGAGCACCCGCACCACCGGCGGCAGCACGCCGGGCGACGACGTCCCCGTCCGACGCATCGACCGCATCCTGACGTTCATGTCGCTGGGTCTGGTCGCCCTGTCGATCGTGTGCTTCTTCATCGTGATCCTCGCGCAGCCGGCCGGGGTCAGCGATTTCACGCAGGGCGCCTGGCCCGTCATCGTCGTCATCCCGCTGTTCGCCCTTCCGATCGGCTTCGCGCTCATGATCGCTGTGCTCGTCATGAGCTTCGTCCGAAGGGCGCGGGCCAACAAGGCCCGCTGACGTGCCCGAGACCTCCGCACAACGCGCACTGGCGGTCTCGTTGGGCGCGCGCGACGACGCCGATCTCGCGCGCCTCTTCGCGCGACGTCACGTGTCGCCCTCGAGCCCGTGGCGCGACATGTTCGACGCGGCCGAGGCTCTGCTCGATCCCCTCTCGATCGCGCGAGAGCTCCCCTCCCTCTCGCGCGACGAGGCCCTCGTCCTCCTCGACGCCGTCGCGGGCACGCCCGCGAGCGGTGCGGCCCGCGACGCGCTCGTCGGCCACGCCCTGGTCGGAGACGACGGCGTGCCGTTCGCGAGCGTCTCGACCGCGGTGCGCGAGGCGCTTCCGGACGGAGTGACGTCCGCGTCCCCGCCTCGGGGCGCGACCAGGGAGGCGCCCGCGGAGTCGGCCTCGGAAGCGGCGGAGGCCGCATTCACGAACGCGGCCGGCGTCGCCGACATCCTCATGCTCACCCTCGAGTCCCCCCTGGGGCGGATCGGCTCGGGCTCCCTCGGCGCCACGGAGCGTCGCCGGCTCGTCGACGCGGGAGCGGTGACCACCGCCGCCGAAGCCGACCTCCTCGTCGGGCTCGCGGCCGACGTGGGTCTCCTGGGCGCGAACGATCGCGCGTGGCTGGTGTCGCCGTCCGGGCGCGAGTGGCTTCGCCTGCCGACGCTCGAGCGGTGGGCCCGAACGGCCCGCGCCCTGCGCGACGCCCTCCCGCGGGCCTACCGGTCCGCCGACGGCGGCTGGATCCCCGGCGAGCAGTGGGCGAGCGCAACCCCCTTCGACCCCGAGGGCCCCGAGCGCGCCGCGCTGTGGATCCGTCGCTTCGTGCGGTGGGGACTGCTCGACGGCGCGGGACGCGTCGTCCCGTGGGCGGCCCCGCTCGCCGCCGGCGGCGACCTCGACACCTCCGCGCTGCGCGACCTCCTCCCTCCCGAGGTCGACCGCGTCTACCTGCAGAACGACCTCACCGCGATCGCCCCCGGACCCCTCGCGCCGCACCTCGACGTGCGACTGCGCACGATGGCGGCGCGCGAATCCCGCGCCCAGGCGTCCAGCTACCGCTTCAGCGCCGGCACCATCGGCGCGGCGATCACCGCCGGAGAGACGGCCGAATCGCTCCGCGCGTTCCTGACGGAGATCTCCCTCACGGGCCTCCCCCAGCCGCTCGCCTACGTGATCGAGCGCACGTCCGCCGAGCACGGGCGCGTACGCGTCGGCGTCGACGCCGAGACGCAGCTCACCCGGGTGACGACCGACGACGAGACGCTGCGCCGATCGATGGAGGTCGACCAGTCGCTGCGGTCGGTCGCGCTCGCCCGAGACGACGACGATCTCGTCTCGCACGTGTCGGCCGACGTCGTGTTCTGGGCGCTCACCGACGCCCACTACCCCGCCGTCGCCGTCGACGCCGAGGGTCGACCGCGCGCCCTCGAGCGCGCGAAGCTCTCCGGCGCGGAGCAGCCGGCCCCCGACCCCGCGGAGACCTACGGTCCGCTCCTCGAGCGCCTGCGCAGCGGAGCGGGGGATTCGGATGCCGCGTGGCTCGAGCGCGAGCTCGATCAGGCCGTCCGTGCACGCGCCGTCGTCGACGTGACCGTGCGCTTGCCCGACGGGTCGGCGCGGGTGTTCCGCCTCGAGGCGACGGGGCTGGGCGGTGGCCGTCTGCGCGGTCGCGACCGGGCCGCCGACGTCGAACGAACGCTCCCGCTGTCGCACATCGACGCGGTCGCCCCGGTCGACTGAGGCCGGGCGACGCCGCGCCCGTCGCGACCCCGGTAGACTCGAACGCTATGTCTGACGGCCCCTTGATCGTGCAGAGCGACCGCACCGTCCTCCTCGAGGTCGCGCACCCCCAGGCGGAGACGGCGCGGCACGAGCTCGCGGTCTTCGCCGAGCTCGAGCGCGCACCCGAGCACATCCACACCTACCGCATCACGCGCCTCGGTCTGTGGAACGCCCGCGCGGCCGGCCACGACGCCGACGCCATGCTCGAGACGCTCGACAAGTGGTCGCGCTTCCCCGTCCCCGCGTCGGTCAGCACCGACATCCGCGAGACGGTCAACCGGTACGGGCGCCTGGTGATCGAGCGCGACGACGAGGGCGCCCTCGTGCTGCGCTCGACGGATGCCGCGGTCCTCGGCGAGGTCTCACGCAACAAGCGCATCGCTCCCCTGCTGATCGGGCACCCGAGCCCCGACAGCTACCTGGTCGACGCGTGGGCGCGCGGACACATCAAGCAGGAGCTGCTGAAGATCGGCTGGCCCGCCGAAGACCTCGCCGGCTACACCCCCGGCACTCCGCACCCCATCGACCTCGCCGAGGACGGGTGGAGCCTGCGTCCCTACCAGCGTCAGGCGGTCGACTCCTTCTCCGAGGGCGGGTCGGGCGTGGTCGTGCTCCCCTGCGGCGCGGGAAAGACCCTCGTCGGCGCGGGGGCCATGGCCGATACGCGCACGACGACCCTCATCCTCGTCACCAACACCGTCAGCGCCCGTCAGTGGCGCGACGAGTTGCTGCGCCGCACGACCCTGACGCCCGAGGAGATCGGGGAGTACTCCGGCCAGGTCAAGGAGATCAAGCCGGTCACCATCGCGACGTACCAGATCCTCACCGCGAAGCGGAAAGGCCAGTATGCCCACCTCGCGCTGCTCGACGCGCTGGACTGGGGCCTCGTGCTCTACGACGAGGTGCACCTGCTCCCCGCCCCGGTGTTCAAGCTCACCGCCGACCTCCAGGCGCGTCGGCGACTGGGCCTGACGGCGACGCTCGTGCGAGAGGACGGCCGCGAGGGCGACGTCTTCAGCCTCATCGGCCCCAAGCGCTTCGACGCGCCGTGGAAGGAGATCGAGGCCCAGGGCTTCATCTCGCCCGCCGCCTGTTACGAGGTGCGCATCGACCTCCCGGCCGACGAGCGGCTCGAGTACGCCGCGGCCGCCGACGAGGACCGCTACCGCCTCGCCGCCACGGCCCCCGCGAAGATCGACGTCACCCGTCGCCTGGTGCAGCGGCATCCGGGTGAGCGCGTTCTCGTCATCGGGCAGTACCTCGACCAGATCGACGAGCTCGCCGAGGCGCTCGGCGCACCGCAGATCACCGGCGCGACGCCCATCCCCGAGCGCGAAGAGCTCTTCCAGGGCTTCCGCGACGGCAGCATCCCGCTCCTGGTCGTATCGAAGGTGGCCAACTTCTCGGTCGACCTCCCCGAGGCCTCCGTCGCGATCCAGGTGTCGGGCTCGTTCGGCTCCCGGCAAGAGGAGGCGCAGCGCCTCGGACGCCTGCTGCGACCGAAGCAGTCGAACCACACGGCGAGCTTCTACACGCTCATCGCCCGCGACACGGTCGACCAGGATTTCGCCCAGAACCGCCAGCGCTTCCTCGCCGAACAGGGGTACGCGTACACGATCCTGGATGCCGACGGGATCGACGCCGCGGCCGCCTGACGCATATCAGCACGCGGCTTTCCGTTCCATATCCAGCACATTGCGGGGTGGGATCACGATAATGAGGGGATGACAGCTCCTCGCATCCTCGTCGTCGACGATGAACCGAACATCCGCGACCTGCTCATCACGAGCCTGCGCTTCGCCGGTTTCCAGGTGCGAGCCGTGGCAAACGGCGCGCAGACGATCTCGGCCGTGCTCGAAGAAGAACCCGACCTGATCGTGGTCGACGTGATGCTGCCCGACATGAACGGGTTCAGCGTCACCAAGCGCCTGCGCGGCGCGGGCTACACCGCGCCCATCCTCTTCCTCACCGCGAAGGACGAGACCGAGGACAAGATCGAGGGCCTCAACGCCGGCGGCGACGACTACGTCACCAAGCCGTTCAGCCTCGACGAGATCGTCGCCCGCATCCAGGCGATCCTGCGTCGCACGATGCAGGCCGACGAGGAGTCGATCATCCGCACCGGCGAGCTGACCATGGATCAGGACACGCACGACGTCAGCGTCGGCGACGTGTCGATCGACCTCAGCCCCACGGAGTTCAAGCTCCTGCGCTACCTCATGCTCAACCCCAACCGCGTGCTGTCGAAGGCGCAGATCCTCGACCACGTCTGGGAGTACGACTTCAACGGCGACGCCGGCATCGTCGAGAGCTACATCTCGTACCTGCGCCGCAAGATCGATCCGCACTCCTCCGAGCCGCTCATCCAGACCAAGCGCGGCTTCGGCTACATGCTGAAGTCGGGCAAGAGCGCCTGAGCGGAAGGCCGCCGTCCTGACACCCTCCGACGATGCGCTGACGCGCTGGTGGCGCGGTCTGAGCCTTCGGACCAAGGTCACCGGCGTGACCGTCGCGCTCCTGGCGATCGGTCTGTTCACCGCGGGCATCGGGACCATGGTGTTCCTGCGCACCACCCTGGTGAACAACCTCGACGAGCAGCTCGCCCAGCAGGCGGCGGGCAGCATCGCGAACAGCATCTTCACCACGACGCCGATCGACGGCGGCATCGAGTTCACGCAGGTCGACAACGCCCCGCAGATCGGCTCGATGGTCGTCGTCTACGGACCCGACGGTCGCCGCGAGGCCTTCTACAACGGCACCGCGTCGCAGACGCTTCCCGAGCTTCCCCCCACCTTCACGGTGGAGCAGACGTACGGGCAGATCGATCGGCGCATCGAACTCGAGGACCCGGAGTCGGGCGCGCACTTCCTGGCGCGCGTCGGGGTGCTGCAGGTGCCCGGGAACCCCGGGGTCTACACGCAGATGGTGGTGCAGCCTCTGGCGCCCACCGACCGCATCGTCGCCGCGTACATCGGCATCTACGCCTTCGTGGCGTTGCTCATCCTCATCGCCACCGCTCTTCTGACCCGGTGGCTCGTCACCCTCGCGTTCCGCAACCTCCGGCAGGTCGAGACGACCGCGATGGACATCGCGGCCGGCGACTTCAGTCAGCGTCTCACCGACATCGTGCCCGACACCGAGGTGGGGCGGCTCAAGACCGCGATCAACGCGATGCTCGCGCGCATCGACGGCGCCCTCGGGCAGCGGGATGCCACCGTGCGACAGATGCGCCGCTTCATCGGCGACGCCAGTCATGAGCTGCGCACCCCGCTCGTGACGATGCGCGGGTACGCCGAGCTGTACCGCATGGGCGCCATCCGCTCCGACGAGGACGTCGCCCAGTCGATGGAGCGCATCGAGAAGGAGGCGATCCGCATGGGCGCGCTGGTCGAGGACCTCCTCGCCCTGGCCCGCCTCGACGAGAGACGCGACGTCTCCATCACCGCCCTCGATCTGCGCCCGATCGCGCGCGACGCAGCCCTCGACCTGCGCGTCACCTCGCCGCAGCGCGAGGTGACCGTCGACGACACCACCTCGCGCGACGAGCTGGTGCTGCCGACCATCACCCTCGATCCGCTGCTCGATTCCGGTGGCCACCCGGCGACCTCCTCCACCCGCCGGCGGGCGGCTCCGCCCACCTCCGCCATGGCGATCGCCGGGGCCACGCTGTCGCGCCTGCGCCGTCGGCAGAAGGATGCCGCCGACCCGGCCGCCACGACGGGGGAAGCCCCGGTGGCGCCGCCGGCGGGCGTCACGCGCTCGTCGCCGCGGCTCGCGCCGATCGTCCTCGGCGACGAGAACAAGGTGCGGCAGGTGGTGGCGAACCTGCTGGGCAATGCGCGCCGTTTCACCGCCGACGACTCCCCCATCGGCTTGCGCATCGGCGTGGATGCCGAGAACGACATGGGCTGGATCGAGATCATCGACCACGGCGAGGGCGTTCCCGAGCAGATCCGGGACCAGATCTTCCAGCGGTTCTGGAGAGCCGACACCTCGCGCACGCGCGAGACCGGAGGATCCGGTCTCGGCCTGTCGATCGTGGCATCCATCGTCGATCTGCTGCACGGGACGGTCGAGGTCGTCGACACCCCCGGCGGGGGCGCGACGTTCCGGGTCTCGCTGCCCCTGGCCGACCGTCGCGACGCCGCCGAGCACGCCCTGATCGAGACGCAGCCGCTCGAGCGCCTCCCCGAGGGCTACCGCCCCGAGGCCTGACCCCGCGACGCCCACCCCGGCTCCCCGCCCCGGCTCCCCGCCCGGAGGCGCCGTGGCACCGCGAAAGCACACGATCGGCGCGAGAACACACGACGCGACGGCGCCGGAGCCCGTGATCTCGCGCCGATCGTATGCTCTCGCCGCTCACCGCGCACCGCGCGCCGCTCACCGGAGCGGCCCCCGCGCGCAGCCGACCCGCGCGGCCACGGCGCGGCCCCCGCGCGGCTTGTCGGCGCGGCAGCCGCGCGCGGCCGACCGCGCGGCCCCCGCGCGCAGCCGACCTGCGCGGCCACGGCGCGGCCCCGCATAACGAAGAACGCCCCCTCCCGGAGGAGGGGGCGTTCTCAGGCGTCAGGCGTGGATCAGAAGTCCATGCCACCCGTCGGGTCGCCCGCGGGAGCGGCGACCTTCTCGGGCTTGTCGGCGACGACGGCCTCGGTCGTGAGGAAGAGACCCGCGATGGATGCCGCGTTCTGCAGAGCCGAACGGGTCACCTTGGCGGGGTCGATGATGCCCTGCGCGAACAGGTCACCGTACTCGCCCGTCGCGGCGTTCAGGCCGTGGCCCACGGGGAGCTCCGAGACCTTGTTGGCGACGACACCGGGCTCGAGACCGGCGTTCAGCGCGATCTGCTTGAGCGGGGCCTCGATGGCGACCTTGACGATGTTCGCACCGGTGGCCTCGTCGCCCGAGAGCTCGAGGTTCGCCAGAGCGGTCTTGCCGGCCTGGATGAGCGCGACGCCACCACCGGCGACGACACCCTCTTCCACAGCGGCCTTGGCGTTGCGCACGGCGTCTTCGATGCGGTGCTTGCGCTCCTTGAGCTCGACCTCGGTCGCGGCTCCGGCCTTGATGACGGCGACGCCACCGGCGAGCTTCGCGAGGCGCTCCTGGAGCTTCTCGCGGTCGTAGTCGCTGTCGGTGTTCTCGATCTCGCGACGGATCTGGGTCACGCGACCCTCGATCAGCTCCGACTCACCGGCACCCTCGACGATCGTGGTCTCGTCCTTGGTGATGATGACCTTGCGCGCACGGCCGAGCAGGTCGACGGTCGCGTTCTCGAGCTTGAGGCCCACCTCCTCGGTGATGACCTGGCCGCCGGTGAGGATCGCGATGTCCTGCAGCTGCGCCTTGCGACGGTCGCCGAAGCCGGGGGCCTTGACGGCGACCGACTTGAAGATGCCGCGGATCTTGTTGAGCACCAGGGTCGCGAGCGCTTCGCCCTCGACATCCTCGGCGATGATGAGGAGCTCCTTGCCCTCCTGGATCACCTTGTCGACGATGGGCAGAAGGTCCTTGATGTTCGAGATCTTCTGGTTCGCGATGAGGATGTAGGGGTCTTCGAAGACCGCTTCCTGACGCTCGGGGTCGGTGACGAAGTAGGGGTTGATGTAGCCCTTGTCGAAGCGCATGCCCTCGGTGAGCTCGAGCTCGGTGCCGAAGGTGTTCGACTCCTCGACGGTGACGACGCCTTCCTTGCCCACCTTGTCGATGGCCTCGGCGATGAGCTCGCCGATCGCGGGGTCGGCGGCGGAGATCGACGCGGTCGCGGCGATCTGCTCCTTGGACTCGACCTCCTTGGCGGAGGAGAGCAGCTCGTCGGTGACGGCCTTGACGGCCTTCTCGATGCCCTTCTTGAGCGAGATGGGGTCGGCGCCGGCGGCGACGTTGCGCAGGCCCTCGCGCACGAGCGCCTGGGCGAGGACGGTGGCGGTGGTGGTTCCGTCACCCGCGACGTCGTCGGTCTTCTTGGCGACCTCCTTGACCAGCTCGGCGCCGATCTTCTCGTACGGGTCGTCGAGCTCGATCTCCTTGGCGATCGAGACGCCGTCGTTCGTGATCGTGGGGGCGCCCCACTTCTTCTCGAGCACGACGTTGCGACCGCGGGGGCCCAGGGTCACCTTGACGGCGTCGGCCAGCGTGTTGAGGCCGCGCTCGAGACCGCGCCGGGCCTCTTCGTCGAAAGCGATGATCTTTGCCATAAGTGTGTCGTCCCTCCCGGACGGGTGACTTCCAGATTTTGGCACTCGACGAAAGCGAGTGCTAACTCATTCTGGCACTCGCCCCTGGGGAGTGCAAGCCACGACGTCGTCCGTGAGACGACGAACGCCGTGGCATCCGGAGAGGGATGCCACGGCGTTCGCGACAGCGGATCAGGCCAGTCGCACGGACTCCGCCTGAGGGCCCTTCTGGCCGGTCCCGACCGTGAACTCGACGGCCTGCCCCTCCTCGAGGACCCGGAAGCCCGACATCTCGATGCTCGAGTAGTGGACGAACACGTCCTGCCCATCGGACACGGTGATGAACCCGTAGCCCTTCTCGGCGTTGAACCATTTGACGGTGCCCTGCGTCATGCGAATCTCCTGTTGCTGGATGACTCGGTCATCGTAAGCACGCGGGATGCCGCCGAACGGGCCCCGTCGGCCATTGTTGACGCGCGTGCCCCCAACTTGTTACGCCGCGGAAACACGCGGCGCAGCGGGGGTCAGGGAGCGGTCGTCGAGGGGGTCGCGCCGGAGGCGCGGTCGAGGCCGATCACCACGACGAGGCGCTTGACGGCGCTCTCGTCGTCGGGGGTGTTCGGGTCGTCGGTGGGCTGCAGGAAGTCGCTCTGCGCCACCTCGGCCCCGCCGATCGCCTGGGCGAGCCCCTGCGCCGCGGCCTCGTCGCCCTCGGAGCGGTAGTAGACGGTGGTCCGGGCGAAGTCGGACGAGTCGGAGTCGCCCGTCTCGACGGTGTCGCCCGACCATCCGGCCGCCACGATCTGGTCGCGTACCGAGGCCGCCAGGCCGTCCTGACCGGTGCCGTTGAGCACGACCACGGAATAGGTCGTGTCGACGACGGCCGCGACGGTCGGCTCGGCCGAGACCGTCGGAACCGGAGCGGTGTCGGAACCGAAGGTGATGCGCCCCGAGGCGACGAGCGTGCCGAAGATCCCGACGATGATGAGCACGAGCGTCGCGATGGCCGCCCACAAGAACACGATCCATCCGCGCAGACGCGGCTTCTCCGCGCGGTGCGCGCCGACGCGGCCGGTGGAGTCCGGCAGGTCGTCGAAACGATCCCGAGGGAAGGTCGAACTGGCCATTGGACGATGCTATCGGTCGGAGTCTGCGCGTCCGATCAGCGCGCGGCCGTCCGACCGAGCCGCGACCGCAGCTGCGCGGCCGCGTCGTCGCGCCGACGGCGCAGGCGCCGCACGAGCATCGGGTCGTGCGCGAGGGCTTCGGGGGTGTCGATGAGGCGACCGAGCAGCTGGTAGTACCGGGCCGGCGTCAGGCCGAACTCGGCCCGGATCGCCTCCTCTTTCGCTCCCGCATGGCGACGCCATTCACCCTCGAAGGCGAGTAAGGCGAGATCGCGGTCGGAGAGAGGCACGCTCGTCACGCTACTGCGCGCGGCCCGTCCGTCCCGGATGCCACGCCACCCACGCGCCGAGAGGATCGACGTCGGCGAGGATCTCGCCGTCGAGGGCGAGACGGAACCCGCCCTGCTCCGGTCGCGCCGGAGTGGTCCACCCGTCGTGCAGCCCGGGGGCGTCGAGGGTGATCCAGCGGCCCGCGGCGCGCGCGGCATCCATGATCGCCTCGCGTCCCGCGCGGGGGACGTGGGCGAGCACGCCCGGCGTCGTGACGACCAGCGTCGCGTCCCGCGGGGCCTCCGCGGCGAGCGCCGGGAGCATCTCGGCGCCGTCGCCGGCGACGAGCAGCGGCGGATCCGCGGCGGCCACGTCGAGGGCCGCGACGATGCGCTCGCGCCGGCCGTGCTCCCCCGGCCAGACGAGTCCGGCGAGCCAGGCGCGGTCGTCGTCCTCGCGGGCGTCCAGCGGGTTCAGGTCGATGCCGGCGCGCCAGACGATCTCGGGCATCGCCCACGTCGGCTCTCCGGTCAGCGCACTGTGCAGCTCGACGGCTGACGGCCCGTCGAGGGGGTCGAGGGCGATCACCTCGTCGCCCCGGTGGTACCGGTACGAGTAGCGATCCGGATACAGGCACAGACCCGCGCTCGCACCGACCTCGAGCAGCGCGATCGGACCCTCGATGCGTGCGAGCGCCGGCAGCAGCGCGGCGCACCGGAGCGGCTCGTTGGTCTGCACGCTGCGCACCCGGCACTGCGCCTCGACCTCGTGGGCGTGCGCGACGACCCACCGCGCCCAGGCGTCCACGTCGTCGGTCGGAGCCCCGAGGACGCGCGTCACGGCGAAGACGAGCGGGGGTTGACGGCGCGTGTCGGGGATCCGGGCCAGCGCGGCGGCGAGGTCGGCGTCGTCGACCACACGGCGGGCCCACGCCTCGTACACGGCGGATCTCCCGGGCGCCTCGTCGCGGGCGAAGCGCCCGTATCGTGCGACGACGGCGGCGACGGCATCCTGATCCACCCCCGAATCATCGCAGTACGACCTGAGCGGCGCCGGGCACGAGACAATGGAGGAGACGAAGGAGAGAAGACATGACCTACGCCGTCGACAAGTCCGACGACCAGTGGCGCGCCGAGCTCAGCCCGGAGCAGTACGCGGTGCTCCGCCAGGCGGGTACCGAGCGCGCCTGGACCGGTGAGCTGCTCGACGAGAGCCGCGCCGGCCTCTACACCTGCGCCGCGTGCGGAGCCGAACTGTTCCAGAGCGGGACCAAGTTCGACTCGCACTGCGGATGGCCGAGCTTCTACGAGTCGGTGCGCCCCGAGGCCGTCGAGCTGCTCGACGACAACAGCCACGGGATGCAGCGCACGGAGGTGCGCTGCGCGAACTGCGGCTCGCACCTCGGGCACGTGTTCCCCGACGGCTTCGGCACCCCCACGGGCGACCGGTACTGCATGAACTCGCTGTCGCTGAACTTCACGCCCGCCGACTCCCCCGCCGACGGAGCATGAGCGCCCTCGAGGCGATGCGCGACCGCCGGTCGTGGTCGAAGGTCACCGACCTCGCCCCCACCGGACCGGAGCTGGAGGCCTTCGTCGCGGCCGCGGGACGCGTCGCCGATCACAAGAGCCTCAAGCCCTGGCGGCTCATCGAGATCCGCGGGGCCGATCGCGACATCCTCGCCCGCGCGTTGAACAAGGCGGACGGCAAGAAGGGGTACTCCTCCAAGCCGCGCCGCGCCCCGCTCATCATCGCGGTCGTCGCCGACCTCGGCTCCAAGAAGATCCCCGCGTGGGAGCAGGAGGCCGTGGCATCCGGGGTCGCCCACATGCTGAGCCTCGTGCTCGACGAGGCGGGCTTCGGGGTGTTCTGGCGCACCGATGACAACACGCGCCACAAGGTGCTGGCCAAGGCCCACGGCCTCGCGAAGCACGAGGTGCTGCTGGGCTGGCTCTACGTGGGCGGCAAGCCGACGATGTCGCGTCCGATCCGCCGCAAGACGGTGGATGCCGCGAAGCACCTGTCCCGCATGCCCGGGGGCAAGAAGCGGCGGAAGGTCGACGAGGCGCGCCTCTGACCCCCGCCCGTCCCTGTGCGATCGACGCCGTCGGCTCCGGCCGGCGGCGTCGTCGCGTTCGCGGAGCGATCGAGCGGGCGCAGCCCGGATACCCGGGTGGTCGCGTGGCATCCGCCCCGAGCGCGCTCAGCGGATCCGGCGCCTCCACGGCACGGCGGCCACGACGACCCCGGCGATCGCGACCGCCGCGGCGAGCAGGGCCACGGGGGTCGCGGGTGCGGCGGGAGCGGGCCACAGGGCGTCCAGCAGCACCGAGGTCGTGAGCAGGCCGACCACCGACCCGAGACCCAGCAGCAGCACACCCGTGCGTCGCACGACCACCGCCGACAAGAAGATGTAGGCGACTCCCACCGCTCCCCCGACGTAGAGCCACGGTTCCGTCGGCACGACGCGGGGAGCCCCCACGATGCCGACGTGCACCGACGCCGCCACGAGCAGGACCACGGTCCCGCCGATGAAGTTGACCAGGGTCGCGGTGAGCGGGCTCTCCACGCGGACGCGCAGACGGCCGTTCGTCCCCTGCTGCCACGCGACTCCCGCGCCCGCGACGGCCGGGACGATCAGCATCCAGAGGGGAACCCCGCCGAGCGCATCGCCCGACAGGCACACCACGACGCCCCCGATCGCCAGCAGCGCGCCCACCACCCGGCGCACCGTGACCGGCACGACCCCCGCGGGCCCGTAGCCGATCCGGTCGAGGACGAGACCGCCGGTGGTCTGCCCCGCCACGAAACCGACCGTGAACAGCGCCACCCCGATCGTGGCGACCGTCAGGCCCTGGCTGGCGACGGTGAACGCGCCCGCGAGCCCTCCCAGCAGCATCCACGGCGGCACGGATCGAGAGCGGATGCCGTCCACCAGCCGTCCGAACCCGCGTCGCCCCTCGGGCAGGAGCGCCGACAGGATTATGAGAATCGCGAGTCCCGAGCCGAAAGAGATCGCGGCGGCGACGAATCCGTCGCCGATCTCGGCGCCAAGGGTGCCGTTGATGCGCGCCTGCAGGGCCGTCAGGGCCCCGATCAGCACCGCTCCGCCGACGGCGACGCCGATCGTTCCGCGCTCCGACACGACTCTCCTCCCTCGAGCCCGCACCGGGGCCCCGCTCGATCGTACGGGGGCGTCCGCCCGGCGCCGGGTGCCGCGCCCCGGTGGGCCCACCCCGCGCCGCTGTCGACGGATGGGCCCGGCATACGCCAGGCTTTCCCCGTGACACAGCTCCAGCGCTCCTCCCACGACGTCTCGGCGATCCTCGCCGACCTGACGGCGGACAACGTCGACCGCACCTTCCTCGCCCACGTCGAGGTGCACCTGCCGCGCCTCCACGACCTGTTCACCCGCCTCTACGGCGAGCGCGCCGACGGCTTCGAGCGGTTGGCCTCCGTGGTCGACCTCGCCCGACGCTCCTGGGCATCCCGGCCCGCCGACCTCAAGGCGCTCGACCGTGCGCGCGAAAGCGATCCGGAGTGGTTCGAGAACGAGCGGATGCTCGGCGGCGTCTGCTACGTCGATCGGTACGCGGGCGGACTCAGCGGCATCCGCGAGTCCATCCCGTACTTCCGCGAGCTCGGTCTGACGTACCTGCACCTCATGCCGCTGTTCGAGAGCCCCGAGGGCAACAGCGACGGCGGCTACGCGGTCTCGAGCTACCGGCGGGTCGATCCGAAGCTCGGCACCATGGCGGAGCTCGCCGAGCTCGCCGCCGAGCTGCGCCGCGCGGGGATCTCGCTGGTGGTGGACTTCATCTTCAACCACACCAGCAACGAGCACCGCTGGGCGCAGAAGGCGATCGCCGGCGAGGCGGGGTACGAGGACTTCTACCTCATCTTCCCCGACCGCGAGATGCCCGACGCGTACGAGCGGACCACGCGCGAGATCTTCCCCGACGACCACCCCGGGTCGTTCGTGCAGCTCGACGACGGTCGCTGGATCTGGGCGACGTTCTACCACTTCCAGTGGGATCTGAACTACGCCAACCCCGCCGTCTTCGAGGCGATGGCCGGAGAGATGCTGTTCCTCGCGAACCAGGGCGTGGAGATCCTGCGGATGGATGCCGTGGCCTTCATCTGGAAGCGGCTCGGCACGACGTGCGAGTCGCTGCCGGAGGCGCACCTGCTGCTGCAGGCGTTCAACGCGGTGCTGCGCATGGCCGCCCCGGGACTGCTGTTCAAGTCGGAGGCGATCGTGCACCCCGACGAGGTGGTGTCGTACATCTCGCCCGAGGAGTGCCAGATCTCCTACAACCCCCTGCAGATGGCGCTCACCTGGGAGGCCCTCGCGACCCGCGACGGTCGCCTGCTGCAGCAGGCCCTCGAGCGCCGTCACGCCCTCCCGGAAGGCACCGCGTGGGTCAACTACGTGCGCAGCCACGACGACATCGGCTGGACCTTCGCCGACGAGGATGCCGCCGAGCTCGGCATCGACGGATACCCGCACCGGCGCTTCCTCAACGACTTCTACGTGGGCCGCGCCCCCGGCACGTTCGCGCGCGGCGTGCCGTTCCAGGAGAACCCGCGCACGGGCGACGCGCGCGTCACCGGCACCACGGCATCCCTCGCCGGGATCGAGGCCGGCGACGCCGGCGGGGAGGACCGGGTCATCCTCGCCCACGCGCTCGCCCTGTCGACCGGCGGCATCCCCCTGCTGTACCTCGGAGACGAGGTGGCCCAGCTCAACGACTACGGCTACTCCGGCCGTCCGGAGGAGGCGGGCGACAGCCGGTGGGTGCACCGGCCCTTCCGCCCCGCTCAGGCGTACGCCGAGCGCACGGATGCGACCACCCCCGCCGGTCGCGTGTTCTCGCGCCTGACGCGGCTGCTCGCCGTCCGCCGGTCGACGCCCGAGTTCGCGGGCAACGAGCTGATCGCCTTCGACGCCCGCGTGCCGTCGGTCGTCGCGTTCCTCCGCCCCGGCGACGACGGGTTCAGCGTGCTCGTGATCGCCAACGTCGCGGACTCCGCGGTCGAGATCGACCCCCTGACGCTGTCGGGTCTGGCTCCCGAGGCCCTCGACCTCGTCACGTCGGCACCGATCTGGCTCGGAGCAGGTCTCACCCTCGGCGCCCACGGCTCGCGGTGGCTCCGCGTGCGCCCGCGCTGACGGGGAGCCGCACCGTGACCTCCGCCGCCGGATCACCGCGCCACCAGGTCCGTCACGTCATCGCGCTCGTCGCGGGACTGGCGGCTCTGGCGGCGGTCGTCTGGGCGCCCGGGGGCCTCGTCGGCGATCTCGTGATGCTTGCCGTCGGCGTCGCCGCGCTGCTCTTCGCCGGCGAGGCCGGGTCGCGCCCGGGACCCCTGCGCGCGCTCGCGATCGCCGGGGCTCTGCTCGCGGGGCTGGTGACGATCGCCGCGGCCGGGGTGTTCCTCGTCGCCCTCGCGCGCGCCCTGTCGTGACCGGTAGCACGGATAGCCCTCTCCGCACAGCCCGGCTCGCGCACGCAGCCGGCGCCTAGCGTCGAGGCATGAACCACCAGGAACTGTCCGCCCTCACCGTCTCCCGCGCCCACGACAACGTGGATGCCGGAGGAAAGCCGTTCGCCTGCCTCATCGTGAAGGACGGCGAGATCGTCGTCGAGGCGGTCAACCACGTCGCCCAGGAGGGGGACCCCACGGCGCACGCCGAGATCCGCGCCATCCGTGCGGCCGCCGAGAAGGGCCTCACCGATCTTTCGGGTCACGACATGTACGTCACGGCCTACCCGTGCCCGATGTGCCTCGGCGCGGTGTACTACGCCCAGCCGGACCGCCTCTTCTACGCCGTGACGCGCGACGAGGAGGGCGAGCACTACGAGGACGGCAACCGGCTGATGACGCTCGCGACGTTCTACGGGGAGTACGCGAAGGCGCCCGAGGACCGGTCGCTGCCCGCCGAGCAGATCCGCGTGGATGACGCGACGGCGCCGTTCCGGGAGTGGACCGCGCGTCACGGATCCTGATCCCCGGCCGCGCGCGAGGACCGCGCAAACGAGTCGGTGCCGGCTACAGGACTTGAACCTGCAACCCCCGTATTACAAGTACGGTGCGCTACCAATTGCGCCAAGCCGGCGTGGGGCGACGAGCGCCCCGGCGAACGAGTCTACGACGCGCGACGTCGTCAGGCGTGCCGGCCGCTCTCGCGATCCCACTCGAGGGACTTGAACTGCAGGAAGGAGCAGAGGTTCCCGGCGATGACGAGCTCCGCGGCGAGGCTCGCCATGTCGTGCGGACTCAGCGTGAGGTCCTCGGGGCGGGCGGTGAGCGTCGCCTCCCACAGGGGGTCGTCGTAACCGCGCGGCTGCATGTAGATCGACGCCGTGGTGTTGCGCAGGTTCATCACGACCAGGCCCGTGTCCTGACGGTCGGCGTCTTCTTGAGCGACCACCTTGATGGTGCCCGACACGGCGTGGCCCTGCCCGAGGAACTCGCTGACCCACACCCGCAACTGATCACCGGACCGCCGCGGTGGGGAGTCCTCGAGCTCGTCGTTCATGTCACCAGAATCTCATAAGGAAGCCGACCGCACGGGGCGGTCGGCCTGCCGGGATGCGTCGGCCGGTCAGCCGACGGGGGTGGCGGGCGCGGATGCCGCCGGAGTGGGCGTGGCCGTGGAGTAGTAGGCGTTGCTGTCGACCGTCAGCACGAACTGGGCGAACTCCTTCGCGTCGTCCATGTTGCCCACGTACTCGGTTCCGTTCACGAGCACCGTCGGCGTCGCCGTCAGCGCGCGCCCGTCGGTGTCGGGCAGGCCCTTGATGGCGCGGTCGGTCGCGGCCTTGGCCCACGACGTGTAGGTCTCGTCCTCGATGCAGTCGCGCACCGTGGCGACGTCGCTGACGCCGGCGCCCTGCGCCATGTCCGCGAGCTGCTGGTCGCTGTACCCGTCGGAGTCCACCGCGGGCTGGTTCGTGAGCAGCTCGTGGTTGAAGGCGAAGAAGCGGTCGGACGCGTGGGTCGCGACGCACGCGGCCGCGCCCGCGGCGCGCAGGCTGTACTTCGTCCCGTTGGACTTGGAGGTCAGCATGGCGACCGGGTAGTAGGTGAGAGTCGCGGCACCGTCGTCGACCCACTTCGACAGCTGGGTGGCGTTGGCCGCCTGGAACTCGTGCGCCTCGGTCGACATGTAGTCGACGTACACGCGGATGTCGACGGGGGCCGCCGAACCGGTGGGCTCCGGCGTCGGGGCGGCCGAGGGCGCGGCATCCGCCGACATCGTCGCGGCGCTGCCGTCGACGGTCTGATCGGCGAGCGGGTCGGCCACACCGGTCGCCGTGGTCACGACGAAACCGTCGTCGGTCGCCGCGTCGGGCAGGGCCTGCGAACGGGCCTCACGGGAGTTCAGCGCCGCGGAGACGCCCACCGCACCCACGGCGATGACCGCCACGGCCCCGACGGCCAGCATCGAGCGCCGCGCGATGCGCCAGCGCGTCTGCTTGGCCTTGACCTGCTGCGCCTTCTCGCGCACCGCTTCGCGACGGTCGCGTTCGGCGGGAACGTTCGGGGTCTGGTCGTGGGACATGAAACCTTCCGGGCATAAACGACTGCCGCATGAAATCGGGGGGAACGCGCGGGTGGGGCGAACGATCAACGATGCTAACGAGGCTGGCTGAGAAATGGCCAGACACGTGCGATACTGACCCTGCGTCCAACGTCGGGCGCACGGGGTCGCCCCCGTTCATTCCATTCACTACGGATCGTCCGGCACGTACCTGCCGGTGAAGGAGAAGAAAACATGGCGTCCGTCACCTTCGACAACGCAACCCGTCTGTACCCGGGCGGAACCCGCCCCGCGGTCGACAAGCTGAACCTCGACGTCGCAGACGGCGAGTTCCTCGTCCTCGTCGGCCCCTCGGGCTGCGGTAAGTCCACCTCGCTGCGCATGCTCGCCGGCCTCGAAGAGGTCAACTCGGGTCGCATCCTCATCGGCGACCGCGACGTCACCGACGTGCCCCCGAAGGACCGCGACATCGCGATGGTCTTCCAGAACTACGCGCTGTACCCCCACATGACCGTCGCCGAGAACATGGGCTTCGCGCTCAAGATCGCCGGTGTCGGCAAGGAGGAGCGCGCGGCCCGCGTCCTCGAGGCCGCCAAGCTCCTCGACCTCGAGCAGTACCTCACCCGCAAGCCCAAGGCCCTCTCGGGTGGTCAGCGTCAGCGCGTCGCCATGGGTCGCGCGATCGTCCGTCAGCCCCAGGTGTTCCTCATGGACGAGCCGCTGTCGAACCTCGACGCCAAGCTCCGCGTCCAGACGCGCACCCAGATCGCCTCGCTCCAGCGTCGCCTCGGCGTCACCACGGTCTACGTCACGCACGACCAGACCGAGGCCCTCACCATGGGCGACCGCATCGCGGTCCTCAAGGACGGTCTGCTGCAGCAGGTCGGCACCCCGCGCGACCTGTACGAGACCCCCAAGAACGTCTTCGTGGCCGGCTTCATCGGCTCGCCCGCGATGAACCTCTTCACCGCGGACCTGGCCGAGGGCGGCGTGCAGTTCGGCGACCTCGTGGTCCCCGTCGAGGCCGACACCATCGGCAAGGCCCACGGCTCCGAGGTCACCATCGGTGTGCGTCCCGAGGACATCCAGGTCGCCCCGGCCGACGGCCGCGGCCTCAAGGTCGTCGTCGACCTCGTCGAGGAGCTCGGCGCCGACGGCTACCTCTACGGTCACGTCGACATCAACGGCAAGCGCACCGACCTCGTCGCTCGCGTCGACGGTCGCCGTCACCCCAACGCGGGCGAGACGGTCGTGCTGGCCCCGGTCCCCGGACACGTGCACGTGTTCGACCTCGAGTCGGGCGAGCGCCTGACCGACCGGGCCATCGCCTCCGCCTGACCCACGCATCGACGCGGCGCGTCCTCGGCATCCCGACCTGGTCGGGCCGGGGGCGCGCCGCACCGTTTTCCCGGAGGTTTCCGTGTCCGAATCGCTCAGCATCACCGCCAGCACCGTCGACCCGGGTCTTCTGCAGCTGCCGTGGTCGACCGGCCTGGCCGACTGGCCGAGCAGCCACATCGTCGCCCTGCCGAAGGGCATCTCCCGTCACCTCGTGCGCTTCGCGAACCTCTCCGGCCGCGTGGTGGCCATCAAGGAGACCACCGAGGAGATGGCCCGCCGCGAGTACGACATGCTCGGCAACCTCGACCGTCTCGCCGCCCCGTGCGTCGACCGCGTCGCGGTCATCGCCGGACGCACCGACGCCTCGGGCCGTCCGCTCCCCGCGGCCCTGGTGACCGCCCACCTGCGCTTCTCGCTCCCCTACCGCGCCCTGTTCACGCAGGTGCTGCGCCCGCACACGGCCACGCGTCTGGTCGACGCCCTCGCCGTGCTCCTGGTGCGCCTGCACAACGTGGGCTTCTACTGGGGCGACGTCTCGCTGTCGAACACGCTCTTCCGACGGGATGCCGGCGAGTTCGCCGCCTACCTCGTCGACGCCGAGACCGGCGAGCTGCACGGCAACCGCCTCAGCCCCGGACAGCGGGCCCACGACCTCGACATCGCCCGCACCAACATCGCCGGCGAGATCATGGACCTCGAAGCCGGCGGCCGGCTCGAGGGCGGGGTGGATGCCGTCGCCATCGCCGACGGGCTCGTATCGTCGTATCACTCGCTGTGGGGCGCCCTCACCGACAAGGAGTCGTTCGCGGTCGACGAGTCGTGGCGCATCACCGAGCGCGTGCATCGCCTGAACGCCCTCGGCTTCGACATCGGCGAGATGTCGATCCGCACCGCGAGCGACGGCACGCAGGTCTCGATCCAGCCGAAGGTCGTCGATGCCGGTCATCACCAGCGCCGCCTCCTGCGCCTGACGGGCCTCGACGTCGAAGAGAACCAGGCGCGCCGTCTGCTCAACGACCTCGACGAGTTCCGCGCGCGCGTCTCGCGACTGGGCGCCGACGAGGAGATGGTCGCCCACGAGTGGCTGACCCGTGTCTTCGAGCCCATCGTCATGGCCATCCCGTGGGATCTGCGCGCCAAGCTCGAGCCCGCCGAGGTGTTCCACCAGGTGCTGGAGCACCGGTGGTACATGTCGCAGGCGCGCGGGCGCTCGGTCCCCCTCGCCGAGGTCGTCAGCTCATACATCGACGACGTCCTGCGCCACCGCCGCGACGAGGCGACCGTGATGGGTCCGCCGACCGACACGATGTCGATCCCCACGGTGTCCGACGCCGACGCTCCGGCCACCGGTGAGGTCCCCACCACCGACACCGACCTGGTCGACTGGCGCGATCTCGTCTGAGCCGCGGCCCGCGGCCCGCGTCCTCGCCGTCGCCGTCGCACGAGATCACACGCTCGGGCCGAGAGCACACGTACCGATCGGGCGATCTCGGGCCGATCGTGTGATCTCGCGCCCGACCGGGGCCGCGGCGGCGTGATCGTCCCGGAACGACGGAGGCCGTGGCATCCGGGATCGACCCGGGATGCCACGGCCTCGTCGTGACGGAACGGTTCAGTAACCGACGGTGAAGCGTCCGCGCGAGTGCTTCGGGTTCTCGATCTCGTCGACGACGGCGACCGCGAAGTCCGCACCGCCGATGAAGGAGTCGCCGTTGTCGTCGACGACGAGGACGTCGCCGCCGTCGCGATACGACCCGGTGCGCTCCCCCGGAGCCCACGCGCCGAAGCCTCCGGCCGGGTGCACGTAGAACCAATCGCGCCCGGTGTCGTCGGCCTGCAGGTCTTCGAGGATGCCGATGGCCTCGCGCGCCTCGGGCTTGTACTCCTCGGCGAAGCCGTCGGTGTCGATCAGGCGCGGTCCGCCCTCGGAGACGAGCGAACCGCCCGCACCGCCGACGACGCCCACGCGCACGTTCTCGGGCAGGGCCGTGACGAGTTCGGCGATCGCGGGGCGGAGCTTGCCCTCCATGTCGCCGCGCGGCGCGACCGCCGACACGACGACCTCGACACCCTCGAGCTGCGCGACGAGACCGGGGACGTCGAGGACGGTCCCCTCGAGGTAGGTCGCGCCCTCGACGCGTTCGGTCGGAACCGACCGCGCGACCGACACGACGGTGTGACCGCGACGTGCGGCCTCGGCGACGATGTGGCTACCGGCGTAGCCGGTTCCTCCGATGACGGCAATACGGGGCATGACGTTCCTTCCTGAGGGGCGGGGATCAGTTCGCGGCGCGCAGCGTCGACACCTGGTAGAGCGCGACGGATGCCGCGATACCGGCGTTCAGCGACTCGGTCGCGGTCGAGATCGGGATCGACACGACCTGGTCGCACGTCTCGGTGACCAGGCGGGAGAGGCCCTTGCCCTCGGAACCCACCACGATCACGACGGGACGGTCGGCGAGCTCGAGGGCCGGCAGCGACACGTCGCCGTCGCCGTCGAGACCCAGGACGAAGACGCCCTGCTTCTTGAACTCCTTGAGCGTGGCCGTGAGGTTGGCGGCGAGGGCGACGGGGATGCGCGCGGCGGCTCCCGCGCTCGTCTTCCACGCGGCCGAGTTGACGCTCGCCGAACGGCGCTGCGGGATGATCAGGCCCTGACCGCCGAACGCACCGGTGGAGCGGATGATCGCGCCGAGGTTGCGGGGGTCGGTCACGCCGTCGAGGGCGACCAGCAGCGGAACCTCGCCGCGGTCGATGATCTGCTCGAGCAGGTCCTGCGGGTGCGCGTAAGAGTACGGCGGCACCTTCAGGGCGACGCCCTGGTGCACGCCGTCGAAGCCGGCCATGCGGTCGAGCTCGGGGCGGGTGACCTCGAGGACGGGGATGCCGCGGTTCGTCGCGATCGACAGCATCTCCTTCACGCGGTCGTCCATCTCGACGCGCTGCGCGATGTACATCGCGGTCGCGGGGATCTTCGCCCGCAGCGCCTCGAGCACCGAGTTGCGGCCGGTGACCGTCTCGGTGTCGTCGGAGGCCTTGGGGCTCTTGCGGTTCGGGTTGCCGCCGACGGCGCGCACGCCCGGCTTCGCCTTGCCGCCGGCCGCGGCGTACCGCTCCTGGGCGGCCTTGCGCTTACCGGCGGGGTGCCACGCGCGGTCCTCGGCCTTGGGCGTGGGCCCGCGGCCCTCGAGCGCCTTGCGGGAATGCCCGCCGGTGCCCTTCAGGGGGCCCTTCTTCTTGCCGGGGTTGCGTGCTCCCGGGCGTCCAGGCTTAGACATCGATACTCCAATTGGTTCCGGCCGGAGTGTCCTCCAGCGTGATTCCGGCGGCGGCGACGGCATCGCGGATGCGGTCGGCGGCAGCCCAGTCCTTGTCGGCGCGGGCGCGGGCGCGCTGCGCGATCATCTCCTGCACGAGGGCGTCGAGCGCGGTGTCGACCGCTCCCGTCGCGGCGGCGGGTGCCGCGGTGTCCAGCCCCAGGACGCGCAGCATCGCAGTGACCGCGCGCGCGGCGGTGATCGCCGCCGCGGTGTCGCCCGCGTCGATGGCGCTGTTGCCGGCGCGCACCGTCTCGTGCAGGGTGGCGAGCGCCTGCGGCACCCCGAGGTCGTCGTCGAGCGAGGCCGCGAAGGCCGCGGGGATCTCCCCCGGTTCGTCCGTGCGCCCATCGGCGGCGGCGGGGAGTCGCGACGCGCGCTCGCGGAAGGTCGAGATGCGCTCGAGCGCGCTGGACGCCTCGGCGAAGGCGCGATCCGACACGTCTAGGTTCGAGCGGTAATGGGCCGCCGCGAGGGCGTAACGCACGACCTGCGGGTCGTGCGCGGCGAGGACGTCGGCGGCGAGGGTGAAGTTGCCGAGCGACTTCGACATCTTCTGCCCGTCGACGGTGACGAGGCCGTTGTGCACCCAGTACCGGGCGAAGGCGTCGCCCGCGGCGGTGGACTGCGCGATCTCGTTCTCGTGATGCGGGAAGCGCAGATCGAGCCCGCCCCCGTGGATGTCGAACTCGGGACCGAGATAGCGCCGCGACATGGCCGAGCACTCGATGTGCCACCCGGGTCGCCCCGGGCCCCACGGCGAGGCCCAGATCGCCGACTGCGGCTCCCCGTCTTTGGCGCCCTTCCACAGCGCGAAGTCGTGCGGGTCGCGTTTGCCGCGCGGATCGGCGTCGGCGGCGGGCTCCATGGCATCCAAGCCCTGCCGGGTCAGCTCGCCGTAGGCGGGCCACGACCGCACGTCGAAATAGACGTCGCCCGCGGCGGCGTACGCGTGACCGCGATCGATGAGCTCGCCGATCAGCTCCTGCATCTGCGTGACCGACGCGGTCGCGCGCGGCTCGTACGTGGGGGGAAGGATGCCGACGGCGGCATAGGCCCGGGTGAACTCGAGCTCCATGCGGTAGGCCAGGGCCCACCACGGCTCCGCCGGAGTGGCGTTGGCGAGGACCTTGTCGTCGATGTCGGTCACGTTGCGCACGAACGTGACCCGCCCGTAGCGATGGGCGAGCCAACGACGGAGCAGGTCGAACGCGAGGGCGGCGCGCACGTGCCCGATGTGCGGGCCCGACTGCACGGTCGGGCCGCAGACGTAGAGGGTGACGTTCGAGGGGTCGAGAGGGACGAAGTCGCGCAGAGCCTGCGCTTTCGTGTCATACAGCCGAACGGTCACCCTCTCAGCCTACCGGCCGCCCCCGACCACGACCCGTGTCGGCCGCGCGCCGCCGCTCCGTGCGCTCGGGGCGCGGACTCCCGCTCGAAACACCCGCGCACTAGGGTGCCGGGGTGACCCTCGAGATCCGCCCCGACGATCCGTCCTCCCCCGCCGTCCGCGCCCTCGTGACCGCGCACCTGGCGGGGATGTTCGCGAACACGCCCGCCGAGAGCGTGCACGCGCTCGATGTCGACGGGCTCGCCGCCGACGGCATCCGGATGTGGTCGGCGTGGGTCGACGGCGACCTCGCGGGAATCGGCGCGTGCAAGGACCTCGGCGCGGACCGCGCGGAACTGAAGTCGATGCGGGTGGTCGATGCGTTCCTCGGGCGGGGTGTCGGCCGGGCGATCCTCCGCCGCATCGTCGACGATGCGCGTGAGCGGGGAATCGAGAGCCTCTGGCTCGAGACGGGGAGCACCGACGACTTCGTCCCCGCCCGCCGGCTCTACCTGAGCGAGGGATTCGAGGAGTGCGGCCCGTTCCCGCCGTACGCGGCCGACCCGCTGTCGACCTTCATGACCCGTCGCCTCTGACGAGGGGCTCAGGCGGGCAGGACCAGGGCGGTCGCGAAGGCGGCGACGCCCTCGCTGCGCCCGGTGAAACCGAGACCGTCGGTCGTGGTGGCGCTCACCGAGACCGCGGCGCCGCCCAGGGCCGCCGCGAGTGCGCGCTCCGCCTCGGTGCGCCGCGCGGCGAAGCGCGGACGATTGGCCTGCACCTGCACCGAGACGTTGCCCACGCGCCAGCCCGCCGCCGACAGCAGACCCACCGTGTGCGAGAGGAATGCGTCGGCGTGGGCGCCGGCGAACTCGGGGCGATCCACGCCGAAGTGCGTACCGATGTCGCCGAGGCCGGCGGCGGCGAGCAGGGCGTCGACGATCGCGTGGGCGACGGCATCTCCGTCGCTGTGACCCGACAGCGCGACCTCGCCCGGCCATTCGAGTCCGGCGAGCCACAGCGTGCCGTCACCGCCGAACGCGTGCACGTCGGTCCCGATGCCCACCTGCGGACCCCGCTGCGCCGGGGCGGCGACCGTCGCCGCGAGGGGACGCTCCGAGACGATCGCCCGCGCGCGCTCGAGGTCGGGGGCCGTCGTGATCTTGAACGCCGCCGCGTCGCCCTCGACGGTGAGGACCGGATGACCGGCGGATGCCACCGCCGCGGCGTCATCGGTGTGGTCGTCGTCCGCGCTGCGCAACGCCGCCTCGAGCACGTCGCGACGGAACCCCTGGGGCGTCTGCGCGGCGGCGAGCTCGGAGCGGTCGACCGCCGCGATCACGTGACCCTCGGCGTCGACGCGCTTGATCGTGTCGACGACGGGAAGCGTCGGGATGACCGCGACGGCACCGGCGTCGAGGGCTGCGACCACGCGATCGAACACCGCGCGCGGGGTCAGAGCCCGCGCTGCGTCGTGCACCAGGACGATCTCGACATCGGCCCAGAGGGCTCCCAGGCCCGCCGCGACGGACTCCTGTCGCGTGGCGCCGCCCGTGACCACGGTGACCAGGTCGGTCCGGTCGCCCGCCGCGTCCCGCGCGTCGGTGAGCGCCTCCCCCTCGAACCCGTCGGGGACGACCACCACCACCTGGGCCGCCTCGGCGGCGAAGACTCCCCGCAGGGCGTGATGCAGGATGCTGCGCTCGTCGAGGCCGACGAAGGCCTTCGGCGCTCCCCCGCGCAGGCGGGAGCCGGAGCCGGCGGCGACGACGATGACCGCGAGGCGCGGAACCGGAGTGAGAGTCACCCGTTCACGCTAGCGCGGCGACGCCCCGCCCGTGCCCGCGACGACGATCGGCGCGCACCCCTCGGAGGGTGCGCGCCGATCGTGAGGCGTCAGGACGCGAGGACCTCGTCGAGCACGACGCTCGCACGGTCTTCGTCGGTCTTCTCGGCCAGAGCGAGCTCCGACACGAGGATCTGGCGCGCCTTGGCCAGCATGCGCTTCTCGCCCGCCGACAGACCGCGGTCCTGGTCGCGGCGCCACAGGTCGCGAACGACCTCGCTGACCTTGATGACGTCGCCCGACGCGAGCTTCTCGAGGTTCGCCTTGTAGCGACGCGACCAGTTGGTCGGCTCCTCGGTGAAAGGCGCGCGCAGCACGTCGAAGACGCGATCGAGACCCTCCTTGCCGATCACGTCACGGACGCCGACGAGGTCGACGTTGTCGGCAGGGACCTCGATGACGAGGTCTCCCTGGGTGACGTTGAGCTTCAGGTACTTCTTCGTCTCGCCCTTGATAACGCGTTCTTTGACCTCGATGATCGTGGCCGCGCCATGGTGCGGGTAAACGACGGTCTCGCCAACCTCAAAAAGCATGGAGTTATGTCCTTTCGGCAACATCCAGGATACCACAGGCCCGCATGCGCTAAGGTTCCGCCCACTCCGCACCCCTCCTGCTCCCGTGCGCCCGTACGGCGGCGACGGGGCCGGGTCGCCGCCTCGGACCCCGTAGGATGATTCCGATGTCGTCTGCCGTTCTTGGAGGATCCGTGAAAACGCGCCTGATCGCGTCCATCGCCGTGGGTGCCGCTGTCGTGCTGGGCACGACGGGGTGCAACCTCATCGCACCGCAGGCGACCACCATCGACTATTCCGCCTCCGACGGCGTGAACGTCCCCGCCGACTCCGGCCCGCTGCACGTGCGCAACGCGCTCATCGTGGCCGACGAAGACGGAACGACCGGCAACCTCGTGGCCGCCATCGTCAACGACACCTCCGACTCGCTCACGCTGCGCATCGAGGTCGGCGAGGGCTCCTCCGCGGTGAAGTCCAACGTCATCGTGCCCGCGAACAAGACGCTCAGCCTCGGCGACCTCACCTCCGACACCGAGCCGCTGCGCCTGAACGACATCGACGCCGTCCCCGGCTCGACCGTCCCGGTGTACTTCCAGTCCGGCGACGGCGAGGGATCGCTCATGCAGGTGCCCGTCCTCGACGGCGCCCTCGCCTACCTCTCGACGCTCGCGCCGACGCCCGCGCCGTCCTTCTCGGTGACCCCGGTCCCGGTCATGCCGACCGTGACGCCGTCGTCTTCCGCGACTCCCGCGTCCTGACACGAACGACGAAGGCGCCGACGGTCTCCGTCGGCGCCTTCGTCGTTTCCGGATCGCGGGAACCGGACCTCAGGCCTCGAAGCGGTAGCCGAGACCGCGGACGGTGACGAGCATGCTGGGCTCGCTCGGGTTGCGCTCGATGCGCGACCGGATGCGCTTGATGTGCACGTCCAACGTCTTGGTGTCGCCGAAGTAATCGGTGCCCCACACCCGATCGATCAGCTGACCGCGGGTGAGGACGCGACCCGCGTTGCGCATCAGGACCTCGAGCAGTTCGAACTCCTTGAGGGGGATGTTGATCTCGCTGCCGTCGACGGCCACCGTGTGCCGGTCGATGTCGAGCACCACCCGTCCACCCGACAGCACGCGGTCGTCGAGGTCGCTCTCTTCGGGCGAGCGCCGCCGCAGGACCGCCCGCATCCGCGCGAGCAGCTCGCGCGTGGAGTACGGCTTCGTGACGTAGTCGTCGGCGCCGAGCTCGAGGCCCACCACGATGTCGACCTCGGAGTCCTTCGCGGTGAGCATGATGATCGGCACCTGCGACGTCAGCCGCAGCTGGCGGCAGACCTCGGTCCCCGGCATCCCGGGCAGCATGAGATCGAGCAGCAGGATGTCCGCCCCCCGTTCGCGGAAGGCCGAGAGGGCGAGGGCGCCGTCCTCGGCGATCTCGACCTCGTAGCCTTCGCGGCGCAGCAGGTAGGCCAGCGGGTCGGCGAGATCGGGTTCGTCCTCGACGATCAGAACGCGGGTCATGCGGTGTCTCCCTTCACGGGTACGGCGATCGCTGCGGTGGCCTTGCGGCCCTTGCGACGCGGCTTGGAGCGGGTGCCGTCGAGATCGGGGGTCTCGGACAGCGGAAGGCGGATGGTGAAGGTCGAGCCGCGCGCGGGCTTCGACCAGAGTCGGACCTCGCCGCCGTGCCGCTGGACCGCGTGCTTGACGATGGACAGGCCGAGGCCCGTGCCTCCCGTGCGCCGCGAGCGCGCCTGGTCGGCGCGGTAGAAGCGCTCGAAGACCCGATGCTGGTCGCTCTCGGGGATGCCGATACCGCGGTCGGTCACGGCGATCTCCACGACGCCGTCGTCGAGCTTGACCCCCACGCCGACCTTCGACCCCTCCGGCGAATAGGCGATCGCGTTCGCGACCAGGTTGCCGAGGGCCTCGGTGAGGATCTGCGGCTCTCCGCGCACCCACAGCCCCTTGGTCCCGCCGCGCACCACCGTCACCTGGGCGGCATCGGCCTGTACGGCGTAGGCCTCGACGGCGGCGGTCACGACCTCGTCGATCGAGACGTCGCGCACGTCGCGCAGTTCATCGGCCGCCTGCAGACGCGACAGGCTCAGGATGCGGTTGACGAGAGCGCTCAGCCGGGTCACCTCGGCCTGCAGGCGCGTCGAGAAGTGACGCACCTGGGCGGGGTCGTCGGCGGCCGACTCGATCGCCTCGGCCAGAAGGCTGACGGCGCCGACCGGCGTCTTCAGCTCGTGACTGGTGTTGGCGACGAAGTCCCGCCGCATCTCCTCCACGCGCTCGCGCTCGGTGATGTCGCGCAGGACCAGGAGGGTGAGGCGCCCCGAGATCGGCGTCGCCCGCACGGCGACGAGCCTCGGTTCGGCGGGAGCCGCGCCGCGGCGCAGCCGGAGGTTCTCCGCGATCCCCGCCCCGGTGTCGCGGGCGACGCGTGCGACGCGCTTGAGTTCCTCGCTCGCGATGACCTCGCCCGCGTGCACGCCGAAGACCTCCGCCGCGGGAGAGAGCGCCAGCACCGTCGACGACGTGTCGCACACGAACGCGGGGTCGTCCATCGCATCCAGCATGGCCTCCACGCCCTCCGGCACCTCGGTCGAGGTCTGCGCCAGGGTGCGGTTCCGGGAGCGGATGGCTCCGGCGACGAGGCCGACCACCGCGGCCCCGATGAGGAGACCCGCCAGGAGCGCGAGCAGCGAGAGCTGCGGTTGTTCCATATCCACAGCGTAAAGGGACGGATGCGACGTCACCCGCCGTTCACCCCCGCCCGGGCCGCGGCAGAGGCTACTATTCACTGTCACAGCACCACTCGTTAACCTTCGCTGGGAAGAATCCCCGAGGGTTGCGGGACACCCATGTGCCGTGCCGCCGACGAGGAAGGTACCCGCGATGCGCGAAGTATTCCACCAGTCCCTCGAGGACGTCCAGAGCCGCCTGGTCGAGATCGCCGACCTCGTGACGGTCGCGATCGACCGCGCCACGCGTGCCTTCGGAACCAGCGACGTCTCCCTCGCAGAAGAGGTCATCGAAGCCGACGCGATCATCGACGAGAAGGCGGTCGAGCTCGACGAGCTCGCCATCGAGATCCTCGCCCGCCAGCAGCCCGTCGCCCGCGACCTGCGCATCGTCGTCACCGCCCTGCGCGTGAGCGCCTCGCTCGAGCGCATGGGCGACATGGCCGAGCACATCGCTCAGCTCGCGCGATCGCGCTTCCCCGAGCGCGCGATCCCGAAGGGCCTCAAGACGACGTTCACCCGCATGGGTGAGCTCGACGTCGACGTGGCGCGCAAGCTCGCCGAGCTGCTGCGCACGCAGGACCTGCGCATCGCCGAGTCGATCCGCGACGCCGACGACGACATCGACGAGCTGCACGTGAGCGTCTTCGAGAAGGTCCTCGGCGACTCCTGGAAGGGCGAGGCCACGGCGACGGTCGACGCGACCCTGGCCAGCCGGTACCACGAGCGCTTCGCCGACCACGCGGTGTCGGTCGCCAAGAAGGTCGTCTACCTCGCGACCGGCGACTGGGCCGGCGCCGACGACGAGGTCGAGCACGAGCCGAGCCCGGTCATCTGATCACGGCCTGGACACGGAAGGGGGTGGATGCCGCGGCATCCACCCCCTTTCGTGTTCGCGGCGTCAGTGCTTGTTGCCCTGCGCGGCCACGGCGGCGGCACCCGCGGCGGCGGCCTCGGGGTCGAGGTACTCGCCCGGGCCGAGGGGCTTCATGTCGTCGTCGAGGCGGTAGACGAGCGGGATGCCGGTGGGGATGTTCAGCTCGGCGATGTCGGCGTCGCTGATGCCCTCGAGGTGCTTGACGAGGCCGCGCAGCGAGTTGCCGTGCGCGGTGACGAGCACCGTCTTGCCGGCCTGGAGGTCGGGGACGATGTCGCTGTGCCAGTAGGGCAGCATGCGGTCGATGACGATCGCGAGCGACTCGGTGTCGGGGACCTCGCCGTCGATCCCCGCGTAGCGCGGGTCGCCGACCTGGCTGTACTGGTCGTCGGCGGGCAGCGGCGGCGGCGGCACGTCGAACGAGCGACGCCACAGCATGAACTGCTCGTTGCCGAACTCCTCGAGGGTCTGCGCCTTGTCCTTGCCCTGCAGCGCGCCGTAGTGACGCTCGTTGAGACGCCACGAGCGCTTCACCGGGATCCACAGGCGGTCGGCCGCGTCGAGCGCGATGTTGGCGGTCTGGATCGCGCGGCTGAGCACCGAGGTGTGCAGCACGTCGGGGAGAACGCCGGACTCGGCCAGCAGCTCGCCGCCGCGCTTGGCCTCGTCCTTGCCCTGGTCGGTGAGTCGCACGTCGACCCAGCCGGTGAACTGGTTGGTCTTGTTCCACTCGCTCTGCCCGTGGCGGAGGAGGATCAGCGTGTGAGGCATGACCCCATGCTATCGACGCGCGGGCCCGCCTCCCGAGTCGATGCTGGCATCATGTCGGAGTGACCCCCTCGCCCGTCGGACGCCCCACGCGGGGCACGACGGGCTCCAACCGCCTGCGCCGCATCGACCGGTGGATCGCCCGCCACCCCGTGCTGCGCCGGACGGACGATCCCCTCGTCGTCGATCTCGGCTTCGGGGCGAGCGCGGTGACGCCACTCGAGCTCCTCTCCCGGCTGCACCGGAGCCGACCGGATGCCACCGTCCTCGGCCTCGAGATCGATCCCGACCGGGTCTCGCGCGCGAGGGAACAGGCCGAGGATGTCGCCGGCATCTCCTTCGCCCGCGGCGGCTTCGAGGTGCCCGTGCCGAACGGGCGGCGCCCGGCCGTCATCCGGGCGATGAACGTACTGCGGCAGTACGACGAGGCCGACGTCGCCGAGGCGTGGGCGCGCATGTGCGGCCGTCTGCAGCCCGACGGCATCCTCGTCGAGGGCACGTGCGACGAGATCGGCCGCATCGCCACCTGGGCGGAGGTGGGAGCGGATGCCGTCCCCCGCACCCTCACGGTCTCGCTGCGACTCAGCGGGCTCGACTCCCCCGCGATCGCGGCCGAGCGCCTGCCGAAAGCGCTCATCCACCGCAACGTCGACGGCGAGCGCGTGCACGGGTTCGTGGCATCCCTCGATCGCGAGTGGGCGCGCGCGGCGAGCGTCGCCCCCTTCGGGCCGGTGCACCGCTGGCGCACCGCGATGCAGGCCCTCGCCGACGCGGGCTGGCCGCTGGTGCGCCGCGACCGGTGGAGACTGGGCGAGGTCGGGGTGTCGTGGGAGGCCGTCGCTCCGCGGTAATCCGCGCGAGCGCGGCGTGCCCGCGTCTCTCAGATGCGCGGCAGGAGGGCGCGCGCGTCGGCCGACGGCACGCCCGCGGCGACGAGCAGGTCGACCGCGAGCGGGCGCATCGCGGCGACGAGGTTGAGCTCGCCGATCCCGCCGTCGGGGAGGAGCCGCGCGGGGTCGAGGCGACGGGTGAGCGCGGTGAGGGCCTCGCGCGCCGCGGGCTCCATCGAGATGTCGTCGAGACCGTCGCGCACGAGGGCGGCCGCCCGGGCGAGCTCGGCGAGCAGATCGGCGGGCACCGGGCGCGGCTGCCCATCGGCGCAGAGATAGGCGGCGCGGCGCGCCACGACCCGCAGGTTGCGCGTCGCGAGGTCGAGGGCCTCCCGCACGCGCTCGTGGCGCTGCAGCTCGGTGCGCTGACGGCGCAGGAACGGTGAGATCCGCGCCACCTCGCGACCCGATTCCAACGACCCGCTCCACGCGTCGACGTAGGTCTGGAGAGAACGCGCGCGTTCCAGACCGCGCTCCGCACGGGCCCGGTCGCCCTTGCGCAGAGCCCGCACGATCGTCGACATCGCGGCATCCAAGGCGTCGAACAGCTCATCGGCGTCGCGCAGCTCCGTGCGCCGCAGCGTCCTCGGGATGAGGGCCGTCACCGCGAGCGCCGCGACACCGCCGATCGCCCCGTCGACGAGCCGCAGGAACGGCGCCCCCGAGACGAGCACGAGGGCGATGAGCGATTGCACGACGGCCGCCAGCCCGAACCCCGGCTGCGGCGAGAGGAAGCGCGCCACCACGAGCGTGACGGCCATCGCCACGGCGATCTGCCACCAGCCGGCACCGGCGACGAGCAGCACGACCTCGGCGATCAGGATGCCGACGAGCATGCCCAGCACGGTCTCCGCGACCCGCCACGGTCGGGCATCGCGCACCAGCCCGAGGCTCGACACCGTCACGGTCGCGGCGAGCAGGGGCACCGGGTGACCGAGCACGAAGTGCGCGAAGGCGAATGCCGCCGTCGCGGCGACGACGATCTGGGCGATCGCGGGCACCGACTCGCGCACGCGGTGGACGCGCCGGGAGAGGGTGGACCTCCAGCGGGAACGAGGGACGACGACCCCGACGGTCGTCGACGACTCGTCCGCGCTCATTCCTGGGTGCTGCTGCGGCGGCGGCCCAGGCGCGGCAGGCGCGGAACAGCCGCCGTCGCACCGGCATCCGCGGGGACGATGGTCTCGGCGGAGGCGGCGAGCGGACCGTCGGCGGTCATGACCACGAGCGGCACCCCGTCCGCGGCGGTGCGCTTGACCAGGGCCAGGGCGATCGGCCCCTCTTCGTGGTGCACCGCGACCGAGGTGATGGTGCCGACCACGTTGTCGCCGGCGAGGACCTCGTCGCCGCGGACGGGGAGCAGATTGTCGCTGCCGTCGAGCTGAAGGGCCACGACACGGCGCGGCGGGTGCCCGAGATTGTGCACCTTCGCCACCGTCTCCTGGCCGCGGTAGCACCCCTTCGACAGGTGCACCGCGGTGCGCAGCCAATCCATCTCGTGCGGGAGCAGACGCTCGTCGGCGTCCACCCCGACGCGCGGGCGCCACGCGGCCACCCGCAACGCCTCGACCGCGTCGAGGCCGGCCAACGACAGCTCGCCGCGCACGGCGGCGTCGATCAGTCGCTCGAACTCCGCGGCATCCACGACGGCCTCTGCCCAGTCGCGTTCGGCGCCGGGGTGCGGCTCGACGCGGGCGTACGCCCAGCCGCCGGGAGAGACCTCGGGCCACGGGTCGACCCAGACGGGCGCGACGGTGCGGAGCCCCGCCACCGCCTCGCGCGTTCCGCCGACCACGAAGAGGTCCTCGGAGCGTTCGCGCACCTCCACCCGCAGGCGGAAGCGCATGCGGGTCAACCACGCGGCCAACGCCTCGGCGTCGGTGGCGTCCACGATCAGCCAGGCGGTCTCTCCGTCGTCGATGACGGATGCCGCGTGCTCGACCCGCCCCTGCGGATCGAGGATCAGCATCTCGGTCGACACCCCCGGCGCCAGGTGCGTGAGCGCCTGCGACGAGAGGGAGTCGAGCCAGCTGCGGCGGTCGTCTCCGCCCACGGAGATCACGCGCCTGTCGCCGAGCGGGGCGAGGGCGCGACCGGAGGCCAGTCTGCGCTGCTCCGCGACAGGGGAACCGACGTGGCGGAGTCCCCGGTCGTCGATCACGGCACCGGGGACGTCGGTGAGGGTGCTCATGTCACTCCGCCCGGGCGAGACGCGCCGACGCGTGGGAGCCGAGCTCCCGGCCGAGGGCGGCGATGTCCCACGCCCACAGGAGGTGGTTGTCGACGAGGCCGTACAGGCGCGTCGCCGCGGCGTAGGGCTTCGCACCGGCCGTGCGCACGACGGCATCGGTCGCCAGGTCGATGCGCGGGCCCTTCACCTGCCCGACGTACAGCTCGAGCACGCCGTCGGCGTGGGCGAGGCTCACCTCGATGTCGAAGCCGCCGTCGGCGTTGCGCAGCGCCTCGACGTCGTCGGCGGTGCGCTCGACGGCGGGTGCCGTCGGCGGCAGCAGAGCGGGACCGGCGTCGGCGTCACCGACGGGCCGCGCCAGTCGCCAGTAGCCGATCTCGGAGACGAGGGGGCGGCGCTCGTCACCCTCGAGGAGCCAGGCGTCGGCCGAGTAGTTGAGGAAGGCGCCGCCGTCATGGCTGAAGCTCACGCGATGCGCGAACTCGCCCGAGAAGGTGCGTCCGTCGGCCTCGTAGTCGATGACGCCGGTGCCCTCCCAGACACCGACGAGCCACGACAGGGGGACGAGGTCGGCCGGAAGGTCGGTCGGGATCTCGATCACGGGAGCGCTCAGCGCTGGCCGCGATAGAGGTTCCAGATGACCGTTCCCGACACGAAGGCGATCGCTAGCGAGGCGAGGCCGAGAAGTCCCACGAAGAACAGTTCGAGCGCGAGGAGGTCCATGCTTCGATCTTAGAGGGCGGCGAGCTGCGCCAGCGCGAAACCGGCCGTGATGACGCCGAGGACGACGAGGGCGCCGAGGCTGCTCAGCGCCATGCGCTGGATGAAGGCCTGCGACCGGCCGTACCAGAGCTGCACGGCGAACGCCGCGATGATGCAGCCGCCGAGGGCGACGCTGATCCACTGGGCGCGCCATCCCGCCGGGGCGAACAGACCGATCGCCACCCCGGCCAGAGCGGCGAGCACCCAGACGGCGACGATCCCGCCGAAGGTGCGTCGGGGGGTGAGGTCGGGAGTCGACATGCCCCCATCATCACTCAGAGGGCCTCGCGGATGCACGCGAAGCGCCGGTGACGGTGGGGCGCGGCGCCTCACCCTAAGATGATCGGGTGCGCGGCAGGCCGCGCGGGGAGGTCCACTTGGCTCAGCTTCTCGTTCTCAGCTCCGCCCCCGGCGGCGGTGCGGCGTTGCCCGCGCTCGAACTGCTGAGCCACCGCGTGCGCCAGATCCCCGCCGAGGCGGCGCAGCTGATCAACGCGCCCAGCGCCGACGTCATCTTCATCGACGCGCGCTTCGACCTCGTCGGCGCGAAGTCGCTGTGCAAGATCATGTCGACCACCGGCGTCGAAGCCCCCCTGGTGCTCATCGTCACCGAGGGCGGCCTGACTGCCGTCTCCACCGACTGGGGAATCGACGACGTCGTGCTCGTGGGCGCGGGCCCCGCCGAGATCGACGCGCGCATCCGTCTCGCGATGGGGCGGCGCACGGTCGACCAGGTGTCGACGCGCATCCAGACCTCCGGAATCACGATCGACGAGTCGTCGTATTCGGCGAAGGTGCACGGCAAGCCGCTCGACCTGACCTACAAGGAGTTCCAGCTCCTGCACTTCTTCGCCACGCACCCCTCCCGCGTGTTCACGCGCGAGCAGCTGCTGAGCGAGGTGTGGGGGTACGACTACTTCGGCGGCACCCGCACGGTCGACGTGCACGTGCGACGACTGCGCGCGAAGCTCGGTGATCTCGAGCAGCTGATCGGCACCGTGCGCAACGTCGGATACCGGTTCAACGTCTACGAGGACGACGCGCCCGCGGCGGCATCCGCCCCCGCCTGAGACGTGCGGAACCGCGTGTTCACTCCCGTGTCACCGACCCCTGCAATGATGTGGGGATGATGGAACACGACGCGCTGGATGCCGGGCTCGGCGACGCCGACGACGACGACTTCGACGAGGCCGTCGAGGCCGACGACGACCAGCTGCCCGACCACCGCTACCTCGACCGCGAGCTGAGCTGGCTGGCGTTCAACCAGCGCGTACTCGAACTCGCCGAAGACCCCGCCGTGCCGGTCCTCGAGCGGGCGAACTTCCTCGCCATCTTCGCCAGCAACCTCGACGAGTTCTTCATGGTGCGCGTCGCGGGTCTGAAGCGTCGCATCGTGACGGGCCTGGCCGTTCCCACCAACGTGGGCCGTGCGCCGCTCGACGTGCTCGCCGACATCTCGGCCGAGGCGCATCGCCTGCAGCTGCGCCACGCCGCCGCCTGGACCGAGAAGGTGCGTCCCGCCCTCGCCGAGGCCGGCATCGAGGTCGTCACCTGGGACTCGCTCGACGACGACACCGCGGCCCGTCTGACCGAGTACTTCCAGCGCAACGTCTTCCCCGTGCTCATGCCGCTGGCCGTCGACCCGGCGCACCCGTTCCCCTACATCTCGGGGCTGTCGCTGAACCTCGCCATCCGCATCCGCAACGCCCGCACCGGGCGGCAGGAGTTCGCGCGTCTCAAGGTGCCGCCCATGCTCCCGCGCTTCGTCGAGGTCGCCGGCGACGGTCCGGGCGTGCGCTACCTCCCCCTCGAAGAACTCATCTCCAATCACCTCGGCGACCTCTTCCCCGGGATGGAGGTGCTCGACCACCACGCGTTCCGCCTCACCCGCAACGAGGACATGACGATCGAGGAGGACGAGACCGAGAACCTCATCCAGGCCCTCGAGGCCGAGCTGCTCCGCCGCCGTTTCGGTCCGCCCATCCGTCTCGAGATCACCGACGACATGGACGACGTCACGCGCGACCTGCTGCTGAGCGAACTCGACATCACCGACCAGGAGGTCTACCGCCTCCCCGGCTCCCTCGATCTGCGCGGCCTGTTCGACCTGTCGCGCATCGACCGTCCCGACCTGCACTACCCGCCCCACGTGCCCAAGACGGCGCTGGCCTTCCAGCCGCCCGAGCAGAACGGCCGCGCCGACCTGTTCGGCGCGATCCGCAAGGGCGACGTGCTCGTGCACCACCCGTACGAGTCGTTCGCGACGAGTGTGCAGGCCTTCCTCGAGCAGGCCGCGCGCGACCCGCACGTGCTCGCCATCAAGCAGACGCTGTACCGCACCTCGGGCGACAGCCCCATCGTGCAGGCCCTCATCGACGCGGCGGAGGCCGGCAAGCAGGTGCTCGCCCTCGTCGAGGTCAAGGCGCGCTTCGACGAGGCGAACAACATCGTGTGGGCGCGCAAGCTCGAGAAGGCGGGCGTGCACGTGGTCTACGGCCTCGTCGGCCTCAAGACCCACTGCAAGCTCGCTCTCGTCATCCGCGAAGAAGAGGGGCGCCTGCGCCACTACAGCCACGTCGGCACGGGCAACTACAACCCCAAGACCAGTCGCATCTACGAGGACTTCGGCCTCTTCACCGTCGACGACCAGGTCGGTCGCGATCTCACGCGTCTGTTCAACGAGCTCAGCGGTTACGCGATCGAGAAGAAGTTCAAGCGCCTCCTCGTCGCCCCCCTGCACCTGCGCAAGGGGCTGCTGCGTCACATCGACAAGGAGCGGCAGAACGCCCTCGCCGGCAGGCCGTCGGGCGTGCGCATCAAGGTCAACTCGATGGTCGACGAGCAGATCATCGACGCGCTCTACCGCGCCAGCCAGGCCGGGGTGCCCGTGGAGGTGTGGGTGCGCGGCATCTGCTCGATCAAGCCCGGGGTCGCGGGCATGAGCGAGAACATCACCGTGCGCTCGATCCTCGGCCGCTACCTGGAGCACTCGCGCATCTTCTCGTTCGCGAACGACGGCGACCCGCAGGTGTTCATCGGCAGCGCCGACATGATGCACCGCAACCTCGACCGGCGCGTCGAGGCGCTCGTCCGGGTGGTCGACGAGGCGCAGGTTCGCGAGCTGACGACGCTGTTCGACCTCGCGATGAACGACGGCACCAGTTCCTGGCACCTCGGTTCCGAGGGCGAATGGACGCGGCACAGCACCGACGCCGAGGGCGCTCCCCTGGTCGACCTGCAGGAGCACACGATGGCGCTCGTGCAGCGCAAGCGGCGCGCGCGGACGGCGCGGTGACCGAGACCGCCGTCTACGCCGCGGGCGGTGTCGTGTGGCGGGTGATCGAGGGCAAGCTCCGCATCCTCCTCATCCACCGCACGAAGTACCGCGACCTCACGCTGCCCAAGGGCAAGGTCGACCCCGGTGAGACCCTCGCCGAGACCGCCGTGCGCGAGATCCGCGAAGAAACCGGCATCCGTGTCGCCCTGGGCGTCCCCGTGGGGGTGTCGAGATATCGGATGCCGAACGGCCGGACGAAGATCGTGCACTACTGGGCGGCCGAAGCGACCGACGCGGCCGTGCGCACCTCGTCGTTCGTGCCGAACAAAGAGGTCGCCGCGATCGAGTGGGTGAGTCTGAAGAAGGCGCGGAAGCGGCTGAGCTACCCCGTCGACATCGAGATCCTCGACGAGTTCTGCCGGATCGTCGACGAGGGCGCCCTGCCGACGTTCCCGATCGTCGTGCTGCGGCACGCGAAGGCGCGGTCGCGCGAGGACTGGGAGGGTAGCGACACCGCCCGCCCGCTCACCACCCGCGGCCGACGCCAGGCCCAGGCGATCGTGGGGCCGCTGCTCGCGTTCGGGGTGCGTCGCGTGATCTCCAGCCCGGCGGAGCGCTGCGTCCGCACCGCCACGCCCATCGCCCAGGCGATCGGTCAGCGCGTGCAGTTCGCCGAGTCGATCAGCCAGGACGCCTGGGAAGACGGCCGCGCCGACGCCCGGTCGGTGATCGGGCAGCGGGTGCGTTCGCGCAAGCCCGTCGTGCTCGCCAGCCACGGACCCGTGCTGCCCGACATCCTGCACGAGCTCGCGCTGGCGACGGGCACCATGAGCGGCTCCTACCTCGGCAGCGCCTCGGCGCTCGAGCCCGCCGCGTTCTCAGTGGTGCACGTGCCGGTCGAGCACCCCGGCGCGGGCATCGTCGCGATCGAGACGCACGAACCGCAGGTGTGACGCTTCCGCCCGGTGTCGAGGTGGCCTGGCGGGAGGTTTCCGCCGGCTCGCCCCGGCGCGATGCGTCGAGGGCCCTCCTCGCTGAGCTGCTCCCCGGCGCGACCGTCTCGTCGCGCTGCGCCGCGTGCGGGGGCGATCACGGTCGCCCGCGCGTGGAGGGGGCGGATGCCGCCGTCTCCGTCTCCTACGCACCGGGGTGGGCCGTGGTGGCGGTGACGTGGAACCACACGCGGATCGGCGTCGATGCGGTCCCCGCCGCCGCCGCCGGTCTGGAGCGGATCCTCCCGCACGGCGGCGAGGATGCGATCGGATGGGCCCGCGTCGAGGCCGTGCTCAAGGCCGATGGACGAGGTCTCGCGGTCGATCCGGCGCGGGTGGAGGTGCGCGGTCAGGGTCCGGCCTGGACGGCCCGCATCCGACACGCGGTCGGTGACGGAGGCGTCGCGAGGAAACCTCGCAACTGGAACGGTGTCGACATCGAGGCCCCCGCGGGCCTCGTTGCCGCCATCGCCGTGCGCTGACGCTTCGCGCCACGCTCAGGGACGCGGAGGAAGCGCCTCGTGATCGATCCAGCGCGACAGGACCGCCGCGGCATCCGCTCCCCCGGCCCGCTCGACGGCGTGACGGAAGTCATCGGTGGTGACCAGCCCATGCCGGTGCTCGACGGTCCAGGCGCGGAGGAGGTCGAAGAACGCACCGTCGCCGAGCGCACGACGGACCGCGTGCAGGGCGATCGCGCCGCGCTTGTACACGCGGTCGTCGAACATGTCGTCGGGTCCGGGGTCGACCAGCAGCAGATCGCGGGGCTTCGCCGCCAGACGGGCGTAATTCTCGGCGACGCAGCTCTCGACGTCGGCGGCACCAGACTGCTCCGACCACAGCCACTCCGCGTAGCAGGCGAACCCCTCGTTCAGCCAGATGTCGCTCCAGCGCGCGAGACCGACGCTGTTGCCGAACCACTGGTGGGCGAGTTCGTGGGCCACGAGCCGCTGGGCGGCGGGGACGAGGTGGTTCATGCCGAAGACGGCGAGGCCCTGGGCCTCGAGCGGGATCTCGAGCTCATCGGCCGTCACGACGAGGGTGCACGCCTCCTGCGGATACGGCCCGAACAACCGCTCGAAGAGACGCAGCATGTCGGGCACCGTCGAGAACGCCCGGTCGGCGGCCGCCGTCAGCGCGGGCGGGGCCGTGACGACCACGGCCGGCACGGCGCCATCCCCACTGCCGACGAGAGGGCGCGTCCGATAGGGGCCCACGTGCACCGCAGCGAGGTAGGTCGCCGTGGGGACGTCCGAGGTGAAAGTCGTCGTCACCCGACCACCGCGGCGCGTGCTCGCCCCGGCGACGCCGGTGGCCGCGACCGTGTAGCCGTCGTCGACCGTGATCTCCATACGCATCGTCGCGCGGTTGTCGGGCCGGTCGTTGCACGGGAACCACGTGGGCGCGCCGATCGGCTGCCCCGCGACCAGCGCACCGTCGGTCAGCTCCTCCCACCCGACGGCGCCCCACCGCGAGCGCCGCGGGGCCGGAGCGCCCGCGTACGTCACCTCGACGTCGAAGGAGTCTCCCGCGGCGATCGACCCACCCGGGGTGACGCGCAGCACGCGCGGTCCGCCGGCGTACCGCGCCGGCATCCCGTTCACCCGGACACGGCTCGTGCGCAGTCCCACCAGGTCGAGTGCGAACGACGACAGCGCCTCGCGGGCGACGGCGCGGATCGTCGCGACGCCCTCGAGCCGGTTGGTGCGGACGCGGTAGCCGAGCGTCAGATCGTACGAGAGCACGTCGTATGACACGTCGCCGCTCTGCGGGGCGTAAGGGTCGGCGGTGCTCACGACGTCGACTGGTAGGCGCGCACCTTCACCGCGCGCCAGGGGCCGATGGGGTTGCCGCTCCACCGCGAACCGACGGGAACGGTCTCGCCGCGCATCACGAGCGAGGCGGGACCGACGGTGGCGTGGGCGCCGAGGGTCGAGGCCGGCAGCACCACGCTGTGGGGCCCGAGGGTCGCCCCGGGCTCGAGCTCGACGGTGTCCATGCTCATGATTCGATCATGGAACAGGTGCGTCTGCACGACGCAGCCCCGATTGACCGTCGACGCGTCGCCGAGGGTCACGAGATCGGGCTCGGGGAGCCAGTAGCTGTCGCACCACACGCCGCGACCGATGCGCGCGCCCAGGCTCCGCAGCCAGACGGCCAACGCCGGGGTTCCCGCGGCCGCCCGCGCGAACCAGGGCGCAGCGACCATCTCGGTGAAGGTGTCCGACACTTCGGTGCGCCAGACGAAGCTCGACCACAGCGGCTGCTCCCCCGCACGGATGACACCGACGATCGCCCACTTCGCCGCCGTGGAGACGCCGGCGGCGACGGCCCCGGCCGCGAGCAGGACCACGCCCGACAGCAGCAGCGTCCACACCGGTCCGACGCCCTGCCACAGCGCCGCGAGGGAGAACACGACCCCGAGGCCGATGGCGCACGTCACGACGACGGGCACGAACCGGCACAGCTCCCACAGCGTGCGGGCGAGTCGGAGTCCCGCGGTGGGGCGGTAGGTGCGCGATTCGTCGCCCTCCGCCGACAGACGCCGCAGGCGCACAGCCGGTGAACCGAGCCAGGACGATCCGGCCTTCGCCTTGCGCGGCGCGGCGGACAGCACGGCCACGAGTCCGTCGCGCGGCACCCGGTGACCGGGGGCGGCCATGCCCGAGTTGCCGAGGAACGCGCGCTTGCCGATGCGCACCGGCCCGATCCGCAGCCATCCGGCGTGCAGTTCGTACGAGGCGACCATCGTGTCGTCGGCGAGGAACGCGCCGTCTTCGATCCGCGCCATCGACGGCAGGAGAAGGACGGTGGATGCCTCGACGTCACGGCCGACGCGCGCGCCCAGCATCCGCAGCCAGACGGGGGTGAACAGCGACGAGTACAGCGGGAACAGGATCGTGCGCGCAGCGTCCAGCAGACGCTCGATCGTCCACGCCTGCCACGCCACGCGGCTGCGCACCGGGTGCGTCCCCTCCGCGAGCCCGAGCGAGAACACGCGGACAAGCAGCACCACGGATGCCGCGAACACGAGTCCCGTGACGGCGACGGCCGGAACGAGCCAGGCGAAGGCCGCTCCCGCCGCGTCGGCCAGGGTCGCCGATCCGCGGATCCCCTGCGCGAGGACGAGACCGCCGACCGTGAACGCGGCGAGCGGGAGCAGCGCGAGCAGCACCGCCGACGCCGCATAGGCCCAGAGCCAGCGGGTGGGCGTCGGCGGCCGTTCGGCCGGCCAGTCCTTGGCCGTTCCGCCCACGCGGACGGCGGGAGACCCGGCCCACGACTGGTCGGCCTTGACCCGTCCGAAGACCGCGGAACCCGGGGCGATCTCGGCGCGACGGCCGATCCTCGTCCCCGGCGCGAGAGTGGACCGGGCGCCCACGGTCGCCTCGGCGCCGATGCGCACCTCGCCGATGCGCACGAGGTCGCCGTCGATCCAGTACCCGGTGAGATCGACCTCCGGCTCGATCGACGCCCCGTCGCCCACGACGAGTAGACCGGTGACCGGGGGCAGCGCGTGCAGATCCACATCGCGACCGATCCGCGCGCCCAGCGCACGGGCGTAGTACGACACCCAGGGCGCTCCGGCCAGGCCGACGGCATCCACCTGGTCGGCGATCTGCTCGGCGAGCCAGAGCCGGATGTGCACCCAGCCCCCGCGCGGATAGTCGCCCGCGCGCACGCCCGCCAACAGCAGTCGCGCGGATGCCACGGCGATCGCCATGCGCCCGAACGGCGTCGCGAAGACCAGCAGCCCGACCACGAGCACGCCCCAGGGGACGCTCGGCAGCACCTCGAACCCGGGCACGAGCTGCAGGATGGCCGACGCCGTGAGCAGGTACAGGAGCCAGCGGATGCCGGAGAGGATGAACAGCGGAGCACCGAGCACGGTCTGCACCCACTGCGTCGCACGCGGCGTCGGAACCGCCCGGTGGAACGACGCCGGCGTCTCGTCGCCCAGCTGGGGCCCGAGGGCCTTGGCCATCGCGCCGAGCCGCGGCACGTCGTAGATGTCGGCGACGGAGAACTCCGGCACGCGCGCGCGGATGCGGGAGACGAGCTGCGCGGCGGCGAGCGAGCCGCCCCCGAGATCGAAGAAGTCCGCCTTGCGATCGGTCACGGCCAGCCCCAGCACCGCCTGCCACTGCTCGGCGAGCCACGCCTCGTCGGCCGAGAAGTCGGTGGGGGCGGGGGCGTCCACTCCCGGCAGCGGCCACGGGAGCGCCGCGCGGTCGACCTTGCCCGACGTGCGCACGGGGAGGGAGTCGACGACCCCCAGCAGCGGGATCGTCGCGGCCGGCAGGCGCTCGGCCAGGAGCGAGCGGGCGGCTGCGCGATCGAGCTCGCGGCCGTCCTCCATGACGAGGTATCCCACGAGCACGGGGACGCCGGCGTCGGTGGTGCGCACCGCGACGGTGGCGGCGCTGACCTGAGGAAGGTCCTGCAGGGCCGACTCGACCTCGCCGAGTTCGATGCGACGGCCCCCGACCTTCACCTGGTCGTCGGCGCGCCCCTGAAAGACGAGCCCCGCCGCTTCGAAGCGCACGAGGTCGCCCGAGCGATAGGCCCGCTCCCACCCGAGGGTCGGCATGGGCGCGTATTTCTCGGCATCCTTCGCGGGATCGAGGTAGCGCGCGAGACCGACGCCCCCGATGATCAACTCGCCCACCTCGCCCTCGGCGACCGGGAGTCCCTCCGCGTCGACGACGGCGAGCGCCCAGCCGTCCAGGGGCAGGCCGATGCGCACCGGGAGGGTGCCGTCCAGGGGTGCCGCGCACGCGACGACCGTGGCCTCGGTGGGCCCGTAGGTGTTCCAGACCTCGCGCCCCTCGGCGACGAGGCGGGCGGCCAGTTCGGGCGGGCACGCCTCTCCGCCGAAGATGAGCAGGCGCACGTTCTCGATCGAGTCGGCCGGCCACATCGCCGCGAGGGTGGGGACCGTCGAGACCACCGTGATCCCCTGCCGCAGCAGCCACGGCGCGAGGTCCTCGCCCGAGCGGACGAGGGAGCGCGGGGCGGGGACGAGGCACGCCCCGTGACCCCACGCGAGCCACATCTCCTCGCACGAGGCGTCGAACGCGACCGAGAGTCCGGCCAGCACGCGATCGCCCGGGCCGAGCGGCTCGCCCTGCAGGAAGATGCGCCCCTCCGCTTCGACGAAGGCCGCGGCGGAGCGGTGCGACACGGCCACGCCCTTGGGCACGCCGGTCGATCCGGACGTGAAGATGATCCAGGCGTCGTCGTCGACCGTGGGCGGGGCCACGATCGGCACGGCGCTCGTGCTCGGGTGCGGCGCGGCCCCCTCGTACAACCTCACGAGGTCGCCGTCGCCCTCGGCGGGCACGAACTCCCCGGTCCCGGCGACGATCCCGCGCACGCCCGCCTCGCCGAATACCAGGCGCGCACGCTCGTCCGGATCGTCCGCGTCGACCGGAACGTACGCGGCCCCCGCAGCCATCACGGCGAGGATCGAGACGTACAGCTCTTTCGAGCCCGACGGCATGCGCACGCCGACGCGGTCGCCGCGTCGCACCCCCGCGTCGTGCAGGGCGGCGGCCGTCTTCCACACGCGGGCGAGCAGCTCCCGGTAGCTGAGGGCGCCGGATCCGTCGTCGATCGCGGAGGCCTCGGGATGCCGTGCGGCCACGGCCGACAGAAGGTCGATGAGCGTGCGCGCGGGGGCGGCGGCATCCGTTCGATCGAGCGGAGCCTGGGCGGCGGAGGCGGAGGTCGTCACGGGGACGAACAGTACAAGGCCCCGGGAAACACCCCGGACGGGCCGCCCCGGTTCACCTTCCGTTCACCCGCACAACGCAGACTCTTAAGAGTCGCTGTTTACCGTTCACGACGAACCCTGCACCGGGTTCCGTCCCCAAACATGCGAAGGATTCACACCGTGAAGCTCTCCCGACTCGCCCTGCTGGGCTCCGTGGCCGCCGTGGCCTCCCTGACTCTCGCCGGCTGCGCCGGCACCTCGGGCTCCGGCGACGCCGCGGGCACCTCAGCCTCCCCCACCTCGTCCGACGTGGCCTTCAGCATCGACCCGAACCTCTCGGGCACGATCACCGCGGGTGGCTCCAGCGCCCAGGCCAACGCGCAGGCCGCGTGGACCAGCGCCTACAACGCCCAGGCCAAGGGCGTCACGATCAACTACGACAAGTCGCAGGGCTCCGGCGGTGGCGTCACCAACTTCCTGAGCGGCGCGTACGACTTCGCCGGCTCCGACGCGCCCCTCAACGCCGACCAGACGACCCAGTCCAAGGCGCTGTGCACCGACGGCGGCGTGAACATCCCCGTCTACCTCGACGGTGTCGCGATCATCTTCAACATCCCCGGCGTGACCGAGCTCAAGCTCTCGGGCGAGACCATCGCGAAGATCTTCGCGCTGCAGATCACCGACTGGTCCGACCCGGCCATCACCAAGGACAACGGCACCGCGCTTCCCGCCGGCGCCATCACCACCGTCGCGCGTTCGGACGGCTCGGGCACGACCCAGAACTTCACGAACTACCTCGCCGCGACCCAGTCGTCGGTGTGGACCTCGCCCGCGGGCAAGGACTGGCCCATCGAGGGCAACGTCTCCAAGCAGAAGGGCGGCTCCGGCGTCGTCGAGGCCGTCAAGGCCGGCTCCGGCACCATCGGCTACGCCGACCACTCCGCCATCGGCGACCTGAACGCGGCGTCGGTCATCCAGGACGGCACCGCCGTCGCCTACAGCCCCGAGGCCGTCACGGCGACCTTCGAGGCCGCGGCCGTCGACGCCTCCAACGGCGTCACGGGCGACCTGTCGAAGAAGTTCGACTACTCGAAGCTCACCGCCGAGACCTACCCCATCCCGCTGGTCTCGTACGCCGTCACCTGCACCTCGTTCAAGGACGCCAAGCAGGCCGAGCTCGTGAAGTCGTACCTCGGCTTCGTGACCAGCTCGCTCGGCCAGCAGGTTGCCGCAAAGAACGCCGGCTCGGCCCCGCTGCCCGACTCGGTGCTCGAGGCTGCTGCCGAGACGCTCGCCGCCATCAAGTAAACATCTCTCCGGTTTCGGCCCGGCTCGCACCTTCCGTGCGGGTCGGGCCGGGCTGATCGGAACGGTCGACCCGAGTCGAACGCTCCGCTGAGCCGACATCCTCAGAGACCACCCGACCGAGGAGCACCCATGACCCGTGCCGAGCGTAAGGTCCCCCGTGACTGACACCGTCTCCGACACCGAGACCGCCCCGTCCGCACCGACCGATCCGACCCCGGCCCGCACGAGCATCGTGGGCAAGCGCCGGGTCGGCGACTCCGTCTTCCTGGGTCTGTCGACCACGGCCGCGGTGTCGATCATGATCATCCTCGCGGGCGTCGCGATCTTCCTCATCCTTCGCGGTCTGCCCGCGATCACGGCCAACTGGAGCGAAGGCGACCTCGCCGGCTACCAGAACGGGCAGTGGTCGAACTTCTGGGAGTACGTCGGCCCGCTGCTCTTCGGCAGCGTGTGGGCGGCCTTCATCGCCATGATCATCGGCACGCCGGTGGCCATCGGCATCGCGCTGTTCATCTCGCACTACGCCCCGCGTCGCGTGGCCGGCGCCCTCGGCTACGTCGTCGACCTGCTCGCCGCGGTGCCCTCGATCGTCTTCGGCCTGTGGGGCATCATCGTCATGCGCCCGCTGCTGCTGCCCGTCGGCGAGTTCCTCAACGAGTACCTCGGCTGGATCCCGCTGTTCCAGGGGCCGGTGTCGTCGACGGGTTCGACCATGCTCACCGGTGGCGTGGTGCTCGCGGTCATGATCCTCCCGATCGTCACCTCGATCACGCGCGAGATCTTCCTGCAGACGCCGCGCCTGCACGAAGAGGCCGCCCTCGCCCTCGGTGCCACACGCTGGGAGATGATCCGCCTGGCGGTGTTCCCCTACGCGCGCAGCGGCATGGTCTCGGCGACGCTCCTCGGCCTCGGCCGCGCCCTCGGCGAGACCATGGCCATCGCGCTGATCGTGTCGCCCAGCCTCATCTACTCGGTGCTCCTGCTGACCGACGGGTACAACTCGCAGACCATCGCGGCCAACATCGCGCTGAACTTCCCGATCGCGACCGACCTGCAGCGCTCCGCGCTCATCGGCACCGGTCTGATGCTGTTCGTCATCTCGCTGGCGGTCAACATGTTCGCCCGCTACATCATCGGCGCGACGGGCCCCGGCGCCAAGGGTCGCAAGAAGGGCAAGCGCTCATGACCGTCACGGCCCCCTCCGCGCCGCTGGCCCTCACCAGCGGGCAGCTGCCCCGCTTCATCGAGCCGATGGTGCTCGTCGGCGTCGCGGCCGTCGTCGCCGGCCTGCAGCTGCTCTTCGGCGGCTTCAACATCGCCGCGTGGCTCATCCTCACCGCGGTGCTCTACCTGATCGCCATCGGCGTCGGCTCCTCGATCGTCGAGAACCGCCGCAAAGCCGTCGACCGCGTCGTGCGCGGGCTCGTCACCGCGGCCTTCCTGCTCGCCGTCGCCCCGCTGATCTCGACGCTGTGGACCGTGGTCTCCAAGGGACTCGCTGTCGTGAACCTGCAGTTCATCACGCAGGTGGGCGGCACGGCGTTCGACCCCGACACCCTCGAGGTCGTCGCGACCGCGGGCGCCTGGCAGGCGATCACGGGAACGCTCATCATCACGGGGATCGCCGCCCTCATCTCCGTGCCGATCGGCATCCTGGCCGCCGTCTACCTCGTCGAGTACGCGCAGCCCAGCAACCCGCTGCGCCGCGCGATCACCTTCCTCGTCGACGTCATGACGGGCATCCCCTCGATCGTCGCCGGTCTGTTCGCGTTCTCGCTGTTCAGCCTGATCGTCGGGCCGAAGGCCTTCAGCGGGTTCTCGGCATCCATCGCCCTCTCCGTGCTGATGATCCCGATCGTCATCCGCTCGACGGAGGAGATGCTGCGCCTCGTGCCCGCCGATCTGCGCGAGGCGTCGCTCGCCCTGGGCGTCCCGCGCTCGGCGACGATCATCAAGGTCGTGCTGCGCACGGCTGCGTCGGGCATCATCACCGGCGTCGTGCTGGCCGTGGCCCGCGTGGTCGGTGAGACCGCGCCGATCTTCATCGCGGCGAGCTTCACCGACAACTTCAACTCCAACCCGTTCGAAGGCCCGATGCAGACCCTCCCCGTCATGGCGTACACCGCGTACAGCTTCCCGGGGCAGGACATCGACGCCTCCCAGGCCCAGGCCTGGGGAGCCGCTTTCCTCCTGGTCGTCCTCGTCGTCATCTTCAACCTGATCGCCCGTATCGTGGCGGCGGTGTTCGCGCCCAAGGCGCGCTGAGCCCAAGAAAGGCACCTTCGTGTCCAAGAGCATCGAGGTCCAGGACCTCAACGTCTACTACAGCGACTTCCTCGCGGTCGAGGGCGTCTCGATCGACATCGAGCCTCGCTCCGTCACCGCTTTCATCGGACCCTCGGGATGCGGCAAGTCCACGTTCCTGCGCACGCTGAACCGCATGCACGAGGTCATCCCCGGCGGACATGTGAAGGGTCGCGTGCTGATCGACGGCGACGACCTCTACGGCCCGGGCGTCGACCCGGTGCTCGTGCGCCGTCACGTGGGCATGGTGTTCCAGCGCCCCAACCCGTTCCCCACGATGTCGATCCGTGAGAACGTGCTCGCCGGTGCCCGGCTGAACAACAAACGCCTCTCGAAGAGCGACGGCGACGCGCTCGTCGAGAAGTCGCTGCAGGGTGCGAACCTGTGGAACGAGGTCAAGGACCGCCTCGACAAGCCCGGCGGGGGCCTCTCGGGCGGTCAGCAGCAGCGTCTGTGCATCGCGCGCGCGATCGCCGTCTCACCCGACGTGCTGCTGATGGACGAGCCGTGCTCGGCGCTCGACCCCATCTCGACGTTCGCGATCGAGGAGCTCATCTCCGAGCTGAAGAACGAGTACACGATCGTGATCGTCACGCACAACATGCAGCAGGCCTCGCGCGTGAGCGACAAGACCGCGTTCTTCAACATCGCCGGAACCGGCAAGCCCGGCAAGCTCATCGAGTACAACGACACGTCCACGATCTTCACGGCGCCGACCGTGCAGGCCACCGAGGACTACGTCTCGGGACGCTTCGGATAAGACGCCCCGCGAAGGCCCCGCTCCGGCGGGGCCTTCGTCGTTCCCGGTGGCCGTCGATCGTGATGCACGCTCGATCGCGATGCACGCTCGGTCGGGCCTGCACCTGGTCGCGTCGCGCGGGCGATCGCGAGGCGTGCTCGCTCCGACAGACGCTCGATCACGACGCGCGCGCGGCCCGACACGCCCGTCCCCGCCGCGGACCCCGCTCAGTCGCGACGCTCGAGGAGGAACGCGTTCAGATCGTCGGTGAGGTCGCGGTCGATCGCGACGGGCACACCGTCGACGGCGGAGATCGGAGCCGCGAGACGCACGCTCGACAGCAGCCACGCGGCATCCGCGCGCGAGAGATCGGCCACCGGGACGGTCTCGTACGTGGTCAGGAGACCACGCCCCTCGAGGTGCGCGAAGACGCTCAGCTGCGTCGTGCCGTGCAGGATGCCCGCGCTCGGCGCCGGGGTGACGAACCGTCCGTCGATCCGGAGGAGCACGGATGCCGTGGGAGCCTCGAGTACGAAACCGTCGGTGGTGACGAAGACGGCGTCGTCGGCCCCGCGGCGCTTGGCCTCGCGGATCGCGGCCATGTTCACGGCGTACGACAGGGTCTTCGCCCCGAGCAGCAGCCAGGGCGACTGCGCCGGGACGCCCAGGGGGTAACCGCGGTCGAGTGTCACCACACGCACCCCGTCTCGCCGCGCCGCCGTGTTGTCGGGGGCGTCCGCGAGGGTGACCCACGCCGTGGGGTGCGGACCCCCCTCGACGCCACGGCTCAGGATGAGCTTGATCACGCTCTCCCCCGGCCCGGCTTCGGTCGCGACCCGGTCGACCGCCGCGCGCCACTGGGCGAGGTTCGGTGCGGGGAGATCGCATAGGGCCGCCGAATGGGCGAGACGCTCGAGGTGGGGTCCGACCTCGTGGGGGTGCCCGTCGACCACCCCGATCGACTCGAAGACCCCATCTCCGCGCTGCGCGCTCAGTTCGCCGAGCGGCAGAGCGGCGGCGTCGGGATCGACGACGCGGAGAGTGCCGGTGTGATCGCCGCCCTGATCATCGGATGCCACGGGGTCGATCATGAGAGCGAAACGCCAAGCCATGCAGCGAGCCTACGCCGGGGGCCCGACACGCCCGGGCCTTGTCAACGGGGGCGTGCGAGGGAATGTCTTCGCGGTCGCCTTGTTACACTTCTACAGCCGGGCCGCAGTAACCCCGGGCTCCATCTTCTGCCGCTATGAGCGGCCTTGCGCCGAGAGGCGTTCTGCGGTCCGGCACTTTTCTTTTGCGGGACGGCCGCGCAGCGCCCGCGCCGCCATCCCCCGCTTCCGGGCCCGACTTTCCTGGCCCCGTCGAGCGTCGAGGCCACTCTGTTGCGGGTCCAGCGACGCGGCACGTGAGGCCCCCCGAGGGCAAAGGCTCAGCTGAGGGCAAAGGCTCAGCTGAGGGCGTCGCGGCGCCAGAGCGCGGCCGAGGCCGAGAGGTCGTCCGCGTACGTCGCGAGCCGCAGCGCGCGCGTGGTGAGGGCGGTCGCACGCTCCGACTCGGTGTTCTCGTAGTCGTCGGCGAGGTGCGTCGAGCCGGCCGCCTGCACGCGACAGAAGGCCGCGGCACGATCGAGGGCCACCGCGAAGTCCCCCTCGAACAGACCGCGCAGGATGGTGTCGATGAGCTGGACGAGCTCCTCCGGGCCGGCCGGAGCGGGGGCTCCCGCGACCACCGCGTCGACGGTGGCCATCTCGACCCTCCCGCGCTCGTAGAGCAGCGCCGCGGTCGGAGCATCGTCGTGGATCATCAGCTGCAGCAGGTAGAGCCGCCACAGCGAACCGGGGAGCGACCGTGCGGGCGAACGCGACCACAGTTCCGCGATGTCGTCGATGCCGTGATCGTCGGTGAAGGCGACGAGGCGCTCGACCACGTCGACGCTCGGATCGGCACGCACCCGAGAGAGCAGAGCCTGGGCGGTGCTGTGGGCGACGCGCGAGACCTCCGCCGGATCTTCGGCCGAGAACAGCCGATCGAAGAGCTCGGCGGGCCGGCGGACCGGCTTGTGGAATTCGCGGGGTGAATCGCTCATCGTTCCAGGCTAGAGCGTGCCCCGGGGCGAGTGGGCCGCGAGCGACCCGCTCCCCCGTGGATGCTCAGGCCGTGGCGACGGCGACGACCGGAGCCGTGCTGGGCGTCCCGTCGGGCGAGCCGCCCGCGGGCTCGATCGTCACGGCGATCACGTCGCCGCTGTGCATCTCGCCCTGCAGCACGGCGGTCGCCTTGCCGTCGGCGTCCGGTTCGAAGGTTCCCGCGGCGATCGGCGTCTCGCCCCGCACGAACCAGAGCTCGTACGTCTTGCCGGCCTCGGGCATCGGCATCCCGTCGGTCACGAGGACGCTCTGCCCCGTCGAGGGCGACCAGTGCGCGGTCGCGACGGTGCCGTCGGGCAGCGTGGTGGTCGCCGACTGGGCGTCGGGGGCGTCCTCGATCTGCTGCAGGGCGACCACGGCGGGCGGCGGGGAGAAGATCTGGCTGACCGTCACCGCGCCGAATCCGAGCACGAGGACGGCGGCGAAAGAGGCGGCGAGGGTGAACCATCGACGCGGTCCCCATCCGGATGCCGCCGACGGACCGACCGCGACCGCTTCGCGTTCGGAGGCGACAGGGGCGGCACCCGCGGCGGCGAAGTCCTCGTCGTCGAGCATCGCCTGCGCGCCGGCTGACACCGACATCGGAGCGGAATCCTGCGGAAGGTCGGAGATGCGCGCGAAGAGAGCCTCACGCACGGACGGCGGGGGCTCGACGGGTTCGATCGAGGCGCTGATGGCGGTGACGATGTCGCTGGCATCGCGGACATGGTGGTCCCAGTGCGGATTGCCTGCCAAAGCCTCCTGGTACGCGCGTTCATCTGCCTCCGACAACGCATTCATCGCGTGTCCGACGGCGAGGTCGGCGAAATCCCTCTCGTTCACTTGTCCACCCCCATTTCCATCCTCAGTCGCGACAATCCGTCGCGCATCCTGGTTTTGATCGTTCCGAGCGGCGCCCCGACGAGGGTAGCGATCTCACTTTGGCTGTACCCACCGAAATAGGCGAGCGTGAGGGCTTCCTTCTGGGCGTCGGGAAGCGTCGCCAATGCATCGACGACGCGCCGCCCTTCCATTTTCAGTTCTACTCTTTCGGAGACGTCGTCGTAAGCGACATCCATATCCCGGAAGCCCGCACGCACATCTCGATCCGTGCTCGACTGCGAGGACCGGACCCGGTCCACCGCTCGTCGATGCGCGATCGTGAGTACCCACGACCTTCCCTGTCCTCTGTTCGGAGTGAACCGCGCGGCGGATTGCCAGACCTCGAGAAAAACCTCCTGCAGGACTTCTTCGCTCTGCGCGCGGTCCACGAGGACCCGCAGGATGAGTCCGAACGCGCGAGCGGACAGCGCGTCGTACACGGCGGCGAAGGCGGAGCGGTCGCCGTCGGCGACCCGGAGGAGAAGGGCGCCGATCTGGTCGGCGGCTCCCGCCCCGTCGTCGGGGAGGTCGAAGCCGTCGATCACCATGGCATCCATCATTCCCTACGTCGCCCGGGAGTCACGCGTACGTGCGCGCGCGTCGCGGTTGGGCTAAGGAGGGCGGCGACCGGCCCGCAGCCCGCCTTCCGGGACGGTTTCAAAAACATTCTGAAGAATATTTATGTGTTCCCGACCTGGGCTTTTCCCCGAACGACGACGGGAATCCGGGGCCCTTTCGCAACATTCCGCAATCCGATCCCCGGGGGGTCCCGAAGACCCTGTGTAAGCCGCTCCACGGCGAACCGCCCCTCGCACCGGGGTGTCCCTGACGGGTCGCAGACGCGATCCGAACGATTTCGGAGGAATGTCATGCTCACCAACAAGAAGCCTGTCGTCGCCGGTCTCGCCCTCGTTCTGGGCTCGGCCTTCGCTCTCACCGCGTGCTCGGGCGGCACCACCTCGGGCGGAACCGCCGAGGACAGCAGCTCGATGGCCCCCTCGATGGAGGCCTCGCCCTCCGCGTCGGCGTCGATGATGGACCCCGCCGCCAACCTCGTGGGCCCCGGTTGCGCCGACTACGCCGCCGCCGTTCCCTCGGGCGCCGGCTCGGTCGAGGGCATGGCTGCCGACCCGGTCGCCGTCGCCGCCTCGAACAACCCGCTCCTGAAGACCCTCACCGCGGCGGTCAGCGGCCAGCTGAACCCCAACGTGAACCTGGTCGACACGCTCAACGGCAGCGAGTTCACCGTCTTCGCCCCGGTCGACGACGCGTTCGCGAAGATCGATGCCGCGACCATCGACTCGCTGAAGACCGACACCGACACCCTGACCAAGATCCTCACGTACCACGTGGTCCCCGGTCAGCTCACGCCCGACGAGATCGACGGCACCCAGACCACCGTCGAGGGCCAGGACGTCACCGTCTCGGGCTCGGGTGACTCGATCAAGGTGAACGACGCCAACGTCATCTGCGGTGGCGTCCAGACCGCCAACGCGACCGTGTACCTCATCGACTCGGTGCTGATGCCCCCGATGTGAGTCCTCGGAGCGTGAGCGATCACGCTTCCGACCGATCGACGACCGATCGGACCTGACGGCGAGCGCCGGACCCCAGGCGAGGGGGTTCGGCGCTCGCTTTCGTCATGCCTGCGGGAGTCAGCCTCGACCGACGACCTCGACGATCTCGTCCTGCACGAGTCGCGCCGCCGTCGGGCCGGCGTTCATGAACCACGGGTCGTAATCCACGGCCACGGCGTTGCCGTCGGCCACCGCCCCGAGGGTCTGCCACAGCGGGGCGTCCTCGATGAACGCGAGACCCTGGCCGATCCCCGCGTAGAAGACGTGGTCGGCGTCGGCGAGATCGATCTGCTCGGCGCTGATGTCCTGCGACGTCTCGTCGAACTGCTGCGACGCCGGGCGCCCGAGCCCGAGGTCCTGCGCCACCCCGCCGGCGAACGACGGCACGCCCATGATCCGGGTGCGGTCACCGGTCGACTGCAGGAACGACACCGTCGGCTCCCCGTCCGCGTGCGTCGAGGCGAAGGCGGCGCTGTCCGCCTGGAGGGAGTCCAGGATGCCGCGTGCCGCGCCCTCATCGCCGAGGGCATCGGCGATGAGCAGGAAGTCGCTCTTCCAGTTCACCCCGTTGCCCTTCGTGACGACCGTCGGCGCGATCGCCGAGAGCGCGTCGAAGAGCTCCGCACCCCGCGTGGAGTTGATGAGGATGAGGTCGGGGCGGGCCTGGGCGATGGCTTCGAGGTCGGGCTCGGTGCGCACGCCGATGTCGGTCATGGCATCGAGGGAGGCGGCATCCTGGGGGAAGGCCTCGCGCAGGTAGGCCGGCACGAGTCCGCTGTTCTCGGCGCGGGTCGCGGCGGTCGGCACGACGCCCAGGGTGAGAAGCGCGTCGAGCTGGCCGGTCGAGACGACCGCGATGCGCGACGGCGCCGAAGGGATCTCCGTGACCCCGGCGAAGTGCGTGACCTGACGCGGAAACACGCCGTCGTTCGCGCTCGAGCCCATGCCCGGCTCGAGATCGCGCGCCACGACCCACTGACCCGTGGCTCCGGCCTCGGCATCCACCCCGGACGTCGGGGCGGGACCGGCGCACCCGGTCAAGCCGAGGACGGCGATGGCGACCGCTCCGATGCCGAGGGAGGCGGCACCACGACGGCGAGGACGGAAACGGGCATGACGGGACGGGGAACGAAAGACGATCACCTAGTGAGGTTATCCTTACCTTTGTGCCTGTTCCGACCACCGTCGCCTCCGCGACGCCGGTCCCTCCCCACGGCACCCGTCGTCGCGCCGAACGGACGCGGCTCATCGCGTGGATCATCGCGATGACGGTGATCGTCGCCGCCCTGGCCGTCGCCGGGCTGGCCGTCGGCTCGCGACCCCTCGCACCCGCGGACGTCGTCGCCGCCCTCTTCTCGGACCGTCGGGATGCCGTCGGCGTGATCGTCCACGAACTGAGAGCGCCCCGCACCCTCACTGCCCTCCTGACGGGCGCGTGTCTGGGCATCGCCGGCGTGCTCATGCGCGCGGTGACGCGCAATCCGCTCGCCGACCCCGGCCTGTTGGGGGTGAACGCGGGAGCCGCCCTGGGGGTGGTCACGGCGATCGCCTTCTTCGGCATGGGCACGGCCGGCGGATACGTCTGGTTCGCGTTCGCGGGGGCCGCGGGAGCCGCCGTCCTCGTCAACGCCGCGGCCCGCTCCGGTCGCCGCGCCGACACCGTCGGACTCGTGCTGGCCGGTGTCGCCCTGACCGCGTGCCTATCGGCGGTGGTGCGCATCGTCACCCTCGCCGACGACGACACTTTCGAGTCGTTCCGATTCTGGGCGGTCGGATCCTTCGAGCGGCGCGACCCCGACGTGGCCCTGCAGCTCCTTCCGTTCGCCCTGGTCGGGGCGGTCCTGGCGGTCGTCGTCTCGCGCGGCGTCGACCAGCTCGCGCTCGGCACCGACGTCGCTCGCTCGCTCGGGGTGTCGCCCACGGTCGTCATCGTCGGCGCGGGAGCGGCGATCACCCTCCTGTGCGCCACCGCGACCTCGGCCGCCGGCCCCCTGGCCTTCATCGGGCTGCTCGTCGCCCACCTCGTGCGCCGCCTTGTGGGCCCCGACGTCCGCCGCTCCCTCCCCCTCGCCGCCCTCGTCGGGGCCGCGCTCACCCTCGCGAGCGACATCCTCGGTCGCGTCATCGCCGCCCCGGGCGAGATCGAGGCGGGGATCGTCGCCGCGTTCCTGGGCGCCCCGCTGCTGCTGTGGCTCGTTCTGCGGAGGACGACGTGACCCGCCCCGCCGTGCAGGCGCGACGACGCCGCGGCGTCCTCGTCACGGCGGTGACCCTCGCCGTCGCCCTCGCCGCCGCCGTGGTCGGCCTGACGACCGGTTCGTTCCACACGTCGCTGCCCGAGGTCGTGTCCGCCCTCACCGGTCACGCCGACGCCCGCACGAGCGTCGTCGTGCTCGGACTGCGCGTACCCCGGGTGCTGGCCGCTCTCCTGATCGGCGCCGCCCTCGCGCTCGCCGGCGCGGTGTTCCAGACGCTCGCCCGCAATCCGCTCGCCAGTCCCGACATCGTCGGGTTCACCGCCGGGTCGGCGACCGGCGCGCTGATCGGCCTGATCGTGATCGCCCCCACCGCCTCGCCGGCGGCCGGAGCCTGGACGGGCGGCCTGCTCACCGTGGTCGTGGTGATGCTCATCGCGCGCAGCGTCGGGGTGTCGCGCGAGCGCACGATCCTCGCGGGGATCGCCCTGTCGATGCTTCTCGCCGCGGTCAACGACTATCTGCTGACGCGGGCCCCGATCGACGTCGCCCGCAACGCCGATCAGTGGCTGCACGGGAGCCTCGCCGCGACGTCGATGGACGACGTCGCTCTGCTCGCCGGGTCGATCGGCATCCTGAGTCTCGTGCTCGTGCTGCTGCACCGGGATCTGCGCGCGCTCGAGCTCGGGGACGACACCGCCCGCGCGCTGGGCGTGCGCACGCCGCGGCTGCGTCTGGCCCTGATCGTCGTCGCCGCCCTCCTGACCGGAACGACCACGGCGGTCGCCGGTCCGATCGGGTTCGTCGCCCTGGCCGCCCCGCAGCTCGCGCGGCGGATGCTCGGCAGCGCCGGCATCCCCCTCGTGGGCTCCGCCCTCACCGGCGCGACCGTGCTCGTCGTCGCCGACGTCATCGCGCAGCGCGCGCTCGCTCCCCTGCAGATCCCGGTGGGCCTGCTGACCGGCGTGGTCGGCGGGGCCTACCTGTTCTGGGTGGTCGCGCGCTCGCGGCGGTGAGCACGCCGGGCGCGACAGTCCCGGTAGGCTGGTGTCATCAGGGCCTGTAGCTCAGTTGGCAGAGCATCGGACTTTTAATCCGCGGGTCGAGGGTTCGAGCCCCTCCGGGCCCACCACACGGCACACGCGAGAGCGGTCATCCCCCCGCCTTGCGACCACGACGCACCCGCTCGATCGTCTCGCCCGCGGCGACGCCGACGAGGAGGAGGGCGGCCGTGATCGACAGCGCGAGCGCGTCGAAGAGCGGGACGAAGACGGCCAGACCCGCGAGCACGGCCAGACCGACGAGGCCGAAGAGCTGAGCGCGCGACCACCGTCCTTCGAGAGTCCGCCGGAAGAGCGCGGTCCCGACGAGGAAGAGAAGGGGCGCGCCGACGATGACGATCGTCGCGGCGGCACTGCGCTGATCGGGATGCGAGAGCATCTCCTTGTCGCCCACGCTCATCAACACGATCCCGCCGATGATCGGAAGGTGCACCCAGGTGTACACCGTGCGGGCGAGTCGGCCCGGCTCGTCCGAGGCCTCGATCGCCTCCGCGCCGACGCGCTCACCGTGATCGAAGTAGATCCACCACGCGGCCGCGGCCGCGACGAACGCCGTCGTCAGCGACGCGACCGATGAGACCGACGACTCCTTCTCGACGAAAGCGAGGCCGGTGACGAGCAATCCCTCACCGACGGCGATGAGGACGAACAGCGAGGTGCGTTCGGCGATGTGGGGGCCGGACAGGTCCCACGATTCGATCAAGACCTTTCCCCGACCCGGTATCGGGTACCCGAGGATCGTGCCGAGCAGTTCGAGAGCCAGGGCCGCCGTCCACAACGGCAGCTGCCACGCGTGCGGCAACACGGCGCCGACGACCCAGAGGGCGCCGCCGGCGACGGTCCACCCGAGGATCAGGCCGAAATCGTGCGCGACCCGCCGATCGTGACGGAGCGTCGCCCACACGATGAACCCCGTGCGCCCGACCTGGAGGACGACGTACGAGATCGCGAACGCCCACGCACGATCGCCGAAGGCCTCCGCGATCGAGACGCTCATCACCAGCGCGACGAAACCCAGCGCGACCACCGCTCCGCGCACGGGAAGCGTCACCGGGTCGAGCCAATTGGTCACCCACGTGGTCGACACCCACGCCCACCACAGGGCGCACACCATGATGATGCCCTCGAAAGCACCGAGCGGAGTCTGGTTCTCGAAGAGATAGGCGGACAACTGCGTCAGCGCGAGAACGAACATCAGATCGAAGAACAGCTCGACGTACGTCACCCGATCCGCGCGAGAGGAGTCCGTCGGGCGTCGTACGTCGTGGGCCATCCCGAATGCCATGCCCCATCCTGGCACTGACCCGTCGGACGCAGAGGGATCTACCCGCCCGGGCAGTCGCACGTCCCGCCGCTGGAGCACTGGCACGGCATCGTCGGGTAGTCCTCGGCGGTCACGGTGCGGCGGACGTCGAGGCCGTCGATCGACCGCGGCTCCCCGTGGCGCGTGTAGTCGATGACCTCGGCGACGTCGGCGAGGCCGTGCCCCTGCCCGTCGGTGCAATCGGAGGCCAGGGTGTCGATCCTCCGCTCACCGGCCGGGAAACGCAGCTCGAAGCAGACCGCCGCGCTGCGGTAGTCATAGAACAGTCCCCCGCCCGTCTCGGAACCTCCCGACGTCGCGAGGATGAGCGACGTGCCCTCCGCGGATGTCGTGACGCCGAGGAGCTTGTAGGTTCCCCCGGCCGGCACGAAGGCGGGGTCGACGTACGCGGGACGGACGTCGGAGACGGAGCCGACCCGAGCCACCGCAGCCTCCGGGTCGGAGACGATGTCCGCCCGATAGGGCCACAGCGAGTCTTGCGCCCCCTCCACCATCCGGGCGAGCGAGTCCTCCAGGTTCGACTCCGGCGAGTGCATCACCCCGCACCCCGCCGCCAGCAGTGCCGCCAGGCCGATGGCGACGGATCCGATGATGCGATGCGCTCCCCCGTGCATGCGGGTCAGTGTCTCGCACCCCGCATCACGCCAGCGGCATGCAGCGAGCGGGGCGGCATCCGTCACCCCGCGTCGAGCAGCATCACCCCGAACCCCGCGACCACCGCGCGCACCTCGTCGAGGTAGCGCTGCGCCTGCTCGGTGAGGGGGATGGCGGTGCGGCCGATCCACCCGATCTCGATCTGCTCGTCGACCTCGAGCGGAACCGCGACGATCTCGGGGTCGAGGTCGTCGCTGATGATCCCGGTCGAGATCGTGTACCCGCCGAGGCCGATCATGAGGTTGAAGATCGTCGCGCGGTCCGACACCCGGATCTCCTGCCGGCTCGACAGCGTCGAAAGGATCTCCTCGGCGAAGTAGAACGAATTGTTCGCGCCCTGGTCGAAGGTCAGGCGGGGAAGATCGACGAGGTCGTCGAGGGTGGCGCGTCGACGGGATGCCAGGGGGTTCCGCCGCGAGACGAAGATGTGCGGCTCCGCGACGAACAGGGGGTGGAAAGCCAGACCCGAATCGCGCAGCAGCTTGTCGAGCACGTTGCGGTTGAAGTCGTTGCGGAACAGGATGCCGAGCTCACTGCGGAGGGTCCGGACGTCTTCGATGATGTCGAAGGTGCGCGTCTCCCGGAGGGAGAACTCGTACTCCGCGGCATCCGTCGCCTTCACCATGCGCACGAACGCGTCGACGACGAACGAGTAGTGCTGGGCGGAGACGCCGAGCAGGCGGCGCGAGGGGGGCCTGCCGAGGTAGCGCTGCTCGAGGAGCTCGGCCTGCTCCACCACCTGGCGCGCGTAGCCGAGGAACTCGACGCCGTCGACCGTGAGCGTGACGCCGCGGGCCGAGCGGGTGAGCAGATCGCGACCGACGCGCGTCTCGAGGTCTTTCATGGCGGCCGACATCGTGGGCTGCGCGACGTAGAGCAGGTCGGCGGCGGCCGAGATGGAGCCCTCGGCGGCGACCTCGATGAAGTACTGCAGCTGCTGCAGGGTGATGCCGCTCGACCGCTTCGCCATAGCTCCAAGCTATAGCACCGCATAGTGAGCGGGAATTACCCGATGACCGAGCTCGCGGCGCACGATGGGACCACTCCCATCAGCGGGCCCACCCGGCCCCCGCACCCGATTGGCCCGTCATGGCGAACGACATCACGTTCAGCATCACCACCACCCGTTTCGACGAGGACTACGCCCCCGCAGAGTCCTCGCGCGTCACGACCAACTTCGCCAACCTGGCGCGCGGCGCGGGCCGCCAGCAGAACCTCCGCAACGCCCTGTCGATGATGAACCACCGGCTGAACGAGCTCGTCCCGGGAGACGCCGACCGGTACCGCGTCGAGCTCGACATCGTCTCGGTGCACCTGCGCTTCGGGGACGGAGCGGATGACGAGGAGTTCCCCGTCATCGAGGTGCTGGACGTGAGCATCGTCGACACGCGCACCGGCGAGCGCCACCGCGGCATCGTCGGCAACAACTTCTCGTCGTACCTGCGCGACTACGACTTCAGCGTCGTGCTGCCCGCGGCCAACGCAGGCGGCGAGGGTTTCACGGTGCCCGAGGACTTCGGCATCCTGCACGGCAAGATCTTCCAGCACTTCCTCGACTCCGACGCGTACCGCGAGCGCTTCGCGCAGGCGCCCGTGATCTGCATCAGCGTGTCGACCAGCCGCACCTACCGGCGCACGGGCGTGGTCCACCCCGTGCTCGGCGTCGAGTACGCGCAGGACTCCTTCTCGCTCACCGACGACTACTTCGGCCGCATGGGCCTGCAGGTGCGCTACTTCATGCCGCGCGGCAGCGTCGCCCCGCTCGCGTTCTACTTCCGCGACGACCTCACCGCGGAGTACTCCGACCTGCAGCTCGCGGGCACGATCGCCACGATGGAGACGTTCCAGAAGATCTACCGTCCCGAGATCTACAACGCCGTCAGCCCCGCGGGCGAGGTCTACCGGCCGACGCTCGACGAGCCCGAGTTCGTGCGGACCGGCATCGACTACGACCGCGAGGAGCGCAGCCGACTCGCGGTCACCCAGGGCCGCTACGCCGAGGAGCACTTCGTGACGCCGCACCGTCACATCCTCGACGCGTGGGCCGCCGACTACGCCGCACCCGTCCGATGACCCGCGAAGGAACCGCCGCCGTGACGACCCTCCTGCCCACCTCGACCGTCGGCAGCCTCCCCAAGCCCGCGTGGCTCGCGAAGCCCGAGGTGCTGTGGTCGCCCTGGGAACTCGAGGGCGACGTGCTCGTCGAGGGCAAGCACGACGCGCTGCGCGCCGCGGTGCAGGAGCAGGAGCGTCGCGGCCTCGACATCATCAGCGACGGCGAGCAGACCCGTCAGCACTTCGTGACCACCTTCATCGAGAACCTCGACGGGGTCGACTTCGAGAACCGCGAGACGGTGCGCATCCGCAACCGCTACGACGCGAGCGTGCCGACCGTGGTCGGCGCCGTGAGTCGCCGAGGTCCCGTCTTCGTCGAGGATGCCGCGTTCCTGCGCGCACAGACCGACCGACCGATCAAGTGGGCCCTCCCCGGCCCGATGACGATGATCGACACCCTCGCCGACCGCCACTACGGCAGCCGCGAGAAGCTCGCGTGGGAGTTCGCGACCATCCTCAACCAGGAGGCGCGCGAACTCGAAGCGGCGGGAGTGGACATCATCCAGTTCGACGAGCCGGCGTTCAACGTCTTCTTCGACGAGCTCAAGGACTGGGGCGTCGCCGCCCTCGAGCGCGCCGCCGAGGGACTTCGCGCCGAGACCGTCGTGCACATCTGCTACGGCTACGGCATCAAAGCCAACACCGACTGGAAGGCGACGCTCGGCTCGGAGTGGCGCCAGTACGAGGAGTCCTTCCCCCTGCTGCAACGCTCGAGCATCGACACCATCTCGCTCGAGAGCCACCACTCGAACGTTCCGATCGAGCTGGTCGAGCTGATCCGGGGCAAGAAGGTCATGCTCGGCGCCCTCGACGTCGCCAGCGAGCGCATCGAGACGCCCGAAGAGGTGGCAGACACGCTGCGCCGTGCCCTGGAGTTCGTGGATGCCGACAAGCTCGTCCCGAGCTCGAACTGCGGCATGGCGCCCCTCCCGCGTCACGTCGCGTACGACAAGGTCAGCGCGCTCACCGCGGGCGCGGCCCTGCTGCGCGCCGAGCTCGCGGGCTGAGCTCCCGACGCGGGTCGGGACGGCGTCCCGGCCCGCGTCCACGCTGCGCCCGGACAAGGCGACGCCACGCGACGGCGGTCCCCCGGGATCGCGGACGCCGTGGCAGAGTCGGAACGCCCCCGTCCCCGTTCCCAGGAGCAGCAGTCCCATGCCCATCGCCGCCGATGACCCCCGCCTGACCTCGCCGTTCGAAGCCGCCGCAACCCGCTACGACGACGTCCCCTTCCAGCGGGCCGGAGCCAGCGGCATCCCTCTCCCCCGCATCTCCCTCGGGCTGTGGCAGAACTTCGGGAGCGCGCGCCCCCTCGACGTGCAGCGCGAGATCCTGCGCCACGCCGTCGACCGCGGGATCGTGCACATCGACCTCGCCAACAACTACGGCCCGCCCTACGGCGCGGCCGAGACGACGTTCGGAACCGTCCTCGACACCGACCTGCGTCGCTACCGCGACGAACTGTTCCTGTCGACGAAGGCCGGCTACGACATGTGGCCCGGGCCCTACGGCGACGGCGGTTCGCGCAAGTACCTGATGCGTTCCCTCGAGCAGAGCCTCACGCGCATGCGCACCGACTACGTCGACGTGTTCTACTCGCACCGCGTCGACCCCGACACGCCGATCGAAGAGACCGTGCACGCCCTCGCCGACATCGTGCGCAGCGGCAAGGCGCTCTACGCCGGCATCTCGAACTACCCCGCCGACCTCACCCGCCGCGCGCACGAGCTGCTCGCCGCCGAGGGCGTGCGCCTGTTCATCCACCAGCCGCGGTACTCGCTGTTCGACCGCACGCCCGAGGCCGAGCTGTTCCCGACGCTGCGCGGGCTCGCCGTCGGCAGCGCGGTCTTCTCGCCGCTGGCCCAGGGTCTGCTCACGGGCAAGTACCTCGACGGCTCGGTTCCGGCGGACTCGCGGGCGGCCGACAGCCGCTTCCTCGACGCCTCGGCCCTCACCGACGACTACCTCGAGCGCATCCGCGGCATCGACGGCGTCGCCCGCGAAGCCGGTCTCTCGATCCCCCAGCTCGCCGTGGCGTGGGTGCTGCGCGACCCCGTCGTCACGACCGCCATCATCGGCGCATCGCGGACGAGCCAGATCGACGATGCCGTCGCCGCGAGCACCACGGTTCTGTCGGACGACGTCATCAGCGCCCTCGAACCGTTCGCCGCGGCCGTGGGCGAGCGCATCGCCTGAGCGCACAGCACACCGTCCCCGGGCGGCGCAAGCGGCGTGGCATCCTCACCTCCGTCGCGTTGGCTGGGACTCCACCTGACAGAGGGAGGCCCCCATGGGCGTTGCACGATGGATCGGAACCGGAGCCGTGGGACTGGCGGGGGCGGTGATCGCGCGAACGGCGATCGGCCGTGCCGTGGCGGCGGGGACCGTGGCCTATCGCGTGTGGACCGACCCCAAGGTGCAGAAGGTGCGTCGTCGGGTGGTGGCGAAACTCGCGAAGCAGCGTCGGGCGCGCTGAGCACGGATGGCCGGCCGCCCCGGGGCGCCCGTTCCGGGGCGCCCGTTCCGGATGCCGCGAGCGGGCGGTCGCCCGTCAGCGTCGCCGATCGGCGTGCCCGCCGTCGACGGGGAGGGGGGAGAGCGGCTTGGTGACGCCGAACGCGAACGTGGTGTCGATGGAGGCGAGCGACGGGATCGAGCGCAGGTGCTCGCGCAGCAGGCGCTCGTACTCCTCGAAGGTCGGCGTGACGATCCGCACGAGGTAGTCCCAGTCCCCCGCGAGCAGGTGCGCCTCCACGATCGAGGGGATCGCGCGGAGCTTCTCCTCCACGGCATCGACCGTCGCGCCCTCGTGCGATGCGAGGCGCAAGCGCACGAACGCGGTGATCGCGAGATCGACCGCCGGCGGCGAGACGACGGCGCGGTAGCCCGCGATGACCCCCGCGTCTTCGAGCCGGCGCACGCGCCGGAGGCAGGGCGAGGGTGAGAGGCCCACCCGATCGGCGAGATCCTGATTGCTGAGGCGCCCGTCGCGCTGCAACTCCGCCAAGATGAGGCGATCGATCGCGTCGAGAGACTCCATGCGGCAGATTCTGCCAATTACTGATCGTTAGACGCAAGATTCGCAATCGTCTGCCGCGAGGCCCTTCCTAGGCTCGCGGGGTGACCAGCTTCCCCCTCGCCCGCCGCTCCGCCCTCTCGCGGCGCACCCTGGTGGGGCTGGCCGCCGTCGCCGCCGTCGTCTGCCTGTGGTCGTCGTTCGCCCTGTCTACCCGGGCGCTCGAGGGAGTCGGGATGGGCGTCGGCGACGCGGCCATCGTGCGCTTCGGCGTGCCCGCCCTGGCCCTCTCCCCCTGGATCCCGCGGACGCTCCGACGCCTGCGCGCGGAGCGTCCGGCCGTGATCGGCCTCATCCTGCTCGCGGGACTCCCCCACTTCCTGCTGTTCGCGTGGGGCGCCCATCTCACCTCGGCGGCCCTCACCGGACTGCTCGTCCCCGGAACGGTCCCCCTCTTCGTCACCATCCTGCTCGCGATCCGCGGGCGGGCGGCCCTCTCGCGGCAACGCCTGATCGCCCTCGCCGCGATCGTGGCCGGGGTCGCTGCCAGCGCTGCCCTCACCGGAGGCGCCGCCGGACCCGGCGGGATCGCGGTGCTGCTCACCGCCGGTCTCGTCTGGGCGGCCTACACGCTCGGCCTCGCGCGCACGCGGCTCGACCCCCTGGGCGTCATCGCCGTGGTCTCTCTCGTCTCCGTCGTCGCCGCCCTCGCGCTCGCGGCCACCGGTGCGCTGCCCTCGCAGCTGTTCACCGGCTCGATCGACCTCCCGGCGTGGGGCGCGTACGCGCTGCTGCAGGGCGTGGGCACCGGCCTGCTGTCGACGGCCTGCTACGTCGTGGCCGTGAAGAACCTCGGCAGCAGCATCCCCGCCGCCGCCGGAGCACTCAGCCCCGTGCTGACCGCTTTCGTGGCCGTCCCCCTCCTCGGCGAGCACGTGACGCCCGGGCTCACCGTCGCTCTGGTGCTGATCGTGTCGGGCGTCGCGGCCTTCGCTCTCGCCCCCTCCCGCCCGCCGGCCCGCACGCCCTTCTGAGCCTGCGCGGGTGCGTTCGCATCCGGAGCGATCCGATCCCCTCTCCGCTCCGAACAGGTAGCGAGGCAGGGTCGCGCGTGCGTGACTCCGGAAACGAGGGATGCCATGACCACCGACACCGCGGCACGGACCACCGACACCACGACGGTGCGCCGACCGCACGCCTGGATCTGGGCGGCCCTGGCCGGCATCGTCTCGGCCGCCGCGCTCCTCGCGATCGCCGAGCTGTTCGCCGCGCTCGTCGCGCGATCGGCCAGCCCCGTGCTCGCGGTCGGGTCGTTCATCGTCGACATCGTGCCCCGCCCGCTGAAAGAGCTCGCGATCACGCTGTTCGGCGAGACCGACAAGATCGCGCTCCTCGTGGGCGTCGGACTCGGCGCGGCCGTCGCCGCTGCCGTCGCCGGAGTCCTGCAGTACCGCTTCCGCCCGGTCGGTGCGGTGCTCCTCGGGATCGGCGGGGCGCTCGCCACCGCCGCCATCATCACCCGCGCGGGCGCCGGAGCCCTTGCGTGGCTGCCGCCGGTGCTCGGCACCGTGGGCGGCGTGGTCGTGCTCATCCTCACCATCGCTCGCCTGAAGCGCTGGGTCGCCGCCGCCGAGGAGCGCGACATCGAGGGCCTCCGCGCCGGTCGACGTCAGTTCCTGCTGCTGACCGGGCTCACCGCGGTCGGCGCGGTCGTCGTCGGCGTCGGATCGCGCATCCTCAACGCCACGACCTCCTCCGTCGCCGCCGCGCGCGACGCGCTGCGGCTGCCCGCCCCGCGCACGACCGTCACCGTGCCCGAGGGCGCCAACTGGGAGATCGACGGGCTGAGCCCGATCATCACCCCCAACGGCGACTTCTACCGCGTAGACACCGCTCTCACGGTCCCCAACGTCGACCCCACCACGTGGCGCCTGCAGATCGAGGGCATGGTCGACACCCCCGTCGAGCTGAGCTTCGACGACCTCGTGAACATGGGCTTGAACGAGTACGGCGTCACCCTGACCTGCGTCTCGAACGAGGTCGGCGGCAACCTCGTCGGCAACGCCATCTGGACCGGCGTCCCCATCCGCGACGTGCTGCGCATGGCGGGTGTGCAGGCGGATGCCGACATGGTGCTCTCCGAGAGCGTGGACGGGTACACGGCATCCACTCCTCTCAGCGCGCTCACCGACGACAACCTCGACGCGATCTTCGCGGTGGCCATGAACGGCGAACCCCTCCCGTTCGAGCACGGGTTCCCCGTCCGCATGGTGGTGCCCGGGCTCTACGGGTACGTCTCCGCGACGAAGTGGGTCGCGAAGCTGACGGTGACGCGCTTCGACAAGGACGAGGCGTACTGGACGCCCCGCGGCTACGCGGCCGAAGCCCCCATCAAGCTCTCGTCGCGGGTTGACACGCCGAAGATCGGAACCCCCGTCCCCGCCGGCACCGTGGTGATCGCGGGAATGGCGTGGGCTCAGCCCGTGGGCGTGCAGAAGGTCGAAGTGCAGATCGACAACGGCGACTGGCAGGAGACGCAGCTGTCGACGCCGATCAACGATCAGTCGTGGGTGCAATGGCGCCTCGAGTGGACCGCTGAGGCCGGCAGCCACTACATCGCCGTCCGCGCGACCGACAAGCAGGGGAACCTGCAGATCCAGGAGCAGGCCCCCATCGCCCCCGATGGGTCGAGCGGGTGGCAGCGCACGCTGGTCACGGTCTCGTCGTGAGCCGGTGAGCGGCGCGGGAGCCGGTGTCAATCGCTGGTGGAGTGGCGCGGGGAACGACATGATCGACCCATGCCTTCAGCAAGCAGCCCGACCGACGGCGCGGCCGCATGACCACCGTGCCCGATGAGCCGCCGACCCTCCCGACGGTCCCCGGGGTCGACCCCGCGCACCCGTTGACGAGCATCCGGCGCTCCATCCCGCGCGATTGGGATGAGCAGGTCGACCTCTTCGCCATCGTGAAGCTCGACAGCGGCGGATTCGTCCGCGGGTGGAACCTCGGCGCGGAGCGCATCAAGGGGTACACCGAAGACGAGATCCTGGGCTCGCACTTCTCCCGCTTCTACCGCGAAGAGGCCCGGCGCCGCGGCATCCCCGATCAACTGCTCGCCGCTGCACAGCGCGATGGCCACGTCGAAGACACCGGCTGGCGCGTGCGCAGCGACGGCAGCGAGTTCTGGGCGCGCGTGACGATCTCGGCCATCCGCAGCGACCAGGGCCAGGTGCTCGGCTTCGTGAAGATCGTGCGCGACCTCACCAGCGAGAAGCAGGCGGCCGACGAGCGCGCCGCCCTGCAGCGCACCTTCGCGCACGACCTGCTCTCACCCGTGACGGCCCTGCGCGGCTACCTCGACCTCCTCGCCGACGACCTCCCGCCCGATCACCGCCTGCTGCGTCTGGCGGGCGAGGCCAGCGACCACATCGTCGCGATGGCCCAGGCGCTCATGGCCGACGTCGATTCCACGTCCGAGCGCGGCCGTCGTCGCGCCACCCTCGACCTCATCGCCCGCGGGGCGGTCGCCCTCGTGCTCCCCGGCGACCTCGGGCGCGTGCGCTTCGGGACCATGGATGCCGTCCCGGTGCGGGCCGACGTGCTCGGACTGCGACGCGCGATCGCCAACGTCCTCGAGAACGCCGCGAAGTACTCCGACGACGTCATCGAGGTCGACGCCTTCGAAACCGACGAGGGCGCCGCGGTCCGCGTGCGGGACTACGGTCGCGGCATCCATCCCGACGACCTCGCCTCGATCACGCACGAGGGCGAGCGGGGCCGGTTCGCCGTCGCGACCGACGGTGGTCGCGGGATCGGACTGTCGAGCGTCCACCGCATCGTGTCGGAGCACGGGGGCACCGTGCGCATCCAGAGCGCCCCGGGCGAGGGCACGACCGTGACGGTGACGATCCCCCGCGCCGACGAGGAGCCCGACGCGGGCGACTCAGTCCTCTGAGCGCGCGAGGACGGCGCCGGCCGCCTCGATCTCGCGCAGCGCTGCGGCACTGGAGTCGGGATGCACCCCGGCGATCAGGTCGGTGAGCACCCGCACGTCGCGGCCCGCGGCCACGGCGTCCAGGCTGGACGCCCGCACGCAGTAGTCGGTGGCGATGCCGACGATGTCGATCTGAAGGATGCCGTGGCCGTCGAGGATCTGCGCGGCCGTCTCGCCGTCGTCGGACACTCCCTCGAACAGCGAGTAGGCCGGCCGACCCTGTCCCTTCTTGAGGTGATGGGTGACGCGACCCGTGTCGAACACCTCGTCGTACTCGGCACCGTAGGTGCCGCCCACGCAGTGCACCGGCCAGGTGTCGATGAAGTCGGGGGTGGCGGAGAAGTGCCCGCCGTTGTCGTCGTCGCCGTGATGCCAGTCGCGCGAGGCCACCACGACGGCGTACTCCCCCGCGTGCGCGTCGAGGTAGCGCGAGATCCGCGCGGCGACCTCGTCGCCTCCCTCGACACCCAGCGCCCCGCGCTCGGTGAAATCGTTCTGGACGTCGACGATGAACAGGGCCCGGCTCATGAGCCGAGCCTACGCGTCACGATCGTCCGCGGCGTCGGCATCCGCGTCGGGCGGACGCCGTGACCCCGGGTCAGCCGCGGGCGAAGAGCAGGACGATCGAGACCACGAACGCCACTACGCCCAGCGCCAGGACGCCTCCCGCGAGCAGCGAGAGGAAGCGCACCACGGGCGACGAGCGGGTGAGGCGCATGCGGTGGGCCGAACCGCGGCGGTAGAAGATGTCGGCCATGTCGGCGGAGCCGACCTTCGCGTCGTCGTGAGCGGAGAGGGGCGCTTCGTTGACGCCGCCGTGCTCATCGAACCAGCGCACGACGCGGCCGCCGTCGACGTGTTCCACCACCGCACGCGCCGGGAGCCACGTCCCGTCCAGGAGCAACAGGAACACCGCGACGAAGGCGAGGAGCGACCCGCCACCGAGCCCCACCCACGTGAAGATCTCGATGAGGGCATCGAGGGCGTTCGACAACGGGGCTCCTGAGGGCGGGAGGGGCGCCACCAGGGCGCGGAACGGGAGTTCCCAGCCTATCGGGCCTCTTCGGCGCTTCCGGGGCCTGCACGGGGCATGGGAGAGCGGAGGAGCGTGAACGGTGCTCCCGGGGGGTCACGGGGCGTGGGGCGATGAGGAGTCTGCGGCCGCTCATCCTCGCGCTGCCGTGGTCTCCGCCGATGAGAAGTGCTCGGGCCGATCATCGCGTAGACGAAGAAAGACCCCCACCCGGTGGAAGCGGGTGGGGGCCTTCGGAGCCGCCTAAGGGAATCGAACCCTTGACCTATTCATTACGAGTGAATCGCTCTGCCGTCTGAGCTAAGGCGGCATGTGCGCGCTGTCGCGTGCACGATCATCGATCTTACATGCTTCAGCGGCCCTCGCGGTACGCGCTCAGTAGTCGCCGCTGGCGGAGCGGTCCGCGAGGATGTCGCGGCTCGACGACAGACCGAGTCGAGACGCGCCCGCGGCGATCATCTCCTCGGCCGCGGCGCGCGTGCGCACGCCCCCGGATGCCTTGACCTCGGCGCGATCTCCGACCGTCTGCTTCATCAGCCGGACGGCGTGGACGGTGGCGCCGCCCGCGGGGTGGAAGCCCGTCGAGGTCTTGACGAAATCGGCACCCGCGGCGACCGCGGCCTCGCACACGGCGACGATGGCCTCGTCGGAGAGCGCGGCGGACTCGATGATGACCTTCAGGACCGTGGGGGCGGGAGCAGCCGTGCGGACGGCGCGGATCTCGGCCTCGACGACGTCGTAGCGTCCCTCGATCGCCGCCCCGATGTCGATGACCATGTCGATCTCGTGCGCGCCCTGCGCCACCGAGAGGGCCGCCTCGGCGGCCTTGACCTCGGCGTGGTGCTTGCCGCTGGGGAATCCGCACACGACCGCGAGCTTGAGGCCCTCGGGCAACTCCACCGGAAGGAACGAGGGAGAAAGGCACACGCTGTAGGTGCCGAGCTCGGCCCCCTCGGCGATGACGCGCTCGACGTCGGCACGGGTGGCCTCGGGCTTGAGCAGCGTGTGGTCGATGTAGGTCGCCAGGTCGGCGATGGGCGCGGTCATAGGGGTCTCCTCGGGATGTGACGGATCAAGCGTAGGCGCACGGCGGCGCGGGCGGGCTACTCGCAGCGCAGGTCGGCGGCGGGGACGGTGTCGTCGACGAGGTAATCGTCGACGGCGGAGTTCACGCAGTCGTTGCCCTTGTTGTAGGCGAGGTGCCCCTCGCCCACGTACGTGACGAGGACGCCCTGCGACAGCTGGGCGGCGAGAGCCTGCGCTTCGGCGTAGGGCGTGGCCGGGTCGCCCGTCGTCCCCAGGACGACGATGGGCGGCGAGCCCGGAGCGGTGATGGCGGCGGGGGCGCCGGTCGGGGGCGCGGGCCAGGCCGCGCACGCATCGGGCCCGACCCAGTAGGGCGCGACGACGGGAGCCTCCTGCGCGAGTTGCTGCTGCACCGCGGTCTCGTCGGCGTCGTCCTCGCGGGGGTAGTCGACGCAGTTGTACGCGCGCAGCGCCTGCATGGTGTTGTCGGTGTACCGGCCGTCGACCCTGCCGTTGTAGAAGTCGGCGAGCTGGAAGGCGACGGAGGCGTCGCCGTTCTGCACGTCGGCCAGGGCCACACGCAGGTAGGGCCAGTTCTGGTCGCTGTAGAGCGCGGCGACGATGGCCGTGAGCAGCGTGTCGGCGCCGAGGAGGCGCCCGTCGCCGTTGGCGAGGGGGCGCGCGTCGGCGCGGGCCAGCATCGACGCCACGTCGTCCATCGCGTCGTCGACCGAGCCCGAGAACGGGCACTCAGACGTGCGCAGGCAGTCCGCCATGAACGCGCGCAGGGCGTTCTCGAAGCCCACCGCCTGGGCGATGCCGCTCTCGCTGCCCGCGAGGCTCGGGTCGATGCCGCCGTCGAGCACCATGCGTCCGACGCGCTCGGGGAACAGCCCCGCGTAGGTGGCGCCGAGCAGCGAACCGTACGAGAACCCGAGGTAGTTGAGCTTCTCGTCGCCCAGCACCGCGCGGAGCAGGTCCATGTCGCGTGCCGCGTTCTCGGTGGAGATGTAGGGCAGGATGCCGTCGCTGCCTGCCTCGCACGCTTGGGCGAAATCTGCCTGCCGCTGTTCGAGAGCGGTGTTGCGCTCGTCGCTCCCCCGGGCTCCCGGAGGGATGTCGTAGAGATAGGCGTCCATCCCCGCGGCGTCGTAGCACGACACCGCGGTCGACTGACCCACTCCGCGCGGGTCGAACCCGATGACGTCGAACGACCGGGTGAGGGCCTCGTCGGCGACGAGCGAGAGCGAGTCGCGGACGGTGTCGACACCGCTGACGCCGGGACCGCCGGGGTTCGTCAGGAGGGAGCCGAGCGACTGTCCCGACGTCGCACGGTGCCGGATGACCGCGAGGCTCAGATCACCGGCCGACGGGTCGGAGTAGTCGCGCGGCGCGGTCACCGTGGTGCAGTCGAAGCCCGCGCTGCCGCAGGCCGACCAGGTGAGCGTCTGCCCGTAGTAGGGAAGGAGGGCGGCGTCGACGCCCTGCGTCTGCGGGGCGAGCGAGCGACCGCCGTCGGGCGCCATCGGCGGGATCTGCGCGTAGAGGCAGCCCGACAGTGCGAGGGCGACGACCGCGAGGCCGCCGATCAGGGCCGCGACCCGTCGACGCAGGCTCACGGCGCGGATCCGTTCGCCACCGTGATCATGAGACTCTCCAGGGCCAGCAGGGGTGCGGCGTTCTGCTCGAGGTTGCGGCGCGTCACGGAGATGCGGTCCAGCACGCCCAGGGTCCGCGCGGGCGTCCACTGGGTCGCGAGCGCGCGCAGCGCATCGAGCCGCTCGACGTTGACGAGGTCGGCCTCACGCCCGTACTGGATCATGACCACGTCGCGGAACAGCGACTGGAGGTCGGTGAGCACGCGGTCGATCCCGTCGCGCAGGCTGCGCGTCGCCCGTCGCTTCTGATCGTCTTCGAGCGCGTTGACCTGCCCGCGAACCGACGGAGGCACGGCGGCCCCCTCGGCGACGCCGAGCATGCGCAGCAGGGCGCGACGCTCTTCTTCGTCGCGCGTGGCCGTCAGCGCCTTCGCGTCGTCGGTCGCCAGGCGCACGATCTGCCCCGCGACCTCGACCGCGTCGCCGATGCCCCGCACGGCCAGGACCGCCGCGAGGGTCTGCGCCCGACGGGCTCGGGCGTCGTCGTCGGTGGCGAGACGCTGCGCCATGCCGATGTGACGCTGCGCGTGCCGCGCCGATTCTTCGGCCACCTCGGCGGAGACGCCGGTGCGCTCGACGATGAGCCCGGCCACGTCGGCGACAGAGGGCTCCCGCAGTCTCAGCACGCGCACGCGCGAGCGGATCGTCGGCAGCAGATCGGCGTCGCTCGGGGCGCACAGGACCCAGACGGTTTTCTCGGGCGGCTCTTCGAGGGCCTTCAGCAGTACGTTCGAGGTGCGCTCGGCCATGCGGTCGGCGTCCTCGACCACGATCACGCGGTGACGTCCGAGAGACGGTGCGAACGAGGCCCGCTCCACGAGACGTCGGGCTTCGTCGATGCGGATGACCACCTGCTCCGTCCGCAGCGCGGTGAGATCCGGGTGCGTGCGCGCGAGCACCTGATGCTGCGCGCGCTCGTCGCCGGGGTCGGCGATGAGCTCCGCCGCGAAGGCGTAGGCGAGCGTCGAGCGCCCCGACCCGGGCGGGCCGGTGATGAGCCAGGCGTGGGCGAGAGCGGCCGGGTCGGATGCCGCGTGGCGCAGCGTCGTGACCGCCTCGTCTTGGCCCCAGACGGCGTCCCACGGGAAGGGGGCCGCGTCGGCGGCCCGCGGAGACGACTCGAGCGCGACGGACATGCGTTCCACCCTAAGCCCGGGGTCCGACACCCCTGCTGGGCGTCGGCTGACGGTGTGCGTCGATTCGCGCGAAACGATCCCGTCGGTCGTCGTCAGCTCACCCGGGCCGACACGGCGTCGCGCACGCGGGCGGCGAGGACTTCGGGCGGCTGCGTGGCGTCGAGGACCACGAACCGGTCGGGTTCGCGCTCGGCCAGGGTGAGGAACCCCGCCCGGACCCGCGCGTGGAAGTCGCTCTTCTCCGCCTCGAGCCGGTCGAAGGGCTTGTCGTCGGCGTCGAGACGACGGCGCGCGGCCGTCGGGTCGAGGTCGAGAAGGACCGTGAGATCGGGCAGCAACCCGCCGGTCGCCCACAGCGACAGCGCGCGGACGTCATCGGCGTCGAGCACGCGTCCGGCCCCCTGGTAGGCGACGGACGAATCGAGGTAGCGGTCTTGGATCACGACGTCGCCGCGCGCGATGGCCGGTTGCACGACCGTCTCGACATGGTGGGCGCGGTCGGCGGCGTAGAGCAGCGCCTCGGCGCGGGCGGCGATGTGGCCGCGGTGGTGCAGCACGATGTCTCGGATGCGGACGCCGACCTCCGTGCCGCCGGGCTCGCGCGTGCGCACGACCTCGCGTCCCTCGCCGACGAGCCACTGCTCGAGCAGCGAAGCCTGCGTCGTCTTGCCCGCGCCGTCGCCGCCCTCGAAGGTGACGAACAGGCCGGGACCCCCGGCCGCCGCCGCCGGAGGGGCGTGCAGCGGCCGGGAAGCGGCGCCGGTCACGAGGTCTTCGCCGGGGCCTTGCGGGTGGTCGACGACGTGGTCGCGGTCTTCGTCGCGGCCGTCTTCGTCGCCGCCGTCTTCGTCGCCGCCGTCTTCGTGGAGGCCGTCTTCGCGGTGGCGGTCTTCGCGGCGGTCGTCTTGGACGCAGCGGCCCTGCTCGCCGTCGTCTTCGTCGCGGTCGCCTTGGTTGCTGTCGTCTTCGTCGCCGTCGTCTTCGTCGCCGTCGTCTTGGACGCCGCGGTCTTGGACGCCGCCGGCTTGCGCGCCGCGGCCGCGCGCTTGGGCGCGGGACCCTTGGCACGCTTGTCGGCGATGAGCTCGACGGCTCGCTCGAAGGTGATCTCCATCGCGTTCTCGCCGCGCGGCACCGTGGCGTTGGTCTCGCCGTCGGTGACGTAGGGGCCGAAGCGACCGTCCTTCAGCTTGATCGGCTTGCCGCTGACCGGGTCCGCCTCGAACTCCTTCAGCGCGCTCGACGCGCGCCGCGCGCCGTACTTCGGCTCGGCGTACTTGGCCAGAGCCTCTTCGAGCGTGATGTCGAAGATCTGCTGCTCGTTGTCGAGCGAGCGGGAATCGGTGCCCTTCTTCAGGTAGGGACCGAAGCGACCGTTCTGCGCAGTGATCTCCTCGCCCGTCGCCGGGTCGGCGCCGACGACGCGCGGGAGCGACAGCAGCTGCAGGGCCGTGCCGAGATCGATCGTGTCGACCGACATCGACCGGAACAGCGATGCCGTGCGCGGCTTCGGAGCGGCCTCTTTCTTCACGCCGCGCTTCTTCGGCGCCTCGACCACCTCGCCCGTGGCCTGGTCGACCTCCTCGGGCTCCTCGGCATCCGTCTCCTGCACGTAGGGACCGAACCGACCGTCCTTCACGACGACGAGCTTGCCGTTGTCGGGGTTCTCGCCCAGGACGCGGTCGCCGGCGACGGGCGCGTCGATGAGCTCCTGCGCCTTCTCGGGCGTGAGCTCGTCGGGGGCGAGGTCTTCAGGGATGTTGACGATGCGCGGCTTGGCATCGGCGTCGGCCGCGGGGTCGGTGACCTCGAGGTAGGGGCCGTACTTGCCGAAGCGGAGCGTCGCCGTGTCGGTGATGCGCGTCGAGTTGAGCTCGCGGGCGTCGATCTCACCCAGGTTGTCGACGATGTGACGCAGGCCCACCTGCTTCTCAGACCCGAAGTAGAACGACTTCAGCCACTCGGTGCGCCGCTGCTCGCCGCGGGCGATCGCGTCGAGGTCGTCTTCGAGCGCGGCCGTGAAGTCGTAGTCGACGAGATCGGCGAAGTGCTCCTCGAGCAGACGCACCACGCTGAAGGCGAGCCAGCTCGGGACGAGCGCCTGCCCCCGCTTGGTGACGTACCCACGATCGAGGATCACGCCGATGATGCTCGCGAAGGTCGACGGACGGCCGATCCCCTTCTCTTCGAGCGCCTTGACCAGGCTCGCCTCGGTGTAGCGGGGCTTCGGAGAGGTGCTGTGGCCCTTCGGCTCGACCTCGCTCACCGTCAACTCGTCGCCCACCGATACGGCCGGCAACGACTGGTCGGCGTCGTCGTCGTTGCGCTTCTCGTCGGCGCCTTCTTCGTACGCCTCGAGGAACCCCTTGAAGGTGTAGACGGTCCCGGATGCCGTGAACTCGGCGACCTGGGCCCCCGCCTGCACCGTAAGCGTGACCGTGGTCGTCTCGTACTTGGCATCCGCCATCTGGCTGGCGACGGTGCGCTTCCAGATGAGGTCGTACAGCTTCTGCTCGTCGCGGTCGAGCGAGGATGCCAGCGACGCCGGCGTGCGGAAGTTCTCTCCCGAGGGGCGGATGGCCTCGTGCGCCTCTTGCGCGTTCTTCGACTTGCTCTTGTACACGCGGGGGTTGGCGGGAACGGCCTTGTCGCCGTACAGCGCCACGGCCTGCGCGCGGGCGGCCGCGATGGCCTGCCCCGACAGCGCGACCGAGTCGGTACGCATATAGGTGATGAAGCCCTTCTCGTACAGACGCTGAGCGACGCCCATGGCGTGCTTGGCGCTCATCGAGAGTTTGCGACCGGCCTCCTGCTGCATCGTGGAGGTCGTGAAGGGGGCGCGGGGGCTGCGCGTGCCGGGCTTCGCCTCGACCTTGGCGACGGTGGCGCGGCCGGCGGCGGTGATCGCCTCGGCCAGGGCGCGCGCGGCCGCCTCGTCGAGGACCACGACGGCCTTCTTCAGCTGACCGTTGTCGTCGTAGTCGCCACCGCGGGCGATGGGGGCGCCGTCGAGGCGGTTGAGGCGCGTGGTGAAGGACGAACCGGACTGCGAGGCGAGAGCTTCGACGTCCCAGTAGGACGCGGAGACGAACGCCATGCGCTCGCGCTCGCGCTCCACGACCATGCGCGTGGCGGCGGACTGCACGCGGCCGGCGCTGAGCGCCGTGCCCTCGCGGCCGGAACCGACCTTGCGCCACAGCACCGGCGAGACGTCCCATCCGTACAGGCGGTCGAGGACGCGGCGGGTCTCCTGGGCGTCGACGAGCGAGACGTCGAGCTCGCGGGTGTGCTCGGCGGCCTCCTTGATCGCGTCCTTGGTGATCTCGTGGAAGATCATGCGGCGCACGGGGACCTTGGGCTTGAGCACCTCGAGCAGGTGCCACGCGATGGCTTCGCCCTCGCGGTCACCATCAGTGGCGAGCAGGACTTCGTCGGCGGTCTTCAGCGCGCGCTTGAGCTCGGCGACCGTCTTCGTCTTGCGGTCGTTGACCACGTAGAAGGGGTCGAAGTCGTTCTCGACGTCGATCGAGTACTTGCCGTACGCGGCCTTCTTGTCGGCCGGGATCTCTTTCTTCGACGCCAGGTCGCGGATGTGACCGACCGAGCTGAGCACCTCGTAGTCGTCGCCGAGGTATCCCTGGATCGACTTCATCTTCGTCGGGGACTCGACGATGACGAGCTTCTTTCCGTTTGCCACTGGGGTCCTTTCTTCGATGCACACCATACACACGCCTCCCTGTCCGGGTTCCGGGAGGTCTCACGGGCTCGAGACATCGGGAGGTCCGGCTCGCGAGCGCGCATCGAGGGGAACTCCACCGTACGCCCCGGCGACGGTGACCGTGGCGACCAGGCCGTCGACATGGCATTCCGTCAGCTGCCATCCCGCCGCCGCCGTCACCCGCTCCGCCGCGTCGCACGGGAAGCCCGGGACCGCCCCGCTGGCGGTGTCGGCCGCCGCGAGCGCCGCGGCATCCGCCGCTCCGGCCACGCGTCGCGCGGTCACGGCCGCACCGCCGACGGCCGCCATCGCCACGGTGGCGCCCACGACGACCGCGACGACACCGATCATCGACACGCTCCCCGCCATCAGCGTCCCCCGTCGAGCGCGCACGCGCGCGCCACCGAGACCGGGAGCGGGAGGGCGAGCGGAGGGCCGACCGCCGCCGACGACGCGACGCAGACGAGGCCGTCGCCGCGGCTCACCGTCATCGTGCCCCCGGCCGCGGAGAGGGCGGCCGACGCCCCCGCGTCGTCGCCGCGACCGAGCAGGCGCGCCCCCTCGATCGCCGCGTGCTGCAGGCGCAGCGTGGTCGCCGCGGTGCCGAGCGCCCCGACGCCGAGGGCGAGCACGATCAGGACCGCGGGGAGCGCCACGGCGAACTCCGCGGCGACCGCTCCCCGCTCCCCCAGGCCACGGAGTCGAGAGACTAACGACGGGTTCATTGCACGGTCAGCGCGCGACGCACGAGATCGGTCAGGATGCCGCGCACCTCGTCGCTGCGCATGATGACGACGAGCAGGCCGGCGAAGGCCACCGCGGCCACTTTTGATGTGTTAGAGCGGATTACCGGCGGCAGAGGGCACGAAAAAGCCCCCGTCCAGTCTGGACGGGGGCTTTGTGTAAGTCACGCCGCAAGCGGCATGAGAAGCTCGGATCGGAGCTCCGCGTAAGGCGCATGGACAAGTTCGCGGATCTGCGAACTCGTGAGGGACTCAAAGGCCTGCATCACAGTGCCCCTGATGGACTCTGCCTGAGTGGTGATCATCGTGACCCGCCTACTTTCGTCTCGAGAGTGCTAGCCAACGGCCTTCCATCTTAGCGTCCCATCCTGTGTGCGAGCTCGACCAGAACAGCACAACACTGCGCAGGAGCTCGTACATGGCGTTGGTACGCCCGAAGATTTTGATCTCGTCAACCTCGGTCGTACCACTTCCTATCACACTTGGGTCGGTGAGGCCTATCCCGTCCCCAATCACGGAAACAAATGCATCGCCGTAGAGGCGCCCCAAAGCGTCGCGTTGAACAGGGTCGCTGTCCGCGTTCCAAAATTCCGGACTGGGATACAACTTGAGCAGCTTGGTCATGACGCCGCGCTTCGTCCGCACGATTTCGAGGATCGCCCCGGTGTGGTTCGTATCCGGGTCGTAGAGATCCAGAGCGAATGCGTCGCCATCCCGATGCTCGAGATGGTCCTCGCACCATTCGAACAGCGTCGATAGCTCGGCCTGGAACTCGTCCTCCCCCGCGATCGACTTCCAATCGTCTGCGGTCGCCGCCAGGCTCTCTGCCGTGAACTTCCGCAACTCCCTGTGTGACATGTGCCCCCCGTCTAGGTAATTCGTTGACCATATCGCCTGCGGGAAGAGCAGTGGTCGCTCCGTCCCGTGTCGTGCCTCCCCCTTTTCCGCGGGGCGACGGCGCGGTCGCTATGCTCCGGCTATGGGGACGTCTTTTGAGCAGTTCCGCGCGCTGCTCACCAATCCGGCAGCGCGGCGATCAGTGGGAATCGATATGAGCGACGCGCAGGCGCGCTCTATCGCCAGCGATGAGGCGCTGTCGCGCGCGCATTACGACCACTGGCAGCGCAACTATCGACCTGGAGTCGTGGTCGTCCCCGAGGCCGCGAGCTCGGCAGCCCTTGAGCCCGCCCGCGTTTCTCCCCCTCCCGGCTGGTATCCCGGTCAGGGCGGGCAGATGCAGTGGTGGGACGGTGCACAGTGGGTACAGGGGGCGTATGCGCCCACCCCAGTAGTGATGCGTGCCCGTAAGGAGTCCGGCATCGCCTACCTCCTCGCGATCTTGCTCGGAGGTTTCGCCGCGCATCGCTTCTACCTCGGTCGCGTCGGTTCGGCAATCGGGTTTCTCTGCCTGTGGTGGATCGGCTGGTTCACAATTGGCCTTGTCGTCGGCACTTTCATGGTCATCGCCGCCGGCATCTGGTGGATCTTGGATCTCTTCTTCATCCCGCGGATGGTCCGTGAGGAGAACGCGCGACCCTACGCCGCCTGATCTCTCGGAGTCGCAGTAGTGTCGCGAGGCCCCTTGCGTCACCTGCCCGCTCGATGCCTAGCACTGCCTCGCGCAGTTCGAGGGAGACGTCGAGTTCGTCGCTGTCGCGCATCCAGCGGGTGAGGGGAACGTGCTCGACCCGTCGCTTGTCGACGAGCTCCTCAGCCCGTTCGTAGGCGCGTAGAGCGGCACTGTAAGCGTCAGGGTCGCTGCTCCCGGCGAGGCTGGCGACACGCTTGTCGGCGCGGATGGCGGCGAGCACGGCCTTGTGCACGCGGCGTTCCCGCTCCTGGTTGCGCTGCTCCTCGAGCCGCTGCGCGCGCTTGGCGTCGTAGGAGCGGATGCGAGCTTTAAGCGTCGCCGGGTGCAGGCGCCGGCCGAGTCCACCGCGCTCGATCGGGAGTGCCGACAGGTCGCTCGCTTCATCACGGTTGCCGCGCGCGTGGAGGTGCGCCCATCTCTCCTCGATGAGCAGGCGGGCGACGAGCTCGTCACGGTTGGTCATGGTGCCTCCTACGCCGAAGCGCCCCACCGGCCGAAGCTGGCAGGGCGCCCCGGTCGTCGCGTTAGGTCCGGACGAGCAAGTGGATGACGGTCGAGTGGCCGCCAGTCTGTGTGTACGATCCTGCGATCGACTCGACGGTGACGCCGTGCGCGGTCGTAGCGCTCGAGTTGACGACCTTCGCCGCTGCGAGCTTGACCGCCGCGAGGTCGACGGAGCCTGACGGTTGAGCGATCGTCTGGACGACCTGTGTGGTGGGCACGAGTGATTCTCCTTCTGTTGGTGTTCTCGGGGGTCTAGTCGCCCTGATCGGGCTGTCTGGGGGTTCGGGGCTTCGGATGGGCGTGCCGGTGCCGTCGCGCGGCGTCGCGAGCTTCGCCCGCATTGGTGAACGGGCCTCCCGCGTAGCCGCAATCGCACACGACGAGATCCCCCGTCTCAGGCGACCGATCAACCCGGCAAGGCATCCCTCAGCCCTCCGAACGGTTGAACGCCTCGCGGATGAGGCGACGCTTGCGGTCGTAGTCGCTCTCCTCGCCGGGGTCGATGCCCCGCGCTGCGCGCGACTGTCGCTCGGAAGCGGTGCCGTCGGTCCGCTGTGCGCCCGAGTGAAGGACGGCGCGGGCCTGGCGCTCAGACGTGCTCAGGGGGCCGCTGTACGCCTCGTAGGCGGTCTCTTCGTCTCCGTCGCCGGTGATGAGAGCGGCCTGCTTCTCGCTTGCGCTACGGCGGGCGCGGAGCTCGGCGAGAAGCGCAGCCTCGCGGGCCTTGAGGTGTCGTGCATCGGTCACGAGGGGTCTCCTTCGGTATCGGTGAGCAGGTGAGTGCTGGCGACGTTGCGCCAAGGGATGTGGACGGTTCCCCACTCGAATGCGGCGTCCAGCGGATGCGTCGGATGGGTGTCGTGCAGAGTGACGCCGTACTGATCGACAGCGGAAAGCACGCCGTCGATCTGGTGCCCGGTGCGGGGCGACAGTCGCACCTGTCGCCCCATCCAGTCGTGGATCACAAGAGGTTCCTTTCCTCGATGCTTCGGATGCCGCGGTATGCGGCTGTCAGCGCTTCCCAGCGCTCGTCGTCGTGCCGGTCGATCTCTTGACGGATCGCTGCCACCACGGCGGCCCTGTAGACGTCAGAAGGCGTCACCGTGGCCATCGCTCGCGCTCCGGTGATCTGTGATGCCCCCGCGAAGTCGGGCGACGTCGAGGAGGACGTCGAGGACGGCCACGACGTCGCCGTCGCGCCGCTCGATCGCGTCGACCGCCTGCCGGGTGATCTCGTCGTAGAGCTCGTCGAGAGTCCAGGTGCGGTCGTCCGGAGCGCCGAAGTCGCGATCCAGAGAGGTCGTCATGCCTCGCCGCCCGCGGCCTCGGCCTTCGCCTTCTTCGCCTCGGCCTTGCGCACCTCGGCCTCCTCGTCGGCGCGTGCAGTCCAGCGTGAGAGCCACCCGAGCGACCGCTCGATCTCGCCGGCCGCGACACTCGCGAGGACGTTCGGGAAGCCGCCGTCGTTGATGTTGTCCGCCGAGGTGCGGGGAGCCGTGAGCGTAGGCTGCATGCCGTTCGCGAGCTCACCCGCGCCCCCGAGAAGCGTCACGACTGCGCCGAGACGCTCGGCGGTGCTATTGGTGAGTTCCAGGGCGGTCGTCAGCCGGACGGCGCAGTCGGCAGCCTCGTCGCGGGCGGCCTTGCGAAGCGCTTCGAGGTTCTCGCGAAGGGCGGTCATGTAGTCGCTGCGAACGGAGGTCAGGAAGCTGCTCGAGGCGACGGCTTCGAGCTCCAAGTCTTCGAGCGCCTGGACCGCGGCGACTTTGCGAGAGCGCACCTCCGCGGGATCGAACTTGCGGCCGGTCGCTCCGGCGCTGGACGCCTCCATCTGCGCGATCTCGTCGAAGCGCTGGACGGTCGTTCGGGCGACCTCGAGCTTGCGCTTGATCTCGACGTCGGCCGCGTGGGCCTTGTCGAAGGCGGCAACGGCCTTCTCGATCGCCGGGACGCGCGAGCCCCGGACGATGGTCGTCGTCGTGTAGCCGTAGCCCGCCGAAGCGGCGCTGTAGCCAACGGACTCGATGCTGAGGGTGGTGGTAGCCATGCGTCAGTTCTCCTTGCTCGGGATGGGAAAGGTGGTGCGGGTGGGAAGGGTCAAGTAGGTGCCGCGTGTGCCCTGTCGGGCCGCGTCGAGACGGCCGAGCTTCACGAGGTCGTTGACATAGGTGAAGGCGGTGCTCTTCTTCGCGACGCCGAGCTCGACGAGGAGATCGACGAATTGCGTTCGGGTGGCACCTGTCTCTCCGAATGACCGGACGAAATGAGCAAGCGATTCCTCGACGCGCGCGCTCACGGCTCCGGAAGGGGTGCCCTGACCCGGCGCGACGCCCTCGACGATGAGCGTTTCGTGTCGGCTTGAGGGCTTGAGGCGAAGGTGTCCGACAATCCCCTCCGGGGCGTCCTTCTGCTTGCGCGCTTCGAGCTTGAGATGCTCCGGCTCGCCGCTCAGCTCGAGAACAGTGTCGGCCGCCGCCCAGAGCGCAGTGGAACCGCGGAGATCACCGTTCTTGCCAGCGTGCGAGACGATGATGCTCGTCGTGCGAGATCCAGCGCGACGGATGCGCTCGATACTGCTCAGCACTCCGCTCATCGCGGTCGCTGAATTCTCCTCGGCCGAACCGGCAACGCGGTTGAGGGTGTCGAAGATGATGACGGCGAAGTCGTGTTCTGCGTTGAGGGCTTCGAGCTCCGACACGTCCGCGTCGGAAGTCATGTCGGGCGCAATCGGGAGCACCGAGAGACCCGCCAGAGGCTCGCCCTTGTTCCAGGCGTCAGAGAGGGCCTGGAAGCGCTTCCCGGCGCCCGAGGCACCCTCCGCGAAGACGTAGAGAACTTTGCCCTGAGAGGTAGGACGGCCGAGCCAGTCGTAACCTCCGGCGACGGCTGCGGCGACGGACTGCGCGACGAAAGACTTGCCGATGCCGGAAGGCCCGTAGAAGATGACCGTTCCGCTCTCCGGGATGACACCTTCGAGAACCCACTCGGGGTCGGGCTGGGCGAGGAGCCCTGTCCAGTCCATAAGATGCGACACGAGGGGCGGGCGGTCGTTACCCTCGTCGGCGAGCTCGCGGTTGATCTGCTGCTCGCGCCGCTTGTACGCCTTGCGCTCTTCGTACTCGAAAGCCTCGGCGAGCTTGCTCACAGGGGTGAGAGCCGCGATCTCGAGGGAGAGTGCGCCGTGACGATAGCCCCGCTTCGCGGCCTTCTCGATCGCCCGAAGCTCTTTGCCCTCCGCCTCGGGTGCCGCGTCGACGATGCGCCGGCACACTTCCGCGCTGTCGAGGTAGACGCTCGGCACCCGGCGCGCGGCGGCGTGTGCGGCGGCCTCGATGCGCGCCGGGTCGGCGGTGTCGCGAACGGAGTCGAGGATGACCGCGAGCTCGTCGAGAACGTCCGCCCGCGAGCGCGGAACGAGCCCGCTCACTCGCGACCCTCGCGAAACAGAAGGTCGGCGAGGATCGACTCGGCGGCCTCGCGCTGGCGCTGGTGCTCATCGGCGCGGCGACGGTCCATCCGCTCGGCGCTCGCCAGACGCTCAATCTCGGCCTCGTAGTAGGCAATGCGCTCGTCGGTCCCGGTGAGAGGCGTAGTGACCTTCTCGGCGGCGCGACGCGAGGTCTCGGCCGTCACGGCCTGCGCGTAGCGGAACGCGGTACGGCGGCGCTGAGTGGACGTGCAGCCTGAGGGGATGACGCCGGCAGCCTCGGCACGGTCGATCCAGATTGCCTCGATGGCAGGGTCCGTGAAGCGGTCGGGCTTGCGGCCCTGCTCCTCGCGGACGGTCGCGGGGAGACCTGCTGCGAGGCGCGCGGCGCGGTGGGCGGCCCAGCGGGACTCCATGCCAGCGCGACCGCTCGCGGCGCGGCCCGGCGCCGGCTTGCCGGTCATCGACCGACCGCCGAAGGCTTGAACAGGAGGGCGAGACGCGCGCGGGTTGCGTCGCTAAGTGGCGGTGCCTGCTGTGCAATGCGGGCGGCGGTATCGACCTCGGCAGAGGGGCGGATCGGCGGGACGGGAAAGCTCACGGCAACATTCCTCGGGTGAGGGCTGTTGGCCGATATAGCTCGGTACCTCGGTCTCGCCTTACGACCGAAACGCTTCTGTGCGTCCTGCTCGGAATTGCGCTCTGCGGATCGCCGCAGGCTTCGTTACTACGGGAGCGGGTGCCGACCCCGACCTCCTGCCTCTTATTATCACCATCGACGTTGTATCCGTCAAGATTTGCTCTTGATCTGGGCTTTAGTGAGTAGCTATTACTTCTGCTCCCGGGGCGGGGCCGGGTGGCGAGGAGCGGCGACGGACCTTGTTTACTTCCCAGCGTGCGACCGAGACGTCGCGCTCTGTTCCAAATTCCAGAGCGGCGTGCCCCCTACGGGGGACACGCTCGGAATGGAATGACTGGAACGTTTGGAACGATTGGAATGAGTCCCCGAGAACCGCGTAAACACGGGGTTCCTGACTGTCGCTCGCGCAGTTGGAATGTCTGGAACGGGTTGGACGCCGCATCTCATTCCACGTCCCGGATCTGGAATCAGTCTCGCGAGCAGGATTGCGGGTCGCTATGTCTCGCGCACGAGGCAGATAAGGGGCCGGACCTGTCGCCCGCACCCGTGACCGCACGCGGTCGCCCCACAACTCCCCGTCTGAGCGTCGAGTTATCCCGCCGCACGCCGATAACTCCGCGTCTGAGGTCGGAGTTAGCTAACGCCGCTCGGGTGCGCCGGAAAAGCAACGGCGCCCGCTGTCGCTATTCGGGCTGACCGGGGAGCGTTAGAGCGGACGCTACGAAGACGCGGATCTCGCCGCCGTCAAGCAGAACGGGATACGCCTTGACGCCGTGTCGTCCGCGACTGGATCTGTTGGGGTAGCTGTACTCGAGGTAGCCGCGACCTGCGCCGGCAGGCTCAAGCACGGTGCCCACCTGATTGTCGTGGAGCACCACAGTGTCGCCAGGGTAGAAGTCCATGCGCTCAGCGTAGAAGCGCGTCGTTGCCGGACCTGTTGCCCTCAACCGTGCCACTCAAAGTCGACCGTCTTAGCCATCGCCTCGTCACTCATGTTGCGGCGGTTGCCCTGGCCGACGCTGTGCACGACGACGGTCGCGAGGGCCTCGAGGATCGCGCGCTTGCGCCCGAGCGTCAGCGTGTCCCACGTCCTCGCGACATCGCCGGCGCCGATGATGCCGGCGAGCGCGTCCACGTCGGCGCCTGAGCGGAGCTTGTCATCTATCTCGGAGATGCGACCGTTGGCGCGCTTGGTGAGGCGCACGCGCTCGGCGCGGTCGATGAGGCCGTCCATCTCGTCGTCACCCGCCTGACGAATCGCCGTCGTCAGCCGCTCCCGCTCGGCGCGCAGCGCGTCAGCGTCGCCGCGTTCACGATCGTCGAGAAGGTCGACCGCATCCGGTCGTGCGAGACGGGCGATGATGACGCGCTCGACGAAGCGGTCGAGAGGGTCGCCCCGTCGCATGAAGTGAGCCATCGACGAACAGCGGTAGCTATGTACGCCCTTTTCCCCGCCGCCCGCCCGGATCGGTGTCCGGCACACGCCGCACACGGCCAGTCCTGAGAGGAGCCACTTCCGCGACGGTCCCGGCGACGTCTTGCGCTCCGGGTGTTCGAGTCGCGCCTTCGCCGCTTCCCATTCCTCGACGCTGACGATCGGCTCCCACCGTCCCGGTGTCGTCGTCCCGCGGTTCAGGGCGCGCTGGTCGTACTTCTCCGCGGCCTCGAGCGGCATCCGCGCGCAGTAGTAGGGCGACATGAGCATGCGTCGAAGCGTCGTCGGGGTGAACGGCACGCCCTCCGGGTGATTCTTCGTCGGGACGGTGCGTCGCCCCTTCGCGTTGAGGTCGCGCGCGATCGAGCCGAGCGGAACGCCCGCGAGGAAGGCGTCGTAGACCTCCCGCACGTCCGCGGCGCGGTCGTCGTCGCGTTCTGCCGGCGTCCCCGGCTCGCCTTTCGGTCCGTCGATGACATAGGCGTCGCCGTCGCCGCGCTCCTTCGTCGGCACCCAGCGATAGCCGTAGGGGACGCGACCCGAGGTGGGAATGCCGCCACTCTCACGAGCGCGCCGCGCGTTGTTGGCATTCACTCGACGTTCTGCCTTGATCTCAACCTCAGCGCGGGCGACAGAGGTCAGAAGGTTCGCCATGAGTCGCCCGTTTACCGTCGTGAGGTCGATGTTCTCGTCGATCGTCACGACGGCGACGCGGGCCGCCGCGAATGACTCCAGCGCGGTCAGCGAGCGACCCAGGCGGTCCAGCTTCCGCACGATGAGGACGTCGAAGCGCCCCGCGCGCGCGTCCTCAAGCATCCGGGAAAATGCCGTCCCAGCCTCGCGCGCCTTGTAGCCACTGACGTTGTTGTCGCTGTACACCTCGACGACCTCGAAGCCCTTCGCGGACGCCAGGTCGCGACAGCGGGCGATCTGATCGGCGAGGAGCTCGTCAGCGGCGACAGATTGCCGGGCGTAGATCGCGGCGCGGGTGATCGACTTCGGGGTCATGGCTCAAGTCTGCCCCAATGCCTCAACCGCCGCCATCGTCGCGATCGCGTACTCCGCGGTGGCGGCTCCGCGTTCGTCGAGGAACAATCGTCGCGCGCTCGGGCCGGTCAGCGGGGGCAGGGGCCGGGGGACGGACGGGCGCGATCCGGCGAGAGTGGGGTCGGACATGGGGTCTCCTTCTTTCAGGGGTGGATGAGAGGGCGAATCGAGGCGCGGAGGCGGGCACCAACGTCAGGGGAACGTCCCGGAGCGGAGCAGGCCGATGACGACGGGGACGACGGCGAGGAGGAGGAAGGCGGGCAGCGTGAACACGCCCAGGGGGATCAACAGGCGCGTCGACAGTCGCGCCGCTCTCTCCCGTCCTTCGGTGCGCGCCCGGTGGCGGGCGGCCCAGGCGTCGGCGCGCAAAAGCTCGGCCGCGGGGACGCCCGCCCGCAACGCCAGATCGAGGGTGTCGTCGACGGCGCGCGATGCTCGCTCGTCGACGTCGTGGGAGCGCCGGGCGATCACCGTCCGCGCCCGCTGGGGCGACGCTCCCGCCGAGAGGGCGACGGCCCAGAGCTCGGCATCGAGACCGGGCACGGTCGAGGACGGCCGCGCCGATCGCGCGAGCCTGCGCGTCCAGGCCCGCGCCGCCGCGATCAGGACCACTCCGGCGACCAGGCAGCCGCGACCGACCGGGTCGCCGATCAGCACGCCGATCGTGTCGGATCCGAGCAGTGCCCCCAGGGGCACACCGGCGACGGGCAGCCACCCGAGCAGCCGCGCCGTGGCGAGGGGCTCGGCCAGGACGACGCGCACCTCGGCGGACACCTCGGCGGCGTCGCGCAGCGAGCCGGCCACCGACCGCAGCGTCTCGGCCAGGGGTGCCCCGGTCTCGACCGCCACGGCGTAGACGACGGCGATATCGCGCCATGCGCCGCCCGATGCGCTCAGGACCGCGCCGACGTCGTCTCCCCGCTCGGCCGCGGCCGCCGCCGCGAGCGCGGTGGGGTCGCCACCGGCACCCAGGTGACCCCACGCGAGCGCGGGAGACGCTCCCCCGGTGAGGAGCACGGCGAGCCGCATGACGGTTTCATAGGGATCGGGCGTGGTCACGATCCCTCCTCCCGTCGGATCGCGAGCTTGCCGCCGCGCAGGACGGGCCGGCCCCAGGCGGCGAGGCGTCGCTGCCCGCCGGCACGGTCGACGTGGATCACCGCGCCGATCGCGCTCACCACCTGCCGCGCGGTGGTCGAGGCATCCATCCCCGACAGGGCTCCCAGCGCCTCCAGGCGCGTCGCGACCTCGGCGAGCCCGTTCGCGTGCACGGTTCCAGCTCCGCCGTCGTGCCCTGTGTTGAGGGCCATCAGCAGTTCGCGCAGCTCCTCTCCGCGACACTCGCCGAGGATGAGACGGTCGGGGCGCATGCGCAGCGCCTCGCGGACGAGACGCGCGAGCGTGATGGCTCCCGCGCCCTCGATGTTCGCCTGCCGCGCCTCAAGAGCGACGTGATGAGGGTGTGCGGGGCGGAGCTCGGCGACCTCCTCGATCGTGATGATGCGCTCCGAGGGAGGGACCCGCGACAGCAGCGCGGAAAGGAGCGTGGTCTTCCCCGCACCCGTCGAGCCGGTGATGAGCACGTTCTCGCGGCGATCGACGAGGCCCTCGAGGAGCGTCCGCTGCGCGGTCGACAGCATTCCCGAACGATGCAGCAGGTCGAGATCGGGGGCGTTCCATCGCGGCACGCGCACCGAGATGCTCGTTCCTCGAGCGGCCACCGGCGCGAGCACCGCATGCACCCGGACCCCGCGTTCGAGCCGCACGTCGACGCACGGCGAGGCGTCGTCGAGATGGCGCCCTCCGCGGGCGACGAGACGCACGGCGAGACGTCGCACCTCGGCCTCGCTCGCCCGCCACGATGGGACCCGCTCGATCCCGTCGCCGCGATCGACGAACAGACCGTCTGCGCCACTGACGAAGAGGTCGGTCACGCGCGGATCGTCGAAGAACGGTCGCAGGAACGACACCGCGGCATCCTCGTCGCCCGCACCGGGATCATCTCCGCTTCGCTCCGCGGGGAGGGAGCGCGCGACGGTGCCGGACGGCGTGGGAGGAAGGAGGGATGCCACGTCCTCGACGCTAGGCAGACCGCCGTGTCACCGCCGGGCGCGCGGGCCGTTCGGTGGAGAGCCGGGCAGGTCCGCCCGGTGGGGAGGAGGCGTGGAAACAGCCCCGGAAAAAGAAGGGGGCGGCATCCCTACAGTGGGGGGCGAGGGATGCCGCCGCGCGCCGGAGGAAAATTGGGGGGCTCCCCCCGACGCGAGTGCCGGAAGCGATGTTCGGGCTCAACCAGAGTACGCGCGCCGCGGGGCGCGGCCAACTCCCACGACCTATTCATCGCGATATATCACCTGTTTCCCGGCTGCGCGGATGCCAACTATCGGAGGTGGCCTCCGCGCAGAGCGATGGCTAGCGTGACGAGGGTCAGGACGCCGCGCATCGACGCGGGCGTGATGTGAACGCGAAGGAGCGCCGCGATGAGCAGCCAGATCGACCACCTCCTCAACGAGACCCGGCGGTTCGCCCCGTCGGCCGCTTTCGCCGAGAACGCCGTCGCAGACCGCAGTCTGTACGAGCGCGCGGCCGCCGACCGGGAGGGATTCTGGGCCGACCAGGCCCGCGAGCTGCACTGGCACACCCCCTTCACCCGGGTGCTCGACTGGTCCAACCCCCCGTTCGCGGAATGGTTCGCCGACGGCGAGCTCAACGTCGCCTACAACTGTCTCGACCGTCACGTCGAGGCCGGCAACGGCGACCGCATCGCCCTCCGGTGGGAGGGCGAGCCCGGCGACCGGCGCAACGTCACCTACGCGGAGCTCACCGACGAGGTGAAGCGCCTCGCGAACGTGCTGATCGACCTGGGCATCGAGCGCGGTGACCGCGTCGCGATCTACCTGCCCATGATCCCCGAGGCGATCGCCTCGATGCTCGCCGTCGCCCGTATCGGCGCCGTCCACTCGGTCGTCTTCGGCGGGTTCTCGGCCGACAGCCTCCGCGCCCGCATCGACGACGCCGGAGCCAAGCTCGTCATCACCGCCGACGGCGGCTGGCGCAAGGGCAAGGTCTCCCCTCTCAAGCCCGCGGTCGATCAGGCCCTCGCCGACCGCAACGGGTCCGGCATCCAGGAGACCGTCGAACACGTCCTCGTGGTCAAGCGCGGCGAGAACGACGTCGAGTGGAGCGACGACCGGGACATCTGGTGGCACGACGTCGTGCCGCAGGCCTCGTCCGAGCACGAGGCCGAGGCGTTCCCGGCCGAGAACCCGCTCTTCATCCTGTACACCTCCGGCACCACGGGGAAGCCCAAGGGCATCCTGCACACCTCCGGCGGCTACCTCACGCAGGCCGCCTTCACGAACCGCGTCGTGCACGACGTGCACCCCGAGACCGACGTCTACTGGTGCACCGCCGACATCGGCTGGATCACCGGGCACACCTACGTCACCTACGGCCCCCTCGCCAACGGGGCCACCCAGCTGCTCTTCGAGGGAACCCCCGACACCCCGCACCCCGGCCGCTGGTGGGAACTCATCCAGAACCACGGCGTCACCGTCTTCTACACCGCACCCACCGCGATCCGGTCGTTCATGAAGATCGGGCGCGACGTGCCGCAGAGCTTCGACCTGTCGTCGCTGCGTCTGCTCGGGTCGGTCGGCGAGCCCATCAACCCCGAGGCCTGGGTCTGGTACCGCGAGATCATCGGTGCCGACGAGACGCCGATCGTCGACACGTGGTGGCAGACCGAGACGGGCGCGATCATGATCTCGGCGCTCCCCGGGGTGACCGAGACCAAGCCGGGCTCGGCGCAGGTGCCGGTCCCCGGCATCTCGATCGCCGTCGTCGACGACGCGGGAGAACCCGTCGGCAATGGCAGCGGCGGGCTCCTCGTCGTCACCGAGCCGTGGCCGAGCATGCTCCGGGGTATCTGGGGCGATCCGGACCGCTACCGCGAGACGTACTGGGAGAAGTTCGCTGACAAGGGCTACTACTTCGCCGGCGACGGAGCCCGCCTCGACGACGACGGCGACGTCTGGCTGCTCGGTCGCGTCGACGACGTGATGAACGTCTCGGGGCACCGACTGTCGACAGCCGAGATCGAGTCCGCGCTCGTGGGTCACGAGGGTGTCGCCGAGGCGGCCGTCGTGGGCGCCTCGGACGAGACCACCGGCCAGGCGGTCGTCGCATTCGTCATCATCAAGAGCCGCTACCTGAAGCAGAATCCCGTCGAGGGGCTCGGCGACGAGCTGCGCCGGTGGGTCGGCGAGCAGATCGGCCCGATCGCGCGACCGCGCGACGTCTACATCGTGGGAGAGCTGCCGAAGACGCGCTCCGGCAAGATCATGCGTCGCCTCCTGCGCGACGTCGCCGAGGGACGCGAGGTCGGCGACACGACGACCCTCGCCGACACGGCCGTCATGAGCGTCATCAGCGCCCAGGTGAAGTGAGTCACCGGCGGTCGTGGATGCCGGAATCCCTGGCATCCACGACCGCCATTGGCCCTCCGCCTCGGGGTGAGGTCCTCCCGGCGCGGAGCGGGCGGCCGTACCGGCGCGCGGATCGACTCGGCGCGGCTCAGTCCGTCTCGGCCCAGATCGCCACGAGCGCGCTCTGCAGATCATCGATCGACGCACCGTGCTCGCGCGCCAGATCGACGAGGGTGCGTGCGCGCGCGACCACCGGACCCGGAAGCGGCGAGGCGTCGTCGGCGACGCGTGTCCCCCCGCCGGTGCGGGTCACCACGAGCCCCTCGCTCTCGAGGTGACGGAACGCCCGCGCGGCGGTCCCCACCGCCACGCCGAAGTCCGCCGCCGTCTGACGTACCGTCGGCAGCCTCTCCCCCCGACCCAGGGAACCGCTGACGATGAGCCCCCGGAGCCGCTCCACGATGATCGCCGAGGTGACGGCATCCTCCGTCGGACTCATCGGACCGGCGTCTCGGGGCGCGGGCGCATCGGCATCCGAGGTCCGAAGAGCTGCGGGGGGAGAGTTCCCGCAGCGAGACCGAGCAGCAGAACGACAGCAGCCACCGAGAGGAGCCAGCCGGCCCCCTCGAAAGCACCCGCGAAAGCCGCGTAAGGGGTGCCCCAGGTGAAGTCCCCCACCCCGGGGATGCCCGCCCCGACGCTGCCGAGCCCCACCCGTCCGAGGAAGTGGAAGACCTCGCCCGCGGCGAGCGCGACGGATCCGACGGCGACGGACACGACGGCGTCGGATGCCGCCCGCCGACGGAGACGCTCGTCGGCGACCCCCGCCTCGGGGAAGGGCGGTGCGGCGATGCGGCGCAGGCGCGCGCCCACGACCCCCGCCAGGAGGGCCGTCGCGAGGAGGACGGGCAGACCGTACGCCCACCCGTAGAAGCTCGTGGTCCCGCCATCACCGAAGACGAGCAGGGCCCATCGCCCGGCCTCGTCCGCAGAGGAGGCGAGCCCCGCGCACACGGTCGTGATCGTGAGGACCCCGCCGAGGGCGACGGCGACGCGCAGCAAGCGAGGATCCGTGAAGCTCGACCACGACCGCCGCACTCCCACCGCGGTCGGTGCGCCCGTCCGTCGCGTTCCGGTTCGGCGGGGTTCCGGACGGACGCAGAGAGCGAGAGCCCCCGCCGCGATCGGCACGGCGAACGCCCACCAGGCGATGCTCGGATCGTCGACGAGGAGTCGGCGGACGAGGTGATCGAGCCCCCACACGAGGACGACGGAGAGGGCGCCCGCACGGACGGCGTGAGACGCCGCGGGGCGATCCGTCTCTCCTCGACGTCGCGTGCGCACCAGGATGGTCGCCACCACGACCGCCACGACGAGGACGCCGATCGGCTCCCCCACGATCAGCGGCGCGCGTTCCCACATCTTCTCGAGCATCGAGTCCCCCTTTTGTACTCCCCACCGGATACAAGTTATTTGTATCAGCATCAAAGCACAAAGAGAAGCGCGCAGTCGCCGCGAGCTCAGACCACCTGACGCGAGCGTCGGCGCCGCACCTCGGCATCCGCCCTCGCGACCGCCACCGCGCACAGCCCGCGCGCAACCGGGAAGATGCCCGCCACCCAGACGAGGGATGCCAGAGCGTCGCCGAGGTAGTGCACTCCCTCGACCACGACGGCGGCGATCATGCACGCCACGAGGAGCGCCCCCGGCGCGATCACGAACGCTCGCCATCGCGTCCCCCACGCCAGGTACGCGCACGTCACGACGAACGCTGCGGTGAAGGCGACGTGACCGCTCGGGAACGAGGCGTCGACGGCCTTTCCGACGGTCGCCATCGCCGCCTCGCTCAGACCCGGTCGCGGACGGTCGACGACGAGCTTGATCGCCTCGGCCGACCCCCACGTCAGCGCGATCGTCCCGAGGAAGACGAGGGCCTGCCGCCACGACCGGGTCAGCCCGGCGACCACTCCCGTCGACACGAGCATGAGGAGCGCCGCGGGCACCGGTTTCAGGGCGAGATAGAGGGCCTCCGCGAGCGGTGCGAGAACGCCGTGCCGGAGGTGATGGATCGCCGTCGAGGCCGCGGCGTCGAGATTCGTGAAGCGCAGCACGAACCCCACCAGCACGAGGCCGAAGACGGTCGCGACGGCGATGAGGGCGGCGCGGCGCAGCCGCGCGGGAGGGGTCGTCAGCGGGGAGCCGGACCACGCAGGAGGAGGAGTCACGACGGTGATCGTCCTCCTCCGATGTTCAGAATCCGCCGAGTCCCCCGCCGAGCGGAGATGGGGTGAGGTCGCCCGCAGTCGCTCCCACCGATGCGCGCCGCGACGACGAAGGGCCGCGGACGCCTCGCGTCCACGGCCCTTCGTCTGCGTCGCGTCAGGCGACGGTGAAGACCACCTCGACCTCGACGGGGCTGTCCAGCGGCAGCACCGGCACACCGACGGCCGAGCGGGCGTGCGCCCCGGTCTCGCCGAAGACCTCGCCCAAGAACTCGCTCGCGCCGTTGATGACGCCCGGCTGCCCGGTGAAGTCGGGGACGGATGCCACGAACCCGGTGAGCTTGAGCACACCGGTGAGGTTGTCGACGCCGCCGACCAGCGCCGCCGCAGCCGCGATCGCGTTCAGCGCGCACTGACGCGCGTACCCCTTGGCATCCGCCGGGACGACCAGGCCGTCGCCCTCGCCGACCTTGCCCGTGGCGGGGAGGCTGCCCGAGACCATGGGGAGCTGGCCGGAGGTGTAGACGAGGTCGCCGTGGCGCTTCGCGGGGATGTACGACGCCACCGGCGGCACAACCGCGGGGACCTCGACGCCCAGTGCGGCGAGGCGCTCCGAGACGCTCACTGCTGGCCCTCGAACTGGCGCGCGGCGGCCTCGGCCGCACCGAGACCGGCGTTGGCGGACCCGCCGCCCACGGGGCGCTTGAAGTAGGCGACCAGGCCGCCCTCGGGGCCGGTCACCACCTGGACGAGCTCCCAGCCCTGCTTGCCCCAGTTGTTGAGGATCGCGGCGGTGTTGTGGATCAGCAGCGGCGTGGTGAGGTATTCCCACGTGGTCATGTGACGGCTCCCGGCGGTCGCCGCGCACGAGGGCCTCGCGCGCGGAATCGGATAGGTGCGCGCGCGAGCGCACGCCTTCGAGGCATCGCCCAGCAACGTCGCTTAGCATCAACCCTATGCCCGAGAACAAACGAACGGCTAGCGGTGCCCTCGGCGGCATCGTCGGCCTCGTCGGCCTGAGCGCGGTCGCCGGACTCCTCGTCACCGCCGCCGTGACGCCGGCCATCGCCGTCTCCGGCGCCGCCGCCTCCAGCGCCATCACGATCTTCGACAAGATGCCGAGCTACCTGCAGCCCGACGAGCTCATGCAGCCGACGACGCTGATGGCCGGCGACCAGGTGCTGGCGAAGTTCTTCGACCAGAACCGCTCCCCGGTCACCTTCGACCAGGTCAACCCGGTCATGTACGACGCGATCCTGTCGTCGGAAGACCCCCGCTACTACCAGCACGGCGGCGTCGACCTCATCGGAACGACCCGAGCCCTGCTCAGCAACGCCTCGGGCGGCGAGACCCAGGGTGGCTCCTCGATCAGCCAGCAGTACGTGAAGAACGTGCTCGTGCAGCGCTGCGAGCGCGACGCCAAGGCCGTCGACGCGACCGACACCACTCCCGCCATGACGCGCGACGAGGCCCTGCAGAAGTGCGCCCTCGAGGCCATCCAGTCCGACGGCGCCGCGGGCTACCAGCGCAAGCTCCAGGAGATGCGCTACGCCGTGCAGCTCGAGAAGGAGTACACGAAGGACCAGATCCTTCTCGGCTACCTCAACATCGCGAACTTCGGCGGGGTCACCTACGGCATCGACGCCGCAGCCAAGCGCTACTTCAACGTCCCGGCCTCGCAGCTGAACATCGGCCAGGCCGCGGTGCTCGCGGGAATGGTGCAGAACCCCAACCGGTTCCGCATCGACATCCCCGAGGGATCGATCAACGACGGCGAGACCGCGTGGAACAAGGCGCCCGACGGCTCGATCGACGACGTCGACCAGAGCACGATCCAGGCCCTGTACACGCTCCGCGACAACGGCGAGATCACGCAGGAGCAGCTCGTGAACGCCGCCGACGGCTACAGCGAGACGAAGGGCCGTCAGCTCTACGTGCTCAGCCGCATGGAGGCCGACGGCAAGATCACGCACGAACAGTACGTGCAGTTCGCGATCGAACCGATCACGCCGTCGATCACCTCGACCGACCAGGGCTGCGTCGTCTCGGCCGCTCCGTACTTCTGCCAGTACGTGGTCGCGACGATCCTGAACGACCCCGCCTTCGGCGCCGAGACCGACGACCGCGTGCGCGCCCTGCGCCAGGACGGTCTGACCATCCAGACCACGCTCGATTGGCGTGTCCAGGATGCCGCGCAGCAGGCGATGAACGACAACGCGCCGGCCATGTACCCCAACATGGACTTCGGCTCGACCGCCGTCAGCCTCGAGGCGGGCACCGGTCGCGTCCTCGCGATCGCGCAGAACACGAAGTTCACCCAGGACCCGGCGCAGGCGGAGGCGGATCCGTCGTACAACTCGATCGTCTTCGCCGGCGACAGTACGTTCGGCGGCTCCGACGGCTTCAACGCCGGATCGACGTTCAAGTTGTTCACCCTCGTCGACTGGGTCGAGAAGGGGAAGTCTCTCAACGAAACGCTCAACGGTCGCCTCGGACCCGTGCCGAACATGAAGAACTCGTGCACCGGCGACTGGATCAACGCCGGCAAGGTCACGATCAACAACTTCGGGAACAGCTCGGGCTACGTGGGCACCCCGATGCGCTTCACGCGCGACTCGCTCAACACGGGCTACCTCGCGATGGCGTCCGAGCTCGACCTGTGCGACATCGCCAAGACGGCGAAGAAGCTCGGCGTCACGCGCGGCAACGGCACCGACATCGATATGGCCGTCGCCAACAACGTGATCGGAAACGACCCGGTCTCCCCGCTGGCGATGGCGGGCGCCTACGCCACCGTCGCCAACGGGGGCACGCACTGCCAGCCGAAGGTGATCGACAAGGTCACCGACAGCGACGGCGCCGAGCGCCAGACCCCCGTGCGCGAATGCCAGCCGGCGCTGACCGCCGATGTGGCCGCCGCGGTCGGATACGCACTGCAGGGCGTCATGGCCAGTGGTGGAACCGGTTCGTCGGCGAACCCGGGCGACGGCACCCCCGTCCTCGGCAAGACCGGTACGCACGAGGGCTGGAACACCTGGATGATCGAGTCCTCGACCAAGGTCACCACCGCGGTGTGGGTCGGCAACTGGCGCGGCATCGAGACCCTGTTCGGCAAGTACTCGAACGGCCAGCAGCTGTCCGACATGCGCTACTCGATCGCCAGGGCGACCCAGCGCGCGGCCGACGAGTTCTACGGCGGCGATCGCTTCCCCGATCCGCCCTCGAGCTCGCTACGCACGCAGCAGCGCGATCTGCCGAACGTCGTCGGTCAGTCCATCGACAGCGCCCGGTCGACGCTCGAGAACGCGGGCTTCCGCGTCTCGATCGGCGACCCGGTCGACGCCGACTTCGGAAACGATCGCGTCGCGGCGCAGAACCCCGGCGGCGGATCCGCCCCGGCCGGTTCCGTCATCACGCTGAACCCCGGCAACGGCCAGGGCGGGACCGTTCCCGACGTGGCCGGCCAGCCGGTCAGCTCGGCGCGCGCGGCGATGCTGTCCGCGGGCTTCGGCACCGTCTCCATCGGTTCGTGCTCGAAGGACGAGAAGGCTCCGGCGGAGGGACAGGTCGTCTCGACCAACCCGGCCGGCGGCTCGTCCGCGAACAAGAACACCAACATCACTTTGACGATCGTCGCGAAGGACTGCCCCTCGTGACCCGTCCCGTGGTGAAGGCCGCCCTCGCGCCCCTCGGGGTCGCGGGGGCGGCCGCCGTCGGGGCCGCCGTGTGGGGAATGGGGATCGAACGCTACCTGTTCACGGTCCGCTACCACGCCCTGCGCGTGCTGCCGAAGGGCGCTGAGCCCGTGCGCGTCCTGCACGTCTCCGATGCCCACATGGCGCCGTGGCAGCACCGCAAGCAGGAGTGGATGGCCCGACTGGCGGAGCTCTCCCCCGACCTTGTGATCAACACGGGCGACAACCTCGGGCACCGCGACGGGCTCACCGGCATCCGCTCCGCCCTCTCGCCCCTCCGCGGCGTTCCGGGTCTCGTGGTGCACGGCTCCAACGATTTCCAGGAGCCCGCGCCCCGCAATCCGCTGCGCTACTTCCTCGGCCCCTCGGGCAACCTCCCCGCGCACAAGCACCTCGACGTCGACGCGCTCGACCGGTTCTTCACCGACGACCTGGGGTGGCACGTCCTCGACGACACCGCGGTGTCGGTAGAGGTCAAGGGGATGCGCGTGACCGCGTTCGGCGTCAACGACGCCCACCGCAAGTGGGACAAGCCCGAGTTGATCCCTCCCGTGCTGGCATCCCTGCCGGCGGCGGACCTCACCCTCGGCGTGATGCACGCCCCCTACACCCGCACCCTCGACACGTTCGTCGACTTCGGGGCCGACGTCCTGCTGGCGGGTCACACGCACGGCGGTCAGGTGCGCGTGCCGTTCAGCCGCAAGGCCCTCGTGTCGAACTGCGACCTGCCGCTGGACCAGGCGCGCGGTCTCAGCGAGTGGTCCTCGGGCGGACGCCGCGTGCCGCTGAACGTCAGCGCAGGCCTCGGGCACTCGATCTACGCTCCGGTGCGCTTCGCGTGCCGCCCCGAGGCGAGTCTGCTCACGCTGCTCCCGCGCTGACCACTCCTCCCCCGCCCGGATAGGGGCCGATCCATCCACGGATCGGCCCCTTTCGCGCTTTCCGCCTTCCGCGCTTCCCCGACGATCGAAGTCCTCGACCGAAGGGAAGACTCATGCACCGTCCACCGTCGCCACCACGGCGGCTGCCCGCCGCCCTCCTCCTGCTCACCGTCCTGATCGGCACGCTCGCCGGCGGCCCGGCCGCCGTCGCCGCCGACCGCGGCACCGGTTTCGGCACCTGGGCGCCGCTGTCCCGCACGGGATGGCATGGATCCATGCGCGTCGGAGACGTGCACACGTACTGCATCCATCCGGGGCTCCCCGTGGCGACGGATGCGACAACCGATCACGGCACCTCGAGCGACGTCAACGGACTCACTCCCCAGCAGCTCGTCTCGATCAACTACCTCGTGACCGCCTACGGCCAGACCGATGACCCGGTGCAGGCGGCGAGCGTGGGCTGGGCGGTCAAGGCGATCGTCGATCGGCAGACGACCCTGCATTCGTGGGGCTACGAGGGGGACGACCTCGCCGGTGCGATCGACTTCATCATGCGGCGCGCGAGCCCCGAGAACAGCAGCGCCGTCCAGGAGCGCGCGCAGCGCTATCTCGCCGAGGCCGAAGCGATTCCCGTTCCGCGCACGAGCGGGTCGCTGACCCTGACCACCGACGCCGACGACCCCACGAAGGGCGCGCTGACCGTCGACATCGACCCTGCCGCGACGGGCTCCGTCCACCTCGAGAACGGCGTCTTCGCCGACACCGGCTCCGCCGTGCGCGAGAACGTCCGAGCCGGGGACACGTTCCCGATCGTCGCGCCCGCGGCGGCGTCCGTCGACGGCCGACCGTACGTCGTGCGGGCTTCGGGCTCGTTCACCGTCCGCGCGGCGGCCATCCGCTACTTCTCGACACCGGGACAGCAGGAGTCCGCGGGGCCGGCCGCCCCCTGGACCTTCGACTTGTCGACCCAGGATGCCGCCCCCCGCCCGGTGCGCTTCTCCCCGCGCATCCGGACGACGGCGCGCCTCGTCGACGGGGCGTTCGTCGACGAGGTGACGGTGAGCCCCCTCGAGGGCGTGTGGCCGCGTCGGAGCGACGGATCGTTCACGACCCTCACGGCCACGGCCGACGTGTACCGCACGAACGCGTGGCCTGCCGAGTCCGACGAGATCCCCGCGAACCTCGCGCCCATCCTTCAGCTCACCCTGCGCACCGACCCGACGGTCGGACCGGGGACCTATACGGTGCAGGCACCACCGCTTCCCGGGCCGGGCGTGTACACGGCGGTGTGGCGGATCGAGCGCGCGGAGCAGACACCGGATGACGCGCCGTTCCTCGCCCCGGGCTACCGCTGGGTGGAGCGATTCGCGTCGCCGTCGCAGACGGAGCAGGTCGCTCCCGTGGCGCCGACCGCGAGCCCGACCCCGACAGCCCCCGCCGCCCCGCTGGCCTCGCCCTCGCCGCCCGTCCCTGTCCCTGCGGCCGCGACAGTCGCGTCCCTCGCCGCGACGGGAATCCCCGGGATGGCCGCCGTGAGCGGCATCGGAGTGACTGTCACGGCGGCTGGCGCGGGCGTTCTCGCCTGGGCGGTCGCACGTCGTCGACGGATGCCGACATCCTGACTCGGGTGGCGGCGATCCGCTCGTCAGCGGGTCGTCGCCACCCGAGCGACAGTGCTCGTATTCGGGACGCGGCGCGCCCGGAGCGTCCCGTGGTTCGGAGCATGGCCCGCGACAGGGTAGACTTTTCAAGTTGCAACGGGGTGTGGCGCAGCTTGGTAGCGCGCGTCGTTCGGGACGACGAGGCCGCAGGTTCAAATCCTGTCACCCCGACCATCGCATCACCGAGAAGGGCTTCCGCAGAGCGGGAGCCCTTCTTCGTTTCCCCGACTGCAGGTGAGCGGCGCAACGCCGCCGAGCGGGAGCCCTTCCCCGTTTCCCCGGCCGCAGGCGAGCGGCGCGACCCCGCGTAGCTCCGGCGACCTCCCCGCCCGTCCCCGCCCGTCCCCGCCCGCGGGATCGTGGACACCCGGCATCGCGCTCCGCGGCGACCTCGGAGATCCGCACGCCCCACCGCGGTGCGCCGAAGGCGGCACGAACGAAAGCGCCCCCGGAGCCTTCCGAAACGGGAAGGCGCCGGGGGCGCTGACTCAGAGATGCTTAGCGCGTGGCGCGACGCACCTTGCGGTAGCCGAGGGCACCGAACCCACCCAGCATGAGGGCGAGAGCGCCCCACGCGAGGGGAGCCACGTCACCCATACCGGTGTTGGCCAGTCCGCCACCGTTGCCGCCGCCGGGGTTGCCACCGGGAGCGGGGGTGCCGCTGGGCGAGGGCGCGGGAGCGGCGGCGACCGAAAAGCTCACCGACGCGGAGCTCGAGACACCGTCGACCGTCTGGGTGGCGACCACGGCGTAGTCACCGGGGGCCAGGGCGTCCTTGAGCACGACCGACCACTTGCCGTCCTTGACGACCGTCTCGCCGACCTTCGCGTCGTTGATGGTCACCGTGATGTCGGCGCCGGTCAGGCCCATACCCGTGATGGCGGTGGGAACCGCGGCGCCGCTGTACGACTCGCCGTCCTGGATGCCGGTGATGACCGGAGCCGAGGGGGCGACGGTGAACTCGACGGTGGCCGCGGCCGAGGTCTGGCCGTCACGCGCCTGCGTGGCGGTGACGGTGTACTGACCGATGCCCAGGTCGGTCTCGACCGACCAGGAGCCGTCCTCGGCGACCTTCGCGGAGCCCGTGACGTCGCCCGTCAGGGTGACCGTCGCGCCGGCGAGGCCGGTGCCCGAGATGGCCGTGAGCTCGTTCTCGACCGTGGAGCCGTTGGCCGGCGTCGTGATGACCGGGGCCTCGGCCTTGACCTCGACGGAGGCGTCGACCGTGGCCGAGGTGTTGTATCCGCTGACGGAGGTGAGCGAGAAGGAGTAGGTGCCGAGCTTGTCGGGAGCGGGGAAGCTCCAGTTGCCCGAACCGTCGACGGTCACGTCGAAGGAATCGCCGTTCGAGGGCTTGACCTTCAGCGTGGTGCCCACCTGAGCGGTACCGGAGATGACGCCGCCGACGCCCACCGTGCCGCCGTCGGCGGGGGTGGTGAGGGCGGGAGCGTCGATCTTCAGGGCGACGGTGTAGCCGTCGGTGCGAGCAAGCCCTGCTTGCAGGTCGGCAACCCACATGAAGTCGCCGCCCGGGGTTCCTGTCGCGGGATCGGGGTCGTTTCCACCCGAAACCACACCGACGGCGGTGTTGCCCTGGAAGACAGCCCCACCCGAATCTCCGCCGAGGACCATGTTGTAATCGCCGACGACACTGAACCCGTACACCCAACGCCCGCTGACTTCGGCCCAGCCCTCAACCGACTCGACGGTGCCCGACGTCAGTCCGGTCGTTCGCCCCGACTTGGAGGCAGGAGCGTTCACCTGCGCCTGACCGATGGCCTTGACGGCGATCGTCGAAGCCGCCAGGTCGTTCGACGAGGCAGTCGTCCAGTCGGTGATCTCGGGTTTCAGAGTCAGTTCGGAGTTGGTCACATCGATCGCAGAAATGTCTACCGAAGACTTGTCGCCGTCGGCGCCGACTGAATTGCCGGGGCCACCATACTGCGAGTAGGCGACTGTGCCGAGAGGGGCCAATTCCTTGGGCGTCGTGCCGCCTGCGGCGGTGTCGTTCGCGGGGGTGGTGAGAAGCGACTTGATGGCTGTGCCGTCGACAGTGCAGTGTCCGGCGGAGATGACGGCGGGCGCGCCCTGAGGGCTCCAGCCGGCGTAACCAACCGAGCAGAGGAAGCCGCCCTGACCACCATTCGGGTCGGGGGAGTAGTAACCTGCGCCACCGACCACGTCGGTGGCGGCCAGTGCCCTGATGGGCGTTCCAATCGACTTCACGATGACGTTTGACTTCGACTCCAGGAAGTCTCGCGTCTGACCGCCGAGCTCGCTTTCCTCACCGGCTGTGTAGACGACGACGTTGCCGCGGCCGTCCTTGGCAACGGCCTGGATTTCGTCATCTGCACTCAGCAACTGCTGCGCCGTCGCATCGAACTCCGCGCCCACCGTTGGTGCAGTCGACGTGTCGTCGTCGGCGAAAGCCACCGTGGGGACCAGCAGACCGGATGCGCTGAGTGCGATGGCTGCGGTCGCGCCGCCCCATCCCATGCGCGTGGTGTTTCGTGTCATCGTCTCATCTCATGTGGGTCGTGGAAAACGCACAATGTCGTAGACGGGGATCGCGATAGGGCCCCCACCCACCTCACAGCGTCGCGCCTACCCTACGACAACCTGACAATCCCGTATGAAGAAGATTTCGTATTCCGATGTAAATGAGGAGAATCTCATGTTGCGCCGTGCGTTCGCTGTCGTCGCTCTTATCGCCGTGGGTTGGGGTGCTACTGCCTGCGCCGGTTCGGCAGCTGACCCGGAGAAAACATTCGAGTCCGGACGATGGGAGGGTACCGGGCCGGAATATCTATCTCTGAGCGACGGCAAAGTGAGCGGAAACGATGGATGTAATGGGATCGGCGGCCGTTATACCGAGCAAGGTGGCCGCATCTCCATCACGATGGGCCTCTCGACCAAGATGGCGTGCCCAGAAGTCGACACGTGGCTTCGCGGCATTGCAACCGCGACCGTCTCCGACGACACGATGACCGTCTTCAACCGGAATGGCGATCAGATCGGCACGTTGACGCGCGCCGGGTGACTGTGCGTACGCCCCCTGAGCCGAGACGCATGGCGTCGCGCCTCTGATGCGATCGTGGTCGCCGCGCGGACCGCGCGTGTTTCGCATCCCTGCCCGCCTGTTTCACCCGCGGATCACGGCTGTCGAGGGTCGGTAGAATCTCACGGAGCCCGCCCCAGTGGCGCCCGCACCCCGCACGCATCACGTGCGTGGCCCCCACCCCACCTCGCAGGAGCCCCGTGTCCAACGCCTCGCCCCGCCTCGTCGCCTTCGACCTCGACGACACCCTCGCGCCGTCCAAGTCGGCCATCGACCCGCGCATCGGCGAACTGCTCCTGGCGCTGGCCGCGCGCGTCGAGGTGGCCATCATCTCGGGCGGTCAGCTGCAGCAGTTCCGCTCTCAGGTGGTCGAGCGCCTGCCCGAGGCGTCGCCGGAGCTCCTCGCGCAGTTCCACCTCATGCCCACCTGCGGAACGCAGTACTACCGGCTCACCCCCGCCGGCATCGAGACCGTGTACGCCCACTCGCTCACCGACGACGAGAAGCAGCGCTCCCTCACCGCGGTGCGCGAAGAGGCCGAGCGCCTCGGCCTCTGGGAGGCCGAGCCGTGGGGCGACATCCTCGAAGACCGGGGGTCGCAGATCACGTTCTCCGCCCTCGGCCAGTCCGCCCCGCTCGACGCGAAGATGGCGTGGGACCCCACGGGTGAGAAGAAGAACAGCCTCCGCGAGGCCGTCGCCGCGCGCATCCCCGACCTGGAGGTGCGCTCGGGCGGATCGACCTCGGTCGACATCACCCACCGCGGGATCGACAAGGCCTACGGCATGGGCAAGCTCGCCGAGACCACCGGTATCCCCCTCGACGACATGCTCTTCGTCGGCGACAGGCTCGATCCCGACGGCAACGACTACCCGGTCCTGGCCATGGGCGTGACCTGCCAGGCCGTGCACGGCTGGGAAGACACCGCGGCCTTCCTCGAGCAGCTCATCCCCACGCTCCCGGAGCGCGCGCAGGCCTGAGGGCTCGATCGCTCTCGGGTCGAGCCCGTCGACCCGAGAGCGTCAGAGGATCTTGCCGATCGGTTCGCGTTTCTCGGCCTGGAACCGGTCTTCGGTGCGTCCGTACGCCCAGTAACCCGACAGCGAGACCTGGGCGCGCTCGAGTCCCCACCGGGTGAAGACGATGTCGCGCAGCGCCTTCATCGCCTCGCGCTCACCGTGCGCGAACACCTGCCCACGGCCGTCGAGCGGATGCCACCCGGCCACCGCCTCCGCCAGAACCGGCGTCGCGCCGGCCGGCGCCTCCCCGCGGTAGACCCACGTGACGACGACCCCGGGAGGCGCGCTCAGCGGCACCTGCTCCCCCACGGACTGCACCTCCAGGAACGCCGCACCCACGGCATCCGGGGTCAGCGCCTCGAGGGAGGCCGCGATGGCCGGCAGAGCCGATTCGTCGCCGGCGAAGAGGTGCCAGTCCGCCGCGGGGTCGGGGGTGTAGCCTCCCCCGGGCGAGGAGACCACGAGCCGGTCCCCCGGCTGCGCCGCCGCGGCCCAGGGGCCGGCGAGACCCTCGTCGCCGTGCACGACGAAATCGATCGTGAGCTCGTCGCCGGAGACGGCGCGCACGGTGTACGTGCGGGTGACGGGGAGGTCGCCGGGGGCGAGCGTCTCGCGCAGGGCGGCGAGGTCGTACGGCGGCTCGAGCCCCAGTTCGGGCTTGGCGAAGGTGATCTTGACGTACGCGTCGGTGTGCGGGCTCTCGCGGAACGCCGACAGGTCGGTCCCCCGCGCGCGGACGCGCACCAGGTGCGGGCTCAGGCGCTCGGTCCCGACGACGTGGAGGACGTGCTGCGGGCGGGGCGGGCGGGCGGGACGATCGGTCACGGGGCTTCCTCTCGGGAGGGCGGGGATGCGCGCACGGCGGCGCGCGCGGCGTCGCCGATCGCGTCGTCGGCGGGGTCGGAGGGGCTCAGCGCCTGCGCCACCTCGGTGTAGTAGTCGGTGATGTGGCCGCGCACCCGCTCGCGCGCGTCGTCGGCGTCGCCGCGGGCCACGGCGTCGACGATGCGCCGGTGCTCCTGCCGCAGCCGGTCGGCCGTCCGCGTCCAGGAGCCCAGTCGCGCCGCGCCGGCCTGCGTGTACGCCTCGATCGAACTGCGCAGGCCCGCCATCATCGCGGCGATCACCGCGTTGCCCGACGCTTCGGCGAGCGCCTGGTGGAAGCGGGCGTCGAGGGCAAGGAACTCGTGGGGGGCGAGGTCGGCGGCATCCATCGCGTCGAGGATGCCGACGATCTCGGTCAGGTCCGCGTCGGAGCGTGCGAGCCGCTCGACGACGTCGCCCTCGAGCACGACGCGCGTGCGCACCACGTCGCTGAGGGGGAATCCGTTCGCCGCCACCTGCAGGCGCAGGAACGCCGCGAGGCCCCCGCGCGGCGTGGTGACGATCATCGCGCCCGCGGACGGTCCCGAGCCGGTCGCCGTCCGCACGACACCGAGCACCTCGAGCACGCGCACGGCCTCGCGCACGCTCGAGCGCCCGACGCCCAGCTGGACGGCGAGCTCGCGCTCGGGCGTCAGCCGGTCGCCCGGGCCGAGACGACCGTCGCGCAGATCGCCCTCGATGCGCTCGAGTACGATCTGCCAGGCCCGCGGCGCGCTGTTCGGCATGGGGTCCCCTCCGTCCGGCGCGCGTGGATGTGGCCGGACCACATCACCCTACGCGCGCGCGATCACGCCTCGGCGGTGGTGGCGTACCCCGCGGGGTTCTTCGTCTGCCAGTTCCAGTAGTCGCGGCAGGCGTCGTCGATCGAGAACCGCGTCCGCCATCCCAGCACCTGGGCGGCCTTCGCGGGGTCGCAGTAGGTCGCCGCGACGTCGCCCGGACGGCGGTCGAGGATCTTCTTCGGCAGCTCGTGACCCACGGCCTTCTCGAACGACGCCACGAGCTCGAGCACGCTCACGGGGCGCCCGGTGCCGAGGTTGAACACCTGGTGCCCCGGCTGCGCCTGCTCGAGGGCCGCGACGTGCCCCTCGGCCAGGTCGACGACGTGGATGTAATCGCGCAGGCCCGTGCCGTCGGGGGTGTCGTAGTCGTCGCCGAAGACGCCGATCTCGTCGAGCGAGCCGATCGCGACGCGCGAGACGAAGGGCATGAGGTTGTTCGGGATGCCGGCCGGGTCTTCGCCGATGAGACCCGACGCGTGCGCGCCCACCGGGTTGAAGTACCGCAGCACCGTGACGTTGAGCTCCGGGTTCACCCGGGCCACGTCGGCGAGGACGACCTCGTTCATGCGCTTGGACTTGCTGTACGCGTTCGACAGGTCGACGCTCGTCGTGGACTCCTCGGTGAACGGCAGGTCGTCGGGGTCGGAGTAGACCGTGCCGGTGCTCGAGAAGACGAACGACCGGATGCCGCGGGCGATGCCCACCTTCAGCAGCGTGAACGTGGTGTCGAGGTTGTTCGAGTAGTACGCGAGCGGCTTCTGCGTGCTCTCGCCCACGGCCTTGAACGCCGCGAGGTGGATGATCGCGTCGATCGGCCCGTGCTCGTCGAACACGCTCGTGACCACGCCCTCGTCGGCGGCGTCGCCGACGACCAGCGGCGCGGGCTTGCCGGTGATGCGCTCGACGCGCTCCGCGGCGACGGCGTGGGTGCCGGAGAGGTCGTCGAGAAGGACGACGTCGTGGCCGGCCTCGAGGAGGGCGACGGCCGTGTGGGTTCCGATGTAACCGGCACCGCCGGCGAGGAGGACGCGCATACCTCCAGGCTATCGGTCAGCGCCGACATCGCCGGAGCGTCCGCCGGGCCGAGGCCGGTGCGCGGTCGGCGCGGGGCCCGGTCGTTCGAACGCGAGACGGCATCCCGCTGACATCTCGGCGGCATCCTGCAACCGACTCGTCGGCTACGTGCCGTCTCGACGTCGACGCGGGCCGGGTGAGGCGGGCGGGCCGAGTCCTCGGGACGACTCAGCGACCGTCGAGACGCCCGCCGGACTCGCGCAGGTAGCAGGCCGCGCACATCGATTCATAGGTGACCTCGCCCGCGATCTGCCCCTCGTCGATCGCGACCTGGTCGCCGTCGAAGACGAAGCGCCCGCCGACGAGCCGGGCGTTGAAGATCGCCTTCCGCCCGCACCGGCAGATCGTCTTGAGCTCTTCGAGGCTGTGCGCGATCTCCATCAGGCGCGCCGACCCCGGGAACGCCTCGGTGCGGAAATCGGTGCGGATGCCGTACGCAAGGACCGGGATGCCGTCGAGCACCGCGATGCGCAAGAGGTCGTCGACCTGCTCGGCGGTGAAGAACTGCGCCTCGTCCACGAGCAGACACGCGACCGGGGCGTGACCGGCCGCCGCATGGAACGTCTCGCGCAGGTCGTCGGACGCCCCGACGAGGAAGTCGACCGGTCGTGTCACGCCGAGGCGGCTGTCGATCTGATCGGCGCCCTTGGTGTCGATCTCGGGCTTGGCCAGCAGCACGCGCTGACCGCGCTCCTCGTAGTTGTACGCCGCCTGCAGCAGCGCGGTGGACTTGCCCGAGTTCATCGCGCCGTAGCGGAAGTACAGCTTCGCCACGCGGGCCTCAGGGGTTGATCGCGAGCGCGCGAGCCGTGGCGTCCAGCTCTTTGCGAGCCATCTCGGGCTGCGTGTTCAGCGACTCGCCGTAGCTGGGGATGAGCTCGCGCAGACGCGGCTCCCACTGCGGCATCCGCTCGGGGAAGCAGGTCTTGATCAGGCCCAGCATGATCGACACCGCGGTCGAGGCGCCCGGCGAGGCACCCAGCAGACCGGCGATCGAGTGGTCGGCCGCGGTGACGACCTCGGTGCCGAACTGCAGCACGCCGCCCTTGTCCTTGTCCCGCTTCATCACCTGGGCGCGCTGACCGGCGTCGAGCAGCTCCCAGTCCTCGTCCTTCGCCGTCGGCATGAAGTCGCGCAGGCTGTCGACCTTCTTCGAGTGGGTCTTGAGCAGCTCGCTGACGAGGTACTTGATCAGGCTCGGGTTGTCGACCGCGACCTTCAGCATGGGCCCGATGTTGTGCGGGCGCACCTGCGTCACGATGTCGAGCATCGAGCCGTTCTTGAGGAACTTCGGGCTGAACGTGGCGAACGGGCCGAACAGCAGCGACGACTCTCCGTCGATCACGCGCGTGTCGAGGTGCGGGACCGACATGGGCGGGGCGCCGACCGACGCCTGGGAGTAGACCTTGGCGCGGTGCTTCGCGACGATGTCGGGGTTGGAGGTCTTGAGCCACTGCCCGCCGATCGGGAAGACGCCGTAGCCCTTGATCTCGGGGATGCCGGAGCGCTGCAGGAGCTTGAGCGCCCAGCCGCCCGCGCCGACGAAGACGAACTTCGCGTTGATCGAGCCGGGGGTGCCGCCGATCACGTGGCGGTAGAACACCTCCCACGACCCGTCCTTCTGCTTCTTCAGCTTCTTGACGTCGTGGTTGGTGACGACCTCGACGCCCTTCTCGCGCAGGTTCGCGAACAGCTGGCGCGTGAGCGAGCCGAAGTCGACGTCGGTGCCGGCGGGGACGCGCGTGGCGGCGAAGGGCTCGCCCTTGCGACGCTTCTGCATGAGCAGGGGCGCCCATTGGTTGATGACGCGCGAGTCCTCGGTGTACTCGATGCCCGCGAACAGCGGCTGCTGCTTGAGCACCTCGTAGCGCTTGCGGAGGAAGGCGACGTCTTTCTCGCCCCGCACGAACGTCATGTGCGGGGTGGCGTTGATGAACGTCGAGGGCTCGTCGAGCACGCCCTCGGCCACGAGCGAGGCCCACAGCTGGCGGCTCTGCTGGAACTGCTCGTTGATCGTCACCGCCTTGGCGGGATCGATCGAGCCGTCCTTGCCCTCGGGGGTGTAGTTCAGCTCGCACAGCGCCGCGTGACCGGTACCGGCGTTGTTCCACGCGTTGGAGCTCTCCTGCGCGACGTCGCTGAGGCGCTCCAGCACCGCGATCTTCAGATCGGGCTGGAGGTCTTTCAGCAGCGTGCCGAGAGTGGCGGACATGATGCCGCCACCGATGAGGAGAACATCGACGTTTTCAGTCACCCGTCGATTCTAGGTGCGGGCCGTGAGGTGTCTCGACATCGAGAGATCGGTCGGTTCGATGTCGAGACACCTCGCGAGCGGCATCCGGATGCCGTGTCTCAGGCGGTCGCGAGACGCTTCTGCGCGACGAGCTCGGCGATCTGCACGGCGTTCAGCGCGGCTCCCTTGCGCAGGTTGTCGTTGCTGATGAACAGCACGAGACCCTTGCCCTCGGGCGCCGACTGGTCGGCGCGGATGCGGCCGACGTAGCTGGGGTCGGTTCCCGCCGCCTGCAGCGGAGTGGGGACCTCTTCGAGACGCACGCCGGGGGCGTCGGCGAGGAGCTCGCGGGCGCGCTCGGGGGTGAGGTCGCGGGCGAACTCGGCATTGATGCTCAGCGAGTGTCCGGTGAAGACGGGGACGCGCACGCAGGTGCCTGCGACGCGGAGGTCGGGCAGCTCGAGGATCTTGCGGCTCTCGTTGCGCAGCTTCTTCTCCTCGTCGGTCTCGTTCAGACCGTCGTCGACGAGATTGCCGGCGAAGGGGATGACGTCGAACGCGATCGGGGCGACGTACTTCTCGGGCTCGGGGAAGTCCAGGGCCGAGCCGTCGCGCACGAGGCGCTCGACGTCGCCCTGCGCGAGCACGCCCTCGACCTGGCCGAGCAGCTCCTGCGCCCCGGCCAGCCCCGAGCCCGAGACGGCCTGATAGGTGCTGACGATGAGGCGCTCGAGGCCCGCCTCGGCGTCGAGGACCTTCAGCACGGGCATCGCGGCCATGGTCGTGCAGTTGGGGTTGGCGACGATGCCCTTGACGGCCTGGTCGATCGCGTGCGGGTTGACCTCGCTCACGACGAGGGGGACCTCGGCATCCATGCGCCACGCGCTGGAGTTGTCGATGACCAGGGCGCCGGCCTCGGCGAAGCGGGGCGCGTGCGCGCGGGAGCCGGTGGCCCCGGCGGAGAACAGCGCGACCTCGACGCCGGCGGGGTCGGCCGTGGCCACGTCTTCGACGATCACGGAGTGCCCGCCGAAGTCGATCGACGACCCAGCCGAACGCGCCGTCGCGAACAGGCGCAGCTCGCGGATCGGGAACGACCGCTCGGCGAGGATCTCGAGCATCACGGTGCCGACCTGGCCGGTGGCGCCGACGACGGCGAGGGAGATTCCGGAATCGGAGATGCGGGTCATGCGAGGTCCTCGGGTGTTTCGGGTGGCGGATGCCGCGAACGCGGCGTTCGGGTCAGGGTAGCGCGAGTGGCCGTGGGGCTGCCGACGGCGGAGACACGGCGCAGGAAGATTGACGGTTCCGCGCGGGTGCGCGGCCGCATTCCGCCGCTCCGGAGGCCGCCCGCCGGAAAACTCCTGCGTCGTGTCACGCGCGGAGCGGTCAGCTCAGCGCGGCAGCACCGAACGAGACGCCGAAGCGTTCGCACCACAGGTCGACCGTGCGGAAGCTCGACAGATCGACCTCGGCCGGGATGTCGTAGAGCTGGTCGCCGAGATTGCCGCGCAGGGGCCCGAGGTCGACGTGATCGTAGGACGCCGCCGTGTACCACCCGTCGCGGCCCTCGACCACCGGTCCGGCGCTGAGCCACACGTGCACGTCGGGCCCGTTCGAGGTCTCCAGTCCCACGAGCGCCACCTGGCGGGTGCCGTCGGGATTCTCGATGACGCGGACCGATCCCGACGTCTCGTGTTCATGACTGATCAGCGATCCCGCGAGGAGGTCCCGGGGGGCCGCGGGTGCGGCGGGAGTCGCGTCCTCCACCGTCGGTTCGGCCATCTCCACCGGCTCGACGATGTCGGGCGCCGTCGTCTGCGATGACGGGATGCGATCGGCCACGCGCACGTCGACGAACAGCAACCAGGGCTGGAAGAGCACAGCGCCCACGACGAGGACGATCACAGCGCCCGCGCCGCCGACCACCCACGCGACCGTCCGCCGTCGCGTCGTCCGCCGTCGCGCCATCGCCGTCTCCGCTCGTCGGCGACGACGCTAGACCGCGTCGCTGGAGATCGCCTGCGAGGGGCGGGTCAGCGACCGGTGCCGGCGTGCACGGTGGCCTCGGCGTCGCCGTCGAGACCGTACGCCGTGTGCACGAGGCGGGCCGCCTCGGCGAGGTCGACGCCGCGCACGACCACCGAGATGCGGATCTCGGAGGTCGAGATCATCTCGATGTTGACCCCGGCCATGCTGAGCGCCTCGAAGAGGGTCGCCGAGACGCCCGAGTGCGTGCGCATGCCCGCGCCGACGACCGAGAGCTTGCCGATCTGGTCGTCGTGGACGAGGCTCTCGAACCCGACCTCGGCCTGCTCCCCGGCGAGCGCCTTCAGCGCCGTCGTGGCATCGGTCTTGGGAAGGGTGAACGAGATGTCGGTGCGGCCGGTGGCGGCCGCCGAGACGTTCTGCACGATCATGTCGACGTTGGCGCCGGACTTCGCGACGATCTTGAAGATGTCGGCGGCCTTGCCGGGCACGTCGGGCACGCCGATGACGGTGATCTTCGCCTGGCTGAGGTCGGTGGCGACGCCGGCGACGATGGGCTCTTCCATGGTGGCTCCCTCGGGGACGAGCGGGGATTTCTTCGAGGCGTCGAGCACCCAGGTGCCCTCGCTTGCGCTGAACGTGGATCGCGCGTGGATCAGCACGCCGTGACGGCGGGCGTACTCGACCGCGCGGATGTAGAGCACCTTGGCGCCGTTCGCGGCGAGCTCGAGCATCTCTTCGCTGCCGACGCGGCCGAGCTTGCGCGCGAGCGGGACGACGCGGGGGTCGGCGGTGAAGATGCCGTCGACGTCGCTGTAGATCTCGCACACGTCGGCCTCGAGCGCCGCCGCGAGCGCGACGGCGGTGGTGTCGGAACCGCCGCGCCCGAGGGTGGTGATGTCGCGGGTGTCGCGGTTGAAGCCCTGGAAGCCGGCGACGATGACGATGGCGCCCTCGTCGAGGGCCTCGCGCAGGCGCACCGGTGTGACGTCGACGATGCGGGCGGCCCCGTGGGTGGCATCCGTGATCATGCCCGCCTGGCTGCCGGTGAAGGAGCGGGCCTCGAAGCCCATCGAGTGGATCGCCATCGCCAGCAGCGCCATCGAGATCCGCTCGCCGCTGGAGAGCAGCATGTCGAGCTCGCGGGGCGCGGGGATCGGGGCGACCTGGCCCGCGAGATCGAGCAGCTCGTCGGTGGTGTCGCCCATCGCGCTGACGGCGACGACGACCTCGTGACCGGCACGACGGGTGTCGACGATGCGCTTGGCGACGCGCTTGATGCTCTCGGCGTCGGCGACGGACGAACCGCCGTACTTCTGGACGATCAGAGCCATGTGGAGAACTCCCGGAGGGGTTGTGCGTCGGAGTGTCACGACGCCGGCGCTCGAGCCGCGCCCGTGGATCATCCTAGAGGCGCGCGCATACCTCCTCCGCCATGCGCGAGCGCACCGGCGCCCGTCGGCGTCGCGGATAGGATCGACGGGTTCCACCCCCTCCCCCTGGAGCGTTCGGATGCCGCTCACCCCCGGCCGTTGGCTGTCGTCGCTGCGCCGACTCGTCCACGCCGACGAGGCGACGTCGCTCGACACGACCCTGCTGCCCGTCATCGACGAGGCGCTCGCCACGCGCATCCTCGACCTCGCCATCCGCATCGGCGAGACGATGCTCGTCGTCGGCGCGCCCGCGAACGAGGTCACGCTGACGATCGTGCGCGTCTGCGGGGCGTACGGGCTCGACCCGGTGCACGTCGACGTCACCTACAACTCGATCACGATCGCGCACAGCCGACCCAGGGCCAGTCACCCCACCACCCTGTTGCGGGTCGTGCGCGGCTCCGTCCCCGACCACGCGAAACTTCAGCGGCTCCAGGCCCTCGTGACCGAGATCACCGGCGGGCTCGCCCTCGACGACGCGATCGCGCGCTGCCGCGCCATCCGGCGCCTGCCGTTCCGCTACCGACCGGCGATCGTCGTCGTCTCGCAGGCCTCCCTCGCGGCGGGGGTCGCGATCATGTTCGGCGCCAACTGGCTCGCGCTGGTGCTGTCGTTCATCGCCGCGGCGCTGGCCGCCACCACCCAGTACCTGATGGCCCGCGCGCGCGTGCCGTACTTCTTCGCGCAGATCGCCGGCGGCTTCGTCCTCACCGTCGTGGCGGCGCTGTCGCCGCTGCTGCGGTACACCGGCATCGAGGCGGCGGCCGCGATCAGACCGTCGGTGATCGTGGCATCCGGGATCGTGCTCATGCTCGCCGGGCTCACGGTCGTGGGAGCGGCGCAGGATGCCATCGACGGTTTCGCCCTGACCGCGACGGGCCGCATCCTCGAGCTGACGACGCAGACGCTCGGCGTGGTGCTCGGAATCCTCGCGGGACTCGAGACCGTGCGGGTGATCGGGCTGGGGATGTCACCGCCGTCGACCGCCCTCCCCCTCGGACCCGTCGTCCTGCAGTTCGTGGGCGCCGCGGTGATCGCCGTCGCCGTGGCGGTGTTCAACGGGGCGGGGGCGCGCATCATCCTCGTCAGCGCCGCTCTGAGCCTGGTGGCGTGGGCGGGCTACGTCGCCGCGACGGGGCTCGGCTTCGAGGTCGCGGCGGCGAGCGGGGTGGGGGCGTTCATCGGCAGCTTCGTCGGGATCGTGGTCGCCTACCGTCTGCACGTGCCGTCGGTGGCCATCACCACGGCCGCGATCCTGCCGCTCGTCCCCGGAGCGGCGGTGTTCCGGGGTCTGCTCGGCATCGTGGAGTCCGGCGACGACCCGGCGGTGCTCATGACCGGAGTCACCACCCTCGCCGGCGCGGCGACCATCGGCATCGCGCTCGCGGTCGGCGCCTCGCTCGGCATCTACCTGGGTCAGCCGGTGCGCGCGACGCTGTCGAGCGTCACGCGCGTGCGAGCGCGCGCGCGGCGGTAGAGCCGCACATCGCGGCGGCGGTGCGAGCCCCAGAGCGGGAGAGCGCGGCGCGTCGGGGTGGTGTCACCCCCGCCGGGGCGGGAGAGCGCGGGGCCGGGTCAGGGGCAGGACCCGGGTCGTCGGCCCGCGTCGGTCTCGGACGCGTCGCGGTCGATGTCGAACTCGATGCGCAGACGTCCGTCCGCGATCCGCACGTCGTGCGGGTGCAGGAAGCCCGGCACGGTCTCCGCGAGGCAGAGCGGAGCGGGCCCCGTCGCGGCGGGATCGGCACCCGTCTGCGCCTGCACCTGCTCTGCCGAGAGGGTCGCTCCGTTCACGGTGACGGCCGACAGCGCCACGCCGAGCCGACCGTCCTCGAAGCGCGGCGTCATCGTGACGCTCGTGTCGGCCGCGCCGGGCGTCGCCCCGCCGACGACCATGTCGCCTCCCGAGAAGTCGATGCGCACCCGTCCCTGTTCCTCGGCGGGTATCAGGAGCGCGGTGGCCTGCGCCGCGGTCAGGGTCATCGACGCGGACAGGCGGTCGGCATCCCACCCTCCGTCGGTGACTCGCAGACCCTCGAGGGAGACGGTCAGATCCGCGTTGGCGCGGCCGGTCGGCAGGCTGAAGACCGTCGCGTCGACGCGGTCGAATCGACCGAGGGCCTCCTGCACGAGGATGGAACCGGGGATGTCGACCCGCACGCGCTCGCTCCCGGAGATCGCCCACGCGGAGCGGACCCCGTCGGCGACCGTCTGCTCCGCCTCGGCGCGGGCCACCGTCTCGGCGATGAAGACCGCCGCCGAGAGGAGGACGACGAGGGCGCCGGCGAGCAGGGCGAGGAGGAGCGCCGTCCCCGACCGGACCGGCTCGGGCTCGTCGATCGGGCGCGCGGGAGGCAGCACGGCGGTCTGCTGATCGAAGAGGGTCATGCGCCGCGCCTCATCCGAAGCGCCCGTTGACGTAGTCGTACGTGCGGGGGTCGATGGGCGAGTCGAACATGGCATCCGTGTCGCCGTGCTCGACGATGTGGCCGGGCTGACCCTGGGATGCCAGGAAGAACGCGCACTGCTGGGATACGCGCTGCGCCTGCTGCATGTTGTGGGTGACGATGACGATCGTGAGTTCCTTCTGCAGCTCGCCCATCGTCTCCTCGATCACGCGGGTCGAGGTGGGGTCGAGAGCCGAGCACGGTTCGTCCATCAGCAGCACGCGCGGCTTGATCGCGAGCGACCGGGCGATGCACAGACGCTGCTGCTGGCCGCCCGACAGGCCGCCCCCGGGGGCGCGGAGGCGATCCTTGACCTCCTTCCACAGTCCAGCGCTCTGCAGCGACGTCTCGACGAGATGGTCCTTCTCGTCGCGCGAGGCGCGGGTGCCGGTGAGCCGCAGGCCCGCGATGACGTTGTCGTAGATGGACATCGCCGGGAACGGATTGGGCTTCTGGAAGACCATGCCGATGTGCTTGCGGGCGTCGATGAGACGGTGCCCGGCGTCGTAGATGTCGTCGCCGTCGAGCAGCACCTCACCGGCGAGGGATGCCGAGGGCACCAGCTCGTGCATGCGGTTCAGGATGCGGAGGAAGGTCGACTTGCCGCACCCGGACGGGCCGATGAGGGCCGTCACCTGACCCGCCGGCATGGTCAGCGAGACGTCGAGGAGCACCTGATGATCGCCGAACCAGGCGGAGATCGACCGCGCATCGAGTTCGGACAGCGACGCCGCCGCCGGGGCGGGGACCTCGGGCCATGCGGCGGGGGCGTGCGCCGTGAGACCGGGGGCGGTGAACACCGGCGGGGCCGTCGGGGCGAGCACCGCGGTGCGGGTGTCGAAGGGGGCGGCCGCGAACGGAGCGACGTCGATCGAGGGCGACGGGTCCCGACGGGAGAAGAGCCGCCCCCCGCGCCGCGACGTCGGCGGGGCGCCGACAGCCGTCGCCCCGGCGCGATCCGCCTCGGCGAGCCCGTGGCGTTCGAGCCTGTCGCGTTCGAGCCCGTCGCGTTCGAGCCCGTCGCGTTCGAGCTCCGCGAGGGTGAGCGCCTCGTCGGGGCCCAGGACGTCGGTCATGAAGGGGTCCGAGGTGTCTCCCGCGGCGGAGCCGACGGGGTGCACCTCGGTGCGGGCGACATCGCCCCACGCCGGGGCGTTCGCCTCATCGCGGGGATCGGGGGTCGAGGTCATGGGGTCTCGCTCACAGGAGGTTGGGGAGGAGGCGGATGAGCTGGTCGGAGACGAACACGCTCGCCAGCAGGAGGACGGGGGCGAAGACGATCCACGTCTTCTGCCATCCGACGCGGCGGTACGCCCACACGGCGACGAACTCGGCCACGACGAGCAGCTGCAGGGCGAACACCAGCGCCCACACCGTCGTCATGTCGGTCGCGAGGGGCTGCGCCTGGGGAGGGAGGGTCATCGAGGTGGTCTGGCGGGCGCCGGCGGGCTTCGCCGCTCCGGTGGCGCGGGCATCGAGGTAGGCGACTCCCGTCGGGAGGTACGGCGCCCCGCGCGCGGTCATGAGGATCAGCCTGCTCTCGCCGCGGACCGGAGCCGGCGGCGTCGGATCGCCCGCGTAGCGCACGCCGAGCACCTCGAACGTCTGCTCGCCCTGCCCGGTGCGCACGGTGAACGTCTCGCCCGGCTGCAGGGACTGGAGACCACCGAAGGGTCCGCCGAACGCGGCCGCGCGCCCCATCAGCACGCTCACCCCCGCCTGACCGGGAAGGACGGTGTCGCGCCGGTGACCGGGTCCGTGCATGAGCACCCCGGAGGTCGTCCCCTCGGAGATCACCTCGTCGACCCCGAGCTGCGGGATCGAGAGGATGCCGACGGGGGCTCCGTCGGGGAGTAGATGATCCTCGAAATCGCCCTCGCTCACGGGGGCCGTGCCGGCCGCCAGCTGCGCGCGGAAGGTGTCGCGCGCCTGCTGCTGCGCGGCGAAGTGCGAGACGTGACTGATCACGAGCAGGTTGACCAGGAACACCAGCACCAGTACCGACAGCGACACGAGCATCCCGCGCAGGAACACCTGACCGGGGGCCAGCGGAGCGTAGACGGGACGCGCACGCGGCGGGCGGCGGGGCGGCCGCGGCGGCATCGGTCCCGACCCGGGACGCGCGCCGCGCGGTGCCGCTGCCCCCGTGGGGGTGACGATCGGGGCGGACGCGATCGACGCGGCGACACCCGCCCGCCGGGAGGCGACGGGGAACGGCAACGCCCCGGCCACGGCGCGGGCCGTGTCGGTCCACCGCGGGCCGAGGCGGCCGAGCAGGGTCACGTCGTCACCGCCGTCGCGGTCGCCGCGCGGCGCAGGCCGACGCGGATGACCTGCACGAGCGTCAGGGCCACGGCGACGAGCACCGCGAGCGAGATGAGCACCCACGGGAACATCAGCGCCAGCGCGTCGCGCGTCACGGGGGTCAGCGCGACGCCGTCCACGCTCTCGGGCGGGGTGAGGGTGACGTGGGTCGACAGAAGCGTCCACTGCCCCCCGTGCTTCAGGCGCGCGGCGACCACACGCGTCTCCCCCGGCTGCAGGGCCGGGACGGCGACGTCGTCGACGGTGTCGAGGCGCTGCGGGAAGATGCCCGTGTCCATCGAGAAGTCCGCGGTCGCATCGATGGGGCTCGACGATGCGTTGCGCACCGTGAACCAGACGTCGACGACTCCCCCGGCCGGATCGACCGCGGGGGTCGCCGCGGCGTTCAACCCGCCGACGTACAGCATCCCGGCGATGCTCACCTCGCCGGTCGGCGCGGTCCCGCCCCCGGCGGGGGCGCCTCCGCCCGCTCCCGGGGCCGGCGCGGGGGCGGGAAGCGGACGGGAGCCGCCCGAGGGGACGGCGCCCGCCCCGCCGGTCGGCGAACCGGAGCCGCCGTCGCCGGCGGCCGTCGGAGTCGGCGTGGGCGTGGTCGAGCCGTCCGTGATGGTCACGGAGAGAGTGCCGGAATCGTCGGCGGATGCTGCGGAGCCCACGCCGAGCGACCCCACGGCCAGAGCCACGGCCAGGACGCACCGTGCGATTCCGACGGGACGCGGCCGCCGGGCGCGGCTCACGAGCCGTCCGCCCGGGCCCCCACGAGGGCGGCGGCGTCATCGGCCGCGGTGCGCGCGACGAAGTCCATCCACTCCTGCGCCCTCTCCTCGTCGCGGCGACGTCGCCAGCGCAGGAGCAGGACCGCTCCCGCGGCGAGCGCGGCGACGATGAGCAGTGTCCACGGCACGGCGAAGGTCACGGCATCCCGGGTGATGGGCACCATCGTGAGCTGCATCGACGGGTCCGGCGATTCGACGAACGGGTTGAGCACGGTGTGCGGGTTGAGGTACAGCCACTGGCCGACCCCGTCGACCGTGTCCTCGTAGGTCGCGCTGTTGCCGGGGAGCAGGACCGGGACCCCGCCGCCCTGCGCTCCCGTCGCCGGGATGCCGAACCAGGTGCCGACGCCCGAGGTGAGGTTGGCGGCGAGGGCGATGTTGCCGGGGTTGGTCACGGTGTACCGCAGCCGCACCGAGCCTGCGAACGGGTTCCACCACGCCCCCTCGTACGACGCCTCGTAACTCGTGAGCGAGAGCTGCGGCTGCAGGTCCCCCGACACGCGGGCGAAGATCGCGGTCGCCACGCGACGGTCGACGTTGACCTGCGCTCCGCTCTCGATGACGGATGCCACGACCCCGCCGACGTGATCGCCCGGGGTGGCGTCCGCGGGCACCGCGACGGTGAAGGTGAGAAGGCGCACCTCCTGCGGGTCGAGGGAGAAGGTGACGCGATCGCTCCCGTCGTCGAACCGCACCCATGACCCGACCGAGGTGGGTGTGGCATCCGTCGGAAGCAACGAGAAGTCGCCGGTGTCGGCGTTGAACGCGTCGGTGGCGTAGACGGTGAAGTCCTGGCGTGCGGTGCCGGTGTTGCCGACGAGCACGCGGTCGGTCACGGTCTGGCCCGGGTCGGCGGAGACGGTGAAGCGCGATCGCCCGTCGGGGCGGCCGTCTTCGCCCGCGGGGCGGGTCGCGACGCCGACGGTCGCGGCATCCGCATCACCCTCGGCGGCGAGGAGCGACGGCGTCGTCGACGCGGGGGCGGCGATCGAGGCGGGAACGGTCACGGGGGCGCCGGATGCCGCGGACGCGGCCGTCGGAACGCACAGGAGGGCGGCGATCGCGGCGGTGGCGATCGAGGCGGCGCCCAGAGCCGGGAAGCGGCGCCGCGAGGTCGAGGAGAGCACGGTCAATCTCCGCAGATGGGGGCGACGCGGGTGTGTCGCCGAGGTGAACGAGGGCTGAGGGGAACGGATCGGGCGTGGGCGCCCGACGCGGGACCGCGCGGAGGGATCGATCGGATCCCTCCGCGCGGCCGCGGCGCGGGTCAGCTCACTTGGAGGTGAGGGTGACCGTCAGGGTCGAGGTGTAGTCGCCCGTCTGCGCGTCCTTCGGTGCGGTGAAGGTGAGGTCGGCGTCGAAGAGCGCACCCGTGGTGAGCGTCGAGACCGCCGTGCTCGAGGCGATCGTCGAGCCCGTGCCGACCGTCACACCGGTGATCGGCGTGTAGCCGGAGTACGCCTTCGGCGTCAGCGCGAGCGCGCTCGCGGGGATCTGGTCACCGGCGCCGTTGGTGAAGGGACTCCACGCGGCGGTCAGGTCCCACCCCTTGAGGACGTTGCGGTCGTCGACGACGGTGACCTTGCCGAGGGCCTTGGTCACGCTCTTGTCGCGCGCGACGCTGCCGAAATCGACCTTGGTGGCCTCGGCGTTGAGCGACCACAGGTCGCTCGCGGTCACAGCGGCCGTCAGGTCGACGTTGTCGGCGATGGGGTCGCCCGACGACGAGACCTTCGTGAAGGTGTCCCAGGCGAGGATGCCGAAGTCGGCGTCGCCGGGGAGCACGAGGGCGATCGTGTGCTCGCCGCCGGGGAGGCTCGAGATGTCGACCGAGAAGTTGCCGTTGCCGTCATCGGTGACCTGACCGAGGTCCGTGCGCTCCGACCAGGCCCACGCCTCGAGGGTCTTGCCCTTGTTGGCGGCACCGGCGGGGACGACGATGTTCTTCGCGCCCTTCGCCGGGTCGGCCACGTCGACCTTGTTCGCCGAGGAGCCCGACGGCTTGTCGGGGCCGGTCTTACCGGTGGTGACGGAGCCCGAGAAGGCCTTCTCGGCGCTGCCCGCGCTGTTGGTCGCGACGGCGGTGAAGCTGTACGCGCCCCCGGTGGTGGGCGTTCCCGCGACGACACCCGTGGAGGCGTCGAGGCTCAGGCCGGCGGGAAGCGAGCCGCCGTCCTTGATCGACCACGTGAGCGGTGCCGTACCGTCGGCGGTCAGCGTCTGCGAGAACGGCGTCCCGACGACGAGGCCGTCGATCGCACCGCTGACGGTGGTCGGGGCCGTGACCGCGGGGCCGGAGCTCTGCGGGTCGAACGTCCAGTCGCCGCCGGGCTTGACGTGGATGCCGACGAACTTCACGCCGGCGTCGGCGATGTTGAGGCCGTTGTTGCGGGTCCACGCGAAGCCGAGGCTGAAGTCGCCGCCGTTCGCCTTGACCTGGGCCCAGTTGCCGAACAGGAAGCCCGAGAGGGTCAGGTTCGGCGACATGATGTCGACCGTGCCGGGGGTGAGGGCGCCGTCGCTGGACGCCGTCCACGCCGACATGGTGGTCTCCTTGCCCTGGGGGGCGATGAAGTAGGCCACGCCGGTCGCGTCGGGGGTGCCCGGGAACGTGACGGTGATGTCGTCGACGGTGGGTCCGGGGGTGGCCAGGACCTGGGAGTCCCAGCTCAGGACGGAGTCGTCGGCGAGCAGGTGCCCGTCGCCGCCGTCGAGGAGGTAGAACTGCGGCGCCGGCGTGGCGGCGTTCGCCGCGGTGGCCGAGAAGCCGCCCGCGAGAAGCGAGACCGCCGTCGCCGCGGCGACGATCGTCCCGAACTTCTTGATGTTCATCGAAGTGAGTCCTTTTCCGAGCTCGAAGGTCACAGCGTCGCGAACGCGCGCTGGATGGTGGTGGTGGAGGGGGCGAGGAAGCCGAACTTCTTCTTCACGCCACCCACGGAGACCGGCAGCGCACCGAAGCTGGTGAGGCTGTTGGCGACCGAGGGGTTGACGAGGTTCGCCAGGCCGGCGTCGTACTTCGCGTCACCGGGGACGATGCGCGCGTACTCGACGACGAGGTAGGTGTCGCGGCCGAAGGTCGCGTCCTTGTAGAAGTCCGTGTTGGGGACGAGGTTGGGAGCGGTGCCCGTGAAGGCGGGCTCGCCGCCGACCGGGGAGCCGAAGCTGGCACCGGAGTTGAGGGTGGTGTTGACCCCGGTCGCCCCGTTCGCCTGTGCGATCCAGCTGGCCGCGCTGAAGGGGATGAGGTCGTTGGCGCCGAGCACCGAGGCGTCGTTCTCGGGCGTGGTGCCGTTGGCGTCGGTGACGCACGAGCCGAGGGTCGGGTTGCCGATCGCACCGAGGAAGAAGTTGCGCGTACCCGAACCGCTCTGGGGCAGGCGCGGCTTGACCGTGACGCCGCCGATGGAGGTGGTGTTGCACTCGTAGATGGACTTCAGCTGAGCGGCGCTCAGCGTGGCCCACGACGAGTCGCCGCCCTTGTACGCGAAGCCCACGGCGTCGCGGGCGAAGGGCACGTAGGCGAGCAGACCGTTGGCGTTGGCGTTGCTGCCCGGTCCGCTCGAGGAGCGGGCGATGTCGACCTGGCCGGTGATGGGACGGGCCGGCACGCCGGCGTTGCCGCTGTAGGCCGCTCCGGTGATGGAGGCGCGCAGCGCCGTGACACCCGCACCCGACCCGGCGGGGCGTCCGAAGAACGGACCGCCCTGCTTGGTCTGGATCGCGGTCGCACCGAATGCGTCGAAGTTCCCGAGCGTCTTGTTGCTCGAGGTCACGCGCACGAGCGAACCGGTGAGGGTGGTTCCGTTCGTGATCGCGTTGACGGAGTCCTGCAGCGTGTCGGACCCGACCAGCGCGTAGCTGTTCGAGACCGGTTCGGCCGAGGCCACCGAGGCGACGCCGAATCCGGCGATCGCGATACCGCAGGCCGCGCCCATGGCGGCCAGCTTCTTGAGCTTCAACTCAATGCCTTTCGATGTGTGATGCAGTGATGGGGGTTCGGGTGTTCAGTTGGGAGAGGGCAGGTCGTGGGGTGTCGGCGGCGCGACGTCAGAGACGTCGACGCAGGCGGCCGAGCAGGGGGACGGCGAAGGCGGAGGCGAGACCGCCCGCGACGCTGACGGGGAGGGCGGCAGGCAGGGCGCCGAGGTCGGGGTCGTCGGGGGTCGTCGCTCCCGCTCTCGCCGCGGCCGCGGTTCCGGTCGCGGAGGGGTCGGCGGCGGTCGCAGCGGGGGCCGACCCTCCCGCGGGCACCGCCGCGGCGGCGGGGGCGCTCCCGACCACACCGCCGCTCGGGAACGGGACGCCGGCGACGGGCGTCCCCGGCGACGCGGGCGTCGTGGTGCCACCGCCCCCGGCCGTCGGCATCCGCCCCGCCTCGATGTCGTCGGCGGCGGCCATCGCGAGGTCGCGCCAGGCTTCGGGCAGCGGGAGGAAGCCCTGCGGCAGCTGACCGATCGCGGTGCCGGACTGCTGGCCGTCGGTCGCGGCGAACCGGATGAAGGCGGCGTAGCTGCGGCGCAGGTCGGCGTCGCTCACCTTCGGATTGACCGCGGCGTACACGGGCATCGTCAGCGGGTACGCTCCCCGCGCCGCCGCCGCGGCCGGCGAGGTGGGGTCGAACGAGACCACCTGGGACTGACCGGCGTCGGCCGTCATGGCCGCGGCCGCGGCCGCCATGGCATCCGTCGTCGCCCCGACGAACTCGCCCGCGGGATTCTTCAGCTCCGCCGTGACGATCTGATAGCGGGCGGCGGATGCCGTGTCGGTGACCGCGATGACCGTCTGGCGACCGGGCAGGCTGCGATCGGCTTTTCCGTACTTGGGCGGGGTGGCGATCGGATCCCACCCGCCGAGGGTGAGGCCGTCTCCGCGGAGGGTGTTGTAGGCGCCGGCGTCGAGGTCGTTGACGTACGGACGCCACGTGACGAGGTTGACCGGACCGGCCGCCTCCGTGGCCGCCTGCTCGATCGGATCGGCCTTGGGGAAGTCCTCGCGGGGCAGGGTCATCGCCTGCGACGAGGCGTTCGCGGCATCCGTCGTCGCACTCCAGGGGTTGACCGTCATCCCCCAGTCGTCGGGGGTGCCCTCGAGGAACCGCCGCGCGGACTCGTCGCTCATCACGTACTGCCAGATCGCGTAGGCGGCATCCGACCGCCCCTGCGGGACGAGGGCGTCGGCCAGGGATGCGGCCGCGAGCGACTGGTAGGCCCACTCCGGGTCGTTGATGGCGAGGAAATCCGGGTCGCTGACGAGATTGCGCGGGTTGAAGACGCGCGTGTCGCCGTCGGTGTGGCTGAGGTGGTCGCGGTCGGCGAAGGTCGGGAGCGAGTCGAGGTAGGAGTTCGTCAGCAGCTTGGCCACCAACCGCGGGGTGAGCTTGAGCGAGGTGAACGGCAGCCCGACGCGGGAGCGGTCCTCTTCGGGGACCGTGTCGTCACCGGGCCGGGGGTTGCGGTCGATCGCGAACGAGATGGCCGCTCCCGTCACCGCGATCGGGGCGTAACGGAGGGAATCCGTGCCGAGGCTCGGATCCAGCGGGCGCGAGGTGAGGGCGAGGGGCGCCGGCGCGGTGCCGTTGGCGGCGCGGGCCGCGTCGGACTCGGCACCGGTGATCGCCGAGTAGACCGAGCCCCCGGTCTGATTGCACACCGCGGGCTGCCACGACGAGATGGCGCGGCTGATCAGCTCGCTTCCCGCGAGCTGACGCTCGCTCGCGCCGATCGGGCAGCGCACGCCGAGCGGCTTGAAGTCGAGCTTCACCGCGATGCGGTGCTTCCAGGCATCCCAGAACAACCCCGACTTCGTGACGAAGGATGCCCCTCCGTCGGCCTTTCCGCGCGGGAGGATGACGAGCCAACAGCCGGATCCCGAGACCGAACCGTCCGCGGCGGTCACGGGCGAACCGCAGCCGAGCCCCTGGGACTGCAGAGCGGTCTGCACCTCGAATTTGACCGAGCCCGAACCGTCGCCGCCCGAGCCGGCCCAGGCGACCATGTTGGTGGTGTACTTCGAGAAGAACTCGTTCGTGTTCATGTCGGCGAGGACGTCTTTGCCGTCGGCGTCCTTGGTGTACGAATACTTCCCGTCGACGACGTTGGCGATCGTGCGGCCGTTGGCCGCGCGGAACGGGATGGACGTGTAGGTGGGCGTCGCGAACCCGTCGCCGTAGACGGTGAACGCCTTGTCCTGCTCGGCGACGGAGGCGTCGCTGTCACGGGGGTCGTCGCGGTGGGATCCGGGGACGCCGCCGAGACCGTACTGGCAGGTGGTGCGGTCGGGGGTACCGGGATCGGCGGGATCGTCGCCCCAGCACTGGAACACCTGCAGGAAGTCGGCGCCGCCGATCTGCGAGCTCGGGACGGTCGAGGGCTTGCCCCCGGTCCACGACACGACGATGCCCTGAGATTCCAGCGCGCGGGTCTGCGACACGGTCACGGCCAGGTCGGGGAAGGGGGCGTCGGCGATGTCGGCGTCCTGCTGTCGGGCGGTGACGGTCACGGCGGAGGAGTCGTCGGCGACGGCCGCCGATCCGCTCGCGAAGAGGGCTCCGCTGCCGCCCGTGAGACCGAAGATGGTCACGCCCGCGATCACGCCGACCGCGCTCGACGCGAGAAGACGGTGCAGCCGGGCGCGGGGCTCGTCCGAGTGCCGGGGCGACGACGCCCGCCGCGCGCGTCGGCCCCCGGAGGGGGGCTCGGCGCGGTGGCGCTGGCGCTGTTCAGTCACGGGTACTTCCTTTGCGGGCGGACGTCTCGAGCGAGCGTCGAGACCAGTTGACGGGTGACGGGTGTCGGCGGGATGAACGCGGCGGTAACGAGGCACCGCCACCGCGGGCTGCACGTGCGAACGCCACAAATCCCAGGTGAGAGGGCTATCTCGATCGACGCGCATCGCGCGGACGTCGCGCGAGGAACGGCGGGATGAGGATCGCCGCGACCACGAGCAGACCGGCGGCGAGCATGATGAACTGCGCTGTCCCCCAGCCGTTCTCGGCGAGGGTGAACGGTGCCGAGACGGCCGCGGAGGTCCCTCCCGCCGCCGCGGCGACGAGGTTGCCGTTCGCGTCGTACACGGGCTCCGATGCGGTCGCCCCGGCCGTCGTTCCCGCGGCCGCGGCGGCGGCGGGATCCCCCGCCGCGGCTGCTCCGGTCGCCCCGGCCGCGGCGGCAGCGCTGTTCGCTCCCCCGCTCGCGCCTCCCGCTCCGGTCGCCGGCGTCTCCTCCTGTGCTCCGCCGGTGCCCTCGACGCACTGCGTCGCGCCCTTCTTGTCGCACTCCGGCGGCGGCGGGGCGGTGAGGGCGAGCTGATTGTTCTGCGGCGAGTCCCCCGGTTTGAAGGTCGGGTTGTTGCAGTTGGCGAAGTCGACGCCTCCCTCCGTCCCGGGGATCTTCTTCAGCACGTCGGATCCCGCCTGAACGAGGTTCATAGGGAGCGGCGAGTACCCCAGGGCCGACGCCTGCTGCTGGCCCTCGCAGAGCATGTACGTCGCGAAGCGGCTGAGCGTGCGGCCCTTCTCGGCGGTGAAGACCTTGTTCGTCTGCGTGGGCACGATCATGTACGAGTAGCTCGACATCGGATAGGCACGCGGATCGGTGCTGTTGTAGACGCCGTCGAGGTTCTGCGTGAGATCGGGGTTGATGGCCGCCGACATCAGCGCGACGGCGACCGACTGGTACGTCGGTTCGACGTAGTACCCGGCGTTGTTGAGCACCTTGACGACCGGGAAGCCCGACTTCATCGCGTACGAGTACTCCACGTAGGTGATGGCGCCCTCGCCGTAGTTCTGGCTGACGTAGCCCGCCACGCCGAGCGAGCCGTTCTGGCCCTTGAACGCCGGCGTCACCTGCGGGAACTGCGAGCGCATGCCGTAGGTCCACACCCCGCCGAACTGCTTCGACATCCACAGCGTGAACTGCGCGCTGGTGCCCGACCCGTCGGAGCGGTAGACGGGGGTGATCGAGACGTCGGGCATGGCCAGGGCCGGGTTGTCGGCCTGGACCGCGGGGTCGTTCCACTTCGTGATCTGGCCCGCGAAGATCTTGGCGATGACCTCGCCCGACAGGCGCAGGTTGGTCACGCGCTTGCCGCCGATCTTGAGGTTGTACATCAGCGAGGTGCCACCGGCGACGATCGGCATGTACGCGTAGGGGGTCGCGGGGTTCTCCGGCGGGGAGTTGTCTTCGGGCTGGCTCTGGAACGGGATCTCGCTCACGGCGAAGTCCACGGTCTCGTTGATGAAGTCGTTGCGTCCGGCCGACGACCCCGTGCCGGAGTAGTTGACGGTCATGCCGTAGTTGTTCGCGACGTTCTTGCGCCACTGATCGAGGGCGTTCTGCGACCACGTCGAGCCCGACCCCGAGATGGGGACGTAGCCGTCGGCCTGGGCCGGCGCGGGCACCAGGGCCACGAGCGTCACGACCGCGAGCGTGGCCGCGATGCGGCCCCAGCGGTGACGAAGGTTCACGACGAGTTCTCCTCGGAGGGTCGGGGGCGGCGGGTGCGGGCGGAGCCCGTGCGGAGGAAGGGGAGGAAGGATGCCGGACCGCTCGGCGCTCCGAGGCGGCGGACGGCGCGCGAGTGCGTGGCGGTGTCGGTGCTCATCCGCCGGACGTCCCGCGCCGAGGCCGCGGCGGCCGCGCGGCGCTGGCGGTCGGAGAGCTGGCCCGGTCCGCGGCCGCCGATCAGGCGCGCGACGATGAACAGCGTCAGCACGAGCAGGACGAGGGTCGCCGCCGCCCCGAAGCCGCGCGCGATCATGTTGGGCTCGGGCGATTTGACGAAGTCGAACACCTGCAGCGGGAGCGAGATCATGGGGCCCGAGAAGGGGTTGAGGTTCATCTGCGCCGTGACGCCGGAGGTCAGCAGCACGGGCGAGGTCTCGCCGATCCCGCGGGCGGTGCCGAGGATCACCGCCGTCACGAGGCCCGAGCGCGAGGTGGGCAGGACGACGTTCCACACCGTGCGCCACCGACTCGAACCCAGGGCGTACGACGCCTCGCGCAGATTGTTCGGCACCAGGCGCAGCACCACGTCCGACGCGCGGACGATGATCGGCAGCATCATCACGCTGATGGCGAGGGATGCCGCGAACCCCGAACGCTCGTGCGTGATGAGGGTCACGACGGCGGCGTAGACGAAGAGCCCCGCCACGATCGAGGGCAACGCGGTCATGGCATCCGACACCGTTCGCACGAACCGCGCGAAGGGCCCCCCGATCTCGTTGAGGAACACCGCCGTCATCACGCCGAGGGGGATGGTGATCGACAGGGCGATGCCGATCTGGATGAGGGTGCCGACGATCGCGTGGGCGATGCCGCCGGTGGTCAGCGGATCGAGGGGGCCGGCCGTGGTCATCGTCTCGACGAAGAAGTTGCCGTTCATTAGGGCGGCCGACCCCCGGATGAGCGTGAAGAACAGCACGAACATCAGGGCGCCCAGCAGGATCACCCCCGCCGAGTAGAACAGGGCCGTCACGATCCGCTCGCGCACGGCGAGGCGGTCGGCGCGCAGCGACGACATCACCGCGTAGATCCCGAGGAAACCGACGAACGACAGCACGACCCACCCGATGACCCCCGTCATCGGGGTGAGCCATCCGAACAGCAGCGTCGAGACCGCGAGCGCCGCGGCGGCGCTGCCGAGCAGGTCGAAGCGGTCGCCGAAGGGGACCGTGCGCAGGTCGCGGCGCTCGCCGACGTGCCCGTCGCGGAGCGGGATGGTGGTGCGGATCGGCTCGCCCGGGGCGCCTTCGCCCGCGAGGGGGGCTTCGGGAGTGAGGATGGCCATCAGTTGCTCTCCGCTCCGGACCGGCTCCGGGCCACGATCATGGACGCCGTGAAGTTGACGATCAGCGTGATGATGAACAGCACGAGTCCGGCCGCCATGAGCGCCGAGAGCCCGAACTGGCTCGCCTCGCCGTAGCGCAGCGCGATGAGCGCCGAGACGGAGTTGGTGCCGGTCTTGAGCAGCTGCGTGTTGATGGTGAAGATCGGCGAGATGATCATGACCACGGCGATCGTCTCGCCGAGCGCGCGCCCGAGGCCGAGCATCGTGCCGCCGATGATGCCGCCGCGCCCGAAGGGCAGCACGACGGCGCGGATCATCCCCCACCGCGTCGACCCGAGCGCCAGGGCGCCCTCGCGCTCGCCGAGGGGTGCTTGGGAGAACGCCTCGCGCATGACCGAGGTCTGGGTGGGCACCACCATGAGCGCGACGACGATGCCGGCGATGAAGGCCGACGAGGTGAACGCCCCCGCCTCGGTGAGACGGGCGCCCGTGGCGTCCGTCACCTGGAAGATCGGGATCCAGCCGAAGTAGACCGAGATCCACTCGGCCACCGGGATGACGTTCGCCTGGAGGAAGAACACCCCCCACAGTCCGAACACCACGCTCGGAACGGCCGCCATCAGATCGACCATGGTGATCAGGAGCGATCGCAGGCGCGGCGGCACGATCTCGCTGATGAGCAGCGCCGTCCCGAGGGCGAGCGGAACCGAGACCGACATCGCCACGAGGGCGATCGTGACCGTGCCGAACAGCACCGCCGCGACCCCGAACGAGCCGGTCTCGGGCGACCACTCCTGGGTGGTGAGGAACGAGGGTCCCGCCACCACGAGCGCATCGCCCGCGCGAGCGGTGAGGAAGACTCCCACGGCCAGCATCACGGCGACCGTGATGACGCCCGCCGCGTACGCGCCGCCGCGGAAGATCCGATCGGACACGACCGGGGCGCTCTTGAGCGACCGCGGTTCGAGAGGATCGGCCGCCTGCCGAGGCAGGACCTCCGTGGTGGTGTCGGTCATCGCGTTCTCCATCGAGCGCGGTCGGCCGCGGGCTCCCCCGGTCCGGGGCGGGCGGAACGGGGCGCGTGCGCAGGCCGGCGACGCGCGTCGCTCGTGTGCCGGGAACCGGCTCGGGTCAGCCGGTATCAGCGACGGTAGGAGTGGGCTGTGAACGCGGCCGGGATCGATCCGCCACACGCCCTGGCCGCCGGGTGAACGCGCAGCGCCGGAAGGTGAACGAGGGACATCGACGCCGCGGGGGCGGGTGTCCGGGGGCTCGCCCGGACGCGGGCGGCCCGGATGCGGGGGTCGGTCGGACGCGTGCCCCCGGGGAGGGCTTCCGGATGCCGCGACGCAGGGCCCGGGGGCCCGCCCGGATGCCGCGACGCGGGGCCCGGCGCACTCGCGGATGCCGCGACGCAGGGCCCGGGGGCCCGCCCGGATGCCGCGACGCAGTGCCTCGTCATCCGGTTCCCTTCGCTCCCGACGGATGGACGGCGGACGACACCGCACCGCAGAGCACCGCCCCGGGCGAGGTCAGCGCAGGATCGTGGGGGTGGGCGTGGGCGTGACGGTCGGCGACGGAGAGGGCGTGACCGCGGGCGAGGTCGGCGTCGGGCTCGGCGCGGGGGCGCGCGCGACGAGCACGCGCACCGCGGACCCGAGGACGACGGAGCTCCCGGCCGCCGGCTCGAGCGCGACGACCAGTCCTTCCGTGCGCTCCGAGACGACGGCGACGACGGTCGTGGCGAACCCGGCCGCACGCAGATGCGAGGTCGCGGTCGCGGCATCCATCCCCGATACCTCGGGGACCGTGTTCGATCCGGATGCCACCACGAGGGCGACCGCGCTGTCGCGGGGCACCGACGAGCCCGCGCCGGGGATCGACTCGAGCACCGTTCCGGCGACGGCCGCCTCGTCGCGCACGGTGACCTCTCCCACTCGCAACCCCGCGGAGGCGAGCACGGTGGGCGCGTCGGCGTAGCTCGTCAAGGCGGGGACGGTGACCGGCGGCGGGGTGGAGGGGCTCGCCACGACCGGGGTGGGATCAGAGGTGGGCGGCGTCGTCGGCGGGGGGCTCGGCGCCCGGGTCGCGGCTTCGGCGACGGGGATCTCGCGCCCGGCGCCGGCCAGGAGGGGCACGGCCGTCGCGGCCGCGACGAGGACCGCGACGACAGCGATGACGGTGCCCCATCCGGCCGAGCGCCGCCCGGGCGACGACGGAGACGGAGCGGGAGTCGACGACGGAACCACCGCGAGAGCCCCCGCGGCCGCGGGGCGTCGAGCAACGGACGGTTCCGCCCGCTGTCGCCCCGGCGGCGGGGTCCGCGGGCCGTTCGCCGGCGCGTCGACCGTCGCCTGCGCCGCGAGCAGCGCCGCGCGCATCGCGCCGGCGTCGTCGAAGCGGTCCTCGGGGTCCTTCAGCAGGGCGCGCACCACGACACGGTCGAGAGCGGGCGCGATCCCGTGCCGACGCACCGACGGTACCGGCGGCGGTGCGCTCAGGTGCGCCCGCGCCAGCGTGAGGCGGTCGTCGCCGTCGAACGGCGCGCGCCCGGTGAGGGCGAACATCAGCAGACCGCCGACCTGGTACAGATCGCCCCGCGGACCCACGGGTCGACCGGACAGCTGCTCCGGGGAGGCGTACTGCACATTGCCGACGACACCGGCCGTGGCGTCGGTCACGGCGCTGCGCAGGACGTCGTCGCCGTGGGCGGTGCGCCCCGCCGCGTCGGCCAGACCGAAATCGAGCAGGGTCGCGCGGATGCCGCCGTCGGTCTCGCGCCGGACCAGCACGTTCGAGGGCGAGACGTCGCGGTGGATCACCCCCGCGGCGTGCGCCGCCTCGAGGCCAGCGAGCACGTCGGCCGCGACGGCGACCGCCTCCCGCGGACTCAGGGGCCCCTCCGCGCGGACGTGCTCCGAGAGGGGGCGGCCCGCCACCCTCTCCTGCGCGATCCACGCGATCGGGGTGCCGCTGTCGTCGTACACGCCGATGTCGACGATCACCACGACGGCGGGGTGCGCGACCTGGGCCGTCCGCCTCGCCTCCGCGAGGAACGCGTCGCGCACGGGTGCGCTCTCGGACAGGTGAGGATGCAGCAGCTTGACGGCCAGCCGTCGCCCGGTGACGGTGTCGACGGCGGCGAAGACCGACGCCGTGCCTCCCGATCCGAGCAGCTCCCCGAGGCGGAATCGCCCGGCGATCAGCCCGCCGCCGACTGCCGGGCCCTCGACGCCCGTCACGTCGAACGCTCGAGCACGCGCGAGCGACGACCCGAAGCGGTGCCGATGCTGACGGTCTCGTTCACCTCTGCGGATGCCAGGACGGCCGACGCCATCCGGCCGGCGCTCACCGCCTCCCCCGCCGATTCGTACCAGCGGGCGCTGGTCACCACGGGGCGGCCTCCGCCGCGCAGGACCCAGGCGTGCTTGGTGGCGGAGGGACCGCGCACGGCGCTCAGCTGCAGTTCCGCGGTGCGACGCTGGTCGGCGAGCGCGGCTTCGAGGGCGGCGGCCGGCGAGGAGAACACCGCTGCGCATCGGGCGAGCTCGCGGTTGTTGGTCGCCAGCAGGCGCCAGACGCCGAACACGCCGAGCGAGACCAGCCCGGTCCCGGGCGCCGCGTCCTGGGCCGCGAGCGGAACGCCCGCGAGCTCGGGGAGGACGTACGAGCGGAACAGCAACCACGCGGCGAGCCGCGGATCGTACGCCGATCGGAAGGTGTCGAAGATCACGCGGCCCCGGCGGGCAGGCGCGACGGAGAGCTTTTCGCCCACGGAGATGGCCCCTGTCTGACGGACCCGTGTGCGGGACTTACGGGTCGTCCGGCACTGTTCCGCAGAGATGAACGTGCTCCTCCCTTCTGTCCGCGCCGAGAGCAACGAGTGAACGAGAGGTTCACCACCCCGCAACGGATTTCTCACCCGGTGTCGGGCGGGGATCAGCGCGAGGCCACTCCACTCGACGAAGGGATGCCGTTCGCCGACCCCCGCGCGGGCACCGACGCGAATGAGGGTCGAGCTCGACTGCCCGCCGACGGCTCCGACGCGGGTGAGCGCCGAGCGCCGCGGCCCGCCGACCCGCGGGGAGGGCGCCTGCGCGGGAGGGCGCCGAGCGCTGCGACCCGCCGAGCTGCGGGGAGGGCGCCGACGCGGGTGAGGGCCGGGCGCGCGGCGAGCACGCGTCGCCCGGCCGGAGCTCAGAGCGCGCGACGTCCCTCGAAAGCGCGACCGAGGGTCACTTCGTCGGCGTATTCGAGGTCGCCGCCGACCGGCAGACCGGATGCCAGTCGCGTCACCCGAATCTCCAGGGTGTGCAGCAACCGGCTCAGATAGGTGGCGGTCGCCTCTCCCTCGAGGTTGGGGTTGGTGGCGAGGATGACCTCCTGCACGGTTCCGTCGGCGAGACGCTGCATGAGCTGCGCGACCCGGAGGTCGTCGGGTCCGATGCCCGCGATGGGGCTGATCGCTCCGCCGAGCACGTGGTACAGCCCACGGAACTCGCGCGTGCGCTCGATCGCGGCGACGTCTTTCGCGTCTTCGACGACGCAGATGAGGGTCGCGTTGCGGCGCGGGTCGCGGCAGATCGAGCAGCGCTCCTGTTCGGTGACGTTGCCGCAGATCTCGCAGAACTTCACCTTGTCGCGGATCTCGCCGAGCAGCGTCGACAGGCGCGAGACGTCGAACGACGGCGACTGCAGGATGTGGAACGCGATGCGTTGAGCCGACTTCGGGCCGATGCCCGGAAGGCGACCGAACTCGTCGATCAGGTCTTGGACGATGCCGTCGTACATCAGCTGAACCTCGTCGGGGGCTCGTAGGGCTCATCGCGCACGTAGGTGGCGCCGAGCATCTGGCGCACCACGGCTTCGCCGTAGCGCTGCACGCCGCCGCGGAGCGGGGCCATGCGGGGCACGACGACGGGCGGCAGCGGCGCTTCGGTCTCGTCCGCGGGCGGGATCACGTCGTCGTCGTCGACCTCGTCGGGCGCCGGGACCGACGGGGCGACCTCGCGCGGAGGCAGCACCGCGCCGGCGTGCGGAGCGATCCGCGTCGACTCGACCACCGCGTCGTCGGGCTCGTCATCGACGGCCAGGGCGGTCGGCGCTCCCCCGTCGGAGGTCGGAATGGGCGCCACGGCCCACTCGGTCACCGACGAGGCGTAGGGCGCCGAGCTGGACGCGGTGCGCGGCGCGGATGCCGTCGGCCCCGCGCTGCGGGCTGCTCCGGGACCGGCCGGCGATCCATCGCCCGGGCGGCGCGGTGATCCGCCGGGACCGCCGTCGCCCTCGAGACGAGCGAGGTACTTCACGCGCACGCCGAGCACCGCCTGGATGGCCTGCCGGAGGTCTTCGCTCGGGCCGCCCTCGGGGGTGCGCGTCTTGAAGGCGGCGAGGTCGGCCGACGTGCGGAAGGCGAGGGTGAGCACCTCGGCCTCGAACGCGGCGACGGTGGCCGTGGACACCACCAGCCACGACGACCTGCTGGCCACCTCGAGCTGCCCGAGCACCTCGGGCCAGGCGTCGCGCACATGCCCGAGCTCGATGGGGCCCACGGGCGTCGCCGGCGGGGTCGGCGCGACCGGCTCGAGCGGCGAGGGGTCGTCGGCGGAGGAGGTCGCGTCCGTCGAGGCGGGTCGCGGCGTCTCGTGAGCGGGCGAGGCGGATGCCGCGGTCGACGCCGTCGATTCCGCCGCGGCGGACCGCTCGCTCGCGGCGGGCGCATCCGTCGCCTGAGCCGGTGCGTTCGCCTCGGACGGGCGCGGGGTCGCGGGAGCCCCACGGCCCGCCGGGCCGGAGTCGGCGGACGGGGGCGCGCCATCCGCCGCGGGACGCGGCGACGGGACTGTCGCCGCGGCGGGCATCGAGGCGCGGTCACCCCCGGGCGTGGGCGCGGTGTCGAAGGGGTGCGCGTCGCCGTCATCGTCGAAGGGGGGCGGCGCGTCGTCGTCGGTGAACGGCGGCGGCGCGTCGGCGTCATCGGCAGCGGCGGCGGTGGGGTGCGCACGGGCGGTCGCGGCGGAGGCACCGGATGCGGACCGCCCCGGCGAGGGCGCCACGGGGGCGTCCGGGCCGGACTGTGGACGCGCGAGGGCGGCGGAATCCGGCTGCGCGATCGGCGCGCTGCCGCTCGGCTCCGCACTACGCGACGACGTCGGTGCGGACGGCGCACCGGGAGACGCGACCGGCACCGCCGCACCCGGAGAAGCAACGGCCGGCGCCGCACCCGGCGAGGCCACCGTGGGCGCCGCCACACCCGGAGAAGCAACGGCCGGCGCCGCACCCGGCGACGCAACGCCCGGAGCCGCACCGGGAGAAGCCACCGTGGGCGCCGCCACACCCGGAGAAGCAACGGCCGGAGCCGCACCCGGCGAGGCCACCGTGGGTGCCGCGACACCCGGAGACGCGATGCGCGGTCCACCCGGCGACGCGACCGGCGCCGCGGCGGCGGCCGGTGCGGCGATGCGCGGGGACGACGCCGCTCCCCCGTCACGCGCGGTGGCACCCGGAGCGGCGATGTCGGCCGCGGGGGATGCCGGACGCCCCGTGGCGGGGGCGATCGGGGCCGCGGAGGCGGTGTGCGCGAGGTCGAGGTCGTGGGCGGTCGCCGGGGCGGTCCCCTGCGCGACCCCGGCGTGCGTGAGTACGCGCGCCACGAGCAGTTCGAGCTGCAGACGGGGCGAGGTGGCGCCCGTCATCTCGTCGAGGGCGGCGACCACGAGATCGGCCGTGCGCGAGAGACGGTGCACACCGAAGGCGGTGGCCTGCCGGGCCATGCGCTCCAGCTCGTCGTCGGGGACGCCGCGCAGCACGGCGGAGGCTCCCGCGCCCGTCGCCGCGACGACGATGAGGTCGCGCAGGCGCTCGAGCAGATCGTCGACGAAGCGGCGCGGATCCTGACCGGTCTGCACGACCCGGTCGACCGCGGCGAACGCCCCTCCCCCGTCGCCCGCGGCGAACGCGTCGACGACCTCGTCGAGCAGCTCGGAGTGGGTGTAGCCCAACAGCGCCACGGCCCGCTCGTAACGCACGAGGACGTGCCCCGCGGCATCCGCGTCGGAACCGGCGATCAGCTGGTCGAGCAGAGAGAGCGTGTCTCGCGGCGAACCGCCCCCGGCTCGGACGACGAGCGGAAGGACCCCGGCCTCGACCCCGACCGACTCGCTCTCGCAGAGCTCTTGGACGTAGTCGAGCATGGCCGCGGGCGGGACCAGACGGAACGGGTAGTGGTGCGTGCGCGAGCGGATGGTGCCGAGCACCTTCTCGGGCTCGGTGGTCGCGAAGATGAACTTCACGTGGGCGGGGGGTTCTTCGACGAGCTTGAGCAGCGCGTTGAAGCCCTGCTGCGTGACCATGTGGGCCTCGTCGAGGATGAAGATCTTGAAACGGTCGCGCGCGGGGGCGAAGATCGCCCGCTCTCGAAGGTCGCGCGCGTCGTCGACGCCGTTGTGGCTCGCCGCGTCGATCTCGACGACGTCGAGGGATCCCCCGCCGCCGCGCCCGAGCTCGACGCAGCTGTCGCACACACCGCACGGGGTGTCGGTGGGACCCGCGGCGCAGTTCAAGCAGCGCGCCAGGATGCGGGCCGAGGTCGTCTTTCCGCAGCCGCGCGGACCGGAGAACAGATACGCGTGACCCACGCGGTCGCTGCGCAGGGCGGTCATGAGCGGTTCGGTCACCTGCGACTGCCCGATCATCTCGCCGAACGCCTCGGGGCGGTAGCGGCGGTACAGGGCTGTCGTCACTCCACCAGCCTACGGCGTCCCTCCGACATCGCCTCCGTGACCGGCTCCGACCGGGTGCGCACCGCCGGATTTCCCGGATGCCGGACCCCGCCCGCGCGCTGGGGAGCAGGAGATCGCGCGAGAACAGGCCGGGAGCCCCGGCATCCGTCCTGTTCTCGCCGGATCCCCTGTTCTCGACGACCCGCGCGGACGCACGGCGGCCTGATCGACGCCCTGAGGACCCCCACCGACGAACGCGGCGACATCCCGGAGGATGCCACCGCGCTCGGGGAGGATCAGAATCCGCCGTCGAGACCCACCGCGATGGGCGAATCGTCGTCGCTCACGATCGGGATAGCCGCGGTGACGATGGGCACCGACGCCGAGAGCAGGGTGCCGTCCTCGCGCACCGAGCCCTCGAGCTGGCGGATCGACGGGCGACCCGGACGCACCGGGCCCTGACCGTGCAGGGCGACGCGCACGGTCTCGCCCGGGGCGACCGTGTACTCGACGTCGCGCACCGCGAAGGCGACGGGGCCGCCGTCGTTCCCGGCCCGCAGAGTGAGCGCGGTCGCGGTGAGGGTGACGTCCAGGCGCGTCCCGTGCCAGTGCAGCACGTACGACAGCTCGGGCCAGTCGGCGGGCAGTCGGGGGTCGAAGGTCAGGCGACCGAAGTGGTCGCGCATGCCGCCGAAGCCGCTCACCAGCGCCGTCCACACTCCGCCGGCCGACGCGACGTGCACGCCGTCGGAGGCATTGTGGTGCAGATCGCCGAGGTCGACGAACGCGGCCTGACGGAAGTACTCCAGCGCCAGGTCCTGATAGCCCACCTCGGCCGCGAGGATCGACTGCACCACGGCCGACAGCGTGGAATCGCCCGTGGTCAGCGGGTCGTAGTACTCGAAGTCGGCGAGCTTCTCGGCATCCGTGAAGTGGTTTCCCTGCAGGAACAGCGCGAGCACCACGTCGGCCTGCTTGAGCACCTGGTACCGGTAGATCACCAGCGGGTGGAAGTGCAGCAGCAGCGGTCGCTGGTCGGGCGGGGTGTTCTCGAGGTCCCAGATCTCGCGCTCGAGGAACACGGCGTCCTGGGGATGGATGCCGAGGGCCTCGCTGAACGGGATGTGCATGGCCTCGGCCGCCTTCTCCCACCGCTCGGGCTCCGAGGGGTCGAGGTTCATGCGGTCGGCCATCTGCGCGTACGCGTCGGGGTCGTTCTCGGCCAGGTCGCGCACGGTGCGCGCGGCGAAGCGCAGGTTGAAGCGCGCCATGACGTTGGTGAAGAGGTTGTCGTTGACGACGGTGGTGTACTCGTCGGGCCCCGTGACGCCGTGGATGTGGAACGAGTCGTGCTCGCCGTCGGCCGCGGCGTCGCTGGAGCGCCAGAAGCCGAGCGTCGACCACAGCCGCGCGGTGTCGACCGCGATGTCCACGCCCTCACGGGCGAGGAACTCCTCGTCGCCCGTGGCGCGCACGTACTTCGCGAGCGCGAACGAGACGTCGGCGTTGATGTGGTACTGGGCGGTGCCGGCCGCGTAGTAGGCCGAGGCCTCCTCGCCGTTGATGGTGCGCCACGGGAACAGCGCGCCCGCCTCGTTGAGCTGGTGCGCGCGCTTTCGCGCGGCGGGCAGCATGAGGTACCGCATGCGCAGGGCGTTGCGCGCCCACAGCGGCGACGTGTACGCCAGGAACGGCAGCACGTACACCTCGGTGTCCCAGAAGTAGTGGCCGCTGTAGCCCGATCCGGTGACGCCCTTGGCCGGCACGCCCTGTCCGTCGGCGCGCGCGGCGGCCTGTGCGAGCTGGAACAGGCACCAGCGCGTCGCCTGCTGCAGGTCGCCGTGACCGCCGATGCGCACGTCGGAGCGGTCCCAGAAGTCGGCGTACCAGGCGATCTGCTTCTCGACCAGGCGGTCGACGCCGGTCTCGACGGCGCGGTCGAGGGTGCGGCGGCAGCGGTCGAGCAGTTCGCCCGCGGGCACGCCCCGCGAGGTGTGGTAGCTCACGAGCTTGGTGATCGTGGTGGGGACGCCCGCCTTCGCGTGCACCCGGTAGACGTTCTTGGCGATGTCGGGCTCGATGAGGCGCCGCGACGTGTACTCGTTCCGCGTGTCGACGAGGTGGTCCGAGATGACGGCGAGCGTCATGCCCGACTCGCTCACCTCGTAGCTCAGCGCCGAACGTTCGCCGTCCTGCCAGTACTCGCGCGGCTGCAGCACGCGGTCGCTGAGCTTCTCGGTCTTGCGCGGGTCGAATCCGGCCCCGGTGGATGCCATCGGCGAACCGCCGTAGATTCCCTCGCCGTCCTGACGGTTGAGCAGCTGGCTGCTGACGGTGACGGGCGCGTCGGCGTCGAGGACGGTGACGGTCAGCCGCAGCACCGCGAGGTGCTTCTCGTCGAACGACACGAAGCGCTCGTCCTCGATGCGCACGCGCTTGCCCGAGGGCGTCACCCACAGGATGTCGCGACGGAGGATCCCCTGGCGCATGTCGAGCACGCGCTCGTACTCGCGCACGTCGGCGACGTCGAGCGAGAGAGGTTCGTCGTCGACGTAGACGCGCATGACCTTGGCATCGGGGGCGTTGATGATCGTCTGGCCGACCTCGGCGAAGCCGTAGGCCTGCTCGGCGTGACGGATCGGGAACGTCTCGTGGAACCCGTTGATGAAGGTGCCCTGCTCCTGGGCGAAGCGGCCCTCGATCGAGTTGCCGCGCAGCCCCAGGTAGCCGTTGCCGACGGCGAAGAGGGTCTCGGTGACCCCCACGTCGTCGATCGAGAACTGCGTCTCGACGAGTCGCCACTCGTCGATGGGGAAACGATCGCGATCGATCATCGGGGCGTGCCTTCCGGTGGCGGGTTCGGGTCGGAGCGCGACGGCGTGGAGCCGTCGGCACGGGTGGTGCACGGTCTCGCCGCCCGGGTCGGCGGCGAGGGCGTCGCGCGCAGGCGACGGCTCAGTCTACGAACGCCGCGAGGTCGTCGACGACCACGGTCGCCCCGGCGGCCACGAGGTCGTCGGCGCCGACGCCGCGGTCGACGCCCACGACGACGCCGTAACCGGCGGCCGCGGCCGAGCGCACGCCGCTCAGGGCGTCTTCGACGGCCACGGATCGCGCCGGGTCGACGCCGAGCAGACGCGCGGCCTCGGCGAACACGTCGGGGGCGGGCTTGGATGCCAGGTGGTCGCGCTCGGCGATCACTCCGTCCATCACGACGGGGAAACGGTCTCGGATGCCGGCCGCCTCGAGCACCTCGACGGCGTTCTTCGAACTCGACACGACGGCGATGGGCGTCCCCGCCGTCTGCAGCACGTCGAGGAGCGCGATCGATCCGGGATAGGGGCGGATGCCCTCGCTGCGGAGGATGCGCGAGAACACCTCGTTCTTTCGATTGCCGACGCCGCAGACGGTGTCTTCGCTCGGGTCGTCGGACGGGTCACCCCACGGCACCTCGACGTCGCGGCTGCGCAGCAGGCTCGCGACCCCGTCGTAGCGCTTCTTGCCGTCGACGTACTCGAAGTAGTCGCGGTCGGTGTAGGCCGGCTCGATCTTCCACGCGGCGAACAGCTCGTCGAACATCGTCTTCCACGCGCGCATGTGCACCTCGGCGGTGGGCGTGAGCACCCCGTCGAGGTCGAACAGCACGCCGTCGAACGACGTCAGGTCGGGCAGGTCGGGGCTGTCGGTCACGGCGTGCTCCAGATCGGGGTGCGGTGGCGCGAGCGCCCTCAGCGCCGCCCCTCCAGCGTAGTGGCGGGGCGGCTGCGCGAGGGCTATCGGGCCGCCACCGAGAGGGCGCGTCCGCCGATCCAGACCTCGGACGGATGCCACGCGGCATCCCACTGCACGAGATCGGCCACCGCGCCCTCGGCGATGTGCCCGATGTCGGCGCGATCGAGCGAGCGCGCGGCGTTCTCGGTGCACGCCGAGAGGACCGCGGCGGGATCGAGACCCGCGGCGATCATGCGCCGCACCCCCTCGTCGAGCACGATCCCCGCTCCGGCGATCGTGCCGTCGCGCCGTCGGCCGAGACCGTGCGCGTCGTTGGCGACGGGCTGTCCGCCGAAGTCGCACCAGCGGTCGGCCTCGAGCCCGGCCGTGACGATCGCATCGGTGACCCCGACGGTGCGTCGGCCGGCGGAGGCGAGAACGAGCGAGACCACGCTCGGGTCGAGGTGCTGCGCGTCGATGATCGTGCCGACGAAGAAGCGGTCGTCCGCGAGAACGGCACCGGGCACACCGGGCTCCCGCGGCTTCAGCGGGCGCTGGGCATTGAAGACGTGGGTGGTCATCGTCGCGCCGGCGTCGCCCGCCGCGTGCACCTGCGCCGCGGTGGCGTCGCTGTGGCCGACGGCGACCACGTAGCCCTCGGCGGTCAGTCGGCGCACCGCGTCGAGGGCGCCGGGCAGCTCGGGGGCGAGGGTGACGGTGCGCAGCGCCGCGCGGGCGGCCGGACGCTCGAGCAGGGTGTCGAGGTGCGCGCGGGAGGGGGCGAGCATGAGGTCGGCGCGATGGGCCCCCTTGCGGGCGGGCGAGAGGAACGGCCCCTCGAGGTGCGCGCCGAGCACCCGCGCGACGGGCTCGTCCGCGAAGGTCTCGCGGGCGCGCCCCACCCGCTCGAGGGCGGCGACGGTGTCGGGCAGGGGCGCCGTGATGACGGTCGGCTCGACGCCGGTGACGCCGCGCGCCGCGAGTCCCGCGAGCAGCGTGCGCCACCCGCCCTCGTCGGCCGTCGCGACGTCGACGCCGAACGACCCGTTGACCTGCAGGTCGAGCATCCCGGCGGTCAGGACGCCGTCGACGATGTCGTGGTCCACGCTCTCATCGCCCGTCGCCGGACGGATGCGATCGATCCGCCCCGAGACGACATCGAGCACGACGGGGCCGACGAAGGCTCCCCCGATGAGCGCCCGGGCGGCGCGCAGACGCATCACAGCCCCTGCCCGGCCGGCTTGCCGGCGAACGTCGTGCGGTAGTAGTCGACGAAGGCGAGCTGGCTCGCGGCATCCTCGTCGACGACGACCGTGGCGTGCGGGTGCAGCTGCAGGACCGACGCGGGCCACCGCGCCGAGACCGGACCCTCCACCGCCTCGCGCACGGCCTGGGCCTTTCCTCGGCCGAAGCCGAGCATGACCGCGTGGCGGGCGTCGAGGATCGTCGCCAGTCCCTGCGTCAGGCAGTGGGTGGGAACGCTGTCGATGTCGCCGTCGAAGAACCGGGCGTTGTCCTGCCGGGTGCGGGGGGTCAGGGTCTTCAGGCGCGTCCGGCTCGCGAGGCTCGACATGGGCATGTTGAAGGCGAGGTGACCGTCGGTGCCGATGCCGAGGATCTGCAGATCGATACCGCCCGCGTCGCGGATCAGCCGCTCGTACGCGGGGCCCGCCTCCAGCGGCGCGACGTCGAGATCGCCCGGGCCGACGATCGCGTCGGGGGCGAAGTCGACGTGCTGCTCGAGCTCGGTGCGGATGAACTCGCGGTAGCGCTCGGGGTGTCCCGCGGGCAGGCCCACGTACTCGTCGAGCAGGAACGCCCGCGCCCGCGCGAAGCTCAGCCCCTCCTCGCGATGACGGCGCGCGAGCTCGCGGTACACCGGCAGCGGGGTGGAGCCCGTCGCCAGTCCCAGGACCGCCGCCGGGGTCTCCCGCAGCAGCTGCGCGTAGGCGTCGGCGACGAGGCGCCCGGCCTCCTCGGGGGTCGAGACGATGACGACCTCCATCAGCGCTCCCCGTTCTCTCGTGCGCGGGCTCCGCGGCATCCGGTGTCCATCACAGCACCTCGAGGATGTCGTTCTTGAGCATCTCGGCGCGGGGACCGAAGACGGCCTGCACGTTGTCGCCCACCTCGAGCACCCCCGCGGCTCCGAGCTGCTTCAGTCGCGCGTGGTCGACGAGCGTGCGGTCGGCGACCTCCATGCGCAGCCGCGTGATGCACGCGTCGACGTGCACGAGGTTCGCACGACCTCCGAAGGCGTCGATCAGCTGCTCGGCGGTCGAGCCGGAGGAAGCCGGGGCGGCGGACGCGGCGAGCGGTGGGGACGCGGGGGGCGGCGCGGATGCCGCGACGGAACCGGCGACCGCAGGGCCGGCCGCCGCGGGGTCGGCGTCGGCGTCGACCGCCGGGGCGTCGGCCGCCGGGGCGGAGAGGTCTTCGCGGCCCGGCGTGCGCAGGTTCCACTTCTTGATGACGAGGCGGAACAGCAAATAGTAGACGCCGAAGTAGACCACGCCCATCACGACGAGCAACCAGACGTTGTTCGCCGCCGGGGCCGTGCCGTACAGCAGCAGGTCGAAGAGACCGGCCGAGAACGAGAACCCGAGGTGGATGTCGAGCAGGTAGGCGACGGCGAGCGAGATCCCCGTGAGCACGGCGTGCACGACGTAGAGCGGGAAGGCCGCGAACATGAAGGCGAACTCGAGCGGCTCGGTCACCCCGGTCAGGAACGCGGTGAGACCCGCGGCACCCAGGATGCCGATCGCGGCCTTGCGCTGCGCGGGGTTGGCGAGGTGGATCATCGCGAGGGCGGCGGCCGGGAGGCCGAACATCAGCACCGGGTAGAAGCCCGAGGTGAGGGCGCCGGCGGTGGGGTCGCCCGCCGCGAAGCGCGTGAGCTCACCGGTCACGACGCTGCCGTCGCCCTTGGTGTAGGAGCCCTGCAGGAACCACACGTAGGAGTTGAGGATGTGGTGCAGCCCGAGCGGGATGAGCATGCGGTTGGTGAAGCCGTAGACGAACGCCCCGATCGCGCCGGTCCCGCCGATGAAGGCCCCGAGACCCGTCAGCCCGGTGTTGAAGATCGGGTAGAAGTAGCTGAGCCCGAATCCGACGACGAGGCTCACGAGCGAGACGATGATCGGCACGAACCGTCGTCCTCCGAAGAAGCCCAGGTAGGACGGCAGTTGGATGGTGTGGCACCGGTCGAACAGCCACGCCGTCAGCAGGCCGATGACGATACCGCCGAAGACGCTGTAGTTGATCTGCACCTGGTCGCCCGCGGCGGTGGTCTGTCCGGCCAGCACGACCGGCGACATGGCCTTGAAGACGTTCGCGAGCACGAGGTAGCCGACGACGGCGGCGAGCGCGGTGGATCCGTCGGCCTTCTTGGCGAAGCCGATCGCGACACCGACGGCGAACAGCAGCGCGAGGTTGTCGAACAGGGCTCCTCCGGCGGCGCTCATCGCCTGGAAGAAGGGACCGATGACGGGCAGGTCGATCTGGCCGAGGAGGTCGGGTTGCCCGAGGCGCAGCAGGATGCCGGCCGCCGGCAGGACGGCGATGGGCAGCATCAGGCTCTTGCCCAGGCGCTGCATCTGGGCGAAGCCCGGGATGCCGCGGCGGCGGGAGGCGGGGGCGGCTGTGGCGGTCATGGCGGGTTCTCTTTCGACGGTGAAGGAACGGTTCAGACGAGACGGGTCGGACGGGGCGGGTCAGACGGACAGGAGCGGAGCACCCGGGAGCACGGCCGCGCCGTCGGGGAGGAGGACGGTGACGTCGTCGGCGGAGCGTTCGAGCACCACGACGGGGACGACGCTCGACAGCCCGGCGGCCCGGATCGCGGGGACGTCGTACGCGATCACGGGGGTTCCGGCAGTGACGCGATCCCCCTTCGCGGCGAAGGGGGTGAAGCCCCGGCCCTGCAGCTGCACGGTGTCGAGCCCGAGGTGCACGAGGACGGCGAGACCGTCGTCGGCGACGACGACGAAGGCGTGCGGGAACACCTGCAGCAGCGTGCCGTCGATCGGGGCGACCGCGTCGACGACCTCGGCGGGCGGCTCGATCGCGACGCCCGGCCCCATCGCGCCCTGCGCGAAGAGCTGGTCGGGCACGTCGGCCAGGGCCAGGACGGTTCCCACGAGCGGGGACTGGATGTCGGGCACGGGTACTCCTCGGTGAGACGGTGGGGCTGCGGTCCGCACCACCGGCGCCGCTTAGGCTGGGGAAGAACACCGTTCCCCGGGGCGATGCGCCCACTGGCTCGGACTGGTACGTACCAGTGAAGCTAGTGGTCTCCCTCGCCCGTGTCAACATCGAAAGTCGACGCCGTCATGCCCCGTCTCCCCGATGCCGACGCCCCGGCGGCCTCCGTCACGTCCGGCCCCGTGCCCAAGCACGCCCAGCTTCGCGCCATCCTCCTCGCCGACATCGGCTCGACGTGGCCCGCCCACGCGGCGATCCCCTCGGAGCGCGAGCTGTCGACGCGCCACGGTGTGAGCCGCGCGACGGTCCGCGAAGCCCTGCGTCAGCTCATCGAGGAGCAGAAGCTCTACACGGTGCAGGGCAAGGGCACCTTCGTCGCCGGCGAGCGCGTGCAGTCCCAGCTGCACCTCGCCTCGTTCACCGAGGACATGCGTCGACGGGGGATGGTCGCGACGACCCTCGTGCGTCGCGCGGAGCGCGCCGTCCCGCCTCTCGACGTGCGCGCCGCGCTCGGTCTGCCCGAGGGAGAGCGGGCGTGGTCGATCGAGCGCCTGCGTCTGGCCAACGGCATCCCGATGGCCCTCGAGCTCGGCTGGTACTCGCCGCGCGTCGCCGAGGACCTCGGCGAGCAGGACCTCAGTGCGTCCCTCTACGGCCTGCTGGCCGACCGGTACGGCGTCCGCATCGACGCCGCCGAGCAGACCGTCTGGACCGAGGCGGTCGACGACGCCGTCGCCGAGCCGCTCGCGGTCGTCCCGGGCTCACCGGTGCTGGTGTTCCGTCGCACCTCCCGCGCCGCCGGCCTGCCCGTCGAGCACGTCACGTCGTGGTACCGCGGCGATCGCTACCAGGTGCACATGGCGCTCGCGGGGAGCTGAGGGCTGCTCTCCCCCAGCCCTGGGCGGGCGACGCTCAGGCCGTGACCGACAGCGTCTGCCGCGCGATCTCGAGCTCTTCGTCGGTCGGGACCACGAGCACCTCGACGCGCGAGGAGTCGGTGGAGATGCGTCGGATGCCGCGCTCTCGCGCCGCATTGCGTCCGGGGTCGATCTCGACCCCCGCGAAGCCGAGCGTCGCCATCGCCTCCGCGCGGACGGCGGGCGCGTTCTCGCCCACTCCCGCGGTGAACGAGATCACGTCGACGCCGTCGAGCTGGGCGAGGTACGCGCCGGCGTAGGCGCGCAGACGGTGGATGTAGACGTCGAAGGCGAGCCGCGCGGCCGGGTCGCCGGCATCCCGGCGCTCCTGGATGTCGCGCATGTCGGAGACACCCGCGATGCCGAGCAGGCCCGACCGCTTGTTCAGCAGCGTGTCGAGGTCGGGGATCGACATCTCGGCGCGACGGGCGAGTTGCAGCAGGACGGCGGGGTCGAGGTCACCGGAGCGCGTGCCCATGACCAGACCCTCGAGGGGCGTGAGGCCCATCGACGTGTCGACCGACCGACCGCCCTCGATCGCGGCGACCGAGGCGCCGTTGCCGAGGTGGAACACGATCTGCTTGAGCTCCGCGAGTGGACGGCCGACGAAGGCGGCGGCGGCCTCGCTGACGAACTTGTGGCTCGTGCCGTGGAAGCCGTAGCGGCGGATGCGGTGCGCCTCGGCGACCTCGCGATCGATCGCGTAGGTGTACGCCTCGGGGGCGAGCGACTGGTGGAACGCGGTGTCGAAGACGGCGACGTGCGGGACGGCAGGGAACGCCTTCTTGGCCGCGACGATGCCCGCGAGGTTCGCCGGGTTGTGCAGGGGGGCGAGCACCGACAGCTCGTCGATGTTGATCTCGACGAGGGGGGTGACCACGGTGGGCGCGAAGAACCGCGCGCCGCCGTGCACGACGCGGTGGCCGACGGCGACCGGCGGATGCGCGTCGAGGGAGGGTCCGTGCGCGGCGAAGGCGTCGAGCATGACCGCGAACCCGGCGGTGTGATCCGGGATCTCGCGCTCGATCGTGTACGTGGCATCCGTCACCGTCGGCGCCGGGGCGTCGGCGGCGGCGAGTGCGGCGGCCTTCACCGTGTGCCGCGCCGTTCCCCCGGTCCCTGAGCCTGTCGAAGGGTCGCCGATGCGTTCGACCAGGCCCGAGGCGAGCACGCGCTCGTGCGCCATGTCGAGCAACTGGTACTTGAACGACGACGATCCGCTGTTGACGACGAGCACGACGCTCATTCGGGGCTCCCCTGGGCCTGGATCGCGGTGATCGCGATGGTGTTGACGATGTCGTCGACGAGGGCTCCGCGCGACAGGTCGTTGATGGGCTTGTTCAGGCCCTGCAGCACCGGCCCGATCGCGACGGCACCGGCCGAGCGCTGCACGGCCTTGTAGGTGTTGTTGCCGGTGTTGAGGTCGGGGAAGACAAACACCGTGGCGCGCCCCGCCACCGCGGACCCGGGCATCTTGGCCCGCGCGACGGCCGCGTCGGCGGCGGCGTCGTACTGGATCGGACCCTCGACGAGCAGTTCGGGGGCGCGCTCGCGCACGAGGGCCGTCGCCGCACGGACCTTCTCGACGTCGGCGCCCGTGCCCGACTCGCCGGTCGAGTACGACAGCATCGCCACGCGGGGGGCGATGCCGAACTGCTCGGCGGTGGCCGCCGACGACACGGCGATGTCGGCGAGCTGCTCGCTCGTGGGATCGGGGATGACGGCGCAGTCGCCGTAGACGAGCACGCGGTCGGCCAGCGCCATGAGGAACACGCTCGAGACGACCGAGACGCCGGGGGCGGTCTTGATGATCTCGAAGGCCGGGCGGATCGTGTGCGCGGTGGTGTGCGCGGCGCCCGAGACCATGCCGTCGGCGAGCCCCAGGTGCACCATCAGGGTGCCGAAGTACGAGACGTCGGTGACGGTGTCGGCGGCCTGGGCGTAGGTGACGCCCTTGTGGGCGCGCAGCCGCGCGTACTCGGTGGCGAACTTGTCGACGTGCACGGCGTCGAAGGGGCTCAGCACCTCCGCGTCGCGGATGTCGATGCCCAGCTCGATCGCGCGTCCGCGCACCTCGATCGGCTCGCCCAGGATGGTGAGGTCGGCGATCCCGCGCGAGAGGACGGTCGCCGCCGCACGCAGCACGCGATCGTCGGTGCCCTCCGGTAGCACGATGCGCCTCTTGTCGGCGCGGGCCCGGTCGACCAGACCGTACTCGAACATCAGGGGGGTGACGACGCTCGGTCGGGCGACGCCGAGTTCGCGCGTGAGCAGCTCGGTGTCGACGTGGCGCTCGAACAGCGCGAGCGCGGTGTCGTAGCGGTGCTGGGAGTCGGCGGCCAGGCGCCCGCGCGTGTTCATGATGCGCACGGCGGTGTCGTAGGTGCCGAGGTCGGTGGCGATGATCGGCAGCGGAGAGCCCAGGCCGTCGATGAGCCGCACGATCGAGTCGGGCAGCTCGAACCCTCCGTTGAGCACGATTCCGGCCAGCGAGGGGAAGGTCCCCGAGGCGTTGGCCAGCAGAGCGGCGAGGAGCACCTCGGTGCGGTCGGCGGGGATGACGACGACCGCCGACTCCTGCAGGCGCGGCAGCACGTTCACCATCGACATGCCCGCCACGACGACGCCGAGCACTTCGCGCGTGAGCAGGGCCGGGTCGCCCTTGATGAGCTCGCCCTCGACCGAGCGCAGCACGCCGCGCACCGAGGGGGCGATGAGGAAGCGGTCCTCGGGCAGCGCCCACACCGGCACGGTGCGGCCGTCGGCTCCGGCGACCGGGGCCGCGTCGACGACCTGCCGCACGGATGCCACGATCTCGTCGAGGTGGTCGGCGTCGGCGCGGTTGGCGATCACGGCGAACAGCGCCGCGCGCTCGTGCTGCAGCTCGGAGATCGCGAGCGAGGCGATCTGTCCGACCTCTTGCGGGGTGCGGGCGACCGACAGGCCCAGCGTCTCACTGTGTCCCTGCTGCGCGCGGCCGCCGAGCACGAGCAGCACGGGGGCGCCGAGGTTGGCGGCGATGCGCGCGTTGTAGGCGAGCTCAGCGGGGCTGCCGACGTCGGTGTAGTCGCTGCCGATGATGACCACGGCGTCGCACTGCGCCTCGACGGCCTTGTAGCGCTCGACGATGCGGGCCAGGGCCGCATCGGCGTCGTCGCGCACGTCGTCGTAGGTGACGCCGACGCAGTCGTCGTACGCGAGGTCGACGCTGTCGTGGTCGAGCAGCATCTCGAGCACGTAGTCGCGTTCGGCCGTGGAGCGCGCGATGGGGCGGAACACCCCCGCGCGCGGCGTCACGCGGCTGAGGGCGTCGAGGACGCCCAGAGCCACGGAGGATTTGCCCGAATGACCTTCGGCCGACGTGATGTAGATGCTCTGCGTCACGCATCCAGCCTAGAGCGGGCCCCCGACACCGCCCCGGGGTTGCTTCGGCGTCGAGTGATCAGGACGCCTGCCGCCTAAGCTCGCGATCGTGACCTCCGATCCCGCGCTCCCCGGCACCACCGTCCCCGACCACCGCGGACGCACCGGCCTGCACCTGACCGGACGCGACCTCGACCGCAACCCGCGCGTGCAGGTCGCCGAGGTGCGCCTGCTCGCCGCCGGCTGGCACGTGCTGCGCGCCACGACGTTCCGCTACCGCGGCGACGACGGCGAGTGGAGCACGCAGACGCGCGAGACGTACGACCGCGGCAACGGCGCGACGATCCTGCTCTACGACCCGTCGCGGCGCACCGTGCTGCTCACGCGCCAGTTCCGCTACCCCGTGTACGTCAACGCCCACCCCGACGGCATGCTCATCGAGACCGCGGCGGGACTCCTCGACGACGACGATCCGGTGACGGCGATCCGCCGCGAGGCCGAGGAGGAGACCGGCGTCCGGGTTGACGAGGTCGAGCACGTCTTCGACGTCTACATGAGCCCGGGATCGGTCACCGAACGCCTGCACTTCTTCGCGGCGGCCTACGACGGCGCCGAACGGGAGGGCGACCGGGGCGGTCTCGCCGAGGAGGACGAGGAGATCGAGATCCTCGAATACGACATCGACGAGGCCCTGTCGATGATCCGCACCGGCGCGATCCAGGATGCCAAGACGATCATGCTGCTGCAGTGGGCGGTGCTGGACGGGCCCTTCTCCCCCGGCCGCTGACGCGCCGACGCGATCACGGTCGCGGGGCGCCGTCAATCTTGGCGGCATCTGGGAGGGCCGGCTCTACAGTCGGGTCCGTCGGTGCTCCCGCTCCGGCACGGGCGGCCCGTCCCGCCCCGGACCGGAGGATCCCCGCATGCTCACCGCCCTCAACCCCTTCGACGCGGCATCCGTGCTGCAGGCCTTCGGGCCGTTCGTCCTCGCCGGGATCGCCCTGCTCGTCTTCATCGAGTCGGGGGTGCTGTTCCCCTTCCTCCCCGGCGACTCGCTGCTGGTCACGGCGGCCATCCTCAGCGGCCCCCTCGGCATCGCCCCGTGGCAGGTCGCGCTCGTCGCCTCGGTCGCGGCGCTCGCGGGCGATCAGGTGGGCTTCTGGCTCGGCCGACGGTTCGGACGGCGCCTCTTCCGCGACGACGCGCGCCTTCTGACCACCGCGCGTCTCGCCGAGGCCGAGGCCTTCTTCGCCCGGTGGGGCGGCCTCTCGCTCGTCGTCGGCCGCTTCGTCCCGATCGTGCGCACGTACGTCCCCCTCGTCGCCGGCGCCGCCGACATGCCCTACCGACGCTTCCTGCTCTGGAACGCGGTCGGCGCCGTCGGCTGGTCGTGCGCGATGACCCTGGTGGGGGTCCTGCTGGGCGGCATCCCGTTCATCGCTCACAACATCGACGTGCTCGTGATCGTGATCGTCGCGGTATCGGTCCTGCCGGTGGTCATCGCGGCGGTGCGGCGACGGCGCGCCGGCCGAGAGGACGGGCAGCCGGTGGAGGGTCATCGCTGAAGCGTCGGGGCCGACCCGCCTGTTTCCGGGCAAAGAAAAGACCCTCCGCGCACCCGGTAGAGCCTGGTTACCCTTGCTACGTTTCCGTCCTGGGGGAGTTGGCCTGGATGCCGCCACGCGGAGAGCCGTGTACAGCTTACCCGATGCGCGTCACACCATCAGCGGGGCGAGGGCGTCGGCCGCCGGGCGCAGCGCCGAGAGCACGTCGCCGGGCTCGTCGACACGGTGCCGCGGGCCCGAGAACGCCACGGCTCCCGCGGCGAGCCCGCTCGCATCGCGGATCGGGACCGCCAGGCATCCGGAGGCCGCGACCAGCTCTCCGCTCTGGCGTGTCGCGCCCCAGCGCGCGAGGTCGTCGCGCGCGCGCTCGAGCTCGGGGCTACCCGCGTCGCCCTGGGACAGCAGCATGAGCCGGCCGAGCGCGTAGCGCGCCGGTTCGCGGGCGAGACGCGCCTCGTCCGACAGCGGGAAGTCGGGGTCGGCATCCAGCACCGCGATTCTCCCGTCGACGAAGAGCGCCACGTGCACTCCCCCGCGCAGGGCGGAGCGCGCCTCGGCGAGCACCGCCCGCGCGGCCGACGACAGGCGCGCGGGCGGTGCCACGACGGCGGCGAGCTGTGCCACCTTGGCTCCGAGAGCGAAGCCGGCGAGATCGGGGGTCCGGACGAGGTACTCGTCCTCGACGAGGAGGTTCACCAGACGGTAGGTCGTCGCCCGCGGCAGACCGAGCTCCGCGGACAGCCGTTGGGCGCTGACCCCGGCCCCGAGCTGGGCGACGGCCTCGAGCACGGCCAGCGCCGAGTGCACGGCGCCCGGCTGCCGTGCGGCGAGCGCCGGCTGCTCACGCATCATCGGGATGCCGCGGCGACACCACTCCCCCGAGCACCTGCGCCGCGACCGGCTCGTCGTACGCGCCGAGGGCCCCCGGGCCGTGGCGCCGTCGGAGGACGACGATGACGCCGCCGGACACGACGATCAGCGCCGCGACGACCGCGACGACCGTGCCCCCGGAGGCGAGGTCGTCGACGAAGAACGACACGAGCGCCGCGGCGAGCGCGAGCGCGGAGACCCCGGCGATGATCGTGGCCCCGACCGTCGATTCGCCGATGCGCCGGAGGAACACGGGGGCGGCGACGCAGACGAGGATGTAGGCGACGATGTAGCCCGCCGCCCCCACCCCGATCGTGACGTGCATCGCGTCGCGGGTATCGATCCCGGTGACCGCCACCCCGACCGGCACGGCGGTGATGAGCGGCAACGCCCAGGCCACCGCCGCCGCGGGGGTGCCGAAACGGGCGTGCGTGCGACCGACGACCGCCGGCAGCACCCCGTCGCGGCTCAGCGCGAACAGCACCCGCACGAGCGCGGTGGTCGTGCCGATCGCGCAGGCGAGGAACGACGCCGCGATGCCGAGATCGGCCACGACGCCCCACCCGCCGAGGCCGTACGCCTCGGCGAGCTCATTGACCGGCGAGGCGCTGAGGGCGAGATCGGCGCCCAGCGCGTCGAAGCCCGCGACCTGCGTCACCGCGGCGAGCACGTAGAGGAGCCCCGACAACACCACGGTGCCGGTGATCGCACGGGGGACGTTGCGCAGCGGCGACACCGATTCGACGCTGAGGGTGGCCGCGGATTCGAACCCGACGAACGCCGTCAGCGCGATCACCGCCGCCGCCGCGAACGCGGTCGGATCGAGGTCGGCCCCGCCGATTCCCGCGACCGCCGTCAGGTCGATCGGGCCGATCTGCACGAGGAGAGCGATGAGGAGCACCACGATCAGCGCCACCGACAGGGTCTCGACGACGAGCGCCGCTCGCGCGGAGATCCGGATGCCGCGGACGAGGACGAACGCGACGAGAAGCCCCTGTCCCACGACGAAGAGAGCGGTGACGAGCGCGCGATCGATCGAGGGCCAGAGCCCCGCCACCAGGTAGGTGGCGTAGTACGCACCACCCAGCAGCGCGAACATGGCCACCGCGCCGTACCCCGTGAGGATCGCCGCCCCCGCGGCGAGACCGGCCCGCGTGCCGAGGCCGCGAGCGGTGTAGGTGTACAGCGCGCCCGTGGCGGCGAAGCGCCGCGCGAACTGCGAGATCGTGCGGGCGACGCCGAGGCTCAGGATCGCCGCGGCCACGATCGCGGCGACCGTCGCGCCCGGGGCGAAGCCCGCGACCAGCAGCACCACCGTCGTCGCCGCCGCGGCCGGGGCGACCGCCGCGACCGATTGGGCCGCGAGATCGATGACGCCGATGCGGCGTCGTTCGAGTCCGTGCAGGGGCGAGCGGTCGCCGAAGCCGGCGACGGGATCGGGGCGCGCAATGGCGCGGGCGAGTGCAGTCACGTGGTCTCCGTCGGGTGGTGCCGACCGTACGCGCCAGGCATTGCACCCGGGCGACCCGCATGTTTCGGGCTGGTGACCCCGAGTGAGACACGCCCCGGGCAGCCGTCTCACTCGGCGAGCCCACTCCTTCACGCCGCCCACACGGCCCGGCAACGGGGGTGGGGGAACCTCGGACTCACCAACCGCGCTCTCCCGCTCGAATCCCGCCCCACCCGAACACGTAAGGAACCGATATGACCCAGCTCGAGTCGAAGGGGGTGGCGGCGTCCGCGAAGCGGACTCTGCAGGGCTCCCTCGGTGTCACGGCGATCATCTTCATGGTGGTCGCCGCCGCATCGCCGCTCACCGTCGTCGGCGGCGCCGGCCCCCTCGGCATCCTGATCGGCAACGGGGTGGGATACCCCGCCCTCTACGCCGTCAGCGCCGTCATCCTGCTCCTGTTCGCCGTGGGGCTCGCGGCCATGACCCGGCACGTGCCCCGCCCCGGCGCCTTCTTCACCTACATCGGGTACGGGCTGGGACGCCCCTCCGGTCTCGCCGCCGTGTGGACCGCGATCCTCACCTACACGACCATCCAGGTCGCGGTCTACGGCTACGTCGGGTATCTGCTCGAGATCACGATCGTGTCGGTGGGCGGACCCGACCTCCCGTGGTGGCTGTACGCACTCGCGACCGTCGCGCTCGTCGGGGTGCTGGGCTACCGACACATCGACCTGTCCAGCAAGGTGCTCGGCATCCTCCTCATCGCGGAGGTCGCGATCGTCCTCGTGCTCGTCGGTGCGGTGGTGCTCGACGGCGGCCCCGAGGGACTGAGCCTCGCCCCCTTCGAACCGGCGAACATCGCCAGCGGCTCCCCCGGCGTGGGCCTGATGTTCGCCATCGCCGCGTTCATCGGCTTCGAGGCCACCGCGATCTTCCGCGACGAGGCTCGTGACCCCGACCGCACGATCCCGCGCGCCACCTACGGCGCCGTCATCGGTATCGGCGTCTTCTACACGCTGTCGACCTGGGGACTGGTGATGGCCTGGGGGCCGAACGGCGTCCTCGCCGCCGCCGCCGAGAACCCCGCGACGCTCATGCTCCGCACCGTGGCGATCTACCTCGGCACGGTCGGCGAGGTCATCGTGAACGTTCTGCTGCTGACGTCGATGTTCGCGTGCGTGCTGTCGTTCCACAACGTCCTGACGCGCTACCAGCACGCCATGTCGAGTGCCGGGGTGCTTCCCGAGTCGGTATCCGGCGTGCATGCGCGCCACCTCTCGCCGCACGTGTCCTCGATCGTGCAGACCGCGACCGCGGGCGTTCTCCTCGCGGCGTTCGCGTTGCTCGGGCTCGACCCGCTTCTGCAGGTGTTCACCTGGCTCTCCGGCGTCGCGACCGTGGCCATCGTCATCTTGATGGCGGTCACCTCGATCGCCGTGATCGTCTACTTCACCCGCAACCGCCAGGATCGGCGCCCGTGGAACACGGTGATCGCCCCGGCACTGGGCTTCGTGGGACTCGCGATCTCGGCCGTCGTGATCGTCGCGTACTTCCCCGTGATGGTGGGCGACGTCGACGCCGACGGCGCACCCACCTTCGGTGCCGTCACGTGGGCGCTGCTCGCGCTCGTGGTCGTCGTCCCCGCGTTCGGGTACGCCCAGGCCGCCTGGATCCGCCGCCGCCGTCCCGCGGCCTACGCCAAGCTCACCGACGCCATCGCGGGCTGACCGGATGCCGCGGCCGTGCGTCGCGGCATCCCTCCCGCATCTTCCCGCCCCACCCGTTCCCTCCGAGAGAGACATCATGACCCTCACCGATCCGACCTCCACCACCTTCACCGCCCCCGCGGCTCCGGCCCATCCACTGGCCTCCCTCTCCCCCGCCGAGATCACCGCGGTCCACGCGATCGTGTCGGGCCTCGACGGCCTCGACGAGGCGACCCGCTTCGCTTACGTCGGCCTCGAAGAGGCGCCCAAGGCCGAGGTCCTCGCGTGGGAGCGCGGCGAGACCCCGTTCCCCGAGCGCCGCGCGCGCGTCCAGCTGCTGAACCTGCGCACCGCTCACTCGCTCGATGTCGTCGTCTCCCTCGCCAGCGGCGAGGTGCTGCGCCAGACCGAGCTCGACGGCTCCGACGGGCAGCTGCCCATCCTCGACGCCGAGTTCGAAGAGGTCGGTGTCATCGCGAACGAGAGCGCCGAGTGGGTCGCCGCGCTCGCGGCGCGGGGCCTCACCACCGCCGACGTCGTGCTCGTGCCGCTGTCGGCCGGCCACTACGGCTACGAGAACGAGGTGGGGCGGAGGGTGCTGCGCACTTTCGCCTTCCGCCAGGATCACCCCGCCGACCACCCCTGGGCGCACCCCGTCGACGGCCTCACCGCCTACATCGACGTCGCCGACCGGCGCATCATCGACATCGTCGACACCCCGGGCTTCACGGTGCCCGAGACGCACGGCAACTTCGACGACCCCGAGCTGCAGGGGCCGCCGCTGGAGGGCCTGAAACCGATCGTCATCACGCAGCCCGAGGGCTCGAGCTTCACCGTCGACGACGAGCACGTCACGTGGGGCGAGTGGGACCTGCGCATCGGCTTCGACACCCGCGAGGGTCTGATCCTGCGTCAGCTCTCGTTCGCCGGGCGACCGGTGATGTACCGCGGCTCGATCAGCGAGATGGTCGTGCCCTACGCCGACCCCGCACCCAACCGGTTCTGGCAGAACTACTTCGACACGGGCGAGTACCTCTTCGGCCGGTACACGAACGAACTCGAGCTCGGCTGCGACTGCGTCGGCGACATCACCTACGTCGACGCCGTGCTGTCGGATGAGAACGGGATGCCGCGCACCATCCGCAACGCGGTGTGCATGCACGAGGAGGACTTCGGCACCCTCTGGAAGCACACCGACCTCTTCACCGGGTCGAGCGAGGTCCGTCGCTCCCGGCGCCTGGTCATCTCGTTCTTCACGACGGTGGGCAACTACGACTACGGCTTCTACTGGTACCTCTACCTCGACGGCACCATCGAGTGCGAGGCCAAGCTCACCGGCATCCTGTTCACCTCCGCCTACCCCGGTGAGGGCTACCCGTTCGCGTCCGAGGTGGCTCCGGGACTCGGGGCGCCGTATCACCAGCACCTGTTCTCGGCGCGACTGGACATGACCGTCGACGGAGTCGCCAACGTCGTCAACGAGATCGACGCGGTGCGCGTGCCGATCTCCGCCGACAACCCCGCCGGCAACGCCTTCACCAAGAAGGTGACACCGATCACCTCCGAGAAGGTGTCGGGTCGTCTCGCAGACGGAGCGGTCAGCCGCGTCTGGCAGATCGCCTCGACCGAGAAGACCACCGAACGCGGTCAGGCGACCTCGTACATGCTGTTCCCCACCGAGACGCCGGTCCTGCTGGCCGATGACGACTCGTCCATCGCAGCACGCGCGGCGTTCGCCACCAAGAATCTGTTCGTCACGAAGTACGACCCCGACGAGCGCTACGCCGCGGGCGACTTCGTCAACCAGCACCCGGGCGGAGCCGGCATCCCCGCGTTCATCGCCGGCGACGAGCCCCTCGTCGGCGAAGACCTCGTGCTCTGGCACACGTTCGGCCTCACGCACTTCCCGCGCAACGAGGACTGGCCCGTCATGCCCATGGACTACGCGAAGTTCACGCTCAAGCCCTACAACTTCTTCGAACGCAACCCCGTGCTGAACGTCCCCGCGCCGGCGAACACGCACTGCACCCCCGCGGCCGGGCACGGGCACGGGCAGCACGCGGACGCCCCGGCATCCGGCGCGCACGGTCACGAGCACGGCGCGCGCGGTCACGAGCACGGCGCGCACGGTCACGACGGACACGGCGACACGCACCACGGTTGAATCGATGAGCGAGATCCTCCACGCCTGGGCGGTCGCCCCCGCCGCGGTCGGCGCCTGCTGTCTGGCAGCCGATCGTGCGCGGGTGCGGCCGCCCGAGGTCGCGGCCTCCGTTCTCATGCTGCTGGCGATGGTGGATGCCGCTGTGTTCGGCGTGGTCGCTCCGGTCTACTGGACGGCGGTGCTGCTCGTGGCGGCCCTGGCACTCACGGTCTGGCGACGCCCCCGGCAGCGCCGAGCACCGCGCGTTCCCGCCCTCATGACGCTGCACACGACGCTGGGGATGGTGGTGATGGCCGCGCTGCAGATCGGTATGGGGGCACACGGCACCTCCACCGGACACGCTCACGGGGTGAGCCTGACGCCGTTCCTGCTCGCCGGCGCGGTGGGCTATGCGGGACTGTCGGTGGTGGCCGCGAGCCGGATGCCGACACGGCTGGATCGCGCGCAGATCGTCGCGATGGCGGCATCCGTCGTGCTCATGGCGGTGGCGTCCGTGTGAGACGGCCGCCGCCGTGGGACGAGGGGGAGGGTGAGGGACAGGGGAGGACGAATCCGCGGGAATTCTCCTCCGCCCGCCTCTGGCCCTCCCCCGTCACTCGGGGCGCCGCTGCGTTCGCGTGAGCACGTGGCAGAAACGACGGTGCGGCCGGAGACATGCTCCGGCCGCACCGCTTTGGTCCGGATCAGCGCGACAGACGCAGCGTCACGAGCTGGAACGGACGCAGCTCGAGATCCACGACGCCACCCTGCTCGGCGGTCACCGCCGCGGCATCCACGTCGCGCTCCAGCAGATCGGTCTCGCTCACGCGGGCGACGTCGAAGTCGGCCTCGAGCCGCGCCTGCGTGCGCTCCCCCAGCGCCTCGTAGAGGCGCACGACCACGTCGCCCGACCCGTCCTGCGCGAGCTTGACGGCCTCGACGACGACACCGGGGGCGTCGATCGCCACCAGCGGGGCGACGCTCTCGTGCGCGGCATCCGTCACCACGCGCGCGGGGAGGTTCGTGCGGTAGCCCTCGGCGACGGCGTCGAGCACGTCGGCGCCCACGACGACGCCCACCTCGAGGTGGTGTGCGCCCTGGTCCTGACCGGGGTCGGGGAACATCGCCGAGCGGATGATCGACAGGCGCACGAGCGAGAACGTGCCCCCGCCCTCGCGCTCGTGGCGCGTGATGTCGTGGCCGTAGGTCGAGTCGTTGGTCACGGCGACGCCGAAGTCGGGCTCCGCGACCCGCACCCACCGGTGCGCGGCGGTCTCGAAGCGCGCCGCATCCCACGAGGTGTTCGTGTGGGTGGGGCGAACGATGTGACCGAACTGGATCTCGGATGCCGCGCGGTCGGTGTGCACGTCGACGGGGACGCCGAGCTTGAGCAGCTTCTGCTGCTCGTGCCAGTCGACGTCGAGCGACAGGCGCACCGTGCGCGACCCCGCGGCGAGCGCGAAGCGCGTGACGATCGTGGAGTCGCCGACCGAGCGTTCCACCACGACCGCGTGGCCGTCGACGCGGACGGCGTCGGCGCTGTCGAGGGGTGTGGCGTGACGGCGGTAGGTCTCGTCGATGTCCCACGCGTCCCACTGGGTCGGGGTGTCGCGGAACACCTCGAACAGTCCCGCCACCTGCCCCGCGGGCACGACCTCGCGGCCCGACACCACGTCGACGAGCGAGATGAGGAGCCCCCGGCCGTCGATCACCGCGTGCACGATGCCGTTGTCGAGCACGAACCCCTCGCCCTCGGCGCGCGGCGCGACGTCGCGCGCCCCCGGCGCCGGCGCGATGCCCAGGGCGGGCGCCCCGGAGCGGGCGTGGGGCGCGGCGTTGGCGAGCAGCGTGCGGTCCCCCTCGCCGGCGACCGCGCGGAGGCTGTCGGCGATGATCTGCTCGAGCTCGGCCGCGATGGCTGCGTAGTTGCGCTCGGCATCCCGGTGCACCCACGCGATCGAGGTGCCGGGGAGGATGTCGTGGAACTGCTGCAGCAGCACCAGGCGCCACAGGCGGCGGAAGGCCTCGGCCGGGTACTCCGCCCCCGTGCGCACGGTCGCGGTCGCCGCCCACAGCTCGGCCTCGCGCAGCAGGTGCTCGCTGCGACGGTTGCCCTGCTTGGTGCGCAGCTGGCTCGTGTAGGTGCCGCGGTGGAACTCGAGGTACAGCTCCCCCGCCCAGACGGCCGGGTCGGCGTACTCGGCCTCGGCGGTCTCGAAGAACTCCCGCGGGGTCGAGTGCTTCACGATCGGCGCGCCCTCGAGCGAGTGGGCGCGCGCGATGGTCGCGGTCATCTCGCGCGTGGGTCCGCCGCCGCCGTCGCCGAAGCCGTACGGCAGCAGCGAGGTGCGCGCGCGACCCTTGTCGGCGAAGTTGCGCTCGGCGTGCGCGAGGTCGGCCGCGGTCACCTCGGAGTTGTACTTGTCGACCGGCGGGAAGTGCGTGAAGATGCGCGAGCCGTCGATGCCCTCCCACCGGAAGGTGTGGTGCGGGATGCGGTTGGTCTCGTTCCACGAGATCTTCTGCGTGAGGAACCAGCGCGCACCGGCGGCCTTCATGATCTGCGGCAGGGCTCCGCTGTAGCCGAACGAGTCGGGCAGCCAGACCTCTTCGGTGTCGATGCCGAACTCCTCGAGGAAGAAGCTCTTTCCCTCCACGAACTGGCGGGCCATCGCCTCGCCGCCGACCATGTTGGTGTCGGATTCGACCCACATGCCACCAACGGGCACGAAGCGCCCCTCGGCGACCCGCTCCTTGAGCCGCTCCCACAGCGCCGGGTAGTGCTCCTTCATCCACGCGAACTGCTGCGCCGACGACGACGCGAACACGAACTCGGGGTCCTCGTCCATGAGCGACAGCACGTTGCTGAAGGTGCGCGAGACCTTGCGCGCGGTTTCGCGCACCGGCCACAGCCACGCGGAGTCGATGTGGGCGTGCCCGACCGCGTGCAGCACGTGGGCACTGGATGCCGCGGGCGCGGCCAGCAGCGGAGCGAGGACGTCGCGCCCGGCCTGGGCCGTGCCGGCCACGTCGTGCGGATCGACGGCGTCGATCGCGGCATCCATCCCCTCCAGCAGGGTGGCGCGGCGCGCGGAGGTCGCGTCGAGCTCGGCGATCAGGCCGTGGAGCAGGCGGAAGTCTTGCAGCAGATCCCACACCGCGAGGTCGCGAAGGCCGATCGACATCTCGCGCAACGTATAGAGAGGTGCATCGCCCGCGGTCGCCGGGTCGCCGACCGGCGTGGGCTCGAACGTGAAGAGGCTGCCCACGTCGGGATTGGAGGCCGCCTCGACGAGCACGTCGACCCGGCCGTCGGCGTCGACCGCGGCGGGGCTGGCGTTGTTGAACGGCGAGACGCCCTTGATCGGCGCGCCCTGGCGGTTCCACACGAGGGCCTCGCACTGGAAGCCGCTCTGGCCGGCGGTGAAGCCGAGGTCGATCACGAGCTCGGCGACGGTGCCCGCGGGAAGGGCGCCCGCGTCGTCGCGCCACGCGGCGGGGATCTCCCCCGACACGGCGAACCAGGTGGTCCCCCACGCCCGGCCCCACGGCGTTCCGATCGCGAACGGGCGGTAGGCGGCATCCTGCGCCTCGGCGAAGGTCACGGGCTCGCCCGGGGCCTCCCAGGCCCGGATGTCGAGGGGCTGGCGGGCGCGGTAGACGGCGGGGGCGAGACGCTCGCGGACGAAGCGTTCGATGCGCATCTCGATGAGCGCGGTGCGGTCGTGCATGGCGAAGAGGTTCCTTGTCTGGGGGGACGGGTCAGCCCTTGACCGCGCCGGCGAGGGCCGACGGGCCGCCGAGTCCGCGCTGTACGAGCACGTACAGGCCGAGGACCGGAAGGGAGTAGACGATCGAGTAGGCCGCGAGCTGGCCGTATGCCACGGCTCCGAACGACCCGAAGAAGTTGAAGATGCTGACCGCGGCCGGCTGGTAGTCGGGGCTGAGCAGCAGCACGAAAGGCACGAAGAAGTTCCCCCACGCCTGGATGAAGGTGAAGATGAACACCACCGCGATGCCGGGACGCATGAGCGGGAGCACGATCTGCACGAGCGTGCGCATGGATCCTGCGCCGTCCATCCAAGCGGCGTGCTCGAGCTCGACGGGGACGCCGTCCATGAAGTTCTTCATCATCCAGATCGCGATCGGCAGGGCGCTCGCGGTGAGGAAGAGGATCGTGCCGCCGACGGAGTCGATGAGGTTCAGCTGCACGAACAGGCTGTAGACGGGCACCATGATCGCCGTGATCGGCAGGCACGTGCCGAAGAGCACCGCGTACAGGAAGGGCTTTCCGACGCGCATCTTGTAGCGCGACAGCGGGTAGGCCGCGAGCGAGGCGAGCACGACCGTGGCGACGGCGGTGCCGCCCGCGAGCAGCACGCTGTTCCACAGCGGCAGGAACAGCAGGTCGGGCTTCATGACCGCGGCGAAGTTGTCGAGCGTGATGACCTCGGGCATCTTGATCGCGAGCGTCGGCTGGGCGTCGAGCGACGCCGTGACCAGCCACACGAGCGGGACGACGAAGAGGAAGCCGATCACGATCATGAGCGTGTTCGACAGCACGCTCAGCGCGCGGGTGCGCGGCGACGACAGCGAGGCCTTCTTCCGGTTCCGGGCGCGGCGGCCCGTGACCTCGGGGAGCGTGGTGGTGGCGCTCATGACGAGACCTCCTCGCGCAGCGCGCGGACGTAGAAGAAGGAGAAGATCGCGCCGATGAGCAGCATGATCGTGGCGATCGCGGTGCCGTAGCCCAGTTCGCCGAACTTCAGGCCCTGCTGGTACGCGAGGATCGGCAGCGTCGTGCTCTTGTTGCCGGGGCCGCCGCCGGTCATCACGAAGATGAGCGTGAACACCGACAGGGTCTGCAGCGTCACGATCATCGAGTTCGTGCCGATGGTCGAGCGGATCATCGGGATGGTGACGTGCAGCAGGCGCTTGACGCCGCTGGCGCCGTCCATCTCGGCGGCCTCGGTGATCTCGGGCGGGACGTCGGCCAGGGCCGCGGAGTAGACCATCATCGAGAACGCCGTGCCGCGCCAGATGTTCGCGAAGATGACCATGAGCACGGGCAGGGTGAACAACCAGCTCACGGGCGCGATGCCGAAGACGGCGAGGACGGCGTTGAGCGTGCCGTTGTCGCGGAAGAACGCGTACGCCGCGAACGCCGCGACGATCTCGGGCAGCACCCACGCGGTCACGACGATCGTGCCGACCACGGCCGTGACGACGCGATTGCCCGAGCGCATCATCAGCGCGAGGGCCAGGCCGAGGACGTTCTGTCCGATCACGGCCGAGAAGAACACGAAGACGATCGTGTTGACCACCGCGACGGGGAAGTCGGGGGCCTTGAAGAGCTGCACGTAGTTGTCGAAGCCGACGAAGTCGCTCGCGACGGCCGTCGATCCCGACAGCGTCGCGTTGGTGAGCGAGCCCCACAGCGACACCAGGATGGGGCCGAGCAGGAACACCGCCAGCAGCAGGGCTGCCGGCAGGAGCGGGAGCGCCCGGGCCGACGACCGGAGGCCGCGCGTCTTCACGCGCGACCCCCGGTCGGTTCCGGTCGCCCCGGGAGTAGCCAGGGCGGTCACGATCAGCCCTGCTGGGTGTTGTCTTCGCCCACGATGCCGATGACGGCCTGGTCGTAGGCGGCGGCCGCGTCGTCGACGCTGGACTGGCCGGTCATGACGGCTTCCATGGCGACCTGGATCTGGTTCGAGATCTTGTCGTAGTCCTCGGTGGCCGGGCGGAAGTGGGTGGTGTCGACGAAGCTCGAGAAGGTCTTGAAGCTCGGGTTGGCGTCGAGGTATTCGCTGGACTGGGCCACGTCGGCACGCACGGCGATCTGGCTGCTGTCGATGCCGTAGGCGGTGGCGTTGTCCTTGTTGACGGCGGTGGAGAGGAAGTCCCACGCGGCGTCGGCGTTCTTGGTGTTCTTGCCGATGGCGAGAGTCCATCCACCCGACATGCTCGTCGTGCCGGGCGCCTGGCCGTCCTGCGTGGGCATGGCGGCGATGCCGAGAGCGTCGCTCCACTCGGGCCACGCGGCGGTGCCGCCCTCGACCCACGCGGCCGACTGCCACGAGCCGTCGAGCGCGATGGCGAGCTTCGAGGAGGGCAGCCAGTCGGCGGTCACGCTGGTGAAGATGTTGGGGTCGAGCGCCTGCTGCAGCGACGGCCCGAGACCGCCCTGGTAGACGTCGCTGACGAACTGCAGCGAGTCCTTGAAGCCCTGGCTGCCGACGACCCACTTCTTGCTGTCGGTGTCGTAGAGGGTGTCCTCGGTGCCGTACATCAGCATCTCGAGGCCCTGCATGGATGCCGCTTCACCCGCCGTCTTGCCCGAGTAGACGTTGATCGGGATGACGTCGGGGTTGGATGCCTTCACCTTCTCGGCGGCCGAGAGGATGTCGGCCCAGGTCTTGGGCTGCCACGGCACGGAGATGCCTGCGGCCTGGAACAGGGCCTTGTTGTACCAGAGGCCGCGGGTGTCGGTTCCGAGCGAGACGCCGTAGGTCTTGCCGTCGGGGCCGAGACCGGCCTGCTTGGCGCCCTCGGCGAACTGCGACCAGTCGTCCCACTTCGCGAGGTAGTCGTCGAGGGGCAGCAGGTAGCCGGCGGCCGCGTCGGACTGGATCTTGAACGTGTCTTCGTACTGCACGTCGGGGGCGGTGCTGGCCGACTTGTTCATCAGCGCGAGCTTCGTGTAGTAGTCGGCGCCCTCGGCCTGGATCGGGACGAGCTCGACCGTCATGCCCTCGTGGGCGGCCTCGTACTGCTTCTTGGCGTTCTCCATCAGCGTCTGCATCTGGTTGAACGTCGCCGTGGTCTGGTACGCCACACGGATCGTCTTCGAGTCCGCCGCGTCGCCGCTGCCACCGGAGCAGCCGGCCAGAGCCACGGTCAGGGCGGTGGCGGTCAGAAGACCGGTCGCCATCGTCAGTTTCTTCATGGAAGCTCCCTTGCTCGGGTGGAGACACCGCGTCGCCAGAACCTTTTATAAATCAAATGGACTAACTCGGCAAGTCGCGACGCGCGACGCAAGGTAACGATCACGACACGCCCGGCTATGGACGCGCACGACCGTGTCAGAGGGCGATCATCATCCGCGCCGGTCGAGCCGCGAAAGCGCCGTCCAGCATGAGGCACGCGGCCCCCACGGCCGCCACGTCGAGACCGACCACGGAGCGGCGCACGATGATCGGCAGCGTCGCCGTCGACGCGGCATCCGCCGCCACGTGCTCCGCCACGACATCGGCGAGCACCCCGGCCAGTCGCTCCCAGGCGGGGCCGCCGAGCACGACCTCGTCGACGTCGAGCAGGTTGTTGGTCACCACCACGGCCCGGGCGATCCGCTCCCCCGCCCGGCGCAGCACCCCCGCGGCCGCGTGCCGGGGATCCGCCGCATCGCGCACGAGACGGTCCAGGCCCGCGCGCGGATCGACGTCGTCGTACCCGGCCTCGGCGATGAGCACACGCGGCTCGATCGACACCCCCAGGCACCCGCGTGATCCGCACGCGCACAGAGGGCCCGCGGCATCCACGACCACGTGCGCGATGCCCCCCGCGTTGCCGGTGCGACCGCGCACGGGCGCCCCCGCCACCGCGAGCCCCATGCCGACGCCGGCGCCGTAGTACAGGAACATCGCGTCGCTCAGGGCGTCGGAGCGGTCGAACCACATCTCGCCCACCATCGCCGCGGTGACGTCCTTCTCGACGATGACCGGCAGCCCCGTCGCCGCCCTCAGGTCCTCGCGGACGTTGACGTTGTGCCACTGCGGCAGCAGCGGAGGATCGAGCAGCCGACCGCCGCGGGCGTCGAAGGGCCCGGGGGCGGCGACCCCCACGCCCAGCACGAGATCGCGTGACACCTCGGCGCGCGCGACGATGGCGTCCACCGCGGTCGCGACGGCGGCGACCAGATCACCCGGTGCGGCGTCGCGCAGGGCGGGGATCTCGTCGTGCGCGATGACCTCGCCCGCCATGTCGACGAGCACGATCGTGTCGACGACGGGGTCGAGGTGCACCCCGACGGCGAAACGCGAGCGCGGCTCGAGCTTCAACAGCGTGCGGGGCTTGCCCGGACCCGAGATGACCTTCCCCGCCTCGATGATGAGGCCGTCGTCGGCCAGGCGGCGGGTGACGTTGCTCAGCGTCTGCGCGCTCAGACCGGTGCGCGCCGACAGCTCCACGCGGCTCAGCCCCTCGGGCGAACGCCGGATGAGGTCGAGCACCAGCGTCTGGTTGTACTCGCCGACGGCGGGCAGGTTGGAACCCGTACGCATGCTCCCCGCCCTCACTCGCCGGCCCGCGGCGCGGTCCCTCGGTCTCTCAGGGTAGACCCGGCGTCAGGACTGCAGCGCGAGGGCCGCCGCCCCCAGGAGCGGGCCGTCGCCGTCGAGGCCCGAGCCCACGATGCGGCAGCGCCGCGCGTAGGCGTGCAGCGACGCGGCCCGCGCGGCCGCGCGCACCTGATCGATGTAGTCGGGCGCGACCTGCGAGAAGCCTCCCGCGATCGCGACGGCCTCGAGGTCGCAGAGCGTCGCCGCCGCCGCGATCGCCTGCCCCACGGCCGTGGCCGAGCGGGTCACGGCCGCGATCGCGACCGGGTCGCCCGCCGCGTGGGCGGCCGCGAGGTCGAGACCGGTCTCGCCGTGCCAGCCCTGCCGCTGGGCCCACGCGACCGTCCCGGGCCCCGCCGCGACGGCCTCGAGGGAGGATGCCACGACCTCATCGTCCTCGACGGTGCGCACGAACGTCTGCCCGAGGTGCCCCGCGTTACCGCTCGCACCCGCGACGGGCCGACCGCCCAGGATCAGTCCGCCGCCCACTCCGGTGGACACCACGATCGCCATCGCGTCGTCGCACCCGACGAGCGCGCCGCGCCAGTGCTCGGCAAGCGCGATGCAGGTGCCGTCGAGAGCGAGCCGGATCGGACCGTCGACGAGTCCGGCGAGCACCTCGTCGATCGACAGCCCCGCGGCGAGCGGCAGGTTCAGCGGCGAGACGGAGCGCGAGGGCAGGTCGACCGGACCGGCGCTGCCCACCCCGACGGCCCCGACCCGCGCCTCGGGCACCGCGGCGAGCGCTCCGGCGGCGGCCTCGCGGATGTGGCGCGCGATCTCGCCGCGGTCCGCGGAGCGTCCGGTGGTGCGGCGGGTCACGCTCTGGCGCTCGACCTCTCCCGCGACGGAGACGAGGGCGGCATCCACCTTCGTCCCCCCGATGTCGACGGCGAGGACGTGCGTGGAGACGGACGGGGACGGGGTGGGGTGCGACATGCGCGGGCTCCTCGGCTGGACCAACGCTCCCCGATCCTAGGGGCCCGAGCATCCGCCGTGTGACGCCTGTGCGCGACGCCGTTTCGGGCCCCCGCCCCCGCCGTGCGGGTTACGATCAGGTCACGGCGGCGACGACGCGCCTCCACCCCGCGACCCAAGGGATGCCATGGACGAGACGGTCACGCCCGAGGCGGCATCACGACTCCGCCGCGCCGACACCCCCAGCCGACCCGGCGCCGACGCTCCGCTGGATGCGGATTCTTTCGCGCGGCTGACCGGGCAGATCTTGGCCTCGGTCTCGCGAGTGATCGACGGCAAGCCCGACGCCGTGCAGAGCGCCCTCATCGCCCTGCTGGCCGAGGGGCACCTTCTCATCGAAGACGTCCCGGGCGTCGGCAAGACGATGCTCGCGCGGGCCCTGGCGGCCACGATCGACGCCGACGTGCGACGCATCCAGTTCACCCCCGATCTGCTGCCGGGCGACATCACCGGCGTGTCGGTGTTCAATCCCGTGCAGCGGCAGTTCGAATTCACGCCCGGAGCGGTGTTCGCGCACATCGTCATCGCCGACGAGATCAACCGCTCCTCCCCCAAGACCCAGTCCTCGCTGCTCGAGGCGATGGAGGAGCGTCAGGTCACCGTCGACGGCCGTACGCACGTGCTGCCCTCGCCGTTCCTGGTCGTCGCGACGCAGAACCCCCTCGAGATGGAGGGCACGTACGCCCTGCCCGAGGCGCAGCGCGACCGCTTCCTGCTGCGCATCTCGATGGGATACCCGGATGCCGCGGCCGAGGCGCTCATGCTCCGTCAACGCGACGCGGTCAACCCGCTCGACGGGCTCACCCCCGTCGTCTCGGCGCGTCAGGTGACCGCGATGATCGCCTGGGCCCGCGGGGTGCACGTCGCCCCGGCGCTCGAGGAGTACGTCGTGGCCCTCGCGCAGGCCACCCGCAGCCACCCCGACATCCGGCTGGGCGCGAGCCCCCGGGCGACGCTGCAGCTCGTGCGCGCGGCGAAGGTGCGCGCGGCCCTCGACGGCCGGTCCTACGTCATCCCCGACGACATCACGGCCCTGCTCTCGCCGGTGTTCGCCCACCGTCTGATCGCCAACCGCTCCGCCGCCGGAGGTCGAGCGGGAGCCGCAGTGGTCGCCGACGCCCTCGAGCGGATCGCCGCGAGCGTACGCGTGCCCCTCGCCTCCCGACCGTGAGAGCCCGGGTGAGGCGTTTCTGGCCCTTCACGCTCCGCGGAACGGGAGCACTGTTGCTCGCGGCGGCGGCCTTCGTGATCGCGCAGCGCGCCGGCATCCCCGAGCTGCTCTACTTCGGCACGCTGCTGGTCGCGCTCCTCGCGGCCTCGACCGTGTCGCTGCTGCTGACGCGGGGGGCGGGGGCGGTGACCCGTGTCGTCTCGCCCGAGGTGCCCGAGGTGGGCGGCATCGCCACCGTCTCGGTGCGCGCGGGGATCCAGAGCGCCCTGCCCACGGCCCCCGGGCGATGGCGCGACAGCCTGCCGGCGGGCCTCACCGGAACGGCCGAGGGGGCGTCGCCGATCATTGTGGCGAACGGCGCGTCGTCGACGATCGAGGTGCGCTACGACGTGGAGGGGGTCGCGCGCGGCGTGCACGCGCTGGGGCCGTTCGAGGTGACCACCACCGATCCGTTCGGGCTGATCCGCCGCCGCATCGCGCTCGGGCGCACGACGACCGTGACGGTGGCGCCGACCATCCGCGATCTCGCGGCGCTGCCCGGCGCCGCGGGCGAGGCCGGCGGCTCCCGCCAGACCACCACCCTGCAGATCGGCCAGGGCGCCGACAACCTCGTCGCGCGGCCCTACGCCCCCGGCGACTCGATGCGGCGCATCCACTGGCGCGCGACGGCGCACCGCGACACGCTCATGGTGCGGCAGGAGGAGCAGGAGTCCAGCCCCGCAGCCACGGTCGTGCTCGATCGCGCGGTGTCGCGCTGGTCTCCGCTCGCCGCGCACGCACCGGGGAGCGACCGCGCCTTCGAGACGGCCGTGTCGGCCTGCGTCTCGGCCGTCGCCCGCCTGGTGCACGAGGGGTACACCGTCGACGTGATCGACAGCGACGGAGCACTGCTCGCCGACCCCGTCGAGGGCGGAGACGACGCCGACGCGCGCGCGACCGCTGCGGCGTTCGCGAGCCTGCGCGCCCGCCCCGACGACCCGTCGCACCGCGTCGTCCCGGCCGCCGCGGCGGGGCTGACGGGCCCCGTGGTGGTCGTCACCGGTGCCCTGCACCCCGAGGACCGCGCGAGCCTCGGCGCCGTGGCGCAGCGCTCGGCCTTACCCGTGCTGCTGGTCGTCGCCGACGACGCCGACCTCGACCGCCTGCGCGCGGGAGGCTGGCGCGCGGCGCACGTGCGCCCCGGCGGCGACGTCGCCGCGGCGTGGGACGGCGCAATCGAACAGGGGTACGCCCGTGTCGGCCGCTGACGTCACCCGGCTGCGCACCGCCCGGCGTCGCCGAGACGCGGCGATGCTGACCGGCGGACTGTACGTCGCCATCGTCGCCGCCCTGCTTCCCGCGTTCTCGGTCATCGCCCCGGGTGCCTGGGTGGCCGGAGCGGCCGGGCTGGCGGCCGCCGTGCTCGGGGCGGGTCTGCTCGTGCGCCTCGCGCAGCTGCCCGCCGTGGTGGCCAGCGTCGTCGAGGCCGTCGTGTGGGTCGTGGTGCTCACGGCGCTGTTCGGACGCTCGACCGCCCTGCTCGGCGTCATCCCGACGCCGGCGACCTTCGCATCGGTGCCGGGGCTGATCGCCGGAGCGTCGGAGGAGATCCGGCTGGGCGTGGCCCCCGTGCCGCCCGAGGCCGGCTTGAGCTTCCTCCTGGTGGCCGCGGTCGGCGCTCTCGCCCTCGTCCTGGACCATGTCGTGCTCACGGCGCGCATGCCGCTGCTCGCCGGGGTGGGTCTGGTCGCGGTGTCGCTCATCCCGACGATCGCGATCCCCTCCGACGTCGACGTCGCCGGCTTCGTCCTCCTCGCCGCCGCCCTGCTGTTCCTCCTGCGCGTCGACACGCGGGCGCGCACCACCGCGCAGAACCCCCGCCGCACCACGGCACGTCGATCGCCCGGGCGGCTCGGGGTGTCGGCGACGGCCGTCGCGGTCGCCGTGGTCGCCGTCATCGTCGCGGTGGTCGCCACTCCCCTGCTCCCCCAGCCCGGTTTGCGCTTCGCCACGGGCGGGTCGGGCGGAACGGGCACGACGATCAACCCCAACCTCGAGCTCGGCAATGACCTGCGTCAGCCGCGGGAGGTCGACGTCCTCACCGTTCGCACGACGGCCCCGACGGCGCCGTACCTGCGCGCGGTCACGCTGTCGCGCTTCGACGGCGCGGTCTGGTCGCCCGACAGCGGCGACACCGTTCCCGTCTCCGGCGACGCGCCCGTGTTCGGCCCGGTCGAGGCCGACGCCGAGATCGCCCGCGCCGACTGGACGACCGACGTCACGGTCGACGCGCTCGACAGTCCGTGGCTCCCCGTGCCCTACCCGGCATCCACGGTCACCGGCCTCGAGGGCGACTGGCTGGGCATGCCGCAGAACCGCACCGTCGTCACCCGCGCCGGCTCCACGCGCGACCAGCAGTACGAGGTGCAGGCGAGCGTGCCGCGGCCGACGCTCGAACAGATCCGCAGCCGCGCCGTGGGCGACCCCGGCCTCGGTGCCGACGTCACGGCCCTGCCCGCCGATGTGCCCTCGATCATCGGCGACACCGCGCGCGAGGTGACGGCCTCGGCCGCGAACCCCTACGACGCGCTGCTGGCCCTGCAGACGTGGTTCCGCAGCAGCGCCTTCCGCTATTCGCTCGATGCGCCGGTCGACTCCGGGTTCGACGGCGCGGGACTCGACGCCGTCGCCGACTTCCTGCAGGTGCGCGCGGGCTACTGCGTGCACTACGCCTCGGCCTTCGCCGTGATGGCCCGCTCGCTCGGCATGCCGTCGCGGATCGTGGTCGGCTACCTGCCGGGAACGGCCTCGAGCATCCCCCAGCAGGGCGGAACCGAGTACACCGTGACGTCGAGCCAGCTGCACGCGTGGCCCGAGGTGTACTTCCAGGGCATCGGCTGGGTCCCCTTCGAGCCGACGAACAGCCTGGGCGTGCCCACCAACTTCGCCTCCGGATCGACCTCGAACGGCGGGACGACCCCGAACACCCCGGAACAGGATGCCGCCGCCCCCGACGCCCAGCCCTCGGCCGCGCCCTCGCAGGCCGATCGGGGCGACGTGGGGGCCGTCGACACCGGCGCCGCGGCGACGACCGCGCGTCAGGGAGCCGCGTGGGTGCCCGTCGGCATCGTCGTGCTGGCCCTGCTCGCCGCGGCCGTCGTTCCGGCCCTGCTGCGCACCGCCCGGCGCCGTCGTCGGCTCGGCGCGGCGCGCGCCGGCGACGCCGTCGCCGCGTGGACGGCCCTGCAGGAGGATGCCGTCGACCTCGGCATCCCGGCCCCCGGCGCCGAGTCGCCCCGCGCCTTCGCCGCGCGTCTCGTCGACGAGCACGGCGTCGAGGCGGACGACGTCGACCTTCTGCGCGAGGCCCTCGAGCGCGTGAGCTACGCCGGTGACGCACCGGATGCCGCGCGCGGACCCGCCCTGGTGGCGACGGTCGACGGCATCCGGGCGGGTCTTCTCGCCCGGGCGACCCCGGTGCGCCGCGTGCTCGCGCGCGTGCTTCCGCGCTCGCTCGTGGTGCGCCCGGGCGCGGCGCAGGTCGAGCGCGAGCGCGAGAGCGTGGGCTGAACGCCGAAGAGCGCCACCCTCGATATCGAGGGTGACGCTCTTCGTGTGGCGGAAGTGACAGGATTTGAACCTGCGAGGCGAGTTACCCCGCCTACATGGATTCCAGCCATGCTCCTTAGGCCGCTCGGACACACTTCCAACAGGAAAGCTTACACGGCTGTCAGGCTCGACCGAATCGGGGCCGAGGTCAGTCGCGCGGCGCTCCCCCGATCTCCGCGATGATCCGGCGGACGTCTTCCGGGTCGAAGACATCGTCGGATGCCGCGAGCTCGGCCGGAGTGAACCACCGCACGTCGACGATGTCGTCCTGTTCACCCTCGGTCCAGGCATCCCGGGCGATCTCGAAACGAGGGGTGCGCAGCACGAAGTACACCGCGGTCCGACGCCCGTATGCCTCGGCCGGGGGCAGCTCGATCTCACGGAACGCGACCGGCTCGCCCACGGTCTCCACGCGGAGTCCGGTCTCTTCGTACAGTTCGCGGATCGCCGCGGTCGCGGCATCCTCACCGGGGTCGATTCCGCCGCCCACCGTGAGCCAGCGCGCGGGACGCACGCGCCGGCCCCAGTGCTGCTTCATCAGCAGCAGGGCGCCGTCCTCGTCGAACACCAGCACGCGAGCCGTGTCGCGCGTTCTCGGGGTCGTCTCGTCGGTCACGGGAGGATTCTGTCAGAGCACGCTCTTGGGCAGGCGGTGCAGCGTCACCGCCCCGATCGCGCGGAACGGATGCAGCGGGTCGGGGTCCTCCGACCCCGTCGGGCCTCCCAGCTCGCTGTGCACGACCGCGCTCATCACCGCGTACGCGTCCATCGCCTCCCACTCGCGTTCGTCGACGAGGTGGTCGAACACGTCCTCGTAGCCGCGGCGGATGCTCTCCTGCACCGGGTCGCCGAGGCCGACGAAGATCCACTCCTCGGCGGTCTCCACCCGCGGCGCGCGCAGGCCGGCATCCTTCACGAGGTCGATCGAGACCACCGCGACACCGGCCGCTTCGATCGCGACGAACGACGACTCTCCGCGCGCCATCACGGCGTGGATGTCGCCGATCGACAGCAACGCTCCCTCGACCGCGACCGGGAGGTACACGGTGGCGCCCGGGGCGACGTCGGTGAGGTCCATGTTGCCGCCGAGCGCGGTCGTGGGCATGACGGTGGAGTGCGTCCCCGCGGCGGGGGCGGTGCCGATGCATCCGATCATCGGGCGCGCGGGCACCACGTGCCGATCGGTGAGGTGCACGCCCTCGGCGTCGATCGGGATGCGGCGGCTGACGACGCGATCGGGCATGCGGTGCTGCAGCGCCCCGGCACCCGGGAGGCTCTGCGACCAGCCGAACGCGCCGAGCCGGATCTCGTGCACGTGCACCGCGAGCGCGTCGCCGGGCATCGCGCCCTCGACGAAGACGGGGCCGGTCACGGGGTTGATCGGCGCGCGCAGCGCCGCCAGGTCGCCGTGGTCGTGCAGTTCGGCGTAGACGGCGTCGTCGGTCTCGAACGAGACGGTCTCCCCCGTGCCGGGGTGGATCCGCAGCACCGGATCGACCCCGGCGTCGAAGCCCGGGCGACCGAGCTCCTTGCCGAGCGCGTGGGTGACGCTCGTCACGAGGCCACCTCGCCGCCGCCCTCGCCGGCCGTCGCGGTCGCGTGCTCGGGCAGGGGCCCGGTCGCGCCGCCGTTCTTGCGGGCGAAGATGGCGTAGACGACACCGCCGACGACGAGCCACAGGATGCCGCCGATCTTGGCGGTGATGTCGGCGTTGAGCAGCACGTAGCCGATGATGAGGAACCCGATGACCGGGACGACGAGGTGCAGCAGGTAGTTCTTCGACTTCTTCTTGCCGAGGTAGTACACGGCGACCGACACGTGCAGTAGGAGGAAGCCCAGCAGCGCGCCGAAGTTCACCAGCGACGAGATCACCGCGATCTGTCCAACGAAGAACAGCACGAGCACGAGCGAGATCGCGCTGACCGACAGGATCGCCGCGAGCGGCACCTGACGGGAGTTCACCTTCGACAGGAAGGCGGGGAGGCGCCGGTCGCGGCTCATCGAGTACAGCAGGCGCGAGGTGGCGGCCTGGGCGGCGACGGCGTTGGCGATACCGACCGCGACCACGTTCACCGCCAGGAACGCCGTGGCCCATCCCGAACCGGCGGCCTGCGCCACGAGAAGGAAGAACGCGTTGTTGACGTCGTCGTCCGAGAAGGCGATCGTGCCGGCGGCCAGGGCGCTCGCGAACCACGTCTGCGCGATGAAGAGCACCGCGACCACGAGCAGGGCGATGATCATCGCGCGTCCGCCGGACTTGCGGTCGCCGGTGGACTCCTCGGCCATCGTCGAGATGCCGTCGAAGCCGAGGAAGCTCAGCACCGCGATCGACAGGGCGGTCGCGATGAGTGCGGGGTTGACCTTCTCGGCATCCCACACCGGGGCGATCGAGAACTCCGCGCCGGGGATCGCCCCGCTCGAGAGGGCGACCATCGCGATGACGACGAAGATGACGACGAAGGCGAGCTGGATGCCGAGCATCACGCGGTTCGCGATCTTGATCGAGCCGATGCCGAGCACGTTGATGACGGTGTTGATGATCACGAACGCCACGGCCCAGATCCACTGCGGCACGTCGGGGAAGATGCCGGCCATGCTCGACGCGGCGAAGACGTAGAGCAGCGTGGGCACGAGCAGGTAGTCGAGCAGGATCGCCCAGCCGGCGAAGAAGCCCACGGTGGGGTGGATGCCGCGACCGACGTACGAGAAGACCGAGCCCGCGATGGGGAACGCCTTCGACATCTGCGCGTAGGCCAGAGCGGTGAAGATCATCGCCACGACGCCCGTGATGTACACCAGCGGGACCATGCCGCTCGCGGCGTTGTAGACGACGCCGAAGATCGCCCACGGGGCGATCGGCACCATGAAGACGAGGCCGTAGACGACCAGGTCGAGGGTGGACATGGAGCGCTTGAGCTCCTGCGTGTAGCCGAAGGCCTCCAGCGATTGCTGGGCTTCGGGGGCGTTCTTCGACATCGAGGCTCCTGGTTCGGGTGGGGTGTGGCGGGGTCGGGGCGGACGGGTCAGGGAAGGGGGGCGAGGAAGTCGGCGATCACGCCGCGGAAGACGTCGGGCATCTCGAGGTGGGTGCAGTGGCTCGCTCCGGCGAAGACGTGCGCGCGCGCACCGGGGATCTTCTCCACGAACGGCGCCCACGTTTCCGGGGTCGCCTCGTCGAACTCGCCGGCGACGACGAGGGTGGGCACCGCCACCTGCGGCAGGCGGTCGATGATCGTCCAGTCACGGCCGGTGCCGACGACGTGGAACTCGTTCGGTCCGTTCATCGTGTGGTAGACCGTCGGGTCGGCGAGCATCTGGGCCTCGCTGTCGACGAAGTCCTGCGGCATGGGCGTGATGCGGCAGACGTAACGCTCGTAGAACACGCGCGTGGCCTCGACGTAGTCGGGGTGGTCGAGGGTGCCGTCGGCCTCGTGGCGGTCGAGGGCCTCGCGGTTCTCGGCGGGGAGTTCCGCGCGCAGCCGGGCCGCGCCGTCGAGCCAGAGCTGCATGGATGCCGGGGAGTTGCAGATCATCAGCCCCTCGAGCCCCGCGGGGCGGCGCACGGCGATCTCGGCACCGAGCATCCCTCCCCACGACTGACCGAGCACGTGGTACTCGTCGAAGCCGAGCGCCTCGCGCAGGTTGTGGAACTCGTCGACGAAGAGCTGCGGCATCCAGCGCTCGGCGGGCGCGTCGGGGTGGTGCGAGCTGCGGCCGCAGCCGATCTGGTCGTAGTGCACGACGGTGCGACCGGTGATGTCGGCGAGGGCGTCGAGGTTCGACACGTAGTCGTGGGCCATCCCCGGGCCGCCGTGGAGCACGAACAGCGGGGCGCGGCCCGTCGACTCGGCGGGTTCGGTCAGTCGGGCCCAGGTGAAACCGTCGAGGAACGGGACGGTGATCTCGCGTTGCATGGAGTCATCGTGGACCCGTTAAAGGTGCGTTGGCAAACCTTTTCTGCGGATTTAACATGGAGGAAACGACGGGAGCCCATGGCCGAGACCGACGACGCCTCCCTGGTGGAGCGCGTGACCGAGCGCCTCATCACCGCCGTCGCGGTGGGCGAGTTCCTCCCCGGCACGCGCCTGCCCGCCGAGCGCGACCTCTCCCCCCTCCTCGGGGTGGGACGCACGACCGTCCGCGCCGCCCTCGACGACCTCTCGGCGCGGGGCCTCATCGAGCGCCGCCGCGGCCGCAGCGGAGGCACCTTCGTGGCCGAGCAGTGGCCCGACTCGGTCGTGGTCGGCGTCGACAGGTGGTTCGAGCAGCGCTGGAGCGACCTCGTCGACGCGTGCACGGCGAGCTCGATGCTCCACGCGTCGCTGGCCCGCCTGGCCGCCGAGCGCCGGACGGATGCCGATATCGCGATCCTGCGCGAGCGCCTGGGCGCGTTCCACGCGGCGGATTCCGGAGATCCCAAGCAGCGCGCCGACAGCCTGCTGCACCTGTCGATCATCGACGCGGCCCACAACACCGCACTGCGCGACATCCTGCTCGATCACGAGCGTCACCTCTCGCTCTCCGCCCCCGCGCACCCCTGGGGGGACCGCGAGAGTCATCGCCGCATGGAGTCGCGCGCCGCCCGCGAGCACGACGCGATCGTGCACGCGATCGTCACGGCCGCTCCCGACGAGGCCGCCGAGCTCGCCCGTCGCCACGTGCAGATCGATCTCGAGCTGTTCGCCGAGGCGCGCGCCTTCGCACGCCGCCGCGCCGCCGCCGCGCGCGACTGACCCCGCCGCGCCGCACCCCGCCCGCGAGACTGCACGCGGCTGACGTCTCGGTTGCAGGATGCCGCCGAGTCGCCAGCGGGATGCAGTCTCGCGGCCCACGGGTTGTCGAACCCGCCCGCGGCGGGGCGCCGGACCCGGCGGGTTACAGGCGCGCCTCGAGCCCCGCCCGCGCCGCGGGCCACTCCTCGCGGAGGATCGAGAAGTACAGGGTGTCGGCGACCGAGCCGTCCGGGGCGATGCGGTGCCGACGCAGGCGCCCCTCGCGCGTCGCGCCGAGGCGCTCGATCGCCCGCGCGCTGCGCTCGTTGCGGGCGTCGCACCGCAGCGCGACCCGGTTCACGCCCCACGCGTCGAACGCGTGCCCGAGCAGCAGGAGCTTGGCCGCGGGATTGGTGCGCCCACCTTGGAAGGCGCGGCCGTACCAGGTGGTGCCGATCTCGACCCGCCCCTGCGCGGGCACGTACTCGTAGAAGGTCGTCGCCCCGCGCACGGTGCCGGTGTCGGCATCCTGCACCGTGAAGGCGTACAGTCCCGGCGTCTCCCGCTGGTGTTCGACGCGTGCGGCGTACGCGTCGACCGAATCGGCCCATGGCGTGGTCATGCGGCTCCACAGCTCGGGGTCGGTGAGCGGCCACGCCGCCGCGGCGTGGGAGGGATCGGCGGGGACGAGACGGATGCCGTGGCCCTCGAGCACGATGTCGTGCGCGGTCATCGCGCCTCCAGCTGGGCCACGAACTCGTCGGCCGCGGCGACCTTGCGCCGCAGGTCTTCGCGACGCTGCAGCGCCTCGTCGCGGATGTCGGCGAAGCGCGCGCGCAGATCGGCGTCGTCGGGGCGCGCCTCGAGCCCGTCGACGACCGCGAGCAGCTCGCCCATCTGCTCGAGCGAGTAGCCGAGCGGCTTCATGCGACGGATCAGCAGCAGCCGCGATTCGTCATCGGCGGTGTACAGGCGGAAGCCGCCGTCGGTGCGGGCGGAGGGGCGCAGCAGGCCGATCTCGTCGTAGTGGCGGAGCGTGCGCACCGACAGCCCCGTCCGCTCGGCGAGCTCGCCGATCTGCATCTGCCGGTCGTCGGTCATGGCATCCCCGATCCCGCAAACCTCACGTTACGGTAGAGTTGGTGGCGGTCGCGATCGCGACCCCCCTATTCTTCCCCGCGTCGACGCGGGTTCCCTCCCCGTCCAGGAGACCTCTCATGACAGACGTCCTCGCGCGCCCGCGCCCCGAACCGACCGTGCTGCAGGCCCTGCGCTCGCCGCGCCTGCTCACCCGCGAGGTGCTCGCCGGCCTCGTCGTCGCGATCGCGCTCATCCCCGAGGCCATCGCGTTCTCGATCATCGCCGGCGTCGACCCCCGCCTCGGGCTGTTCTCGTCGTTCGTGATGGCGGTCGCGATCGCCTTCCTCGGCGGGCGCCCCGCGATGATCTCGGCGGCCACCGGGGCCATCGCGCTCGTGATCGCCCCCGTCGCCCGCGAGCACGGGGTCGACTACCTGCTCGCGACCGTGATCCTCGGCGGCATCCTGCAGGTGATCCTCGGTCTGCTCGGCGTCGCCAAGCTCATGCGCTACATCCCGCGCAGCGTCATGGTCGGCTTCGTCAACGCTCTCGCGATCCTCATCTTCATCGCGCAGGTGCCGCAGCTGATCGGCGTTCCGTGGGCGGTGTACCCGATCGCCGCGGCGGGACTGGCCATCATGTACCTGCTCCCCCGCGTGACGAAGGTCGTGCCGGCGCCCCTGGTCGCCATCGTGCTGCTCACCGGCGCCGCCGTGCTCTTCGGCATCTCGGTGCCGACCGTCGGCGATCAGGGCGCCCTGCCCGAGAGCCTGCCGGCGCTGCTCGTGCCGAACGTCCCGCTGACCGGCGAGACGCTGGGCATCATCCTGCCCTTCGCCCTCGCGATGGCGATCGTCGGGCTGCTCGAGTCGCTCATGACCGCGGCGCTCGTCGACGACATCACCGACACCCCCTCGTCGAAGACCCGCGAATCGCTCGGCCAGGGCGCCGCGAACGTACTGTCGGGCCTGTTCGGGGGCATGGGCGGCTGCGCGATGATCGGCCAGACGATGATCAACGTCAAGGCCTCGGGCGCGCGCACGCGCATTTCGACCTTCCTCGCCGGCGTCTTCCTGCTCGTGCTCGTCCTGGCCTTCGGCGACGTCGTCGCCATCATCCCGATGGCGGTCCTCGTCGCGGTGATGATCGTCGTGTCGATCGCGACCTTCGATTGGCACAGCATCCGGCCCTCGACCCTACGGCGGATGCCGCTGAGCGAGACGATCGTGATGGTGCTGACCGTCGCGATCACCGTGTGGACGCACAACCTCGCGATCGGCGTGGGGGTGGGCGTGATCGCGGCGGCGGTGCTGTTCGCCCGGCGCGTCGCGAGCCTGACGGACGTCACCCGCACGGTCGACGGCGACACCGCCCGCTACGTCGTCGAGGGCGAGCTGTTCTTCGCCTCGAGCAACGACCTCACCACGAAGTTCGCGTACCACGACGACCCGGCGCGCGTGGTGATCGACCTGTCGCGTTCGCACGTCTGGGACGCCTCGACGGTCGCCGCCCTCGACGCGGTGCAGACGAAGTACGCCCACCTCGGCACCACCGTGGAGCTCGCGGGCATGAACGACGCCGCCGCCCGCTTCCACGGTCGTCTCAGCGGGGGCCTCGGCGCCGGGCACTGAGGCCGGGTCCGCGTCACACGGGGCTGACCGCACGCTCCGCCTGCGCGAGTACGAACGCGTCGGCAGATGGATGCCTGACCGGCGTCAGGACCGCAGCGTCGTCGACGGCGTCTCGCCGAACTCCCCGCGGTACATCGCGGCGAAGCGGCCGAGGTTGGAGAAGCCCCAGCGCGCGGCGATCGCGGCGACCGTCTCGACCGACGGGTCGGCGCTGCGCAGCTCGGCGCGCGCCGCGTCCAGACGCACGCGACGCAGGTACTGCATCGGGGTGCGTCCCGTCGCGGCCCGGAAGGCGTACTGCAGACCACGGGGCGACAGCCGCGCCGCCTGGGCGATGTCGGCGAGCACGACGGGCTCGGCGGCATGCGCCTCGACGTAGGCCTTCGCGCGGCGCACCGGCGCGGGCAGCGGGCGCGACGGGCGCCCGGCCGCGAGGGCGTCGGTGAACGTCGTGGGGAAGGTCATCAGCGACGCCTCGAGCATGAGCGTGCGCGCCTGCTGCTGGATGAGCGGGGTGCGCTCGGGAGAGCGCAGGAGCACGTCGCGCGTGTACTCCCAGGTCCGCGACCAGTACCGCAGGCGCTGCTCGTTCACCGGCGCGTAGCCGGTCGCGCGCACGCGCAGTCCGTCGTCGCCCGACAGCCGTCGCGCGGCGTCGTCGAACTCCGTGCGCGAGAACGACACCGCGGTGCCGGCGATGCGGCCGGTGAAGGCGATCTCGAGGGGACGATCGACCACCATGAACGGCACCGAGGTGTCGATGCGCTCGCGACGATAGGTACCGGCGACACGAGGACCGGCGATCCGGCCCACGACCACCTGGTCGAGGGGGTCGGATTCGACCAGCATGGTCGAGCCGATCGTGTAGTCGCAGAAGCCGAATCCGGGCTCGGACGCGGCGTGCCACGCCAGCGCCGGCTGGATGGCATCCGCTCGGGCGATCCGCGCTCCGGGGACGATCGTCTGCCACAGGTGCTCCACCGTCTCGGCGTCGCGCGTCTCGATGTTCGTATGCTCCACGCAGGTTTCCTAAATCGTCCGTGAATGTGCGGCAAGACCGTTGCGCCAAAGGGCGCTCGCCCGGTATGGGAACGCTCTCACGCGCCGCGTACGGCGGATGACACTGTTCCCCTCCGACCGGCGATGGTCAGCGTGGATGACCCCCCACCCGTTTTCACCGTATCCCCCGAAGCGCCGGAAATGCGCATTTCGGCGCCGTCGGCCTCGGCACGCGACGAATGAGCCGCGAAGCGCAGGATGACGCCGCGGCGATTGACCTGCGTCGAGGCCGCGGCGAGCATTCGCAAGCGGCACTGCGGTGCCGGACTCGACCGCTCCCGTTCCCCGGCGCGGTGGTCGGCGGCGTCTCGGCGCGGAGCTCGTGACCCCGCGCCGAGACGTCGGGAGCCCGTCATAATGAGGAGGGCACCCGTTCGGTGCCCACTCGCCCGAGGGGATCCCGATGCCGTTCCGTACCGTGACGACCCTGCAGTCCTGGATCGACGACTTCCGCGCCCTGGGCTACGACGACGCCGACATCCTGCGCGTCATCCCGCAGGACAGCGAGAACGGCGAGGACGCGGGCCTCATCGCGGCGAAACTGCGCAGCGTGTCGACCACGTTCTACGTCGCGCCGGGGTCCGAGCCGGGCGCGACCGACTGGTCGGTGACCTTCGAGCCCCGCGAAGACGCGGCTCCCCTCGCCGCGGGTCGGGTCATGGCCCTCGCCGGAGAACTCGCGACCCTCGCCGCGCTGTGCTCGTTCCTGCAGGCGCGATCCGAGGCGTTCCTCGCCGCCGCCGACTGATCTCGGCGGTCCGAGCGCAGAGCCCGACCGCGCCTACCGGTGTCAGCCTCGGGCGGACGCCACGAGCTGGTCGAGCAGCGCCGCCAGTCGGCCCGCCTCCGCGGCATCCATCCGCGAGGCGGCCTCTTCGATGCGCGCGTCGAACGCCCGCAGGGCGCACCACGGCGGGGCGTCCAGATCGACGATGGCCGTGATGTGGTTGACCCGGCGGTCCTCGGCGTCGAGGTCGCGACGCACGGCACCACGCTGCACGAGTCGATCGATGAGGGTCGTCACCCCCGCCGACGTGATGCCGAGATGGTCGCGGACGTGCGAGGGTCGCGCGCCGGGGTTCTCGGCGACGAACAGCAGGGCGCGGGCGTCGAGCTCGTTGAGTCCGAGCTCCCGCCGGGCCTCGCCGGCGGCGATGCGCCGTTCCTCGCCGTAGGCGAGGAGGGCCCGCCCGAGTTCGGATGCCGGGAAGGGCGTCGACGACGCTTCGGAAGACGGCTGCACGACCCACGATCGTAGCGACCTCCTCCCTGCACGGCCGCCCCTTGCGGCGCCCGTGTCGCGGTGGATCCGAGTCCTCGGCCCCATACGCACGATGTCACCGCTGTCAAGAGGGCGTCGCTCACCGTCCCCGGGAGATAGGACGGACATCGAGACGCCCGTCGGGAGACGGGGTGCATCCCCTCGGGAGACGGGAGTGAGGAGAGAACCATGATCTACGGACAGCAGAGCGGACAGCAGGCGGGCTCGGTGTGGAGCATCGCCATGTCGACCGCGATGGGCAACGGCATCGTGCCGCGCTCGACCGACGAACCGCGCGAGCGCACGGCGCTGCGCTGGCCCTGGTCGCGCACACGTCACGCCGGCGAGGCGATGGTGGTCGCGCCCCGCGCCTGATCCACCGCCCCTTCACCCGACGCGTCGGTTCCTTCCCCCGGGAGCCGGCGCGTCGGCTCGTGTCCGGGCGTTCACACGATGGTCTTTCGGGCGTAACCCACCCCGAGGGGTCGACCCTTCAGCATGGGACGACCGCACCCGCGGTGCCTCTCCCCGGCCGAAATGAGACCCCGATGACGCGATCCATCCGTGTGCTCTCGCTGTACGAGGGCTTCTTCGCGGGCGGGGCCCGCATCCTGCATTCCGACGTGGTCGCGGGGCTCACCCGGGAGGGAACGCAGGAGCACCGCGTCCTCTCGCTCACCGCGTCGGCACGTCGGGACGCGTCGCTGCAGTGGGCCCGCGACGACACCCGCTATCGGCGCCTGCGCGCCGCCGGGGTGGAGATCGACGCATTCGATCGCGTCGCCGGCGACCGCCCCATCGCTCCGGAGGACTTCACCCCCACCGAGCTCGATCACGCCGCAACGCTGTTCGCCGAGGCCGATGTGATCCTGTCGCTGAAGGAGCAGCCGCTCAGCCTCGTCGTCGCCCTCGAGCGGGCCGGGATGCTCCCCGACGTGCCCCTCGCCGCGTGCCTGCACCGCTCCGACCCGACGCACTCCGGTCCCGCTCTGTCGTGGCTGGCGGATGCCGCCGCCTCGGGCGCCGTGACGGCCACCATCTCGTGCGCCTCCTCCACGGCCGAGGCCTACGCGCGCGCCGGCGTGCACGCGAGCGAGGCCCGCGTGATCGACAACGGCATCGACACGCGGCGATTCCGCCCGGGGACGCGCGCCGAGCGCCGTCGCATCCGCGCAGGACTCGGCATCCCCGAGACCGCCGCCGTGATCCTGCTGGCCGCGCGCTTCGACGCGATGAAGGACCCCGGCCTCTTCCTGCGCGCCGTCGCCGCGCACGCGCGACGCACCCCCGGTGCGCACTACGTGCTGTGCGGGTCGGGGATGACGCCCGAGAACCCCGCCTTCCGCGCGCTCCGGGCAGGGAGCGGCGTCGGCGCCGACGTCGCCGTGCACGCGCTCGGTCTGCGCGAAGACATGCCCGAGCTGTACCGGATCGCCGACGTGGTGGCCCTGACGAGCGCCTTCGGCGAAGCCTCCCCCCTCTGCCTGGTGGAGGGAGCGGCCTCCGGCGCCGTTCCGGTCACCACCGACGTCGGCGACGCGGCCCGCGTGGTCGCCGGTTTCGGCCTCGTGACCCCGCGCGACGTCGACGCGATCGCCCTGTCGTGGGAGGAGGCGCTCGCCCAGCGTCCGACACTGCGCGCGGCCGCTCTCGCCGCGCGCAGCCGCCTGGATCGACGTCGCATGATCGCCGAGTATGGCGGCGCGATCTCGGGGCTCCTGCTGCGCGACGCCCTCGCCGCCTGACGGGCGGATCACCCTAAGCGCCGTGCGGCCGACGCACCATCCCCGCGCCCGGCCCGCCGAAGCGTGTCTACAGTGAGTCATGACCGCCCGCATCGTGTCGATCGGCACGGCCCTGCCCGAGACCCGCGTGACCCAATCAGCGCTGCGCGACCTGTTCGCCGCGCAACCGGGCTTCGACCGCAAGGCGCAGCGCCTGGTCGGTGCCGCGTTCGACGCCGCGGCGATCGACACCCGTCACGTCGTGCTCCCGCAGCTGGCCGGCGCCGCCGATGACGGCCTCGCCGTGCGCGACGGCGACACACTGCTGATGCCGCCCACGGGTGCGCGCAACGACGAGTACCGCCGCACCGCTCCCGGGCTCTTCGCCGCGGCGTCGCGCGCCGCGATCGAGGGATCCGGGTACGACACGGAGGCCGTCACGCACGTGGTCACCGTGTCGTGCACCGGGATGTTCGCGCCGGGACCCGACTACCACCTCGTGCGCGACCTCGGCCTGATGCCCACGGTGGAGCGCTACCACCTCGGCTTCATCGGCTGCGCGGCCGCGATCCCCGCGCTCCGCCTCGCGGCGCGCATCGTCGGCGACGACCCCGCCGCGATCGTGCTCGTGGCCTGCACCGAACTGTGCTCGTTGCACTGGCAGACCTCGTCGCACCCCGATCAGATCGTCGCGGCCTCCGTGTTCGCCGACGGTGCGGGCGCCGCGATCGTGGCATCCGGGGATCCCTCCCGCGGAGGTCTCGACCTCGACGGCTTCGCCACGCACGTCACCGACGAGGGCGAGAAGGACATGGCCTGGACCGTCGGCGACTCGGGCTTCGAGATGACCCTCACCCCCGAGGTGCCGCGCATCATCGGCCGCGAGATCTCGGCGATCGCCGCCGGCGTGCTGGGAAACACGGCGAGCGTCGACGCGTGGGCGGTGCACCCGGGCGGCCGCAGCATCCTCGACCGCGTCGAAAGCGCCCTCGGCCTGGATGCCGCGGCCCTCGCCCCCTCGCGAGAGGTGCTGCGCGCGCACGGCAACATGTCGAGCGCCACGCTGCTGTTCATCCTGCGCGATCTGCTGGCCGACACGGCACGCGTCGAGGGCGATCGCGTGGCGGCCCTCGCGTTCGGACCGGGACTCACGGTGGAGGCCGCCCACCTCACCGTGCGCCGCGTGACCCCGTGAGCACGCGACACGGCCTCGCGCGGCGCGACACCGCCCTGACCGAGCTCATGGACGACCCCGACTGCGACCCGCGCGCGCTCGCGGCGACCTACCGCCGTTTCGATGTCGTGAATCGTCTCGTGTCGGCGTGGGGCCATGTGTACCGCACCCGCGTGCGGCCGGAGCTCGCGGCCCTCGGCCGCCCCGCCCGCGTGCTCGACCTCGGCTCCGGGGGCGGTGACGTCGTCGCGCGTCTCGCCGCCCTCGCCGCCCGCGACGGCCTCGATGTGGAGTGGGTGGGAGCCGATCCCGACCCCCGGGCGTACGAGGCCGCGCGTCGGCGGGAACGCCCGGGCGTGCGCTTCGTGTCGCAGGGGTCGCGGGAGCTGATCGACGCGGGAGAGACGTTCGACCTCGTGCTGTCGAACCACGTGCTGCACCACCTCGACGCGGCGTCGCTGCGCGCGTTCGCCGACGACTCGCTGGCTCTCTCGCGCGGCGCCGTGCTGCACGCCGACATCGCGCGCGGTCGCCTCGCCTACGGGCTCTACGCCGTGGGGATCACCCCGCTCTCGGCCGGGACGTTCCTGCGCGTCGACGGACTGCGCTCGATCCGACGCAGCTATCGCGCCGCCGAGCTGTCGGCCGCCCTCGGCGCGCCCTGGCGGGTGCAGACGCCGGCCCCGTTCCGCCTCCTGGCGACGGCGAGGGGGCGGGCCCGTGCCTGAGGTCCTCGTCGTCGGAGCGGGACCCGTCGGACTCGCGCTCGCCGCCGATCTGCGGGCGCGGGGCGTCGAGGTCGACATCGTCGAGCGGCGCGTCGATCCCGGCGCGGGGACGCGGGCGATCGGAATCCACTCCCCCGCCCTGGCCCTGCTCGAGGGCTCGGGCGCGACGGACGGCATCCGCGAGCGCGCCGTGCGCATCTCCCGCGGTGAGGCGCGCGCCGACGGTCGCGTTCTCGCCGAGATCCGCTTCGACCGTCTGCGCGCACGCCATCCCTACGTCGCCGCCCTGCCCCAGTCCGACACGATCGCCGTGCTGTCGGCCCTGGCGCCCCCGGTGCGGCGCGGGGCGGCGGTGCGTTCCCTGCACCCCGGGAACGACGGCGTGCGGGCGCGGCTCGACGACGGGAGCGAGATCCGGGCGGGCGTCGTCGTCGTCGCCACGGGGTGGGCGGGTCGTTCCCTCGTCTACCGCCCCGGAGCGGTGCGGACTCACGCCTACCCCGATCGGTACGTGATGGCCGACGTCGCGGCATCCGGGGGTCCGATCGCCCGCGTGCACCTCGAGCGCGACGGCGTGGTCGAGTCGTTCCCGCTCCCCGACGGCCGCCGCCGGCTCGTCGCGTGGGCGGGGGCGGCGCCGGTGGCGGATGCCGACGCCTTCCTCCGCGACGCCGTCGCGGCCCGCACCGGCACCGACCTCGACATCGCGGGCGCGTCGGCCTTCGGGGTGCGGCGGGCCGTCGCCCCCGCGCTGCGGCGGGGCCGGATCGTCGTGGTCGGCGACGCCGCGCACGAGGTCAGCCCGATCGGCGGCCAGGGGATGAACCTCGGTCTGCTCGACGCCCTCACCCTCGCACCCCTGCTCGCCCCGTGGGTGCGGCGCAGCGACGACGCGGGGCTCGCCCGGTGGGAGCGCGACCGTCTCGCCTCGGCCCGCCACGCCGCCCGCCTGGCCTTCCTCAACACGCTGCTCGGTCGCGCCGCCGTCCCGGCCGCCCACGCCGTGCGCACGACGGCGTTGCGCACGGCCCTGCGCGGACCCGGGGGCGCGGTGTTCACGCGCGCGTACGCGATGCGATTCGACCGCGCGGCACGGGGCTGAGGAGGGGCCGCCGCAGCGCAGACGGGATCGGGTTCGGGTGACGTGCGGACGCCGCGCTCTCAGGCGACGACCAGCTGCGCGGCGAGCAGCAGCGCCGCCAGCATCGTCAGCTGGAACACCGAGCGCCCCGGCGCGCGGACGAACGCCGTCGTCACCGCGGCGGCCGCGACCACGAGCACCGCCGCGAAGAACACGATGCCCACCACCGTGGCATCCGTCCCCGTCAGCACCGCGATCGCGCCGACGACGATCCCGACCGCGGCGAGCACGACCGAGGAGCGCGCGCCGAGCCGGTGCGGGAGTCCGCGCACGCCGGTCCGCCGGTCGTCGTCGAGGTCGCGCACGACGTTGGTGAGGTGCACGGCGGCGCCCAGCGCGGCGCCGGCGAGCGACGCCCACGGGGCGGCGAGGCCCGGGGCGGGCAGCGCGAGCGTCGCGAACGAGGGGAACAGCCCGAAGCTCAGCACGAACGGCGCGATCGAGAACGGCGTCGACTTCAGTCCGGCGTTGTAGGCCCAGGCCGAGGCGAGCGCGAGGGCGTGGGCCGCGAGCAGTCCCGCCCCGAGCGGCGCCGAGAGGGCCAGCGCCGCGACGACGGATGCCACGGCCACGGCGAGCGCGCGCTCCGGGGCGACCGCTCCCCCGGCGATGGGCTTGTCGGTGCGGCCGACGGCCGCATCGCGGGCGCCGTCGATCGCGTCGTTCGAGAGGCCGACGGACACCTGCCCGCAGAACACGGCCACGACCAGCAGCGCGAGCCGGCCGGCGTCGACACCGGCGGCGATCCCGAGGGCGAGCGACAGAACCGTCACGACGAGCGTCGGCCCCGGATGCGTGGCTCCCCACAGCGCCCTCACGAGGGGCGGCTTCGCCGCGGCATCCGTCACCCGATGACGCTATCGCGCCCTGCCTCTCGCGGGGCACGGCGCCCGGATTCCGCACCGCGGCCGTCGGACGGCCCGTGTTCCCGTGCGAGCGGAAGGACGGGATCGACCACTCGACGAAGGAAGCCGAGAAGTCTTGGCACTCTCAGGGTGAGAGTGCTAATCTGCTGCCAAGTTGAGCGAAGAGGACTCAACTTCACGACCCGGATGCCCCATCCGGACCGATCGAAAAGGAGAACGACCATGGCCACCTACGACCCCTTCCGCGACCTCGACCGCCTCGCGTCGACGCTCCTCGACGCCCGCCGCGGCGGTGGTCCGCGCCGGATGCCGATGGACCTGTACCGCGACGGCGACCACTACGTGCTCGCGGCCGACCTGCCCGGCGTCGACCCCGGCTCTGTCGACATCGACGTCGACGGACAGCTGCTGACGATCCGCGCCGAGCGCACCCTCGGTTCCGGCGAGGGCGTCAAGTGGATCACACGCGAACGCGAGACGGCATCCTTCGTCCGTCAGCTCAACCTCGGTCAGGGCATCGACACCGAGCGCATCAGCGCCGCCTACCGCAACGGGGTGCTGTCTGTCACCATCCCGGTCAGTGAGAAGGCGAAGCCGCGCCGCATCTCCGTCTCGACCGAGAGCGACCACAGCGACGGGGTGATCGAGGCGCACGAGAGCGAGCCGCAACCGATCGAGCAGTGAGTGCTCCCGGGGGCGGGTAGACGCCGGGTGTTCCCGCGCCCCCGCTGCGGTGGATCGGCGGGCGCGCCACCGCCCGCGCGCGTTGCCGCGACGCCTGCCCGGGAACAGCGATGCCCCGATCGCCACACGCGACCGGGGCATCGTGCCGTGATCAGAGGTCTTCGGGGGCCAGGTCGCCCTGCCCCTCCTCCCCCAGCTCGACGACGCCGGGGTCCTCACCCTGCGAGTCGGTGCCCGTCGACTCCGGGTGGATGTCTTCGAGGGGGATGTCGCTGTCGTCGGCCGGGATCTCGGCCGGGTCGGCCCCGGTCGCGGTGGCGGGATTGATGTCGTCGGGGTCGGCCCCCTCGTCGAGCGCCGTGGTCGCGTCCCACTCAGCCTGGGCGGGGTCGAGGGCGGGATCCGGCTCGATGGAGGTGTCGCCGTCGCGCAGCGGCTGCACGCCCGCGATCCCCTCCTCGCCCACCGGGGTCGTCGCGTCGGGGGTCGGGTCGATCGAGGCGTCGCTCATGGGGGTCCTTCCGTCGGACGCGGGTGGCCGCCGGGATCGGCGGTCGTTCCATCCAACGCGGCCCGGCCCGGCCCGCCCGGGCCCTTGACAGGCGTCATCGCGCGCTCCCGCCGCGTGCCGGAGCAGCCCTCCGCCCGCGAGGAACGCCGTTCGTGCGCGGAAACGCTCCGCCGCCGCGTTTCTTGCGCACGGACGGCGTTTCTCGACCCGGGGCCGGGGCGGCGCCGGGGCCGGGGCCTATACGGCACCGGGGACGATCCCTCAACCCCGGGGGCCCGCCGTCGAGACCGCGCGAAGACTGGCAGCAGCCCCGGAAACCACACGAAAGAGGACACGCATCATGGCCCAGGTCATCGAAACCATCGACGTCGACGTTCCCGTCCGCGTCGCGTACAACCAGTGGACCCAGTTCGAGGAGTTCCCGCACTTCATGAGCTACGTGGAGTCGATCACGCAGAAGACCGACACGCTCACCCACTGGAAGGTGAAGATCGCCGGCGCCGAGCGCGAGTTCGACGCCGAGATCACCGAGCAGCACCCCGACGAGCGCGTCGCGTGGAACAGCGTCGGCGGCGACGAGAACCACGCCGGCGTCGTGACCTTCCACCGCCTGTCGGACGCCGAGACGCGCGTCACCGTGCAGATCGACTGGGAGCCCGCCGGCGCCCTCGAGAAGCTCGGTGCGGTCTTCGGCGCCGACGACCACTCGGTGAAGAAGGACCTCGCCAACTTCAAGGAGTACATCGAGTCCCGCGGCGCCGAATCCGGCGCCTGGCGCGGCGACGTCAGCTGACGACCGCTCCCCTACGACGAAGCCGGGTCCCGCGAGGGGCCCGGCTTCGTCGTGTCAGGACGCCGGATGCCGCGGCATCCGCTCCGCAACGGCTGTCACCACTGCGGGTGGATCTCCGCGCGCAGGCGCCGGTCGTACACGTCGTGCACGAGGGCGTCGAACGCGTCGAGGTCGAACCCTCCCTCGAGAAGATCGGCCGCTGCCGCATTGGCCTGCGCCTGCGCCGTCGACCGGGCCCCCGGGATCACCGAGGTGATCCCCTCGCGCGAGGCGATCCACGCCAGGGTCGCCGCGGGCAGGCCGACCCCCTCGGGGAGAGAAGCCTTCAGCTCGTCGGCGGCCGCAACGCCCTCGTCGAACGGGACGCCCGAGAACGTCTCGCCCTTGTCGAACGCCTCGCCGTTGCGGTTGTAGGAGCGGTGGTCGTTCTCGGCGAACGTCGTCGAGCGGGAGTACGTGCCCGAGAGCAGTCCGCTCGCCAGCGGCACGCGCGCGAACACGGCGACGTTCTTCTCGGCCGCGAGCGGCAGCACCTCGTCGAGGGGCTTGAGCCGGAAGGGGTTGAAGATGATCTGCAGGTTGGTCAGGTTCGGTCGCCGCAGCGCCGAGAGAGCCTGATCCATCGTCTCGACCGAGGCGCCGTAGGCCGCGATGACCCCCTCGGACACCAGCTGATCGAGAGCGTCCCACGTGGCGTCGTCGTCGATGACGGCCGACGGCGGGCAGTGCAGCTGCACGAGGTCGAGCGTCTCGGTGTCGAGCAGGCGCCGCGACCGGTCGAGCCAGACGCGGAAGTTCTCCATCACGTAGTTCTCGGGCACCTGATCTTCACGACGGCCCATCTTGGTCGCGACGGTGATGTCGTCGGCATCCCGGCTCTTCAGGAACGCCCCGATGATCTGCTCGGACCGGCCGTCGCCGTAGACGTCGGCGGTGTCGAAGAGGGTGACTCCGGCGTCGGCGGAGGCCGCCAGGACGGCGCGCGCGTCGTCTTCGCTGACATCGCCCCAGTCGGCGCCGAGCTGCCAGGTGCCGAGGCCGATGGCCGAGACCTCGCGGCCGGTACGGGAGAGGGGACGCTGCTGCATTGCGGTTTCCTTTCGAAGCTCCGTCGAGCCTATCCAGCCCCTCCGACACCGGGGCCGAACGGGACCGGATGCCGCAGACCGGCGTCGCGCAACCCCGCCCCCGCCCGCCGCGCGGCGACCTAGCGTGGCGTCACACCCACGGAAGGATCAGCATGGACACCCCCGCCGAGCGGCTCCCCGGAGCCGACGAAGAGAACCTCGTCCCCGAGTCCGACGGTCTCGCCGCCGACATCCCCGCCGGCGCCGCGGGCGCCGACTCCGGCGCCGTCGGAACGGCGCGGATCGATCCCGACGACGAAGCACGGCTGCAGAACATCTCGAGCCAGAACGATCTGCCCGGCGTCGGCACCCGCGCCGCCGACGGCCTCACCGAGCGGGACTCGAGCGGGAGCGGGTCGACCTCGCGCCACACCGAGGACACGCAGGGCGCCGATCGCCACGCGACCGAGAGCACCCCCGCCTCTCCCCCGCGCGACGCCGACGGTGGCGAGGCGCACGTCGGCGCCGACGACCCGATCGCGGCGTTCCAACCGGGCGTCGGCCGTGACTCGGCGGCATCCAGCAAGATCGCCCAGCGACTGCCCGACCCCGACGACGCCTGACGGGTCCGCGCGGGAGGTTCCGCCGCCGGCGCCTCCCGCGCCCGGTCCCCTCGACGGGCTCGGGAACCTCCCTCCCCGCCGGAGGTCGAGTCCGTACCTTCAGTGCGCCAGACGCAGCGCGTCCTCGGCGAGGTGGAAGAAGTCGGACATCGCCTCCGACACCGCCACAGCGTCGGTGTCGGCCATCATCAGCACCACCGTCGCCTCCCCCGTCTCATCGCGCACAAACCAGCTGCCGGTGAGCACGCCGCGGCTCGATCCACCCTTGAACGCCACGTACGGCCACGCTCCGACGTCGAGTCCCTGCCCCGGGTTCTCGCTCAGGATGCCGAGCACCTCGGCATCCTGGGTCTGCTGCAGTGCGCGATGCACGGCGGCGACGTCGGCGGCCGAGGCGAACCAGTCGAACCCGTCCTGCCACTCGGGGGTGACGACCCTCTCGCCCTCGACGGCGAGCGGGGCCGCGTCGATGCGGTCGAGGAGCGCGCGCTTGCCCGCCTCGTCGGCCGCCTCCCACTCGGCGCGCACGGCGGGGTCGCCCCAGCCGAGGGTGAACAGCTCCTTGGTCGAGACGAAGGGCCGCAGCGCGGCGGGATCGGAGTGACCGCTGCGCGCCACCGCCGCCTCGACGCGCTCGCGTCCGAGCCGGGCGATCAGCAGGTCGGTCGCGGTGTTGTCGCTGATGCGGATCATCGCCGAGGCCGCCTCGCGCACCGACACCTCGGTGCCGGTGGGAGCGTCCTGCAGCTCCCCCGAGGGGAGGCTGCGGTCGGCGTCTTCGAGCACGAGCGTGTCGTCCCACGACAGATCGCCGGATGCCACGGCATCCGCCACCGCCAGGAGCACGTACAGCTTGAACACCGATGCCAGGGGCGCGGAGCGCTCGGCGTCGATCGACACGACCGTCTCGTCACCGCGCTGCACGAGCGCGCTCACCTGGCCGGGCAGCTCGCGCAGCCGCCGCTCCACCTCGTCGAGCGAGGTCGAGGGTTCCCACGCGGGGGCGACCGGACCCAGCAGCATCGTAGTGACGCGCCCGGAGGAGTCGATCGCGAGCGTGAGGTCGAACGGGTCGCCGAGGGCACCGGCGAGCGTGGCACGGGCCTGCGTCTCGGTCCCGGTGTAGGCGGTCACGGTGAAGGGCGCCGCCGGACGGATCTGCCGGTTCACCATCTCGGCGACCTGCTCGGCCGGCACCTGCTTCTGGAAGTTCTCGTCCAGCACGCGTGCCCACGCGCCGGGGGTGGTGTCGTCCTCGGCCTCGAACACGTCGATGATCCACGTCATGCGCTCCCCCACCGGGGTGGCGGGGATGTCGACGGATGCCGCGGGACTCCCGCTCGGAGCGGGTCTCGCGCTCGCGCACGCGGTGAGGGCGGCGACGGCGACGAGCGAGACGAGGCAGATGAGGCGACGGGCGAGAGTCACGGGGGTCCTTCCGGCGGGGTCCTCCCACGCTACGAGCGCGCGGCGTCTCCCGCCTCCCTCTCAGGATGGAGGTGCGCGAAGCGGCCGGCCGGGCTTCCTGCACACCGGCCGCCGCCGTCCCGCGGAGTCCGGCCCTCGGACCCCCGGCCCCCGCCGCCGTCCCGCGGAGTCCGCCCCCGACACGCCGACGAACGGCATCCCCCATCACCCCGAAGAGCCCCGACTCCGCACGACGGCACCCGTCCGCGGGACACCGGGCACCGGGGCGCGAGGCGACACCCCGCGGACGGCCGCCGGTGAGGCGTGTCCGCGGGATGCCGCCCCGGGGCGCTCAGCGCGACGCGGTGCCGCGCGACCCCGCGGCCACGGCGCGGCGCGCGCGCCAGCCGAGCAGCAGGTCGATCACCACGAACGCCGCGAGGGTGTAGCCCACGAGCGGCAGGAACAGCCCGATCGCGATCGCGACGACGAGGACCGCCGCGATCCCCCACCACGGCGCGCGACCGAGCACCCCGCGCGCGGGGGCGATCGCGAGGCCGCGGGTCGGCCGCCGCTTCCACCACATCGCGTATCCCAGCACCACCAGGGCCGCGATGCCGAGAGCGAGCGCGAACAGCACGAGCTGGTTCGCGAGGCCGAACATCGTCCCCATGTGCAGGTCGATCCCCCAGCGTGACAGCTTCGCCAGCAGCGGGAAGTCGGCGAAGTCGATCCGGTCGGTCACCTGCATGCTCGATCCGTCGATCGCGACGGCGTCCACCTCGGTCGGGAAGCTGCGGTGGATCTCCTGCACCACCCACGCCTTCCCCGCGGCGGCCGGGGGTTTGATCTCGACGTCTCCGCTGTTGACGTTGATGCGCTGCGCGATCGCGAGGACCGCGTCGAAGGTCGCGGGGTTGGCCGCACCCGTCGGCGACGAGGTCGCGCCGCCGTGTCCGGCATGTCCAGCGTGCTCACCGCCCGCGGACGCCGCGCCGTCAAGCGAGGTCGTCAGCGCGGGAGTGCCCTCTCCGACGGCGGCGCGCAGGTCGGACACATGGGCTCCCGCGAACGTCGACCAGGTGATCCCGGTCGCCGAGAGGAACACCGCGCCGAGCACGACCCAGATCCCGACCGAGGTGTGCCATCCCGACAGCCGTCGGTACCCGGTGTGACGGCGGTTGGGGCGCAGCAGGTCGCGGCGTCCCCGGCGCGAGCGCACGAAGCGTCCGAGCCACAGTCCGAGCCCCGCGAGAGCGACGATCCCGAGCCAGGATGCCGCGAGCTCGCTGTACCAGCGCCCTGCATCGCCCAGGTGGAGGGAACGGTGCAGGTCGCTGATCCAGTGCCGCAGGGGCAGGGCGCCGCTCGTGCCGTAGGCGGGGAGGTCGCCGCGGATCTCGGTCGTGGCCGGATCGACGAAGATCGCCCGCGTGGTGCTCTCGGGCAGTGTCTCGTCGGCGAACATGACGCGCGTGGTCGCCCCGGCCTCGGGGGCGGGGCGCACGGCGACGGGCGTCGACCCGTCGCCGAGATAGGCCTCGGCCGCTTCGATCTGCGCGGCCAACGGCACCCCGGCGGCATCCGACGCCGCGGTCAGCTCGTGCGCGTAGACGATCTTCTCGAGCGTCGGGGTGACGGCGTACAGCGCTCCGCTCACCGCCGCGACGAGGATGAACGGTCCCACGAGGAGACCGGCGAAGAAGTGCAGGCGCCGCAGCAGCGGGGTGAACCATCCGCCGCGGCCGGGACGCGTGGCCGCACCCGAGCGGGGAGCCGATGCCTCCGCGGCGGGCTCGGCGGGTTCGACGGTCGTGGTCACGACAGGATCCCCTCTCCGATGAAGCCGCCCTCGCGGCATCCCGGTGGCACCGCGAACACCGCCGATCCGATGGGGGTCGTCCACTCGTTGAGGAGATCGAGCTCGTCGAGTCTGCGTTGGATGGGCACGAACTGCCTTTCGATGTCTGCTTGGAACGACACGAACAGCAGGCCCGCGTCGCTGACCGCGCCGGCGGGCGGCGTCTGGTCGTAGTTGTAGCCGCGGCGGAAGATCCGCTGCGTGGGGTCATCCGGACGCGAGCGCCGCAGGTGCGAGAACTCGGCGATGACGGGGAAGCCGATGGCATCCGTCGCGTCGAAGTCGGGTTCGTCGAACTCGTCGGTGCCGGTGAGAGGGGCGCCCGAGGACTGGAACCTCCCGACGGCCTGGTCGCGGCCGGGGCGGTCGAGGTGATCCCACTTGTCGAGGTCCATCGCGATGCGCCGCACCACCATCCCGGTTCCCCCGGCGAGCCATCCCTCCCGTGCCCAGACGATGTCGTCGAAGGCGGTGGTCCCGGGCACCGGGTTGGCGGTGCCGTCGACCTGGCCGAAGAGATTGCGCATCGTCGTCCCGGGGCGCTCGGTGCCGTGCGCGCGACGGAAGCCCTGCTGCACCCACCGCACGGCGGCGAACGCCCGCGCGTCCTTGAGCAGCATGCGCGCCGCGTGCGCGACGGTCACGGGGTCGTCGGCCGCGACCTGCAGCAGCAGGTCACCGTCGCCGTACTCCGGCCGGAGGCGGTCGATCCCGAACGCCGGGAGCGGCTGCAGCCACGCCGGGGCCGACGCTCCGGCCCGTGCGACGAAGGCCGGTCCGAACCCGAACGTCACCGTCAGTCGCGCGGGGGCGACGGCCAGCTCGGGTTCGGTGTCGGCCAGGGCGCCGCGCCCCTGGGTCAGCCGGGCGGCGTCGTCGGTGAGGGTGCGCATGAGCCGTCGCATCCCGTCGCGATCGACCTCGGCGAGAAGGTCCAACGCGATGAGCGAGACGTGCGCCTGCGCGTCGGTGTCGACGCCGGCCTGATGCATCCCGTAGAACGGCACGGTCGTCTCGCCGTTCAGCGGCGTCGACGCCCCGGGATCCTGCGCGCGGGCGGACACGGCCGCGTCGATCCCGATCGCCGCCGCCGCCCCGACGCCCGCGACCGCCCCGCCGAGCAGGAAGGTGCGTCTGGTCGCACCTCCGCTGTCGGCGGGGCTTCTGTCTCGACGGGCCATCAGTGACCCATGTCCATGTCGCCCATGTCGCCGCCCTCGTAGTTCTCGTTCGCGCCCGAGAACTCCTTCACGGGAGCGGTGATCTCGGCCGTCGAGTCGTCGGCGAAGGTGAGCGTGATGGTCGTCTCCTCGCCGGCGCGCAGCGGCGAGGTGACGTCCATGAACATGAGGTGGTTGCCGCCGGGCGCGAGCTCGATCGATCCGCCCGCGGGGATGACGAAGCCGCCCTCGACCTCGCGCATCACCATCTGACCGGACTCGTTCGGCACGGTCTCGTGCAGTTCCATCGCGGAGGTCGCCTCATCGGTCGCCGAGACGACCGTGAGATCGGTGTCGCCGTCGTTGCGCAGCTGGCCGAAGCCGGCGGTCATGCCGCTGTCGGCGGCCTTGACCCACACGTCGGTCGAGGAGAACGCGTCGGCCTGCGGCGAGGCGGGGGCGGAGGATGCCGGGGCGGAGCAGCCCGCGAGGGCGAGAACGGCGGCGGCGGCGAGGGCGCTGAAGCGCAGGGTACGGAGGGTCATGAGAAGCCTTTCAGGACTGTGCGTCGCGCGCGGCGCGACGGCGGAGGAAGAAGAACACGACGAAGATCGCGAGGGCGACGGCCGCTCCCGCTGCGGCGACGACCACGACGCGGGGGATCCCGGCCGCATCGTCGACCACCGGATCGGATGCCGCCTCGGCGGCGGGGACCGCGGCGGCGCGCTCGAGGGGAGCGCCGTCGCCGACGGTGAAGGGCACGACGCCCGAGATGGGATGACCGTCGCTCGAGACGACGCGCCACCGCACCTCGTACCCCGCGGCGGGCAGCTCACCGCGCAACGGCACGGTGACCACCCCCGCGGAGAGGAGGGGGTCGGCGCCCGCCCAGTCGACGCCGTCGGCGTCGGCCACGACGACCTCGGCGCCCACGTCGAGCACGTCGGCCGAGAAGCTCAGGGAGATCTCATCGGGGGCGGATGCCAGACGCTCACCCTCGGCGGGTGTACTGGACAGGAGTTGATCGTGGGCGGATGCCGGGACGATCGACGCCAGAACGACGGCGACGGCCACGACGATCCCGCCCGCGAGGACACGGAAACGGAACATGGGGCACTCTCCGGGTGCACGCGGCACCCGTACATCGGCGCCCGTGCGAAGGCACGGGGCCGCCGCCTCGCGAGCACGGCGGACGAGCGGCACGCGCGGCGATGCGGGGAGGCATCGGCGTGGCGCCCGTGGCCGGTGCACGAGGGCACGGGAACGAGAAGACGTCCGGACGACGTCGAACGACCCCGCCCGGGCGCACGAGGCCCCGTCGGGATCGACCGCCCCGTCGCCGACTCAGGCCGACGGAGCGGAACTCACGCGGTCCGTGCCGGTGGCCCGCGCCGCCTCGCGGATGCGACGATGAGCGCCGAGACGGGCCGCACGACGGCCACCACCTCGGCCGAGACGCGGCGCAGCGGCGCCGGGCCGAAGGTCGCCGCGATGATCCGGGCGCGCGCGCGGACCCAGGCGATCGAGCGCTGCGCGAGCTCGCGCAGGGCCGCGAGCGTGCGTTCCCCGCGGTGCAGGGCCACGGTGGTGACGAGGGCCGCGACGGCGTGCCACGCCCACATCCCGGCATCCGTCGTCATCACGTGCGGCATGGCGCCGCCGGTGGCGGCGGTGGGCACGGCTCCGTGGACGTGTCCCTCGGCTCCCGGCCGATAGCTGCCCAGCACGAAGAGAGTATGGAACAGCACCTGGCTCACCGCGACCGCCAGGCCGAGCCGCACCACCGAGGTGCGGCGGCCGGCCAGCGCGGTGCACGCGACGAACGAGAGCGCGAGCGGCACGACGATGCCCAGGATGCCGGGAACCTCACCGCCGCCGGAGACGTGCGACAGCAGGGCGACGAAGGTCGCGACGGCAGCGGCGGCGGCACCCCGCGCGACGCGCGTGCCCCGGCCGTGTCGTCGCATGGCCTCCATTGTGTCAGTCACGGCGCACACGCCCGACCGGATCGTCGCGATGTCGAGCGACCGCGCGCCCCCGAGGACGACCGGCTCGCTACGATCGGCTGCGACGACAGGAGTCCCCGTGACCGATCACCCGTCTGCTGGACACCCCCGCGCCGTCATCACCGGCGCGAGCGGATTCGTCGGGCGAGCTCTGACCCGCGCGTTCGCGCAGGACGGCTTCGACGTCGTCACCGTGGGCCGCTCCGGCGACGCGACCTGGACGGATCCCGGCGGGATCGCGCGTCTCGTCGACGGCGCCGACGTGCTCGTCAACCTCGCCGGCAAGATCGTGTCGTGCCGGTACACCGACGCGAACCGCGACGAGATCCTGCGCTCCCGTGTCGACACCACACGGGCTCTCCACACCGCCGTCCGCACGGCAGAGCGACCGCCGCGCGTCTGGATGAACGCCTCCACCGCCACGATCTACCGGCACGAGACCGAGAGCGGCAACGACGAGATCGACGGCGTGATCGGCGAGGGGTTCTCGGTCGACGTCGCCACGAGCTGGGAGCGCGCGTTCTTCGCGGGGGATCTTCCCGAGACCCGGCGCGTGGCCCTGCGCATGGCGATCGTGCTCGGCGACGGCCCCGCCACCCGCATGCTCTTCGCCCTCGCGCGTCTCGGGCTCGGCGGTCCGCAGATCGACAGCTGGTGGTTCCCGCACCGCCGCTACCGCGGGATCGGCGCCCACCCCACCGGTCCCGTGTGGTCGTCGTGGCACCGCACGCGCGGTCACCAGCGCTTCAGCTGGATCCACATCGACGACGTCGTGGCATCCGTCCGCTTCCTCCGCGATCACGACACGCTCTCGGGGCCGGTAAACCTCGCCGCGCCGGGGGTCGGCGACAACCGCACGCTCATGCGCGAACTGCGCCGGGTGGCCCGGATGCCGTGGGGCCTCCCGGCCTGGCGGTGGATGCTCGACCCCGCGATGGCGATCCTGCGCAACGAGCCCGAGCTGGTGCTGAAAAGCCGATGGGCGGTCCCCCGCGTGCTCACCGACGCCGGATTCACCTTCGCGTTCCCCGAGCTGGGGGCCGCTCTCGACGACGTCGCGGCGACGCGTCGGCCGCGGGCGCGCGACCTCTTCTCCGCCTGAGCGGCGGAGCGGGGTCGAGACGCCGCGGAACGACGACGCCGCTTCGACGCGTCCGGCCGAGGGCGGGACGCGCGGAGCGGCGCGACGACGGGGGACCGGCGATCAGACCTGTCGGCGGATGAAGCGCATGAGCGCGGCGATGACGCCGATGATCAGGATGATGATCCCGATCCAGAGCAGGAACTTCACGGCCTCGACGAAGACGCCGAGGAAGAGGAGCACGAGGCCGACGATGACGAGGATGATGGCGAGAGCGGGCATGCGCCCCACCCTGCACCCCCGGGCCGACGCGCGCGGCGGCCTTGACACGCGCGGGGTCGCGCGACAAGGACGTGTCAAGACGGTCGCGGACGCGGCATCCGCCCACTAGCGTCGGGAACACCACGACCCCGAGGAGGCGGCAATGGCCGAGCGCGACGTCAACGGACACGGCACGGAACCCGGTGAGGGCGCGTACACCGACGTCCAGCTCCCCGACGGGAAGATGGACCACGGCAGCGCGGACGAGGCCGGCGAGTACGTCGACCGTCAGAACGCCGACGGCAGCGAGAGCCGGTCGCGCGTCGACGAGGCCGGGGCCTACACCGACGTGCAGCAGCCCGGTGGCCACGAGGCGCGCGAAGACGTCGACGACCCGGGCGAGTACACCGACCGCGATCGCTGAGTCAGCGGTTCAGCGTCTCCGCGGGGGTGACGCGGTGCATCTCGCGGTAGGCCCGCTCGAACGCGGCGACATCGGCGAAGCCCCATCGCGCGGCGATGACGGCCACGCTCGAGCAGCTCGGATCGGCCGCGATCAGGTCCGCGTGCGCGGCGCTCAGTCGCGCCTGCGACAGATAGTCCTCGGGAGTGGATGCCAGATGTCCGTTCGCGAGGAACGCGCGGCGCAGGCCCTTGGCCGAGGTGCCCACGGCGCGGGCGGCATCGTCGATCGTGACGGGGAGCGAGGCGTGGTCGTCGATCCACGACGTCGCCGACGTGTAGACCGACGCCTGCTCGATCGCCGACGCGCGACGCTCGCGGGGGTCGCCGGCGAGGGGGAACGTCTCGAGCGTCGCCGCGGCGAGGGAGCGGCGCACCTGGGCGCGAACCAGGGGTTCGGCCAGCAGGGGGGTCTGCGTGAGCGCCCACCGCATCGTGGCCAGCCAGTAATCGCGCATCCGTCGCGACACCGGACCGGTGCCGTCGAAACGCACCTCGAGCTCGTCGTCGCCGTACATCGTCCTCGCCGCCTCGGTGAGCCATGCCGCGTCGAAGGTCAGCAGATCGACCTCGGTCTGGTTCGGTCGACCCGAGAGCTCCTGGCCGGGTTGCACGAGACCGGGCTCGACGCTGTAGTCCCCCGCGCACGACCCGATGCGCCACGCGAGACCGGGACCGGAGGTGGCGAAGAAGAACCGGTCCGCCTCGTAGGCGATCTCGGCGCGGCAGGCCCACGTCAGCCTCCGCAGCGCGAAGCCGGCATCTCCGACCGCGTGCTCGGCGATCGCCGCGCGGTCGGCGAGCAGATCGACGCGCCCGTAGTGCGCCTGGAGCCAGGCCTGCGTGTCGGAGGCGTCGGTGGTGCGGACGCGCGCATCGAAGAAGTCGTTCATGGCGAGGGGCGCTCGTCCCCGGAAAGACGTCGCGACAGGGCCCATGATAGTTAACCCCCGCTTCGAAACAGCCTGGAAAGAGCCTCATGCCCGATGAACCCGTCATCCGCCCCATCACGCCCGACGACGCCGGCGAGGTGCTGACGATCCAGCGCGCCGCGTTCGCGAGCGAAGCCCTCATCTACGGCGATCCCGACATGCCGCCGTTGACGCAGACCCTCGAAGAACTCGCGGCCGAGCTCGTCGAGAACCTGGGCTGCGTGGCGGTGACCGACGGACGTCTCGTCGGAGCCGTGCGCGCCCGGCGAGACGGCGACCTGCTGCTGATCGGACGCCTGGCGATCGCCCCCGACCAGCAGGGCGAGGGCCTGGGCACGCTGTTGCTCTCCGCCGTCGAGGAGCGCGGGCGCGAGGCCGGGGCGAGCACGGCCGAGCTGTTCACCGGCGGGCTCAGCGAGGCCAACCAGCGTCTGTACGAGCGCGAGGGGTACGAGCGCACCGAGACCACCGCCGACGGCGAGATCTTCTACCGTAAGCCGCTCGGCGTCTGAGCGCCCCGGGTGGCTTCGACAGGCTCGGCCACCCCCGGACGACCCGGTCCCTGAGCTCGTCGAAGGGACCGACGGCTCCGACACGCTCAGCCGCCTCCGCACGACGAGGTCCCTGAGCTCGTCGAAGGGACCGGGACCCGCGGAAGGGCCGCCGCCCGATCCCGGACGACGGCCCTTCCGCGCGAAACGCTTACGGCGTGGGCATGCCGCCGTTGACGTTCAGCGTCTCGCCGATGACGTAGCTCGACTCGGCCGAGGCGAGGTACACGTACGCCGGCGCCAGCTCGGCCGGCTGACCCATGCGTCCCAGCGGGGTCTCCTCGCCGAACTCGTCGACCTTCTCGTCGGGCTGGCCGTCGGTGACCTGCAGCGGCGTCCAGATGGGGCCGGGGGCCACCGCGTTCACGCGGATGCCCTTCGGCGCGAGCTGCTGGCCGAGCGCCTTGGTGAAGGTGTTGATGGTCGCCTTCGTCGAGGCGTAGTCGACGAGGATGGGCGCGGGCGAGTACGCCTGGATCGACGTGGTGTTGATGATGGTGGAGCCGGGGGCGAGGTGCGGCACGGCCTCCTTGCAGATCCAGAACATCGCGTACACGTTGGTCTTGAAAGTGTCGTCGAACTGCTCGTCGGTCAGCGTCGTGACGTCCTCGTTGAAGATCTGCTTGCCGCCGTTGTTGACGACGATGTCGAGGCCGCCGAGGCCGTCGACCGCTTCCTTCACGAGCGTGCGGGCGTACTCGCGCTCGCGCAGGTCGCCGGGGATCTGCACCACCGTCGCGCCGGCGTCGCGCAGGATGCCGGCGATGCGGTCGGCATCCACCTTCTCCTCGGGCAGGTACGACATCGCGACCGACGCTCCCTCGCGGGCGAAGGCGATCGCGGTGGCCGCGCCGATGCCGGAGTCGGCGCCGGTGATGAGCGCCTTGCGCCCCTTCAGGCGTTCTCTGCCGACGTAGGTGTCCTCGCCCAGCGCGGCCTTCGGGGTGAGGTCGGCGTCGAGGCCGGGCTCCTTCGCATCCTGGGACTGCGGATCGATGTCGGCGTAGAGCTTCGCCGGGTCGGTGAAGGTGTACTGCGTGCTCATGGCGAGTCCTTTCGTAGGGGGGATGCCGAGGCGGGGACCGCCCCGGCGGAGGGTCAGCGGTCCGCGAGGTCGGCGTCGTCGACGAGGTCGCGGATGACGAGGGCGGCGTTGATGAGGGCGAGGTGGCTGAGGGCCTGCGGGAGATTGCCCCAGAAGGCCCCGTCGGATTCGGCGATCATCTCCGAGTAGATCCCGACGTCGTTGCCCTGGGCGACGAGAGCGTCCATCGCCTCGAGGGCCTCCGCGTGACGTCCCACGCAGGCGAGCGCCGTCGCGCGCCAGAACGCGCAGGCGACGAAGGTCTGCTCCTCCTGGTCCATCCCGGTGTACCGGTAGACGAGGTGGTTCTCCGTTGTGAGGCGCTCGGTGATGGCATCCAGGGTCTTCGACATCCGCTCGCCGCGGTCGAACCCCGTGGGCGCGTGCAGCAGTACGGAGGCGTCGAGGTCGTCGGTTCCGGGGGCGAGGGTGTACGCCTGCAGCGTCTCCGACCAGCAGCGCTCCTCGACCCAGCGGTGGATGCGATCGCGCTCGGCCCGCCAGCGGTCGCCGTTGTCGGGGATGTGCCCGCCCTCTGCCAGCCATTGGGCGTCGTCGAGGGCCTTCCAGCACCCCATCTTCGACGAGGTGTAGTGGCGCAGCTCGGGCAGTTCCCACATGCCCGAGTCCTCGCGGCGCCAGAGGTCGCACGTGCGGTCGGCCACGTCGGCCAGGAGCCGTCCGGTCTGGATGTCGAGGCGGTTGCCGGCTTCGACGTAGGTGCGGCACAGCGCGATGAGATCGCCGTAGACGCCGAGCTGTAGCTGCCCCTGCGCGGGGTTGCCGGTGACGACCGGCTGATTGCCGTTCCATCCCGGCACCTGATGCTTCTCGAGGCCGATCTCGGCGTCGCCGTCGAGGGTGTACATCACCTGCACCTCGGGGCCGTTCTTGCGGATCGTGCGCAGCAGCCACGAGATCGCGGCGTGCGTCTCCTCGCGCAGGCCGAAGCCCACCCAGGCGTGCGCCGTGTAGGCGAGATCGCGCACCCAGGCGAAGCGGTAGTCCCAGTTCTTGCCCCCGCGGGGGTTCTCGGGCAGCGACGTGGTCGCGGCGGCCGCGATGGCGCCGGTGGGGCTGAACAGCAGGAGTTTCAGGGCCAGGGCGCTGCGCTGCACGTCGTCGGCCCACGGACCCTCGTACGAGAACTCGTCGGACCACATCTCCCAACCACCGATCGTGCGGTCGATGCCGCGGTCGACGTTCTTCGCGTCGGGGATCCGCAAGGGCTCGCCCTCGGTCGCGGCGACGACGAGCAGGTGCCGCGACCCCTTCGTCGTCGTGAAGCTCCCATCGATGCTCTCGTTACCGGCATCCGGATCGCCGTGGAGTCCGTGCTCGTGTCCCGTCACCGCGAGGGAGACGTGCCCGATGCGCATGATCGAGAACCCGTCGATGCGCTCGGTCCAGGGGGCCGCGGAGCGCAGCATGGTCCCGGGCTGCACGCACCACGAGAACTCGACCTCGCCCTCCACGCCGTCGACGCGGCGGGCGAGCTCGGCCCAGGGCAGACGACCGGCGATACCCGTGACCATCGCATCGGTGACCGTCGCGACGCCCGTCGCGGTGGTGAAGGTCGTCTCAAGCACGTTGGTGCGCGGGATGTAGCGGCGCGTGACCTCGTACTCCCCCGCCGGTGCGAGTCCGATGCATCCGCCGGCGCCCTCGTCGACGAGACGGGCGAACACCGGGCGCGAGTGGATGTTCGGCAGCGGCAGCCAGTCGACCGAGCCGTCCAACCCGATCAGCGCGACCGTGCGTCCGTCGCCGATCGCGGCGTAGTCGCGGAGGGGCCGGGAGGGGGCGGGCGGTGTCAGGGGCACGAGCCTCACGCTATGAAAGGCCGCGCCGAGCCTCCCCCGGGGTTGTCGTCCGCGGCCGGAGCGGCTACGGATCGGCCGATTACCTCTCCGCCGACGCCCTCGCAACCCCCGCCGCGTGTGCGAAGACGGCGCCTAACGTCGCTATCGACCGTGAGCGAAAGGAACGCGCATGTCCACCACCACGAAGGACGCCCCCACCAAGAACCGCCGCCGCCCCGCGCGCGGAGGCAGCGGTCCCGAGACCACCGACGAGCAGAACGCCGAGAAGGGCTTCCAGGCGTCGGAGCAGCTGACCGACGCGCTGCAGGCCGTGCTGGTCGACCTCATCGAGCTGTCGATCCAGGGCAAGCAGGCGCACTGGAACGTCGTCGGCAAGAACTTCCGCGACACGCACCTGCAGCTCGACGAGATCATCGACGCCGCCCGCGAGTTCGGCGACGAGATCGCCGAGCGCATGCGCTCGCTGCACGCCCTGCCCGACGGCCGCAGCGACACCGTCGCCGAGACCACCACCCTGCCCGAGTTCCCGCAGGGCGAGGTCGACACGGCCGAGGTCATCGACCTCATCACCGAGCGTCTCGACGCCGTGGTCGGCACCGTCCGCGACGTGCACGACGACGTCGACGACGAAGACCCCACGAGCGCCGACATCCTGCACGGCGTCCTCGAGCGCCTCGAGCAGCTCTCGTGGATGGTCAGCGCCGAGAACCGCGTCGCCCGCAAGTCCTGAGAAACGACGAACACACCGGATGCCGGGGCCTCAGGGCCTCGGCATCCGTCGTTCGTGCGGGGGTCCGGGCGCCGCGCCGATGGTAGGCGCGGACACGAGGACGTCAGCCGCGCGCGATCAGCAGCGGCGGTTGCGGCCCCTCGAGTCGCGCGAGCGACGCCTTCATCTCGACGATGCTGTCGTTCATCCCGGCGATCTTCGCGGTGATGTCGAGGATGTTGGCGTCGATCTTGAGCAGCCGGTCGTCGATCTGCCGTTCGCGCGCGTCGATGCGGGCCATGCGCTCGTCGAACCGGGCGTCCGCACGGTCCATCCGCGCGTCGGCGCGTTCCATGCGGGACTCGAGACGGTCGAACCGGTGGTCGATCTGCTCGAACCTCTGATCGACCTGCTCGAACCGACGGTCGACCTGCTCGAACCGCTGATCGACCTGCGCGAACCGCTGGTCGACCTGCGCGAAGTTGCGGTCGGTGCGACGCTCGACCCGGTCGAGCATCCACTTCATGCCCCCGAGGATCGCCGCCGAGAACGTGAGGAAGAAGGCGGCGAGGGCGACGAACATCTGCGCCGTGTCGAGGGTCATGGGCCGTCCTTCCTGTTCGCGGGGTGGGTCCAATTTACGACACCGCCGAGCAGGGGTCGCATGCGCACATGCGATCGGTGGAGAACTTCACCCTCCGCGCGGCGGGGGAGAACCCGTCAGAGCCGCAGCACCTCGGTGACCCGCACGATCGCGGTGCCCTCCTCTTCCGACGCGGCGAGATCGACGTCGGCGCGGATGCGCCAGTCGTGATCGCCCGCGGGGTCGTCGATGGTCTGCTCGACGCGCCACACGCCGTCGGCGGCGGCCGACTCGTCGATGTCGACGTAGGCCGACGACCGCGCGGCGCCGTCCGTGCGGATCGCGTCGTGCTCGTCGAAGTAGCGGTCGAGAGCGTCGGGCCAGTCGGCATCCGGATCCAGCTCGACCAACTCGTCATCCCGCTGCAGCGCGGCGAGCTGCACGCGCCGGAACATCTCGTTGCGCACGAGCACGACGAACGCGCGCCGGTTGGTCAGGATCGACGGCGGCGCGGGCGGCACCACGGGGGCGGACGGATCCTCCGCCGGGTTGATCAGCTGCTCCCACTCGTCGACGAGGCTCGAGTCCACCTGCCGTACGAGCTCGCCGAGCCAGGCGATGAGGTCGAGCAGATCGGGGGTCTGCGCGTCGACCGGCACCGTCTGGCGGATCGCCCGGTACGCGTCGCTGAGGTAGCGCAGCACGAGACCCTCGCTGCGGGCGAGCTGGTACAGCGAGACGTACTCGCCGAACGAGCAGGCCCGCTCGAACATGTCGCGGACGACCGACTTGGGCGACAGCTCGAAGTCGCGGATCCACGGCTGACTCGACGCGAACACCTCGTAGGCCTGCGCGAGCAGATCGTCGAGGGGCTTGGGCCACGTGATCTCCTCGAGCAGCTCCATGCGCTCGTCGTACTCGATGCCCTCGCGCTTCATCGCCGCCACGGCCTCGCCGCGCGCGCGGAACTGCTGCTGCGACAGGATCGGCCGCGGGTCGTCGAGGGTCGCCTCGATGACGCTGACGACGTCGAGCGCGTAGTGCCCCGTGCCGACCGACGACGCCGGGGGCGCGGCATCCGGTCCCCTGCCGAGCTCGACCTCGGGGTCGAGCATCTCGATCGCGGCGAGCGCGAACGGCGACAGCGGCTGGTTGAGGGCGAAGTTCGGCTGCAGGTCGACGGTGAGACGGATGCCGTCGGCCCCCGCCTCGACCACTCCGGCCTGCACCAGCGTGCGGAAGATCGCGATCGCGCGGCGGGCGAGCTCGTACTGGCGGGCGCGGGGCTCGTGGTTGTCGAACACGAGCGAGCGGACGTTGCCGAAGACGTCGCCGCCGCGCGCGATGACGTTGATGAGCATCGCCGCGCTCAGCTTCATCTGCGGCACGAGCGGCTCGGGTTCGGCCGCGACCAGGCGGTCGTAGCTCTGCTCCGTCCAGTTGACGAAGCCCTGCGGCGCCTTCTTGCGCACGATCTTCTTCTGCTTCTTGAGGTCGTCGCCGGCCTTCGCGATCTGCGCGGCGTTCTCGATCTCGTGGTCGGGCGCCATCACGACCACGGTCCCCGCGGTGTCGTAGCCGGCACGGCCCGCGCGTCCCGCGATCTGGTGGAACTCGCGCGCCGAGAGCTGGCGCATGCGCGTGCCGTCGTACTTGGTGAGCGCCGTCATGAGCACGGTGCGGATCGGCACGTTGATGCCGACGCCGAGGGTGTCGGTTCCGCAGATGACGCGCAGCAGTCCCCGCTGCGCGAGCGTCTCGACCAGGCGCCGGTAGCGCGGCAGCATCCCGGCGTGGTGCACGCCGATGCCCGCGCGCACGTAACGCGACAGCGTCTTGCCGAAACCGGTGGTGAAGCGGAACCCGCCGATGGCCTCGGCGATCTCGTCGCGCTGCTCGCGCCCGATGATGCGGATCGACGACAGCGCCTGCGCGCGCTCCATCGCGGCGGCCTGCGAGAAGTGCACGACGTAGACGGGCGCCTGCTTCGTGTCGAGCAGCTCCTGCACCGTCTCGTGCACGGGCGTGCGGGCGTACTCGAAGTGCAGCGGCACGGGGCGCTCGACGCCGGTCACCCGCGCGGTGGGCCGACCGGTGCGGCGCGAGAGGTCGTCGGCGATGTCGTCGACGTCGCCGAGGGTCGCCGACATGAGGATGAACTGCGCGCGGTTCAGCAGCAGCAGCGGCACCTGCCACGCCCAGCCGCGATCGGCCTCGCCGTAGTAGTGGAACTCGTCCATGACGACCTGGTCCACGTCCGCGTCGACCCCCTGTCGCAGGGCGAGGTTCGCGAGGATCTCGGCGGTGCAGCAGATGATCGGAGCATCGGAGTTGACCGAGGAGTCGCCCGTGACCATTCCGACGTTCTCGGCGCCGAAGATGTCGACGAGGGCGAAGAACTTCTCGCTCACGAGCGCCTTGATGGGTGCCGTGTAGTAGGTGCGGCCACCGCGGGAGAGGGATGCCGCGTGCGCGGCGATGGCGACGAGCGATTTGCCCGTACCGGTGGGGGTGGACAGGATGACGTTCGCCCCCGACACGATCTCGATGACCGCCTCGTCCTGGGCGGGGTAGAGCGTCAGCCCGCGCGAGGCGGCCCACTCCACGAAGCCCAGGTAGGCGGCATCCGGGTCGGCGCCGGCGGGGACGTGCTCGAGGAGGGGGGTCACTCCCCCAGCCTCTCATCCGACCGGTCGATCGGCGGAGCGGATGCCGCGGCAGGCGGCGTTCGCGACCCGCTCGGCGCCCCGCTGCGAGAGCGTTCCCGCGCGCACCGCGCCCACGGCCCCGTCCCGCCTCAACCTTTGTCGCTGAAGACGCCGACGTTGTCGCCGTCGTAGACGAACTGCACGCTCGTGCCGATCGGGAAGCGCGCGATGAACTCCGCCGGCATGCCGTCGGCGACGACGAACTGCACGGTCGCGGGGAAGATGCCGGCCCCGCATCCCCCGTAGACGAAGTTGCCGCGGAAGCCGTTGCCGCCGTCCTGCCCGACCTCGTCGGTGTCGAGCAGGTAGAGGCACGGGCTGCGGTTCTCGCTCGCGTCGATCTGCGCCGTGCCGACGAACGCCGTGACGCCGTAGAAGTCGGCGAACGCCCGCTCGTCGCCCGTGCGCTGCCCGAAGATCGCGGGGGTCTGCGTGCCGGGATCCTCGGTGAGGGTGGCCACCTGCGGCGCTCCCCGCGACGTCGAGACCGGAACGAAGCCCACCCCCGCGGTGGTCGCCGCGCTCGCGACCGCGGCGACCACGGCGAGCGACGCCGCCCAGATCCACAGCGTGCGCCGCGAGCGCACGAGGGGGGCGCGCTCGCGAGGGCGCGGGTCGTCGTCGTCTTCGTCGTCTTCGCCGTCGGTCTCCGGCGCGACGTCGGTTCGGACGATCGGTGCGACCGGGTCCGCGGCCGGAGTCGCCGGCGGAGCCGCCGCGCGGGCCGCTCGCTCGGCGCGCTCGAGTTCTTCAAGGGTTGTCAGCCGGGCGCAGGCGGCGGGGTCCGTGTCGATGTCGGCGCCGGGACCGTACGCCCGGGCGCGCAGCCGCCGCAGCTCCTCCCGCACGCCATCGTCCACCCTCGAAATGCTTCCACACCTCGCGCGCCCGAGGGTCGTCTCCGGTACATGCGCGGGAATAGATCAGGATGCCGCGCGTTGCACCGAGCATGCGCTCCTTCGGCACACTCTCCTTCGGCCACTACGGCCCCCTCGGCGGCGGGCACCACCTGTCGGCGGGCGACTCGATGCTCCAGGCGATCGATCTGGCCCAGGGCATGGACGACCTCGGCGTCAACGGCATCTCGTTCCGCGTGCACCACTTCGCGCGACAGCAGGCAGCCCCCATGCCCCTGCTCGCGGCGATCGCCGCGCGCACCTCGCGCATCGAGGTCGGCACCGGCGTCATCGACATGCGCTACGAGAACCCGCTCATGCTCGCCGAGGAGGCGGCATCCGTCGACCTCATCAGCGGGAACCGCCTCGCGCTCGGCGTCAGCCGCGGCTCACCCGAGACGGTGCAGCGCGGCTACGAGGCATTCGGCTACACCGGATCGCAGGACGCCCGGGGCGCCGACATCGCGCGCGAGCACTTCGACCTGTTCCTGCGCGCCATCGAGGGCGAGGGACTGGCCGAGCGCGACCCGATGAGCCCCTTCGGCGGCGGCACCGGACTCCAGCGCATCGAGCCGCACTCCCCCGGCCTGAAGAAGCGCATCTGGTGGGGTGCCGGCACGACGGCCACCGCCGAGTGGGCGGGTCGCATCGGCGTCAACCTCATGTCGTCCACCTTGCTGATCGAGGCCGACGGCACGCCGTTCGACATCCTGCAGGCCCAGCAGCTCGACGCCTTCCGCGCGGCCTGGCGCGAGGCCGGCCACACGGGCGAGCCCCGCACCTCGGTGAGCCGCAGCATCTTCCCCATCGTCACGGCCGAAGACGAGATGTACTTCGGCGGATCCGCGGGCAGCGACCAGATCGGCGTGATCGACGGCATGCGGTCCACCTTCGGCAAGACCTATGCGGCGCCGCCCGAGGTGCTCGTGGAGCAGCTGCAGAACGACGCCGCCGTCATGACCGCCGACACGCTCATGCTGACGATCCCGAGCCAGATGGGCGTGGAGTTCAACCTCCGCCTCGTCGAGAACTTCGCGAAGCACGTCGCCCCCGCCCTCGGCTGGCAGTCGACCCTCGCGACGGTCTGACACCCCTCGAACGGACCCGGATGCCGCCCCCTCGGCATCCGGGTCCGTTCGTCGTTTCGTGACGCGAGAGGCGGACGGGTGGCGTTCGGTGCTCAGCGAGCGGGCGGAACGGGCATGGTGCCGTCGAGCGTCCACCCGTTCTCGTCCACCGCGCCCGTGGCATCCGCTGCCGCCGCCTCGGGGTGGGCGTACAAGAGGCTCACGAGTCCGCGCTCACGCCACATCGTCTGGCGGCTCATCGAGTCCTCGTACATCAAGAACGCTCCTCCGCCGGTGCGGCGACGCAGCTCGTCGAGCCACGCGGCGTAGGCCGGGTCGGATCCGGATGCCGGCGCGAACGGCCGCGCCAGTTCGATGAACCGATCGGCGAGGGTCTCGACCGTCCAATCGGTCCGCCCGTCGTGGAACACGTCGTCCCGGCCCGCACTCGAGTACGCGAGGAGGACGTTGCTCTCGCGTGGCACGGAGCCCTCGTCGACCTCGCCCGGCTCGGGGACGAAAACGCGGCACCGCCAATGTCCCGTCGCGTAGAGATTCGCGTTGATGCGGATGCCCTGCCACCCCCGCTCGTGCGCACGCGACACGGCCGCGACGAGGAGGAACGGCGCCCCGGTCACCGGGAACCCGCCACCCCGCGCGAGCGCGCGATGGTCTGCGAAACGAGGTACTCGCCCCACGCGACCGCGTACGCGCCGAGAGCGGCCCACACCCAGACCGGCGCCAGCGCACCTGCGACGCCCAAGAGCCCGGCCACCGTGAGCGCGACCACGACCGCGAGCACCGGGACGACACCCCCGGATGCCGCAGCCCCGCCGTCGGTTCTCCAGACCACCAGCAGCGCCCCGGCGGTGGCGATCAGGAGGATGAGGGGCGTCCACCACGACCCGAGCGTCCCCATGACGATCGAGGCCCCGACTCCCGCGATCCCGAGGGAGGCGGTGCGGAGGAGACGGACGCGGCTCGAACGATAGACGGATGACACGGGGCTCCTCGGGTATCGGAAGGTCCAGCGTATCCGCCGCCTTCGATCGGCTGCGGTTGCCGAGAAGTCCCCGGGAGTCGCCGAAGATTTCCACCCCGGTCCCTCCGCCCACCTCCTCCGCCCCTCTAGCCTGGTGCGAGGGCGCGCACCCGACGCGCCGCCCTCATCGGTCGACGTCGACACCGTGCATCTCGCACACCGCACACGGCACCGCACCGGGAGGGGACCACCATGGACGTCTCTCGACGCGGCCTGCTGCTGGGCGGGCTCGGCGTGGTCACGCTGGGTGCGGCGAGCGCCGCGGCGGCGACCCTGATCACCGGCGACGCCGCGGGGCAGCCGTCGCTCTCGCCGTCGAACAGCGCCTCCGGTGCGTCCCCGTCGCCGAGCCCGAGCATTCCCACCGACCTCGGTCTGCACGTGTGGGACACCGTCCGCCGTCCGCTGTCCACGAGCGACGACGCCACGCTGACCCTCGTCGACGGGGAGCTCCCGGCGGGTCTCGCGATCGTCGGCGCGACCCTCTCGGGGCGACCGACGACCCAGGAGGCGTACGCCTTCGCGATCGAGGTGCGCCGGGGCGACGATCGGTGGCGGCGGCGCTTCGCCGGCACGGTCGGCGACATCAGGCGCGACCTGAGCATCTCGCTCAGCCTCGACGAGAAGACGCCCCTGTCCGCCACGGCGCGCGAGCTCGATCGCATCGCGCGCCTCGGCGCCCACGCGACCCTCGTCGTGCTGTGCTACATCCCCGATCCGACCTCGACGACCTTCACCCGGGTGTCGGACGATCGCATCCGCAAGGTCTTCGCGCTCGCGAAGGATCGCGGCGTCCGCATCACGCTGCTCAAGCCCCACATCGCCACCGAGGAGGACGGCGACGGCTTCTACCGCGCGAACTACGCCCCGGCATCCGTCGACGGCTTCTTCTCCCGGTGGACCGAGCAGATGGTGCACTTCGCGGGCCTCTGCGCCGACAACGACGTCGAATACCTCTCCCTGGCGTGCGAGCAGCCCGGGCAGACCGAAGCCGCGCAGTACGCGAACTGGGTCGACCTCGTGAAGACCGTGCGCGCGGCCGAACCCGGGGTGAAGCTGACGGCGGCCTTCACCACGCTCGAGCTCTACCTGCTGCACACGTACTGGCTCCCGCAGGGCACCGCTCACATGGCCCGGCTGCTCGACGTCTTCGGCATCAACTCGTGGATCCGCCTGACCGACAAGGTCTACACCCCCGATGCGCCGAACATCACCGTCGACGAGCTCGCCGCCGGATGGCGCGGGGCGGGCGGCCGCACCGACGACCACCTCGGCAAGCTCGAGGATGTCTGCGAACAGTTGCGCATCCCGTTCCTCATCACGGAGGTCGGCGTGCAACCGCGCGTCGACGGCCTCGCCCAGCAGGAGGGCAGCACCCCGCCCACGGGTGCGCCGAACCACGACGTGCAGGCGCTGCTGTACCGCTCGGTGCTGAAGGCGCCGCTGCAGTCGCCGTGGTGCACGGGCGCGTCGATCTGGCACATGCGCGCCCCCTTCGCCTTCGGCGACGTCTACCACGACCCCCTCTTCCCCGGCGAGAAGGTGCTGAGAGATGCCATCGCGAAGACCCCGTCGCTGGCGTCCCCCGCCACGTGACCCCGGTCACGTGAACGCGGCCAGGTGACCGCGTAGCGTGGGCGGATGACGCTGCACCTGAGCCCCCTCGACGCCGCCGGGGCCGATCGCGATGCGCTCGTTGCGTTTCTCACCACGAATCTGTTCCCGTTCCACGTGCGATCGCGCTCCACCGCCGCGCAGGTGGACGAGGCGATCGATGCCGGCGCGTGGGGTGGCGACGAGACCGAAGCCCTCTGGGTCGACGATGACGAGCACGGACACGTCGGGGTCGTCCGCCTCGACGACCTCGCCGATTCCACCGTCATGGTCGACCTGCGGATCGGCGAGTCCTGGCGCGGGCAGGGGCGGGGAGCCGCTGCCCTGCTCGCCGCCACCGACCGTCTCTTCTCCGCGCATCCTCACGTCATCCGGTTCGAGGGCCAGACACGCGAAGACAACCTCGCGATGCGACGGACGTTCGACCGCTGCGGGTGGGTCCTCGAGGCGACGTATCGAGACGGATGGCCCGTGCAGGGCGGCGAGCCGAAGGCGTCCGTCGCCTACAGCGTGTTGCGGCGCGATTGGACGTCGGGAACGACCACTCCCGTGCGCAGCGACTCCGAGGTGACCCTGTCGGGCGAGCTCCGCTGCGCCGACGAGGCCGAGGCCGCGCGCGTGCGGGCGCACCTGTCGGCGCACCTCGCCCTCACCCGGGCCGAGCCGGGATGCCTCGCCTTCGACGTCGATCCCACCGACGATCCCCTCGTGTGGCGCGTCGAGGAGCGCTTCGTCGACGAGGCCGCCTTCGACGCCCACCAGCGTCGGGTCGCGGCGAGCGCGTGGGGCACCGCGACGGCCGGCATCGACCGCCGGTACGAGATCCGCGGCCGGAGTCGGGATGCCGCCGCGCTCGTCGCCGCGGCGTGGGCGGCCGAGCAACGACTGCTCGACCCCGTGGTGCGCCGGAACCCCGCCGAGGTCGAGCCGCTCCTGAGCGAGGACGTCGTCGAGATCGGGCAGTCGGGGCGGCGCTTCACCCGCGACGACATCGTCGCCGCCCTGCACGCGGACCCCGGGGCGTCGGCGGGCGAGATCGGGGAACGCTCCAGCAGGGTCGTCGCCCCCGACACGGTGCTGCTCGACTACGTGCTCGTGTTCGAGGGACGCGTCAGCCGCCGTTCGTCGCTGTGGCGGGGCGTTCCCCCGCGGCTCGTTTTCCATCAGGGCACCCCGGTGCCCCCGAGAGGTCGCGCCGGCACGTAGCAGCGGCTCTCGCGCTCTGCATCGCGCCACTCTGACGTCGTTTCAGGCGCCGATGGGTCGTTGCCTCCCGGCGTCGCGTACGTGCGCGGCCTCGAAGGCCCGCAGCGATCGCCCCGCCCCGGCGGCGCGGCGCACGCTGAGAGCGACCATGATCACCCAGAACACGAGCCCGCCCCAGCGCCACCAGGAGGCATCCCCGCCCTCGAGTATGATCTGCACCGCCATCCCGACCGCGAAGATCGACGTTGCGGCCACTCCCCACCTCGCCCATGCTCGTGCACGTTCGAGAGCGAAACGCTGCTGGATGAGGGAGGGACGGGGCGCGGCGGGCGGCATCCTCTCTTTCTGTCAGCACTCGGGACGGTGCGACAGGGGTTGCGTCCGCCGAGCGCGAACCCCCCTCGCCCCGCGAGGCGGGGGCTGCTTGGGTGAGTCGTATGCGACGCATCCTCATCCTGGGCGGAACCGCGTGGCTCGGCCGCGCGATAGCGGCGGCGGCGCTGGCCTCCGGCGCCGACGTCACCTGCCTCGCGCGCGGTGAGTCGGGGGCCGTCGCGCCGGGAGCGCGGCTGGTGCGCGCCGACCGCGGCGCACGCGACGCCTACGCCGGCCTCGACGGCGACTGGGACGACGTGGTCGAGCTGTCGTGGGACCCGGGCTTCGTGGCATCCGGACTCCACGCCCTCGCCGATCGCGCGGCGCACTGGACGCTCGTGTCGAGCGTCTCGGTCTACGCCCGCTCCGACGCACCGTTCGCCGACGAGTCGGCGGACCTCGTCGACCCGCTCGACACGACCCGATACTCGGATGCCAAGGTCCACGCCGAGCAGCTAACGACGGCGCGCGCGAGCGATCGGGCTCTGCGGGTGCGCGCGGGGCTCATCGTCGGACCGGGCGACCCGACCGATCGCTTCGGATACTGGCCGGCGCGCTTCGATCGCGGGGGACGCGTCGTTGTGCCCGAGACCGCCGGTCGCCACGCGCAGGGCATCGACGTCGACGACCTCGCCGAGTGGATCGTGCGCGCGGGCGCCGCGGGCACGATCGGTCCTGTGAACGCCGTGGGCGAGGAGCTCCCGCTGGCAGCCGTGCTCGCCGCGGCGCGAGAGGCCGCGGGAGCGGATGCCGAGCCGGTCGCCCTCGACGACGAGACCCTCCTCTCCCGGGGCGTGCAGCACTGGATGGGCCCCCGGTCACTGCCGCTGTGGCTCCCCGCCGAGGCGCAGGGCTTCTCCCGACGCAGCGACGCCGCCTTCGTGGCATCCGGGGGTCGACGTCGTCCGCTCGCCGAGACGATGCGACGCGTGCTCGCCGACGAACGGGATCGTGGCGTCGACCGCCCTCGACGCGCCGGGCTCACCCTCGCCGAGGAGGCCGACGTCCTAGCGGGATGAGCACGGGGAGGGTCAGCGGCCGTTGCGGTCCGCGGCGGACCGGGGCGGGGCCTTCTGCACCTCGAGCCGGTCGAGGCCCCGCAGCGACGTCCAGATGAGCTCCTCGCCCTTGGCCGCGTGCTGCGACGCGCGGACCGCCCGCTCGTCGGCCCACGAGTTGAGCACGTGGCCCGAGTGACCGCGCACGTGCTCGAGCACCACGTCGGGAAGCCCCGCCTCGCGGCGCGCGTCGCGTGCGGCGATGAGCGCCTCGAGGATGCCGCGGTTCGCGACGGGCTTCTTCGCGCTCGTCACCCAGCCGCGTCGACGGTGGCCGTCCATCCACGACGAGTAGGTGTCGATCGCGTACTTCGAGTCGGCCTGGACGACGAGCTCGGGGACGTCGGCGTGGTCGGTGATGGCGTGAAGGAGACCGAGCAGTTCGCCGATGTTGTTCGTGCCCGAGGGGATGGACCCCGCCGCCCAGTGCCCGTCCTCTCCGACCCACGCCCAGCCCGCGGGACCCGGGTTGCCCTTGCAGGCACCGTCGGTGGCGACGACGTAACGGTCGGAGGGCGTGGATGCCGAACTGCTCATCCCTCTAGTCTCCCCCGACCGCCGCGGGCGGAGAGACGCACGGTGCCGTGCCCCTGGGCGAGAACGCGGGTGAATCCTCGGCCGGGGATCCCCCGTCCCCCCTGTTCACGGCACGAACACTGCGCGCGGGCGTGGCAGCCTGACGCGGCCCGCCCCCTCGAGAAAGCCCGCCATGTCGTCCACGTCCCGCGCCCGTCTCCACCCCGCCGCGATCACCGCCCTCGTCGTCGGCGGGGTCGTCATCCTCGGGGCGATCGGCTTCCTCGTCTGGCTGCTCACCGCCCCGCAGCCCACCCCGAACGAGCAGGCCACGCAGAAGCTCGTGCAGTGGCAGGAGATCTTCGAGAAGTACCGCAGCGCGCACGACACGCTTCCTGACATGCCCCCGGGCGGCTACTGCCTCGCGACCGGCTTCCCCGTCGGTGTGGGGGGCACCGCGAACTGCCGCGACTACAACGGCGTCAACTACTACACCGAGACCGCGAGCGTGCCCCTTCGCGACGCCCTCGCGTCGGTGGGAGAGCTCCCCCAGGGCGTGTCCGCGCCGGTGCACGGCACGGTCGGACCGTACGCCCTCTACGACGACGCCGGGGTGCGGCTGCTCACCGCCGAAGACGGGACGTGCGTGGCCCCCGCCACCGAGGTGTGGAACGACGGCGGGAGCCTCTACATCTGCCAGATCCTGCTGACGCGCTGACGCGGCGTCAGTCGCGGCCGCTCTCGGCCTTCTTCTGACCGGCCTCGAGCACGTCTCCGGCGGGCAGCTCCTGGTGGCCGCCGAACTGCAGGCGCATCGCCGAGAGCACCTGATTCGCGAAGTGGTCCTCGCCGCGCGAGGCGAAACGCTCGAACAGCGAGGCGGCGAGCACCGGCACGGGAACCCCGGTGTCGACCGCGGCCTTGACCGTCCAGCGGCCCTCGCCGGAATCCGACACCCGGCCGGCGAGGCCGTCGAGCGTGGGGTTCTGCGCCAGGGCGGCCGCGGTCAGATCGAGCAGCCATGACGAGATGACGGAGCCACGACGCCACAGCTCGGTCACCCGGGCGGTGTCGATGTCGAACTGGTAGAACTCGGGCTCCTCGAGCGGCGCGACCTCGGCCGAGTGCTCGCCCTGGTGCAGGCCCGCGTCGGCGTTGTTGAGCACGTTGAGGCCCTCGGCGAGCGCGGCCATGATGCCGTACTCGATGCCGTTGTGCACCATCTTCACGAAGTGCCCGGCGCCCGACGGGCCGCAGTGCAGGTAGCCGCGCTCCTCCGTCGTGTAGTCGCCGGTGCGGCCGGGCGTGCGCTCGACCTCTCCGGGACCCGGTGCGATCGTGCGCAGGACGGGCTCGAGGTGCGCGACGGCCTCGTCGTGGCCGCCGACCATGAGGCAGTAGCCGCGCTCGAGACCGAAGACCCCGCCGCTGGTTCCCACGTCGACGTAGTGGATGCCGCTGTCGTCGAGCTTCTTGGCGCGGCGCACGTCGTCGCGGTAGTTCGAGTTGCCGCCGTCGATGATGATGTCGCCGGGCTCGAGCACCTCGGCGACCTGGTCGACGACCTTCCCGGTGAGGCCGGCGGGGATCATGAGCCAGACGGCGCGCGGCTTCTGCAGCTTCGAGGCCAGGTCGGCGATGCTCGTCGCCCCGGTGGCTCCTTCTTCGACGAGCGAGGCCACGGCATCCTGATTCACGTCGAAGACGACGCAGTCGTGACCGTCCCTCATCAGTCGGCGCACGATGTTGGCGCCCATTCGTCCGAGTCCGACCATGGCGAGTTGCATTGGTTCCCCGTTCGTCGTGGATCACGGACCGCGGCGAGCGGCCCCCTCCGCGAGTCTAGGAGCGTCCACCGACAGGTGGCATCGGTGCTAGCCCTGGAAATCGTCGGGATCGACGTCGTCGAGGAAGCGGCGGAACTCCCGCACGCGTTCCTCCTCGGGCGACGGCTGCACGTCGACGTCGTCGGCGGGGACGCCCGCCTCCGCGAACACCTCCTCGGCGACCCAGATCGGGGCGTCGGCGCGCGCGCCGAGCGCGATCGCGTCGGAGGGGCGCGCGTCGAAGGAGCGCTGTCCGCGCGGGGTGTCGAGCACGAGCCGGGCGTAGAACGTGCCGTCGTCGAGGTGGGTGATCTCGACGCGGTCCACGGTCGCCGACAGCTCACCGAGGATCGCGGTCATGACGTCGTGCGCGAGCGGCCGCGGCGGCGGGGTGTTCTCGACCGCGACGAGGATCGACATCGCCTCCTGCGGCCCGATCCACACGGGGAGCACGCGTTCTCCGTCGGCCTCCGCGTCGAGGGGCGAGAGCAGGATGACGTGCTGCTGCGCCGGATCGAGGGCGACACCGACCACGCGCACCCGGATCATGAGGCCCATCGTACGTCGCGGGCGCGTCGTCGTCGGGGCGCCCGGGTCGGGCGGCCCCGTCAGCGCAGGATGCCGAGGGCCCGGGCCGACGACACGGCGGCGGTGCGCGAGGTCACCCCGAGCTTCGAGAAGATGTGCGCGAGGTGCGACTTCACCGTGGCGTCGGTGATGTGCAGGCGCGCGGCCACCTCGGCGTTCGACGCCCCGCGGGCGACGAGGCGCAGCACCTCGATCTCGCGCGCCGAGAGCGTGACGCGGGGTTCGCGCAGTCGCGCGAGCAGCCGGCCCGCGATGGCCGGGGCGAGGGCGCTCTGACCGGCCGCCGCGGCGCGCACGCCCGCGAGCAGCTCGTGGGGCGGGGCGTCTTTCAAGAGGTATCCGCTCGCGCCCGCCTCGACCGCGCCGAGGATGTCGCCGTCGGTGTCGTAGTTGGTCAGCACGAGGACGTATGGCGGCGCGGCGAGCGCGCGCACGCGACGGGTCGCTTCGGCCCCGGCGGCGCGATCGCCGAACTGCAGGTCCATCAGCACGAGTTCGGGCGCGAGGGCGTCCGCGAGGGCGACGGCCTCGTCGGGGGTCGCCGCCTCGCCGACGACCTCGATGTCGGTCTCGGCGTCGAGCAGCGCCCGCACCCCCGCGCGCACGACGGGGTGATCGTCGGCGATGACGACGCGGATCACGACGCGCTCCCCGGCAGGGTCACCGTGATCGACGCGCCCGCGCCGAGCGCGCCCTCGACGTCGAGTCGGCCGTCGAGCTGCTCCACCCGCTCCCGCATGGCGCGCAACCCGAACGAGTCGGTGTGCGCCGCCGCATCCTCGGCGAGGCGCGGGTCGAATCCGCGGCCGTCGTCGTTGATCCGCAGACGCACCCCCTCCCCGTCGCGCGTCAGGTGGATGCCGGCGTGCGCCGCGCCGGAATGCTGGGCGACGTTGGCGAGCGCCCCCTGCGCGATGCGCAGCAGGGCCGTCTGCGCGTCCATCGGCAGCTCGGCGTCGTCGTCGGTCTCGATCTCGACGGAGATCCCCTCGCGCGCGGACCACTCCCGGCCGAGGCGCTCGAGCGCGGGGCCGAGGCCGCTGTCGAGGCGCGGGGGCGTGAGCTCGCGGATGAAGCGCCGCGTCTCGGCGAGACCGTCGGCCGCGGTCTCGCGCGCGAGGCGCACGTGGACGAGGCCCGGGCTGTCGGCATCCGCCCGCTCCGCCGCGTGCAGGAGCATCTGGATGCTCGAGAGTCCCTGGGCGACGGTGTCGTGGATCTCGCGGGCGAGGCGCGCCCGCTCGGCGAGCACGCCCTGCTCGCGCTCGGCGGCGGCGAGCCGGTCGCGCGTGGCGAGCAGCTCGGCCATGAGCGCCTCGCGCTCGGCGGCACGTCGATCGAGGGCGGCGTACCCGAGGCCGATGAGCAGCGCGACGCCGGCGCCGACGAGCGGCCCGACGACACCGCCCACGGTCAGTCCCCCGTGCACCGCGAACGCCGCGATCGTGAGGGCCGTGGTGCCGAGCACGGCGAGGGGGCCGGCGACGCCGGGCAGCACGTGCAGGTAGAGGAAGAACAGCGGGAAGACGAGGTAGGCCGCCTCGGGGACCAGCCACACGAGCGCGGCCCACACCGCCGTCAGCACCGCGACCCACGCGATCGCCGCGGCCCGTCGCCGGGAGCGGGCGACACCGAGCCCCGCGAGGTAGACGGCGCCGAGGACGCCGGCGAGCACGAGAGCGATCGCGGACCCGCCGGTGACGAGCACGCGCACCACGACGAGCGCGAGCAGCGCGGCGAACAGGACGTGGAGTCCGACGCGCAGGCCCGCGAACACGGGAGCGAGGGTGCGGTGCGGCATGACCCTCCCAGGCTACGGATGCCGGGGCCCCGGCGGATCATCCGAAAGGTGGAGAGCAAGAACGCCCCTTGCGCCGATGACCCGCGGCGCCCGCCCGACGACGCTGGAGACGTGCCGGTGAGAGACACCGGCGGAAGGAGGCGACGTGTACGTCGCATGGCGCGATCTGCGGTTCGCCCGCGGGCGGTTCGCCCTCATCGGGGCGGTCGTCGCCCTCATCACCCTGCTCGTGGGCTTCCTCGCGGGCCTGACCGGCGGCCTCGCCGCCCAGAACGTCTCGGCCGTGCTGGCCCTGCCCGGCGATCGGCTCGTGCTTCAGCCGGCGGGAGACGCGGCGGCGACCTTCGGGGAGTCGGCGATCGACGATGCCACCGTCGCCGCGTGGCGCGACGCCCCGGGTGTCACGGGCGTCGTGCCGGTCGGCATCCTGCAGTCCCGCGCCGAGGGCCCCGGCGCCTCGGGAGCGGTCGCCCTGTTCGGCCTCGACGCCCCCTCGTTCGCCCTGAACGCCCCGTCAGACGGCGAGGCGGCGCTGTCCGCCGGCGCCGCGACAACTCTGGGAGCCGCGGTCGGCGACGACGTGACCATCGCGGGCGAAACGTTCCGCGTCGCCGCCGTCGGCGACGACCTGTCGTACAGCCACACCCCCGTCGTGGCCCTGAGCCCGAGCGCCTGGAAGAGCCTCGACGAGCGTCTGGGCGGAACGGGCGCGGCGACCGTGCTCGCCGTCTCGGGCACCCCCGCGTGGGACGATCTCGCGCAGAGCACCGGGACCACGGCATCCACTCCCCTGGCGAGCCTGTCGGCGCTGCCCACGTTCCGCTCGGAGATCGGCTCGCTCGGGCTGATGATCGCGATGCTCTTCGGCGTCTCGGCGCTCGTCGTGGGCGCGTTCTTCACGGTGTGGACGATGCAGCGCGCGGGAGACGTCGCCGTGCTGAAAGCCCTCGGCGCCAGCACCCCCGCTCTCGTGCGCGACGCCCTCGGTCAGGCCCTGGTCGTGCTGGTCGCCGGCGTGGGCGTGGGCATCGCCCTCACGGCGATCCTCGGAGCCCTCGCGGGCAGTGCCCTGCCCTTCCTGCTCAGCCCGCTGACCACCCTCGCACCCGCGGCCGTCATGATCGCCCTCGGCCTCGCCGGAGCGGCCGTGTCGCTGCGCACCGTCACCTCGTCCGACCCTCTCACCGCTCTGGGGAGCACCCGATGATCCTTCTCGACGACGTCACCCTGACCTACCCCGACGGCGACGCCCGCGTCACGGCCGTCGACCACGTCACGCTGGAGGGCCGCCGCGGGCGGGTCACCGGCATCACCGGCCCGTCGGGGTCGGGCAAGTCCAGCCTGCTCGCCCTCGCCGCGACGCTCGTGCGCCCCGACTCCGGTCGCGTGGTCATCGACGGGGTGGATGCCACCCCGCTGAGCGCCGCGAGCCGCACCGCGCTGCGCCGCGAACGCATCGGCATCGTGTTCCAGCAGCCGCAGCTGCTGCCCGCCCTCACCGCCCGCGAGCAGTTGCGGGTGATGGCGGAGCTCGGCGGACGCGGCCGCCGCGAGCGCCGCTCCGCCGTGCGCGGACGCGTCGACGAGCTGCTGGATGCCGTGGGCCTCGGCGCTCACGCCGACCGTCGCCCCGCGCAGCTGTCGGGCGGGCAGCGTCAACGCGTCGCGATCGCCCGCGCGCTCGTGCACGATCCCCGCGTGCTGCTGGTCGACGAGCCCACGAGCGCGCTGGACAGCGCGCGCGGCGCCGAGATCATGGCGCTGATCTCCCGGCTCACCCACGAGCGCGACACCGCGACCCTGCTGGTCACGCACGACCTCGTGCACGCGGGCGCGCTTGACGAGACGGTCGAGGTCGTCGACGGCCGGGCCACCCTGGTCGCGGCGCCCGCGTGAGCGGGGTGGTCACCAGCCGAAGGCATTGAACCACTCGCGCCGTCGATCGGCCTCCTGGCGCGACTCGTCACCGCGCCAGGAGTCGTGCGGCGCGAGCGCGCCCTCGGCGGTCACCTCGACGAACGCCCAGCAGACGGGGCAGACCGCGCGACCATCGGGGAACCCGTCATCGAGCGTCGCGGCCGGCGAAGCGGCCGAGCCCGCGCCGGGACATTCGGGCGGATCGGCCTGCAGGTCGCTCCAGAGCAGACGCCCGCCCGTGCGGTGGTGAAGGCCCCGGTGCCCGTCCTCACGGGTGCAGATCTCGCCGTTTCTTCGGCTGAGGCACAGCCTCCGGGCGGCGCCCGGAAGCGCTGCCAGTGTTCGCGTCATCCTTCGATTCTCGCCGCTGCGAGCGCAGCGGGGGCAGGTGCGGGATGCGCACGGGGCGGTGGGGTCCGGTGGGGAAGGGTTCGGTGGTCATCGCCGACCACCACCGGTCTGACGCAACAGCATGTCGACCTCCTGATGCTTCGACCCTCCGTCAGTCGCGGCGTCGTGCCGAGGGGGTTGACACCTCGGCGAACGGTGATACATATACCCCACGGGGGTATGATGGATGTCGTGCACGGATACGAGGGCCACAAGGACGACCTGCTCAAACGCCTGCGTCGCGCCGAGGGTCAGGTGCGCGGCATCGCCCGCATGGTCGACGACGATCAGTACTGCATCGACATCCTCACCCAGGTGTCGGCGGTCACGAAGGCGCTCGAGAACGTCGCCCTCTCGCTGCTCGACGACCACCTCTCGCACTGCGTCGCCGAAGCGGCCGCGCAGGGCGGCCCCGTCGCCGAAGAGAAGCTCAGAGAAGCCAACCAGGCCATCGCCCGCCTGGTCCGCTCGTAAGGAGACCCCATGACCGAACAGCGCATCGACCTCGGACTCACGGCATCCGCTCCCGCCGGTGGAGGCTGCGGCGACGGCTGCGGGTGCGGCCACCGCGCGGCCTCCTCCCCCGCCGCGACGCCCGCGGCGAACGACGTGCTCACCGTCGAGGGCATGACGTGCGACCACTGCGTACGCGCCGTCACCGAGGAGTTGTCGGCGCTCGAGGGCGTCGACGTCGTCTCGGTCGACCTGCGGGCCGGAGAGGCGTCGCTCGTGCGGATCGCCCGGACGGGCGCCGTGAGCGACGACGACATCGCCGCGGCGATCGACGAGGCGGGCTACCGCCTCACGCGCTGACCGCGCGGCGCACGAGGGCGTCGACCGCGGAATGGAACGTGAGGTGCTGGGACAGCTCGACCGCGCGGTCGTAGCGCGCCCCGCCGAGAGCGACGAACACGGCGCCGACGACCTCGACGTAGCCCACGATGTACCCCTCGCGCGCGACCTCGTACAGGTCGAGGTCGATGCGCGTCCAGGGGATCTCGGTGATGACCGGCGGCGTTCCGACGCTCTTCGAACCCCGGCGGCTGAGCGGTGCTTCCATGACCATGCGAGAACTCCTTAGCTCGTCCGGGGTGGTCTCAGCGTGCGCGTTCATCCGATGAAAGGGGCGGCCCTTGACGGATCGGCGGGGTGGAGGTACTCGCGCGCCCCCCGCGTCGGACGGTCCGCGTCGGACGGGCCGCGCGCCTCAGAGCGCCGAGCGCGCGGGGCGACCGCGACGGGGACGCTCGACCGCGAGGTCGAAGGGTTCCGCGCCGGCGGTGAGACGCTCGACCTCGTCGAGCCAGCGCAGGTCGGCCTCGAGGCGCGCCCGACGCGCCGCGCGCACGATCGCCACCGCGACGGCATCCTCCGGGTCGTCCTCGACGTCGGTCGCCGCCAGGGCCGCGCGCACGGCGTCGCGCTGCGCCGAGAGCACCGCCTCGACATCCGTCTCGGGGAGGGTCACGGCGAGGGCGATCTTGAGGGCGACATCGTCGCGCCCCTCCGCGAGGGACGCGGTCGTCAACCACGACCGCGCCTCGAGGCGACCGGCGTCGGTCGGCTGCCACAGCACGCGAGCCTCGTCGTCGACACCCGCTCCTTCGACGAGTCCGTCGCGCTCGAGCCGTTCGAGCGTCGTGTACACCTGGCCGACGTTGACCGCGGCCCCGGTGCGCCGCTCGTATTCGGCGCGCAGCTGGGAGCCGTAGCAGGCGCCGCGATCGAGGATCGCGAGCAGGCTCTGACGCACCGACATGCCGCCTCCGGACGGGTTCGCGGGAAAAGACTTCCCCGGTAAGTCTCAGCGTAGACCGGGGAGGTGGTTCGACGCCGAATCATCGCCGGGCGGCGCGGGAGAGCCCGGCGTAGCATGTGGTCTGACCACATAATCCGGTTCGATCGGAGGCTCCCGATGGAGTGGCTCGACCCCCTGGCTCTCGCCCGCTGGCAGTTCGGGTTGACGACCCTGTACCACTTCCTCTTCGTCCCGCTGACGCTGGGGATGTCGCTGATCGTGGCGGTCTTCCAGACCGTCTGGTACCGGACCGGCGACGTGCGGTGGCTGCACCTCACCCGCTTCTTCGGGAAGATCTTCCTCATCAACTTCGCCATGGGCGTCGTGACCGGCATCGTGCAGGAGTTCCAGTTCGGCATGAACTGGTCGGCGTACTCGCGCTTCGTCGGCGACGTCTTCGGTGCCCCGCTCGCCTTCGAGGGCCTGCTCGCCTTCTTCCTCGAGGCGACCTTCATCGGCCTCTGGATCTTCGGCTGGGACAAGCTCCCCCGCCTCGCCCACCTGGCGAGCATCTGGATGGCGTCGATCGGGGCGACCCTGTCGGCGTACTTCATCATCGCCGCCAACGCGTTCATGCAGAACCCCGTCGGCTACCAGATGTCGGCCGAGGGGCACCGCGCCGAGCTCGTCGACTTCTGGGCGCTGCTGACCAACCCCGTGGCCCTCGCCGCCTTCCCCCACACGATCTTCGCCGGGTGGATGTTCGCCGCGATGGTCGTCGTCGCCGTGTCGGCCTGGCACATGGCCCGCGGACGCAACACCGACATGATGCGCAAGACCCTGCGCTTCGGCCTCTGGGCCACCGTGGTGTCGTTCGTCCTCGTCGCGATCGTCGGCGATCAGCTGAGCCTGGTGATGGTGGCGACCCAGCCGATGAAGATGGCCGCCGCCGAGGCCACCTTCAACACCGTGTGCGGCGCGAACGCCTCGTTCTCGATCTTCACGCTCGGCACCCCCGACGGCACGAGCGAGCTGTTCAGCATCCGCGTGCCGTTCCTGCTCAGCATCCTGTCGACGCACTCCCTCGACGGCTGCGTCGAGGGCATCAACGACCTCAATACGCTGTACAGCCAGCAGATGTTCCCCCAGTTCGCCGACCAGGTCGACGGCAACTTCGCCCCCGTCCTGTGGGTCACCTACTGGGCTTTCCGTTGGATGATCGCCCTCGGCGGCATCGCGGCGCTCGTGAGCGTCGTGGGCCTGTGGGTCACGCGCAAGAACGCCAAGCGCCCCGTCGCCGGGTGGATGTGGCGCGTGGCGATCTGGACGGCCCCGCTCCCGATGCTCGCGAGCCTGGTGGGCTGGGTGTTCACCGAGATGGGCCGCCAGCCGTGGATCGTCTTCGGTCTCATGCTCACGCAGGACGGCGTCTCGCCCAGCGTCCCGGGCTGGAGCGTCCTCGTGTCGCTCGTGGCCTTCACGCTCGTCTACCTCAGCCTCGCCGTCGTCGAGTTCGGCCTCATCGTGAAGTTCGCGCAGAAGGGCCCCGAGCCGCTGCCCGACCCCGACGCCGAACGCGACGACTCCGTCGAGAACACCCCCACCACGGTCTACTAGGAGCCCCGTCATCATGGATCTCGCGCAGCTTTGGTTCTGGATCGTCGCGTTCCTGTTCGTCGGCTACTTCGTGCTCGACGGATTCGACTTCGGCGTGGGCATGTCTCTGCCCTTCCTGGGCAAGGACGACATCGCCCGTCGGCAGATCATCAACACCATCGGTCCCGTGTGGGACCTCAACGAGACCTGGGTCATCGTCGCCGGTGCCGCCCTGTTCGCCTCGTTCCCGGAGTGGTACGCGACGCTGTTCAGCGGCTTCTACCTGCCGCTGCTGGCGATCCTGCTGGCCCTCATCGCCCGCGGCGTCTCGTTCGAGTACCGCCACCAACGCGACTCGCTGCGGTGGAAGCGCTCGTTCGACCGCATGATCGTCGTGGGATCCGCCCTCCCCGCCTTCCTGTGGGGCGTCGCCTTCGCGAACATCGTGCAGGGCGTGCCCCTGGACGCCGATCACGAGTACGCCGGAACGGTGCTCACGCTGCTCAACCCCTACGGCATCCTGGGCGGTCTGACGACGCTGAGCCTGTTCTTCGTGCACGGGCTGTACTTCGTCGCGCTGAAGACCGACGGACAGGTCCGCGCCGACGCCCGCCGACTGGCGGGACGCGCCGGTCTGGTCACGATCGCCCTCGCGGCGATCTTCCTGGGCTGGACGATCGCCCAGGCCACTGCGGCCCCGCTGTTCCTCGGCGTCGTGGCCCTGTCGGGTGCCGCCGCTCTCGCCCTGATCGGCTCGTGGGTCGCGAACAGCCGCGATCGCGAGGGCACCGCCTTCGCGCTCGGGGCGGTGACGATCGTGACCGCGGTGGCCGCGCTGTTCTTCGCCCTCTTCCCGAACGTCATGCCCACCACTCTCGCCGGAGGGGCGGGTCTCACCATCGAGAACGCCTCGAGCACCCCGTACACGCTCACGATCATGAGCTGGGCCGCCCTGATCTTCCTGCCGCTGATCCTGGCGTACCAGGGCTGGACGTACTGGGTCTTCCGCAAGCGCGTCACGCGCGCCCGCATCGAGAAGGCCGCGCTCGTCGCGCACTGATCCCATGAAACCCGTCGACCCGCGGCTGCTCCGCTACGCCACCGCCTCCCGCGGCTTCTTCGCGGTGAACGCGGCGATCGTCCTCGCCCAGACGGGCGCGATCGTCGGCTTCGCGTGGGCGCTCACGAGCGCGCTGGTGGGCGCGATCCAGGGGCAGCCGGTCGGCGAGTTGTGGGGCTCCATCGGGGCCGCGGCATCCTTCGGCCTGGTCAGGGGGCTGCTGATCGCCGCCTCCGAGCGCACCTCCGCACGGGGGGCGGCGTCGGCGTCGCGGCAGCTGCGCGAGGCGCTCATCGCCGCGGTGGGCCGCCTGGGCCCGCGGTGGCTGGGCGCACGCAACGGCGCCGCCCTCGCCGTGACGGCCGGCCACGGCCTCGAGGCGCTCGACGCGTACTTCGGTCGCTACCTCCCGCAGTTGGTCGCCACCGCGATCACGATGCCGATCCTCATCGGCGCGATGACCCTCGCCGATCCACTGTCGGGTCTGACGGTCATCCTGACGATCCCGCTCATCCCGCTGTTCATGGTGCTGATCGGCCTGGCGACCCGCGGGGTGCAGCAGAAGCAGTACGCCACGCTCGGACGCCTCGCCGCGCGCTTCGCCGACACCGTCGAGGGCCTGGGCACCCTCACCGCCTTCGGCCGCCAGCACCGCGCGGCCGACTCGATCGAGAAGGTGACGCGCGACTACAAGCGCGAGACGATGACGGTGCTGCGCGTGTCGTTCCTCTCCGGTTTCGCGCTGGAGTTCCTGGCATCCATCTCCGTCGCGATCATCGCGGTGACCATCGGCTTCCGCCTGCTCGCCGGCGACCTCTCGCTGCTCGTGGGACTGTTCGTGCTGCTGCTCGCCCCCGAGGCCTACCTGCCGCTGCGGCAGGTGGGGGTGCAGTTCCACGCCGCCAGCGAAGGCGTCGCCGCGACCGAGGACATCTTCGACGCCCTCGACGCGGCGCGCGACCTCGCGCCCGAGCCGACCCCGGATGCCGCCGCCCCGACGCTCGGATCGACGATCGCGCTCGCGGGCGTGCGCGTGCACCGCGCCGGCCACGCTCTGCCGCGGGTGTCGCTGTCGGTGTGGCCCGGGGAGGTCGTCGTGGTGACGGGACCGAGCGGCGTGGGCAAGTCGTCGCTGATCGCCGCGCTGCTCGGTTTCGCGGAGCACGACGGCGAGGTGCGCGTCGACGGCGTCGCGGTGGCCGACGCCCGCGCGTCGGTGGCGTGGGCGGGGCAGCGACCGGGGCTGCTGTCGGGCACGGTCGCCGAGAACGTGGCGGTCGGCTCCGCCGTCGACGACGCCGCGGTCGCCGCGGCCCTGGCCGACGCGGGCGCGGCCGCGATCGACCCCGCGACGGTCCTCGGCGCGGGCGGGGCCGGACTCTCGGGCGGCGAGGCCCAGCGCGTCGCGGTCGCCCGCGCCCTGTACCGCGCGCGCGTCGGCGGGGTGCCGGTGCTCGTGCTCGACGAGCCGTCGAGCGCGCTGGATGCCGCGACCGAGGCGCACCTGTGGGCGACCCTGCGTCGCGAGGCCGACGCCGGCCGCGGCGTGCTGCTGGTGTCGCACCGTCCCTCCGCGCGCGCGATCGCCGATCGAGTGGTCGAGCTGTCGCCCCCGCACGAGGCGCCGGGGATGGTCGCGACGGATTCCCGCGGCTCGCGCGCGGATGCACGGGAGGTGCGTTCGTGAGCGGGCGGGTGCGCGGCATCCTGAGCGCGGCGATGCCGTCGCGGCGGCGGTTCGCCCCCGCGCTGCTGGCCGGCTTCGGCACGGCGGCGAGCGCGGTGGCCCTGCTCGCGGCCAGCGCGTGGCTCATCGCCCGCGCCGCCGAGCAGCCCCTCGTGATGTACCTGTCGGTCGCGGTCGTGGGGGTGCGCGCGTTCGCGCTGTCGCGCGGGGTGTTCCGCTACCTCGAGCGGCTCAGCGGCCACGATGCGGCGCTGCACCAGCTCGCCGGGGTGCGCGCCGACCTCGTGCGCGACCTCGTGCCGCTCGCCCCCGACGGCCTCGCCCGTTCGCGTCGCGGCGGGCTGCTCTCGAGCGTCGTCGACGACGTCGAGGAGCTGCAGAATCTTCCGCTGCGCGTGGTGCTGCCGCTGGTGACGGCCGCGACGACCGCCCTGGCCGCGGTCGTGTTCACCGCGTTCGTGTCGTGGCCCGCGGCGCTGTCGATGCTGGTCTGCCTGCTGCTCGCCTTCGCCGTCGCCGGAGCGCTCGGCTGGGCCGCCGGCTCCCGCGCCGAACGCTCGATCGCGCCGCTGCGCGCCGCGGTCGCCGACGCCGTCCACGACCTGCTGACGAACCTCGACGTGCTCATCGCGTACGGAGCGGTGGATGCCGCCCGCTCACGCGTTCGCGACGCCGATGCCGCGCTGCGTCGCGCCGTCATCCGCCGCGGCGGGGCCCAGGGGCTGACCTCGGGAGCCGTCTCGGTGCTCGCCGGCGTCGCCTCGCTCGCGGCTCTGCTGGTCGCCGCCCCGGCCGTCACCGGCGGCACGCTGTCGGGGCCAGGCCTGGCCGTGGTCGTGCTGCTGCCGATGGCCGTGTTCGAGGTGTTCGGACCCGTCCCCCTCGCGCTCGCGTCGTGGCGGCAGGTGCGCGCCGCGGCGGAGCGGATCGCGGATGCCGTGCCCGAGCACGTTCCCGACGGGCTCCCCCGCGACGAGCCGGCGGCGACGGGTCGCGCACCCGAGCTGGGCGCGGGCCTCGAGCTTCGCGGGGTCGGGGCGTCGTGGCCGGCCCGCTCCGACGCCGACGGCGACGCCGGACGGCTCACCGACGTCGACCTGCGCGTGGCGCCGGGCGAGCGCGTGCGGGTGATGGGTCCGAGCGGCGCCGGGAAGACGACGCTGGCGCACGTACTCGTGCGCTTCCTCGACTACACCGGGTCGTTCCGGATCGGCGACGTCGAAGTGCGCGAGCTGGCGGGCGACGACCTGCGCCGCACGATCGGGCTGATCGAGCAGTCGCCGTACCTCTTCGACGAGTCGATCCGGCAGAACCTCCTGTTCGCCCGCGACACCGCGACCGACGCCGACCTGTGGTCCGTGCTGTCGCGCGTCGGCCTCGCCGACTGGGCGCGGGAACGCGGCGGCCTCGACGCGCGCGTGGGTGACCGGGGCGGCCTCGTCTCGGGCGGGCAGGCCCAGCGCCTCGCCCTCGCCCGCGCGCTGCTGCGCGGCTTCCCCGTGCTCGTGCTCGACGAGCCGACCGCGGGCGTCGACCCCGCGGCATCCGATGCCCTCCTCGCCGATCTGCTGGACGCGGTCGGGGACGAACAGGCCGTGGTGGTCGTGTCGCACGTCGACGTGCCCGCAGGTCTGATCGACCGCGAGGTGCGGCTCGAGGGCGGGCGGGTCGTCGCGGCGTGAGCCCCCGGCGCCTCGTACCTCCGTCGAGTGTCCAGAACACGCCGTGCGCCCTCGGGTCGCAACGGCGTGTCTCGGACACTCGAGCGGGAGAAAGGGAGCGCGATCAGGATGCCGGCACGAACCGCACGGAAGCGGGAGGGACGCTCCAGTGCACGGTGTCGCCGGGGCGGAGGTCCGCGGCCTCGGCCGGGGGCACCTCGACGACCCCGGAGTCGGTGACGACCCGCACCCCGGCGGGCGTCGGCTCGAGGTGCGACACCGTCGCCGGTGCGCCCTCACCGAGGCGGGCGTCGCTCGCGCGGTAGAGCGCCGCGAGCTCCACGCCGTCACGCGCCGCGAGCGCGAGGGAGGCGGCATCCGTCGTCTCGAGTCGCCGCCCGTCGCGGACGAACGCGCCGCCCGCCGCGACGCCGACCAGTCGTTCCAGCCCCGCGATCCGCGCGGTCACCTCCGTCGCGGGGGCCGCGAGGACCTCGCGCACGGGACCGACCTGCGTCACCGTGCCCCTCTCGACGATCATCAGCCGGTCGGCGAGGGCGGCGGCATCCACCGCGTCGTGCGTCACCGCGATCGTCGTGACCCCGGTGAGGCGCTCGCGCAGCATCGCCCGGATCTCCGACGCAGTCACCGCGTCGAGAGCGACGAGCGGCTCGTCGAGGAGCACGACCCGCGGCTGCGCGGCGAGCGCCCGCGCCACCGCGACACGCTGCTGCTCTCCGCCCGACAGCTGCGCCGGGAGGCGATCGCCCGCGCCGGGCAGCCCCACGCGGGCCAGCCACTCATCGGCCGACGAACGGGCGACGGATGCCGCCACCCCGCCCGCGCGCGGACCGAAGGCGACGTTCTCGCGCGCGGTGAGGTGCGGGAACAGCCGGGCGTCCTGCCCGAGCAGCACGATGCCGCGGTGCATCGGGGCGGTGCGCACACGCGGAGCGCGATCGAGCACGCGCCCGTCGAGCGTGATCTCGCCCTCGTCGAGGGCGGTGAGCCCGGCCAGCGCCGTGAGCAGCGTCGACTTGCCCGCGCCGCTGCGGCCCATCACGGCGACGGTCTCTCCCGGGGCCGCTTCGAGCCCGATGTCGACGGTGAAGTCGCGGCGACGCACGACGACGCGGGCGCGCAGGGAGGCGGCATCGCCGGGGTCGCCCGGCTCGGGCATCCGGGTCCCCGGCCCCACCGCGCCGTCGGGCGCGGGGACGGCGCCGGCCCCCTGGGCGTCGCGTCGGCCGAGGGGCGCGGGCGTCGCGGCATCCGGGCCCGTCATCGCCCCACCCCCGGGCGCCACCCGCGCACCAGCAGCAGCACCGCGATCGCCGTCACGAGCAGCAGCAGTGACAGCGCGACCGCGGTGCCCTGCGAGACCCCGGCGCCGTTGAAGGCGGTGTAGATCGCGAGCGGCATGGTCTGCGTCACGCCGGGACGGTTGCCCGCGAACAACGCCGTCGCCCCGAACTCGCCGATCGCCCGGGCGAAGCACAGCACGACCCCCGCGACGATGCCGGGGGCCGCGAGGGGAAGCGTGATGCGCCGCAGAATCGTGACGCGCGAGGCCCCGAGCGAGGCGGCCGTGCGCTCGAAGTCGACGCCCGTGGCACGCAGGGCGCCCTCCACCGCGAGCACGAGGAAAGGCAGGGCGACGAACACCTGGGCCAGCACCACCGCGGGGGTGGTGAACGGCAGGCCGAGCGCGCCGAGGGGTCCGCTACGGCCGAAGAGGTACAGCAGGGCGACACCGCCCACCATCGGCGGCAGCACCAGCGGCACCGTCACGAGCGCGCGCAGCACCGCCGCGGTGCGGGCGGGACTCCGGGCGATGAGCAGGGCGAGGGGGATGCCGACGAGCGCGCACAGCACGGTCGCGACCGCACCCGTGCCCAGCGACAACCCCAGCGCCGACAGCGCGGCGGGCGAGGTGATGTCGCTCCACAGCGTCGCCCACTGCACGCGCGCGACGAGGGCGGTCAGCGGAACGAGCAGGAAGAGCAGCCCGACGACGGCTGGCACCGCGAGCCAGCGAGGAAGGAAACCGCCCGTCACGGTGCCCGGAAGCCCGCGTCGGCGAGGATCTTCTGCCCCGCGTCCGACAGCACGAACGCCACGAAGGCGTCGGCGGCCGCGGGGTTCGGCGCGTCGGCGAGAGAGGCGATCGGGTAGCGGTTCACCACGGCGTCCGCGCCCGCCGGCACGATGGCCTCGACGTCGTCGCGACCGACCACGTCGGTCGCGTAGACGAGTCCCGCATCGGCCTCGCCCGCGGCGACCTTCGTGAGCACGGCGGTGACGTTCTGCTCGGAGCTGGCCGGGGTGACGGCGACCCCGGCGTTGGACAGCAGCGTCTGCGACGCGGCACCGCAGGGCACCTCGGGCGCGCACAGCACCGTCGTGACCCGGGCGAGGTCGGCGAGCGCGGAGACCTGCGCGGGGTTTCCGGCGGGGACGGCGATGACCAGCGTGTTCGCCGCGAAGACCTGCGGATCGGGCGCCTGCGCCACGACCTTCGCCATGTTCTTCTCGTCGGCCGACGCGAACACGTCGGCGGGGGCACCCTCGCCGATCTGGGTCGCGAGGGTGCTCGACCCGTCGTACACCGGGCTGACCGTGACGCCGGGGTTCTGCTGCTCGAACGCTGCGGCGATCTCGTCGAACGACCGCTGCAGCGATGCGGCGGCGTAGACCTCGACGGTGCCGGAGAGGGCCGCGGACGAGGTCGGATCCCCGGATGCCGCGGGCGCCGCGCTCGCACACCCCGAGGCGAGCACGGCGACGGCGCCGACGACGGCGAGCGAGCGGAGGAGACGGCGCATGAGGTGTCCTTTCGGCGACCCGGCGGCTCGCTGAGCACCCATTGTTCCGCATCTGCGGGTCGGTCAGGGCGTCTTCTCCCGCAAATCTCGCGAAACTGCATCTCGCTGGCAAGTCGGCTGCAGCCCGACGCCGAGTTGTCGGGGGACGCGGTCTCGGCGAACGGGAAGGGCGCCGGGCGGGGCGGGGGCGGGGCGGCGCCGAGCGGGGCGGGGGCGGGGCGGCGCCGGGCGGGACGGGGCGGGGGCGGGACGGGGCGGGGGCGGGACGGGCGGGCTCAGCCGCGAGGAGCCTCCACCGTCACCACTGTCGCCTTGACCGAGGCGACGGTGAGCGAGCCCGGCTCGAGGGCGAGCTCGCGAGCGGCCTCGGCCGACATGAGCGAGACCACCCGGTGCGGGCCGCACTGCAGGTCCACCTGTGCCATGACGCCGTCGATCTGCACGCGCGTGACGACGCCGGTGAACCGGTTGCGGGCGCTCGAGGCGATGCCCGTGGGGTCGTCGGGCTCGTCGGCGAGCGCGACCGCGCGTTCGGCGAGCGCAGCCCCCGGGATCTCGACGGGCGAGGCCCCGGTCGTCGCGAGCAGACCCTGGTCGATCCAGCGACGCACGGTGTCGTCGCTCACGCCGAGCAGACGGGCGGCCGTGGCGATGCGGAAGGTGTTCGGCATGCGACGACCGTACCCGGCGCGGCCGAGCAGCGGGCCCCGCGTCCGCGGCCCGGGTCCGCGCGTCGACCGCCGAGACAGCATCCCGCTGACGAGTCGGCGACACCCTGCAACCGAATCGTCGCCGAACTGCAGTCCGGCGGCCGCGGCACGGCACCACCCGCCCGACCGCTCGGACGGCACCACCCGCCCGACCGCTCGCACGGCACCACCCGCGCGACCGCTCGCACGGCACCACCCGCCCGACCGCCCTCACCCCCTACGCACTCGCCTAGGCTCGACCCATGGATGCCGAGCATGCGAGCGCGACGCGACGGCCGGTCGCCGTGTCGCTCGGCGCGACCGTGACCGCCTCGGGCGCGACGGCGCTCCCCGCCACAGGAGCCCCGCCCCCCGCGCGTGCGGGGTCGACGGCCGGTGAGCGCGGTGCTGCGGGCACGACGGCGCTGCCCGCCACCGGAGCCCCCCGAGACGGAGGTCTCCTCGATCGCTTCGGCCGCGTCGCGACCGACCTGCGCGTCTCGGTGATCGACAAGTGCAACCTGCGCTGCACGTACTGCATGCCGGCCGACGGGATGCCGTGGCTCCCGCAGACGCAGCTCATGAGCGCCGACGAGATCCGGCGCATCGTGCGCGTCGCCGTTCACTCCCTCGGCGCCGAGGAACTGCGCATCACGGGCGGCGAGCCGCTCGTGCGCAAGGATCTCGAGCACATCATCGCCGGCATCCGCGCCGACAATCCCGACCTGCCGATCTCGATGACCACGAACGCGGTCGGCCTCGACAAGCGCGCCCAGGCCCTGAAGGACGCGGGGCTCACGCGGCTCAACGTCTCGCTCGACACCCTGCACCCCGAGACCTTCGCCGAACTCACCCGACGCCCCCACCTCGACAAGGTGCTCGCGGGCCTGCAGGCCGCGCGCGCCGCGGGCCTCGGACCGATCAAGATCAACGCGGTCCTGCTCGCCGGCGTCAACGACACCGAGATCGTCCCCCTGGTGGAGTGGGCCGTGTCCAACGGGTTCGAGATGCGCTTCATCGAGGACATGCCCCTCGACGGCGACCGCTCGTGGTCGGCGCAGAACGTCATCCCGGCGCGCGACATCCGCGCGGCCATCGAGCAGGCGTTCGTGCTGTCCGCCGATCCCCGCGGTCGCGGGGCCGCCCCCGCCGAGCGGTGGGAGGTGCGCCGCCCCGGCGAGACCGAGGTGGCCGGTCACGTCGGCATCATCTCGTCGGTGACCGAACCCTTCTGCGCGGCGTGCACGCGCACGCGCGTCACCGCCGACGGCCGGATCCGCTCGTGCCTGTTCTCGCACGAAGAGACCGACCTGCTCACGGCGCTGCGCGACGGCGCCGACGACGAGGGTCTCGCCCAGGTCTGGCGGGATGCCATGTGGGCCAAGCCCCGTGCGCACGGCTCCGACCGCGTCGGCCTCGCGCGCGCGGATTTCGTGCAGCCCGAGCGCACCATGAGCGCGATCGGCGGATGAGGCCGCTCGTCGAGCCGGTGGCCGCCCTGGCCCCGGAAGAGCTCATCCGCACGGCCCGTCATGCCGTCCTCGCGGCGATCGGCGAGGAGGGTCAACGGAGGATCGCGGCCGCCCGCATCGCCGTGATCGGCGCCGGCGGACTCGGGTCGCCCGTCTTGCTCGCCCTCGCCGCCGCCGGGGTCGGGGAGCTCGTGATCATCGACGACGACACGGTGGAGCGCACCAACCTGCAGCGTCAGCTCGCGCACCGCATCGACGACATCGGCACCGCGAAGACCGCCTCCGCCGCGCGTGCCGTGCGCGATCTCTCCCCGCTCACCGTCGTCCATGAGCGAACGCTACGACTGACCTCCGACAACGCCGTCGACCTGCTCGCCGGCGCGCACCTCGTCATCGACGGCAGCGACACCTTCGACACGCGCGAGGCCGTCGCCGCCGCGGCCGAGCACCTCGGCATCCCCCTCGTCTGGGGCGCGGTGCAGGAGTGGGCCGCGCAGGTGACCGTGTTCTGGTCGCACCCGCCCGAGGGCCACTCCCCCGTCGTGCTCGGCGACCTGTTCCCCTCCGGTTCCGCGGGCGAACCGCCGACCTGCGCGCAGGTCGGCGTGCTGGGGTCGCTGTGCGTGCAGGTCGGCGGCCTGCTCGCGACCGAAGCGATCAAGCTCGTCACCGGCGCGGGAGAGCCGTTGCTCGGACGCCTGGTCGTCATCGACGCGCTGCGCGCCCGACACGATGTCATCCCCCTGATCCCCGCTGCGCGCCCCGCCGCTTCGCCCTGACCCGGAGGCTGAGATGACCCCGCTGCTCACCGTCGAGGAACACCGCGCCCGCGTGCTCGCCGCCGTCACGACCCTTCCCGTCGAGACCGTGCCTCTCGCGGAGGCGGTCGGACGCACGCTGGCCGCCCCGGTTCTCGCCGCGCACGACCTCCCCGGCTTCGACAACTCCTCGATGGACGGATTCGCGGTGCGCGTCGCCGACGTCGAGGGGGCGGATGCCGAGAACCCCGTCACCCTGCGCGTCGTCGCCGATCTGCCGGCCGGTTCGTCCGACGACCCGCCGTTCGGCGCGGGCGAGGCGGTGCGCATCATGACGGGCGCGCCCGTCCCCGCCGCGGCCGACGCGATCGTCCCGTTCGAAGACACGGCCGGGGGCCTCGCCAACTCCCTCGGCACCGTCGAGGTGCGGCGCGCACCCGCGGCATCCGGAGCCTTCATCCGCCGTCGCGGCGGCGACACCCGCGCGGGCGACGTCGTGCTGTCGGCCGGTGAGCGACTGGGGCCGTTCGCACTGGCCGCGGCCGCGGCGGCGGGCGTGGCCGACCTCGAGGTGCACCGGCGCCCGCGAGTCGCCGTCGTGTCGACGGGGAGCGAGCTCGTGGCGCCGGGCGTCGCACCGGGACGTGGCCAGACCCCCGACTCCAACTCGACGCTGCTCGCCGCTCTGGTCGCGGGTGCCGACGCCGAGGTGACCGTGATCTCGTCGCTGCGCGACGACGCGGACGCGATCCACGCCCTGCTCGAACACGCCGCCGACGTCGACGTGATCGTCTTCAGCGGGGGCGTGAGCGCCGGCGCCTACGAGCCCGTGCGCCAGGCCCTGTCGGAACGCATCGCGTTCGAGAAGGTCGCGATGCAGCCCGGCAAACCGCAGGCCTTCGGCGCGCTCGACGACGGGCGACTCGTCTTCGGCCTCCCCGGCAACCCGGTCAGCGTCGCGGTGTCGTTCGAGGTGTTCGTGCGGCCGGCGCTGCTGGCGCTCCAGGGGCGCGCGGTCGTCGATCGGCGCATCGCCCGCCTCACGGCATCCGAGACCTGGACCACCCCGCCCGGTCGACGACAGTACCTCCCCGCCGCGATCGACCTCGTCGCGGGCACCGTGCGCCCGGCGACCGCCGGCGGCTCGGGCTCGCACCTCGCGGCATCCCTCGCCCGCGCCGAAGCGTTCGCGATCGTGCCCGCCGAGGTGTCCACCGTGTCGGCGGGCGACGCCCTCGATGTCATGCTGATTCCATGACCTTCACCCACCTGGATGCCGCGGGCCACGCCCGCATGGTCGACGTCACCCTGAAGCAGCCCACCGTGCGCACCGCCACCGCGCGGGGATTCGTGCGCTGCGCCCCCGAGGTGGTCGCGGCCCTGCGCGACGGCACCGCCCCCAAGGGCGATGTGTTGGCGGTCGCGCGGATCGCCGGCATCCAGGCCGCGAAGTCCACCCCCGCTCTGCTTCCGCTCGCCCACGTCATCGGGGTGCACCGCGCCGCGGTCGATCTCGAGATCACCGACGCGGGCGTCGAGATCGAGGCCACCGTGGGCACGGCCGACCGCACGGGCGTCGAGATGGAAGCGCTTACGAGCGTGTCGGTCGCCGCGCTCGCGATCGTCGACATGGTGAAGGGCATGGACAAGGGCACCTGCATCGAGGACGTGCGCATCGTGTCGAAGACCGGGGGCAAGTCGGGCGACTGGGTGCGCCCGGGCGAGCCGGGAGCCCTCGCGTGAGCGTCCGCGTGCGCTACTTCGCCGCCGCGGCGGAGGCCGCGGGAACGGATGCCGAAGACCGCGCCGAGCACAGCCTCGCCGCGCTGCGGGCCGGGGTCGTCGCGGACCACCCCGGCCTCGGCGGCATCCTCGACCGCTGCGCCGTCCTCGTCGACGGGACGCGTCACGATGACGACGCCCCGCTCGCCGGGGTCACCTATGTCGACGTGCTGCCGCCCTTCGCGGGGGGCTGAGCGGCCTTCCGGTCACACCAGCTCGAGATGTGCGGCGAGCGAGGGAGCACGCCGTTCTCGAGCGAGGGCCTCAACGGCCACCAGGACATCCATCGACGGCGTCACCGCGCCGCTGAGGTAGGACGTCACGCGCGGTCGAGAGGTTCCCAGACGCGCGGCGAGCTGCGCCTGCGTGAGACGCGTCGCACGGAACGCCGAACGCAGTCGCTCGCGCGCCTCGACCGCCGGGGAACGTTCCCGCACCGCCAGCGCCGCGTCGAGCAATGCCACCGTCGACGCGGACTCGGCTGCAGCACGGGCGTCTTCGTAGATCTCCCGCAACGCAGGATCCGTGGACACCGCTTCGATGAGCTTGCGCCAATCGACCGCGTAGCCCCGGTCGATGGCGGCGAGCATCCCCTCGAACCCCCACGCGTCGACGGGGTCGTCGGGGGTCGCATCGATGTTGCGGAAGCGCAAGGGCACGACGTCTCCGATCAGATCAGACGGGTGGAGAGAGAACGGCATTCCGCGACGACGTCGTCCCACTCACGCCATCGGGAGATCAGCCCCTTGTAATGGGCGAGTCCGGCAATCGCCCGATGGTCCTTCGGTGCCGGGGAGGCGAGCTGGCGCGCCAACTGCGCCTGCACAGGGCGGTCCTCGGCGTGCGACGGATCGGTGTAGTACTCGTCGATGTCGGCAAGCACCCCGCCGATCTCCTCGACGCCGAACGCGCCGGAGAGCGCCGCGACATCGAGGTAGTCCCGCATCTGATTGCGCCGGACGATGAGAAAACCCTTGATGCGCGCGATCTCCGCCGGCGTCGGCACCGTGATCTCCGTGCCTGCGGGGAGCGTCACCCGTTGCACCTCCAGCGGCCGACGTCGGATGAGCTGGCGCACACCTGCTTCGATACCACCCAGCTCACCGAGCATGATCTTGCCCGGGACGGCCCGATTGAGCACGAAGTCGCCGTCGCGCTCCAGCGCGTCGAGGACGAGGTCGAACCGGTCGCGCAGGTCGGCGAGGACGTGGTCACGGTCGGTCGATATCCGGTGTCGCGCGTAGAGGGCAGCGGCCGACCCTCCGACGAGCACGGTGTCCGGAACCAGCTGCTGCAACCGCGCCGCCGAGTCGAGCACCTCCGTCAGTCCGGACGGCAGATCCGCATCCATGAGATGGATGGCATCAGAACTGATACCTAACCCCCCAGGCCCTTCCACTCCGTCGTACCGTCGGCCTCGACCTGACGCTTCCAGACGGGCAGGTCGGTCTTGATCGTCTCGATCACGGTGCGGCACACCTCGAACGCCTCGGCACGATGACCGGATGCCACGGCGATGACGACCGCGGCCTCGCCCACGGCCAGCCGGCCCACGCGGTGGCTGACGGCGACGATCGCGTCGGTCCCGGCGGCGGCGTCCTGGGCGATGCGGTGCAGGGTCTGCTCCGCATCGGGATGCGCGCTGTACTCGAGCGCGACGACCGCCCCCGAGGCGTCGGGGTCGATGTCGCGGACGCGTCCGACGAAGGTCGTGACCGCTCCCGACGACGAGTCCTCGACCGCGTCGAGGTGGTCGTCGAGGTCGAGGGGCGTGTCGGACAGGCGGGCGATGCGGACGGCGCTCATGCGTGGTCTCCTCCGGCGAGTTGATCGAGCACGTGGGGGGCGAGCTCGGCGATGACGGCGATCCCGGATGCCACGGCACGGGTCGATCCGGGAAGGTTGACGATCAGGGTGCCGGGGTCGACGATCCCCGCGAGGCCGCGCGAGATGACGGCCATCGGGGTGTCGGCGAGGCCCCGGCGCCGCAGTTCTTCGGCGATGCCGGGGAGTTCGCGATCCACGACGCGGGCCGTTCCCTCGGGTGTGCGGTCGGTGGGGGCGATGCCCGTCCCACCGGTCGTGACGATGAGCCCCGGCCCTTCGGCGAGGAGCGCGCGCAGGGCGGCCTCCACACTGTCGGCCCCGTCGGCGACCACGACCGGGGCGGCGCAGTCGAATCCCGCCTCGCGCAGCAACGACACGGCCAGAGGTCCACCGCGATCTTCACGGAGGCCCGCGGCCGAGCGGTCGGACACGGTCAGGACGCGAGCGTGGCGGGGCATGGGGCTCAGCCTAGGGGCGCGACGCCGGTGCGGGGCGGCCGTTCCGCGGGCACGGCCTCACGCCGAGGGCGCCGCGGTGGTCTCGACCTCGGCGATCTCGGGGGCGATGCGCCCCGCCTTCGCCTTCGGCTCGAGGTCTTCGCGCTGCACGTGCTCGGCGGCCGCGGTGATGCGCCGCGCCATGCCGCTGAAGATCAGGCCGTGGAAGGGCAGCACCGAGAGCCAGTAGAGGCGCCCGGCCAGACCGGTCGGGAAGAACAGCGCACGCTGGTCGAACCGTGCGCCGTCGCCCTCCGGCGTCGCGCGCAGCTCGAGCCACGCCCCGCCCGGCACCTTCATCTCGGCCCGCAGGCGCAGCAGATGGCCGGGCTCGATGGCTTCGACGCGCCAGAAGTCGAGGGCGTCGCCGACGGTGACCACCGAGCGGCTGCGACGACCGCGCGCGAGGCCGACCCCGCCCACCAGCCGGTCCATCCACCCGCGGATCGCCCACAGCAGCGGCGAGGAGTACCAGCCGTTCTCGCCGCCGATCCCCTCGATGACCGACCACAGCTGCGCCGCGCTCGCCGTGGTCGTCATGGTGCGGATGTCGGTGTAGACCAGGCGACCCGCCCACTCGGGGTCGCTGGGCAGCGGGTCGCTCGGGGCGCCCGAGACCTCGGCATCCTGCCAGCTCGTCTCGATGGCGTCGTCGTTCACGCGCCCCAGCGCGCGACGCACGGCCTCGCGGTACGGCATCAGCCCGCCCTCGGGCCGGGGAACGAGGTCGTCGATCGCGCGGTCCTTCACGACGCAGTCGTTCTGCAGCGACTCCACGAGCGGACGGGCGATCGACTTCGGAATCGGGGTGACGAGATTGACCCAGTGCGACGCGAGGCGCGGGGTGAGCACGGGCAGCGAGGCGATCGCGCGCTGCGGAAGACCGGCTTCCATGGCGTAGCCGTTCATCATCTGGCCGTACCGCAGCACGTCGGGGCCGCCGATGTCGACGGCGCGGTTGACGTTGGGGGCGACGCGGGCGGCGCCGAGCAGGTAGTGCAGCACGTCGCGCACGGCGATGGGCTGGATGTGATTGCGCACCCACTTGGGCGCCGGCATGTAGGGCAGCACGTCGGTGAGGTGGCGCACCATCTCGAACGACGCCGACCCCGAACCGATCACGACGCCGGCCTGCAGCACGAGCGTCGGGACACCGCTGTGCAGCAGGATCTCGCCTACCTCGACGCGCGAGCGCAGGTGCGCCGAGAGCGCGGCGTCGTCGGGGTGCAGGCCGCCGAGGTAGACGATGCGCGAGACGGATGCCGCGGATGCCGCATCGGCGACGGTCTGCGCGGCCACGCGGTCGGTGGCCTCGAAGTCGCGCGCGCTGCCCATCGAGTGGATGAGGTAGTAGAGGACGTCGACGCCCTCGACGGCGGCCCGCACGGCCTCGCGGTCGGTGGCGTCGCCGGCGGCGATCTCGACCTCGTCGCCCCAGGGGAACGCCCCGACCCGGCGCGGGTCGCGCGCGAGCACGCGCACGCGGTATCCCGCCGACAGCAGGCGCGGAACGAGTCGGCCACCGAGGTAGCCGGTCGCCCCCAGAACGAGGGCGCGCGGCGCCGACCCGTCGGGTCGAGGCTGCGCGACGAGGGACGGTTCGCGGCCGGTGGGGGCGGAGAGCTCGGTCATGCCCGACAGGGTACGCCGCCCCTCCGACATCGCCGGGGGCTTGACGACGCGCGGTGGAGCGCGGCGCAGCGCGGTGCGGTGACGGGTGGTGCGGCGGAGCGCGGCACGACACAGCACGGCGCAACGCGGTGCGGTGACGCGCGGTGCGGCGGAGCGCCCGGCCCGCCGCCGATAGGGTGAGCGCGTGGAGACCGCGTGGGTGCGACGCGTGCTCGTCGTGGAGGATCAACCGGCGATGCGCGCGCTGCTGTGCGACATGCTGGAGCACCGCGGTTTCGAGGTCACCGGCGCCGGCGATGCGGCCGAGGCGACGGCGGCCTTCACGCGCTGCGACCCCGACCTGCTGCTCACCGACATCGACCTCGGCTCGCGCCCCTCCGGCGTCGAGCTCGCGGTCATGCTGACCGGTCTCGCCCCGCACATGGCGGTCGTGTTCCTCAGCAGCTTCCCCGGGGCGGCGACGGGGGGACCCGCGGGTGCGGTCTTCCTGTCGAAGCTCGACGTGACCTCCGCCGACACGGTCGTGACGGCGATCGAGGCCGCTCTGCGCCACACGCTGCCCGCGCCACCCGTGCCCGCGGGCGCGGCGAGCGCGCTGTCGGTGCTCACCCGCCGTCAGCTGGAGGTGCTGGCGCTCGTGGCCCGCGGCTGGACGAACGCGCAGATCGCGAGCGAGCGCGGAACGAGCACCCGCGCCGTGGAGCGGACCGTCAGCCGCATCTTCGAACGGCTCGGACTCGGCTCCGACCCGACGACCAACGCGCGCGTCCGCGCGAGCGCGCTGTACCTCGCCGATCACGGCACGCTGACGTGAGGCCCGCCGCCATCGCCGCCGTGTGCGCGGGCGGTCGCTTCGTCACGCCCGCGACGTTCGTGGTCATCCTCCTCGTCTCGGTCCTCGTGCTGATGCCGACCCCCGCCGGAATGGACGCCGCCGGCCGCACCGCGGTCTCCGTGCTCACCGCCGCCGCGTTCTCGCTGGTCTGGCTGCTGGTGGCCGTGCTCGAGCGGCGCCTCGCCCGCCCCTCGGCGCGGCTGGCTCTCGTGCTGTGCGTGCTCGTCGCGGCATCCGTCCTGCGTCCGACGCTGCTCGACGCGATCTCCCTCGCCCTCGGTCTTCCCGTCGCCCCCGCGGGAGACGCCGTGCTGCGCGCGCTGACCAACCTCGCCGGCTGGACCCTCGCCCTGGTCGGAACCGCGGTGCTGACGGATGCCGCGCGCCGCACGAGCGAGACCGACGCGCTCCTGCGCGCGGTGCTGGCCGAGCTCGACGCGAGCGCCGACCGGGCGCGCCTGTTCTGCGCCGACGCGCGAGCGGCCGTCACCGCCGCGACGCGAGCGCTGGCCGCTCCGCTTCCCCCCGCGCCGGAGGCCGTGCGGACGCGCGCGCGGGCGGTGCGCGACGACGCCCGGCGTCTCGCGGCGCGGGCGGACGGCATCGCCCGCCGAGACCCTCCGCCGACGGACGTGCGGCGAACCCGGTCGCGGCCCTCCCTCCGCCTGCCCCCGTGGGGAGCGGCCACCCTCCTCTACGCCGCCGCCGTCCTGCCCTACGCCCTGCGCACCCTGGAGCTGGGCCCCGTCCTGGGCGGCACGGCTCTCACCGTCGTCGTCGGACTGGTCGCCGAGACGGTCCCGCGGGCCGTCGGACGCTCTCGCGCGCGCCTCGCCGTCTTCGCCGGCGCGCTCGTGGGGGCCGGGTCGCTGTTCTCCGCCGTCGCCGTCGCCCAGAGCGTCCCCTGGCCCGCCGCCGCGGTCCCCGCCGTCGCCTTCCCCGCCGTCGGTCTGGTCCTGGCCTGGGCGCGCGGGACCGCGCACGCCCTCGCGCGCGAGCGGCGGCGCCTGTCCGCGGCGATCTCGCGCCGGACCCGCAGCGACGACCTCGGCACCCGTGCCGCGCGCGCGGGGCTGCGGGCCGCCGCCGACGTCCTCCACCGCGACGCGCAGGGGGTGCTCGTGCACTTCGCGATGCGGCATCCCGATCCGTCCGCGGCCGACCTCGCCGCCCTGTCCGCGTCGCTCGCCGATCTCGGTGGCACCGTTTCCCGCGCGTTCGACGCGCCGCCCTCGGCGCCGGGGTCGCTCACCCTCGACGAGGTGCTGCAGACCTGGGGTCACGCGCTGCGGATCGAGACGACGATCGCCCCCGACGCCCGCGCGGCCCTCGACGCGGATCCCGCCATGGCCGCCGATGCGCTCGAGATCCTGGCCGAGGGGATGCTGAACGTCGCCAAGCATGCGGCGCGACGCGAGGCCACCGTGTCCGTCGAGACGGTGCGCACCGCGGCCGGACCGGCGCTCCGGATCGGGGTCCGCTCGCCCGGCGCCCCCGCGCGCGGGGCGGTCCTGCGGCCGGACGCCCCCGCGGCGCGGCGCGGCGCGCGGCTGGTCGCCGGCGCCGCGAGCACCCTCCTCACCGCCGATCTCCCGATCGCGACCGCGGTCCCTGTCGTGTCGATCGAACATTCTTCCGGGGCGGTGCGCGGCCCGGCGTAGCGTCCGAGCCGATGTCCTCGCTCAGCCCCCTCCTCCCCCTCGCCGTCGGCATGGCGATCTCGCCGCTGCCGATCGTCGCGGTCGTGGCGATCCTGCTGTCCGCGCGCGGTCGCACGGCCGCCCCCGTCTACACGGCCGCCTTCTTCACCGTCACCCTCGCGGCGATCGCGGTCGGAGCCCTCACCGCGTCGGGCGCGTCGAGCACCGCGCCCGACGCAGGCGGGAACGTCGTCGTGCTCGCGCTGGGCGCGCTGCTGACCGTCGGCTTCACGGTCATGGCCGTCGTGAGCTGGCGCGGCCGCCCCCGCCCCGGAACCACCCCGACGCCCCCGGGCTGGTTGTCGGCGATGGATGCCATCACGCCCGGCCGTGCGGCAGGACTCGGTGTGCTCATGGCGGCGACGAACGGCAAGAACCTCCCGCTCGAGCTGAAGGGCGGCGCGCTGATCGGCGCGGCGCACCTCGCGCTCCCCCTCGCCGTCCTCCTGTGCGTGGTTCTGGCCGTGGCCGGGTCGCTCACGCTCATCGTCCCCACCGCGCTCGGGGCGACCGGCATCCCGCGCATCGTTTCCGCCCTCGACCGCTTGAAGAGCGAGATGATCGAGCACAACGCCGTCATCATGACCGTTCTGTTCGCCGTCCTCGCGGCCAACGAGGCCGCGCACCTCGTCCACCAACTCGTGTGAGGATCCCATGACCGGTACCGCTTCCGCCCCTCGAGCCGTCGCCCCCGCCGGCGTCTTCCTCGGCAGCACCGCCCCCGGCGGCGTGCGCGTGTGGCGCGGCATCCGCTTCGCCCTGGCCGCCGTGGGCGAGCGACGCTTCCGCGACCCCGTCCCCGCACCCGATCTCACCGACGAGACGGATGCCGCGGACTTCGGCCCCGCCTGCCCCCAGCCCGCGAACCCGGCGATCCCGCTCGGCGAGGGCGTCGTCCGCGACGAGGACTGCCTGTCGCTGAACGTGTGGGCACCCGACGACGAGCGTCCGGGCCGCGCGGTCATGGTGTGGCTGCACGGCGGTGCCTACACGTTCGGGTCGTCGACCCAGCCCCTGTACGACGGCACGACGCTGGCGGCGGAAGGCGACGTGGTCGTCGTCACGCTGAACTACCGCCTGGGCGCGCTGGGCTTCATCGACCTGTCGACGGCGCTCCCGGGGGGAGGCTTCGACGGCAACCTCGCCCTCAAAGACGTGCTGACGGCCCTGCGATGGGTCCAGCGCAACATCGCCGCGTTCGGCGGCGACCCCGAGCGGGTGACGGTCTTCGGGGAGTCGGCCGGCGGCGGCCTGGTCACGACGCTTCTGGCCACCCCCTCTGCCGAGGGACTCTTCCACCGGGCGATCGCCCAGTCGTCTCCGGCCTCGAGCGTCTACGGACCCGAGCGCGCCCGCCGCGTGGCCGACCGGTTCCTCGAGATCCTCGGCATCGATCCGGCGGATCCGGGAGCACCGGATGCCGTGCGCTCGGCTCCCGTCGACGACGTCGTCGCCGCGGGGATGACGGTGTACACCGAGGTGCCCACGACCGACCCCGGCACCCTCGCCTTCGCCCCCGTGATCGACGGGGAGCTCCTCCCCGAGGCGCCCATCACGGTCCTCCGCGAGGGCCGCGGTCTGCCCGTGCCGCTGCTCATCGGGACCAACAAGGACGAAGCCTCGCTGTTCTCGTTCATGAAGTCGCCGCTCATCCCCATCACCTCCGAGCGCATCGAGCAGATGTTCGCCGCGATGGCGGCCGAGAACCCGGGGGTCGAGCTGCCCAGCCGCGAGCAGGTGCTCACGGCGTACGAGCACGTCCGTCACCGCGCGATCGGACTCGGGGTAGCCCGCGACATCGGGTTCCGCCTGCCGACGCTCTGGGTGGCCGAGGGGCACTCCCGGGTCGCTCCGACCTGGCTGTACCGCTTCGACCACGCGGCGCCCTTCCTGCGCCTCATCGGGCTCGGCGCGACCCACGCGAGCGAGCTGCCGTACCTCTGGGGTGCGCTCGTCAGCGGCCCGAAGGACCTCACCTTCCGCCTCGGCGGCCTGCGCGTGGCGCGCGAGATCTCCGCGCGCATGCAGGCCCGGTGGACGGCCTTCGCCCGCGGGGAGTCCCCCGACGCGGTCGCCTCGCCGTCGTGGACGCCCTTCGACGCCGACACTCCGGTGCCGTCGGCGACCGCGCGACCCTCGTCATCGACCGCACCGACCGCGTCGTCGACGACCTCGACCGGGATCTGCGCGCCGCCTGGGGCGACGAGACGCTCAGCTTCCGGTAGCATTCCCGCGCGCGCAGCGCCTGGACTGGAAACGCGAGCCCGATCGGGGTAACGCTAGAAGGATGAACGAGAAAACCCCCTCGGCATCCGGAGCCCCCCGGCTCGAGGTCGACGACGTCATCGTCGTCGACAAGAAGCGCGTGCGCACCGCCATCGGCGGCACCGTCGTCGGCAACTTCATGGAGTGGTTCGACTTCGGCATCTACGGCTACCTCGCGGTCACGCTCACCACCGTCTTCGCCTCCGACGTCCCCGCCCCGTGGGGCCTGCTGGTCACGCTCCTCGGTTTCGCGATCTCCTTCCTCGTCCGTCCGTTCGGCGGGTTCGTACTCGGCCCGCTCGGCGACCGCATCGGCCGGCAGAAGGTGCTCTTCCTGACGATGGCGATGATGGCCACGGCCACCGCCCTCATCGGCATCCTGCCCACCTCCGCCCAGATCGGACTCTGGGCGATCATCCCGCTCTACCTGCTGAAGATGGTCCAGGGCTTCTCCACCGGCGGCGAGTACGCCGGGGCCACGACCTACGTGTCGGAGTTCTCCCCCGACAAGCGTCGCGGCTTCTGGTCGTCGTGGCTCGACGTCGGCTCGTACGTCGGCTTCGCCGCGGGCGCGTCGGCGGTGGCGATCACGACGGCGATCACCACCTCGATCTCGGGCGAGAACGCGATGATCGACTACGGCTGGCGCATTCCGTTCCTCCTCGCGATCCCGCTGGGCATCGTCGCGATCTACTTCCGCCTGCGCATCCCCGAGACGCCCGCCTTCGAGCAGGCGGGGACGGTCGAGACCGACGCGAACGACCCCATGGCGCGTCAGGGCCTCGTGGGCATCGTGCGCCACCATTGGAAGGCGCTCCTGATCGGCATCGCGCTGGTCGCGGCGACCAACACCGCCGGGTACGCCCTCACCAGTTACATGCCGACCTACCTCGAGAAGGAGGTCGGCGTCTCGAACCTGTCCGCGGCGATCGCGACGGTGCCGGTGCTGCTGATCATGTCGGCCGCCCTGCCCTTCATCGGCCGCCTCAGCGACCGCATCGGCCGCAAGCCCGTCTACGCGATCGCGGCCGGATCGGCCCTGGTTCTGCTCGTCCCGGCCTTCCTCATCATGCAGATCGGCGAGCTGTGGGCCGTGATCATCGCGCTGTTCATGGCGGCGGTCCCGGTGGCGTTCTACGTCGCGATCTCGGCGTCCGCCCTCCCCGCGCTGTTCCCGACGGCCTCGCGCTTCGGCGCGATGGCCGTGGCGTACAACGTCGCCGTCTCGCTCTTCGGCGGAACGACGCCGCTGTTCAGCCAGGCGCTGATCGACCTGACCGGCAACACCCTCATGCCGGCGTTCTACATCATGTTCTTCGCCGCGCTCGGGCTCGTCGCCCTGCTGTCGATGCGCGAGACCGCGAAGCGTCCGCTCCTGGGCTCGGTGCCCACCGTCGAGACCCCGGCCGAGGCCGAGGCCCTCGTCGAACGTCAGGACGACGACCCGCTCATCGACACCACGACGATGCCGTTGGCGATCCGCCGCTCGTGACGTGACCGGCGGGGGCGGATGCCAACCCTCCCGGCATCCGCCCCCCTTCCGCCTGTCGTGCGCCCGCGCGGCGCCCCTCGTCGCTCGAGCCGACGGCGCCCCTACACCCTCAGCGAGTCGCACATCCTCAGCCCGAAACCCTCCGATCCCACTGACCCGGTGCAGATCCCTGAGCGTGCGCAAATCCCGACAACCGCGCCGCCCCACAACCTCACCCATCCGCACAACCTCAGCCCGAAACCCCCGGATCCCACTGAGCTCGTGCAGATCCCTGAGCCTGCGCAAACCCCTGAGCCCGCGCAGACCCCCACCCCGCGCGAACCCGGAGCCGCCACCGCCCCGGCTCAGCGGCGACGACTGTTGCCGAACAACCCCCGGATGACGCCGTTGACGATGCTCTTCGTCGCCCCGCGTCCGAGCAGTCCGTCGAGGCCCGCGGCCGGCGCGCTCGAACGGCTGCGCGGAGCGGCGGTGCTCTTCAGAATCCGGTCGTACTCGCGCTGCGCCTTCTTCTGCGCTTCTGCGTTGGCCTTGTCGATCGCCGCCTTCTGCTTCGCGTACTCCGCCTGATCGGCCGCGGCTTTCCTCGCCCGCTCCTCCGCGAGCCGCGCGTCGGTCGCCGCCTGCATGCGGGCGCCCAGGATCTCACGCGCGGACTCGCGGTCGATGGGCGTCGCATAGACGGAGAAGAGGGAGGATGCCGCCACGGCCGCGGCCATGGCATCCGCCGTCACGGGCGACATCGACGCGCGCGGGGCGAACAGCCTCGTCCAGGCCACGGGCGTCGGAGCGCCGCGCTCGCTCATCACCGTGATGGCGGCCTCGCCCGTCCCCAGCTCCTGCAGGACGCGCTCGAGGTCGTATCCCGAGTCGGGGTAGGTGCGCACCGACGCCCGGAGGGCCTTGGCGTCGTCGGGAGTGAACGCGCGCAGCGCGTGCTGCACGCGCGAACCGAGCTGGGCGAGCACGTCGCCGGGGACGTCCTTCGGGGTCTGCGTGACGAAGAACACTCCGACCCCCTTCGAGCGGATCAGGCGCACGGTCTGCGTGATCGCGTCGAGGAAGGCCTTGGAGGCGTCGCGGAACAGCAGATGGGCCTCGTCGAAGAAGAACACCAGCTTGGGCTTGTCGAGGTCGCCGACCTCGGGAAGCACCTCGTACAGCTCCGCGAGAAGGTACATGAGGAACGTCGAGTACAGCTCGGGCCGCGCCGCGACGTTCGGCACCTCGAGCAGACTCACGATGCCCGCGCCGCCGGCATCGGCATCCGTGCGCAGGAACACCGAGACGTCGAGCTCGGGCTCGCCGAAGAACGTGTCCGCTCCGGCGGCCGAGAAGGCCACGAGCTCGCGCAGGATGACACCGGCGGTCGCGGCTGACAGACCGCCGATGCCCTTCAGCTCGGCCTTGCCCTCGTCGCCCGTGAGGTAGGTCAGCACGGCGCGCAGGTCGGACAGATCGACCAGAGCCAGACCCTTCTCGTCGGCGTAGTGGAACACCAGGCCGAGGCTCGACTCCTGCGTCGCGTTGAGCCCCAGCACGCGGCTCAGCAGCAGCGGACCGAACCCCGAGACGGTGGCCCGCACGGGAATACCCGATCCCACGTCGTCACCGAGCGCGTAGAACTCGGTCGGGTACGCCCGGGGCGTCCACTCCTGACCCAGTGCGGCGGTGCGGGCGGCGAGCTTCTCGCTCGGCGTGCCGGCCGCCGCGAGTCCTGACAGATCACCCTTGATGTCGGCCGCGAAGACCGGCACCCCGTTCTGCGACAGCTGTTCGGCGAGCAATTGGAGCGTGCGCGTCTTGCCCGTTCCCGTGGCTCCCGCGATCAGGCCGTGCCGGTTCGTCATGGCCAGGGGGATGCGGATCGGAACGGATGCCACCGGCCCACCGTTCACGAGGACGCCGAGGTCGAGGGCCGCACCGTCGGCGGAGTACCCGGTGGCGATCGCGGCGACCTGCGCGTCGGTGAGGGGCGCGGCGGAAGCCGGGTCGGCGGAGGCCGGGCCGGTGGTGGCGCCCTGCACGTCGGGAACGGGCGCCGCAGAGCCGGACGCCGCCGAGACCGGGACGGATGCCGCGACCGGACCCCCACCCTGCGTCGCACCGCCGCCTCCCGCCGGCGTCGAGGCGCCCGCCGCGGGGACCGCACCGCCGTCCCCCGCCCGAGTCGAGCCGTTCCCCACCGCCGTCGAGCCGCCCTCAGCGGGGACCGCACCGCCGCCTCCCGCCGCGCGGACGCGCGCCGCCGCCGCCGCGGCCTCGGCCGCCGCCAGGTCGGCGCGCGCTCGGGCGAGTCGGAGTTCCGCTTCGGCGGCCTCGGCCTCGGCCCGGAGGCGCGCGACCTCGGCATCGGTCGCGGAGGGATCGGAGGGCACGGCGCCGGGCTCGCTCATGCGCGTCAGCCTACGACGAGCTCTCCCGCGCGGCATCCGTCTTGCGCAGGCGACGGATGGTCAGTCGATCCTCGTCCCGCGCGCGCAGGCGCGAGAACACGGCGGCGAGCACGAGCGCGGCCCCCGCTCCCACGAGCGCGCCGCCCGCGGTGTCCGAGAGCCAGTGCGCGTGCAGATACGTGCGGCTGAACGCCATCAGCACCACCCACGCGACGCCCACGACGCGCACCCACGCGCGGGGGAAGAGCACCGCCGCGACCACGGCGATCGTCGCCGCGTTCGCGGTGTGTCCCGAGGGGAACGAGCCGTAGTCGCTGAGGATCAGGATGTCTTCGGGACGTGCCCGCCCGAACGTGTGCTTCAGCACCTGCACCAGCAGCGCACTGCCCACCGATGCGGCCAGGAAGTACAGCGCCGACCATCGCCTGCGCACGAAGAGGAGCGCCAGAGCGCCCAGCACCGGCACGACGAGCACCGCCGTGACGTGTCCGCCGACGGTGTCCATCGCCAGCGCGAAGACGTACACGGGCTGCGAGGGCGCCGCGGCGAAGAGCTGGTTCCACCACACGTCGACGGCGAACGGACTGGGGCCGCGGAAGAAGACCCACGCGCCCAGGCCGCAGGCGAGGGCGATGAGGACGACCCCGACGACGGCGCGGAAACGCTGCGGGCGCGTGTCGAGCACGTCTTCGATCGCAGCGGCATCCATCGCCTCATGATGCCGCGTCCGCGCCGTCGACGGAACGGTCGACGCGCCGACCGCCCGTCCTGCTACTGTTCGCGACCGGGCCGACACGGTCGGCACGACAGGGCACGGCACGGAACTGTGTCGACCCGCCGAGACGGGGCTCAGGGGGCGAGGCGCTCCACGGTGCGCGGACGCACCAGCAGCCAGAGCGACAGCACTCCGATGACCGCGCAGCCCACCATCACGGATGCCATGGTCGTGGCGGTGATGCCCGACCCTGTCGCGAGCAGTCCCACGACGGGCGAGATGATGCCCGCGACGCCGAAGTTGGCCGCGCCGATGATCGACTGCGCCGTGCCCGCGGCCTTGCCGTGACGGTCGAGGGCGAGCACCTGGGCGCACGGGAAGGTGAACCCGCACGCGGTCATGAAGAAGAACAGGGGGATGACCGTTCCCCACAGACCGAGACCCAACTGGTCGAACACCACGATCGCGCCTCCCGCGAGCACCAGGACCGCGGTCGAGAACGCCATCACCCACTGCGGGCCGAAGCGGGCGGCCAGGCGCGAGGCGACCTGCACGCCGACGACCACGCCGATCGAGTTGGCCGCGAACAGCACGCCGTACAGCTGCGCGTTGAACCCGTAGGTGACCTGGAACAGGAACGACGACGCCGACAGGTAGGAGAAGAGTCCGCTGAAGGTCATCGCGCCGATGATGAGCACGCCGATGAACACGCGGTCGCGGAACACGCTCGCGTAGCGCTGCCACACCGTGCTCGATCCCGGTCCCCCGCGACGCGCGGCCGGGAGCGTCTCGGGCACGAAGAGGATCGCCGAGACGAGCATGACGGCGCCGTACACGGCGAGCACCACGAAGATGCCGCGCCAGTTCATCACCAGCAGCAGGGCCGAACCGGCGAGGGGGGCCAGCACGGGAGCGACCCCCGAGACCATCGCCATGCGCGAGAGCATGACCACGAGCCGACGCCCGCCGAAGAGGTCGCGGATGATGGCGGCGGCCACGACACCGCCCGCGGCCGCCCCGGCTCCCATGAGCACGCGCGCGATCGACAGCGTCTCGAGCGTGGGGGCGAGCGCGGCGAAGATGCTCGCGGCCACGTGCAGAGCGGTCACCGAGAGCAGGGGGATGCGCCGACCGACCTTGTCGCTCAGGGGCCCCACGATCAGCTGGCCGAGCGCGAAGCCGATCATCGTGCCGGTCAGGGTGAGCTGGATCGCGGCCGCGGTCGTCTGGAAGTCGGCCTCGAGCACCGGGAAGGCGGGCAGGTAGAGGTCGATCGTGAAGGGGCCGAGGGCCGTCAGCGCGCCGAGCACCAGGATGTACAGCACCCGCCGGGACGCGGGGATGGAGTCACCCGGGTGCAAGACGATCGGGGCGGTCGAGGGGTTCTTCCCGAGCGTGCGGATGGCGCCGGTGCTGGTGGGCACGGCGGACGAGGATGTCAGGACGACGGGGTGGGAGGCAGTATCGAGCACGTCTGGTTTCGTTTCGCAACACGGACAGCCCGGTGCGAGCCGGGCTGGGAAAAAGGGGGGAACGTCGAACCTCGAATCGATTCGACATCGTCATACTATCGCGACTCCCCCACGGGCCACCATCCCGGTCTCGGAGTTTCCTCCCAGGCCCACGGCCCATTCACCCGAATAGTCTGGACAGGTCGGCGGATGCCGATGTGTCCCGCCCCGAAGAGAGACGAACACAGCGCATGACCTCCCCCTCCGACAAGCGCGCGAGCGGAAACCCCGCGAAGCAGGCCCAGATCGACCTCACCGTCAAGCAGCAGCGCGAGCAGAAGCGCCAGGAGAAACTGGCCGAGTACCAGAAGCAGGTCGCCCGCCGGAAGCGCGGGAAGCTCGTGTGGTGGGTCGTCGGCTCCACGGCCGCCCTCGCCGTGGTGGGTCTCGTCGTGGCATCCTTCGCCTTCGCCCCGGCGCCGCCGCCCAGCTACCAAGCGGGCAACAGCACGGGCCTCGAGATCGACGGCGTGCAGAGCTTCGAGAACCGCTCCGACCACGTGCAGGGCACCGTCACCTACGACCAGACCCCGCCCGCGGGCGGCCCGCACAACCCCGTGTGGCTGAACTGCGGCGTGTACACCGAGCCGCAGCAGAACGAGAACGCGGTGCACGCCCTCGAGCACGGCGCGATCTGGATCACGTACGACCCGGAGCGCGTCGACCAGGCCGGCATCGACGCGCTGAAGGCCGTCATGCCCTCCAGCTACGCGCTGCTCTCGCCCTACCCCGGCATGGACACCCCGATCGCCGTCAGCGCGTGGGACCACCAGCTCAAGGTCGACAGCGCCGACGACCCGCGCATCGCGGAGTTCTTCACCGAGTACTGGCGCAGCCAGAACGCCCCCGAGCCGAACGCCCCGTGCTCGGGCGGTGTGAACGGGCCGGGCAGGGCCTGAGATGAGCGACGACACTCCGGTCGCGCGTCCCGCGGTCCGGTGGGCCGTCGTCGCGCTCGTCGCCGTCGCCGTGATGGCGGTCGCCTTCGCCGTCGGACGCTTCACGGCGTTCGGCGCGACGGCGGCCCCCGCGCACCCGGCCGACACCTCGGCGGATGCCGGCTTCGCCCGCGACATGCAGGTGCACCACACGCAGGCGGTGCTGATGGCAATGGAGATCTACCGCAAGACCTCCGACGACGAACTGCGCACGCTGTCGTACGACATCGCCGTGACCCAGTCGGGTCAGCGGGGCGAGATGTTCGGCTGGCTGGTCGAGTGGGGTCTCCCCCAGGCCTCGAGCCAGCCGCTGATGACGTGGATGGAGAAGTCCGACGCGCACAGCCACGGCGACACCGCGGCCAAAACGCAGGACGAGCTGCTGTCCGAGATGGGCATGGCCACCGACGCTCAGCTCGACGCGTTGCGCAGCGCCGAGGGCCGGCCGGCCGACTGCCTCTTCCTCGATCTGATGATCCGCCACCACGAGGGCGCCATCCCCATGGCGCAGGCGGTGATCGAGCTGGGCGACGACGCGCGCGTGAAAGAGGTCGCGGGCGCGATCGTGACCGGTCAGTCGTCGGAGCTCGACGCCATGCGCGACATCCAGTCGCGCCTCGCCTGCACCGCCTGACCGCCCCGCCCCGCGCCCGCGCCCGCCCCGTCCCCGCGCCCGCCCTCGGGTGCCCGTAACACCGCGATAAACGGCATCCGTGACGAGGAACGCCCCCGCACTGCGTGTCTCGTCACGGATGCCGTTTCTCGCGGCCCCGTGACGCGGTCACCGCGCGCCGTCGGCATCCGCCCCTCCCCGCACGCGCGCCCCGCACACGCGAGAGGGGCACGACACCCTTCCGGATGCCGTGCCCCTCTCGTCGAACGGACCTCAGCCCTTCGTGGCCCCCGCCAGCAGGCCGCGCACGAAGAAGCGCTGCAGCAGGAAGAACACGATCAGCGGCACGAGGATCGAGATGAAGGTACCGGCGGACTGGAGGAACCACTGGTCGCCCCAGGTACCCGACAGCGAGTTCAGCGACTGCGTCAGGGGCAGTGACGACGATGGCGCGAAGATCGTCGCCACCAGCAGGTCGTTCCACACCCAGATGAACTCCAGCACCGCGAACGACGCCAGCGCGGGGGCGGCGAGCGGCAGGATCAGGCGGAAGAAGATCTGCCCGTGGCCGGCGCCGTCGACGCGCGCCGCCTCGATCACCTCGTGCGGGATCTCGGCGATGAAGTTGTGCAGCAGGAAGATGGCCAGCGGCATCGCGAAGATCACGTGCGCGATCCACACGGTGGCGAAGCTGTGCTCCACACCGCGCAGGTCGAAGCCCGGGAAGATCGTCACGTCGTTGATCGTCAGTCCGCGCGAGAACAGGCTCAGCAGGGGCACGAGGGCCATCTGCAGCGGCACGATCTGCAGCGCGAAGATGAAGATGAAGAAGAAGTTGCGGCCCTTGAAGTCGATCCACGCGAACGCGTAGGCGATGAGCGAGGCGATCGCCAAAGCGAACAGCACCACCGGGATGGTGATGGCGAGCGAGTTGAGGAACGACTGCGCGAGCGTCAGGGCGGTGCCGCCCGACGTCAGCGCGAGCCGGTAGTTCTCCAGGGTGAACGACGGGTCGACGAACACCGTCCACCATCCGGTCGACTGCGTGTCGGAGCCGGGGCGGAACGAGGTGATGAACAGGCCGAACGTCGGGATCGTCCAGAAGAACGCGATCACGATCGCCGCGATCGTGGCCCCCTTCGAGGTCAGGCGCTTGCGCGCCATCGCCTCGTGCTTGCGGGTGTCGCGGGCGACCTGGCGGGCCGAGCGGGTGTCGGTGGTGGGCTCGAGCACCACGGTGGAGGTGGTCATCGCACTTCCCTCTGCTTCCGGATCTGGCGCACGTTGAAGATGATCAGCGGCAGCACGAAGAGGAACAGCACCACGGCCAGCGCGGCGGAGTGGCCGTAGCTCTGGAACCGCTGCTGCTGGTTGACCATCTCGAAGGCGAGCACGGTCGAGTCGTTGCGACCGCCGGTCATGACGGCGACGATGTCGTAGATCTTCAGCGCGCCGATGGCGATCGTGGTGAGCACGACGATGAGCGACGAGCGGATGCCGGGCACGGTGACGTTGATGAAACGCTCCCAGGCGCTCGCCCCGTCGAGTTCGGCGGCCTCGTTCTGCTCCGGCGGAACCGCCTTGATGGCGGCCGACAGGATGACCATGGCCAGACCCGTCTGGCTCCAGATGAAGACCACGACCAGCAGCAGGGTGTTGATCAGCGGAGAGGCCGACAGCCACGAGATCGGCTGGCCGCCGAAGGCGGTGACGATCGCGTTCAGGATGCCGAGCTGGTCGCCCTGGCGGAAGTCGTAGACGAACTTCCAGATGATGCCCGCGCCCACGAACGAGATGGCGAAGGGCATGAAGATGAGCACCTTGAGGTACTTCTCCCCCGCCGCACGGTCGATGAAGACGGCGTAGGCGAGACCGATCGCGGTCGCGATGGTCGGGGCGAGCAGCACCCAGATGAGGGTGTTGATGACCGACCAGAAGCCCTCGGGGTTCGTGAAGGTCCAGATGTAGTTCTCGAAACCGACGAAGTTGTCGCCGGTCTTGTCGAAGAACGACTGGAAGAAGGTCGTGATCGCCGGGTAGACGAGGCCGATCAGCAGCAGGATCGCGGCGGGCGCGGCGAAGAGGATGAGCTGGAACAGGTAGCCGGCTCCCTGGCGGGAGCGGTAGTCGGCGTAGAAGAGGATCGCGCCGAGGATCACCGCGATGCCGAGCACATAGATGACGGCGTTCTGGTACGGGCGCAGCAGCATGAACGCGAGGATCGGCACGGCGAAGCACGCGACCAGGCGCAGCCAGAAGTAGCCCTTGCCCGAGCGGGGCGCGTACTCGATGAGGAGCAGGAGCAGTCCCACGACCGCCCCGAAGACCACGAGGACGAGGGGGATCTGCACGATCGGGCTGAGCCCGCCGAGCCAGATGAAGAAGCTGTTGAGGGAGAACCCGAGCGTGGTCGGCTTGGTGTCGGCGGGGGCGCGCGTCACCATGAAGAGGAAGAGCGCCACCACGAGGATGAGCCCCACCAGGACCACGAGAAGCGTGGTCCGATTGGATGCCGCGGACCCGCGCGACGCGGCCTTGCCCCGGCCGGTCGGCGGGGGCGACGCCGCCGGCGTCGTCTCCGCGTTCTTGATATCGGTCATGACGTCCCTCCCGAACACGCCTTCGTGCTCATCGATGAGTGCCCGTGTGGTGCCTGGGGCGGAATATGAGTATGGACCGGATGGGCCGCCCGCGTCGCGGGCGGCCCATCGATTGGTTCAGGTCGATCAGTTGTCGTAACCGGCCTGGATGTTGCTCAGCACCTCGTCGGTGGGCGTGCCGTCGATCCAGCTGACCATGCCCTTCCAGAACGAACCGGCACCGACGGTGGCCGGCATCAGGTCGGAGGCGTCGAAGCGCAGGGTGGTGTTGGGGTCCTGCAGCGTCTTCATCGCCTCGGTGAGGAACTCGCTGGAGGCGAGGGAGGGGTCGGCGCCCTTGTTGGCGGAGATCACACCGCCGAGCTTGACGCGGGCGTCGGCGAACTCGGGCGTCGACATGAACTCGACGACCTTCTGAACGTTCTCGTCCTCGGAGAAGGCCGCGACGAACTCGCCGCCACCCTCGACCGCGAGCTCGCCCTCGGTCACGCCGGGGGTCAGGAACGCGTACACGTCGCCGTCGGGGGCGATCGTGGGCGTCTCGCCGGCGGCGTTCTTGACCGTGAGGAAGTTCGCGGAGAGGAACGACGCCTGGTGCGTCATCGGGCAGCTGCCGTCGGCGACCTTGGCGGCCACGTCGGCGAACGCGGTCGAGTTGATGCTGCGCACATCACCGAAGCCGGCGTTCACGTACGACGGGTTGAGGAGGATGTCTCCCACGGCGTCGAAGGCCTGCTTGATCTCGGGGTCGGTGAACTTGACCTCGTTCGCGACCCACTTGTCGTAGGTGTCGGGACCGGACAGGCGCAGGACCATGTCCTCGACCCAGTCCGTGCCCGGCCACCCCGAAGCGGCGTCGGAGGCGAAGCCGGCGCACCACGGGGCGGCCCCGGTCTTCTGCTGGATGGTCGCGGTGAGCGTCATCAGCTCGTCGAGCGTCTTGGGGACCTCGACGCCCCACTCCTTGAACTTCGCCGGCGAGTACCAGACGTAGCCCTTGAGGTTGGCGAGCATCGGGGCGGCGTAGAAGGTGCCGTCCTCCGTGCCGTAGGACTTCCAGTCCTCGCCCCAGTACTCGTCGACGTTCGACGAGACGGCGTCGGAGGCCTTCTGTACTTCGCCGGTGCCGATGAGGGTCTTGAGCAGACCCGGCTGCGGGACGATCGCGATGTCGGGGGCGTCGCCACCCGACACCTTCGTGACGATGTTGCCCTCGAAGCTCTTGTCGCCGGTGTACACGACCTTGATGCCGGTGTCCTTGGTGAACTGCTCGAAGCTCTGGTTCAGCGCGTCGGCCTCGGTGCCGGTGATACCGCCGGCGATGCGCACGGTGGTCTCGCCGCCGCCCGATCCGCCCGATCCGCTGCTGTCACCCTCGGCGCAGCCCGCGAGTGCGATCGCTCCGACCGCCAGCAGCCCGACGGGAGCCAGCAGGCGATACCGCTGTGACATACCCATGTGGTCTCTCCTCTTTGAGTTCGGTGGTGCATCGGACCCTGTCGGGAACCGATTCCAGGCAACCGTAGAGGCAATCCACAAGAGTTGCAACAAGCGTCAGGTCACGAACCGATAACTAGCGGAAAGACGGCGGAAAAGCGGCACGCCGCATCCCGGAACCGGTTCCACTTTCCTCGATTGTCGGATACTCTTCTTCGACGTCGACACGGACGTCGACGCATCACGAGGAAGACCAGCGAATGAGCGGAATCGCCGATGTGGCACGCCTGGCGGGCGTGTCCAAGTCGACGGCGAGCCGCGCTCTCACGGGCGGCGGCTACGTCTCCGACGGCACGCGTCAGCGCGTGGCCGACGCCGCGGCATCCCTCGGCTACGTCCCGTCCACGAGCGCGGTGAGCCTGGCCACCGGCCGCACGCGGACCATCGCGCTCATCGTCCCCAAGGTCAACCGCTGGTACTTCGGTTCGATCGTCGAAGGGGTCGAGCGCACGCTCATCCCCCTCGGTTACGACGTGACGCTCTACGTGGCCGAGCCCGGTTCGCGCGACCGCGAGAGCCTCTACTCCACCTACCTGGCGCGCAAGAGGTTCGACGGCATCATCGCCGTCGCTCTCGAACCCGACGACGCCGACCTCGAGCGCCTGGCGAACATCGGCAAGCCCGTCGTGAGCATCGGCAACGCGCTGTCGGGCGTCCCGACGCTCGGGCTCGACAACATCGCGATCACCCGCATCATCACGCAGCACCTCATCTCGCTGGGGCACACCGACATCGCCTTCGTCGGCAGCACACCCCCCACCGACGCCCCCGCGAAAGACGTCGACGAGCGGTCGATCGGCTACCGCAACGCCATGAACGACAACGGCCTGGCGATCCGCATCCGCAGCGTCCCGTCGACCCTCACGATCACCGACGCCTACGCCGCGGCCGCGTCGTTCCTCGCCGACGCCGCTTCACGGCCCACCGGCGTCGTGGCCGCGTGCGACGAGGTCGCGATCGGCGTGATCATCGCCGCGCGCCGGATGGGCATCTCGGTCCCGACCGAGCTCAGCGTCGTGGGCATCGACGGTCACGACTACGCCGAGATGTTCTCGCTCACCACGATCGAGCAGTTCCCCCAGGCCCAGGGCATCGAGGCCACGCGCATGCTCGTGCGGATGATCGAGGGCACGGGCGAGGTCGCCCGGCGCACCGAAGCCGACACGCGGCTCGTCGTGCGTTCCTCCACCGCTCCGCCGCGCCCCTCCTGACCGCCCGGAGCGCACGTCGCCCCGCGTGGCATCCCGGACCGCGAAGGGGCCCGGAGGCCATGTCCTGGCATCCGGGCCCCTTCTGTCCTGTCGCGCGCGGTCAGTCGGCGCCGTGCGCAGAACCGGTGCTGCTGCGACGCCGCAGCGCCATCCCCAGGCCCAGCAGGGCCAGGGCGGCGAGCACGCCCGCGCCCATCCAGGCGGTGTCGGCGCCGGTCACCGGCAGGGCGCCGGGGCGGCCGGGGGCGTTCCCGCCCTCGTCGGCGCCGTCACCGGAACCGTCGTCGGCCCCCGCCCCTCCGCCCGGAGCCGCGTCGGTGACCCGCAGCGGGACGGTCACGGTCGTCCCCGACGCCGTGGTGAGGGTGACGTCGACGGCGGCCGGCGCATCGGCCGGGACGTCCAGTGCGATCTGCGCCGCGCCGTCGGTCACCGCGAACGACACGGGCTCGCCCGTTCCCACCGACGCCGAGACCTCCGTCGTGAGCGGGCTGCCCAGCGAGGTGAGGTCGAGTCCCGACACGGTGAAGGCGGCGCGGGAGCCCCGCGCGACCTCGGCGGGCACGTCCTGCACCTGAGCGGAGCGCACGGCGAAGTCAGGGCTCAGGCCCGGGTTCTGCTGCAGGTAGGCGATCCAGCCGTCGCGGTCGATCAGGCCCGAGTCGCGCGGATCGGTGCCCTCGGCGAGCACCGAGAAGGCGTCCCCGCCCTGCAGGAGGAAGCTGAACGAACCCACCCGGTACGACCCGGCCGGATCGATCGCCTGTCCATCGATCCAGACGCCCGTGATGCGCTCGCCCGCGGGACGGGCGGCGTCGTAGGTGTAGCGGACGTTCTCCGACACACCGAGGGCGAGGTCGGCCTCGCGGCCGGCCGCGTCGCCCCACTGCTGCTCGAGGAGGCGGCGCACCTGGTCGCCCGTGAGCGTCGTGGTTCCCAGGTTGTTGACGAAGGGCAGCACGGCATTCGCCTCGGCGAAGGTGATCACCCCGTCGCCGTCGCGCAGCAGCTCGGCGCGCAGGCCGCCCGGGTTGACCACCGCGATGTCGGCGCCCCCGCGGTCGGGGTCGCTCAGCGTCTCCCGGAGCGCGTCGGCCACGAGCGAACCGAGCGCCGACGGGCGGGAGCGGTCGTCGCGCTTGCCGCCGGTGTACACGCCGTCGACGTACGCTCCGCCGGTGAAGGCGGTGGTGATGTCGGCCTCGACCGAGCCCACCGGCTGCGACCCGACGCGTTCCGCATCGGCGAGGGCGGCCGAGACGATGTCGGCGACCTCGGCGACGCGCGGGTACTCGGCGATGAGCTCGGCGTCGAGGGCCGCGCTGTTCTCCGCCGTCTTCTCCGGGTCGTCCTCGACGACCTCGCCGGCCAGGCGCGGGACGTTGCGCGCGGTGTGACCCACGACGTCACCGCTCTCGCGATCCACGCTCAGCACGATCTGGCCGATGTTCTCGCCGTAGCTGCCGGTCTGCAGCACCGGACGCGTGCCGTCGACGCCGGGGATCGGCGCGTCCCAGACGTACTCCTCGTGCGTGTGGCCGGTGAAGATGGCGTCGACGTCGGGATCGGTCTGCGTCACGATGCGCTCGAAGGCGCCGCCCGCGGCGAGGGCGTCGTCGAGGGAGCCGCCCTGGGCGGCACCCTCGTGGTATTCGGCCACGATGACGTCGACCTGGTCGCGGATCTCGTCGACCACGCGGTTGACCTCGGCGACCGGCTCGCGGAACTCCACGCCCTCGATCCCGCCGGGGGTGACCAGCGACGCGGTCTCCTCGGTGACGGCGCCGACGACGCCGACCCGCAGTCCACCGACCTCGATGATCTCGTAGCCGGGGAGCAACGGCTCTCCGTCGCGGTACACGTTCGCGGTCACGTAGGGGAAGTCGGCGAGGTCGCCGACGCGTCCGACGAGGTCGTCGGCGCCCTTGTCGAACTCGTGGTTGCCGACTCCGGATGCCGCCAGGTCGAGCGCGTCGAGCACGTCGATCGTCGGCTTGTCACCGGCGTTCGACGAGGCGAACAGCGAAGCGCCGATGTTGTCGCCGTTGGAGAGGAACACCGACGAGCCCTCCCCGCCCTCCGCGCGCAGCGACTCGATCGTGCCCGCGAACTTCACGGTGTTGGCGTCGATGCGGCCGTGGAAGTCGTTGATGTTGAGCAGGTTGAGCTCCGTCGTCGACGACAGCTCGAGACCCACCACCACAGGGTCGTGGTCGCTGGAGCGGTAGGGCGTTTCGTCGTAGAAATTCAGCGCGTTGTAGTTGTATCGGCTGTACTCCAGGGCGAGCGCCTCGACGGCGTTGATGTTCCAGATGTCGGTGCCGGTGACGAGCTCGCGCGCCGAAGGCGAGGCGAGCACGTGATCCAGCGAGCCCGACTGACCGCTGAACGAGTACGAGTACTTGCCCGTGCCCGCCTCGAGCGGCTCGAAGCCGAACGACCGCAGCGTCTGGATCGGGTCCTCCTGCGTGTACGCGTTGAAGTCGCCGAGCAGGAACACGTCGTCTGTCCCGATGGCCGCCGACCTCTCCGCGGCGAACGCGCCGAGCGCCTGCGCCTGCCGCACCCGGTCGCCGTTGAAGGCGCCCTGGATGCCGTTGGCGTTGTCACCCGTGGCCGCGGGGCGGCTGTCGCCCTTGGACTTGAAGTGGTTCACGATCGCGAGGATGGTGGCATCCGGATCGTCGACGGGGGCGAAGGCCTGCGCGAGCGGCTGCCGGGCGTTCGCGAACGCCGGGTCGTCGAGGATGACGCTGTCGCCGACCGGGGCGACGACGGCCTTCTTGTAGATGAAGGCGGTGCGGATGACGTCCTCCGAGGCCGGCAGCTCGGCGGGCGAGGGCACGAAGGTCCAGGCCTCCGAGCCGAGCGCGTCGTTCAGGGCGTCGACCAGCGTCGACAGCGCGTCGTCACGGTCCTTGCCGAACACCGCGGAGTTCTCGATCTCCTCGAGGGAGACGACGTCGGCGCCGAGGCCGTTGACCGCGGCGACGATCTTCGCCTGCTGGCGCTGGAGGTTGGCGTCGTCGGCGGCGCCGCGGGGGCCGGGCGCGGGGCACGTGTCGGCCGTCACGGGGTTGCCGTCGCGGTCGTCGTAGGTCGAGGTGCAGCCGACGCTCTCCGCCGTCGTGGTGAAGTAGTTCAGCACGTTGAAGCTCGAGATCTTGACGGTGCCGCCCACCGGCTCGGGCGACGCCGTCCGGGTGTTCTCGAAGGTCGCCGGCTGGACCGTGGCGGCGTTGTCGACCGTGAGCTGCTCGGTCGGCTGGAACTTCCACGCGTTGTTGCGGTAGTCGAGGATGACCGGGCGCGTGAAGGTCACGGGTGCGCCGACGCGAACCGGGTCGGTGAGCGAGACGTACGGCAGCGGGACGTCCTGGGCGGAGCGGAGGAAGTCGAGCGACGCTCCGTCGTCGAGCACGACCGCGCGCGCGTTGTTGTCGGCGACGGCGGCGACGTATTCGGGGGTGTCGGGCCGCGCGACGTCGGTGGGGGTGCGCAGCGGCGTCGTGCCGGCGGCGAGTCCCACTTCGGCGTACTGGTTCGTGGAGTACGTGTTGGTGACGGTGAAGTCGCCCTGCGGGGCGAGCAGCATGCCCTCGAACCGCTCGCGCTCCTCGTCGGTCTTGGGCCAGGTGATCTCGGCCGGGGCGACCTCTGCAGCCGCGTCGGTGAGCACGCGGACGCTCGCGGCGTCGGCGGTCAGCTGCGTCTGTCCGTAGAACTCGCCCGCGGTTCCGGTCACCTCGACGTGGTCGCCGATGGAGACGGATGCCGCGGCAGCGGTGCCGTAGACGAAGATCGCGTCCGAGGCGGTGTGGGCGGCCTGGTCGATGGCGCCCCCGGTTCCCTCCGTCTGAAGGAAGAAGCCGTTGTATCCGCCGGTCGGGTAGGCGGCGGTCACGACGCCGCGGGTGGTGACGACGGTGCCGGCGAGGGGCGTGGTCGCTCCGGTCCCCTGGATGTCGCGGATGGGCGTGACCTCGCCGGGGACGGGCGTGGTCGGCTCGGGCGACGGCTCCTCGGTCGGCTGCGGCTCGGGGGCCGCTCCCCCGGATCCCTGCGGCGTCACCGTGGTGGTGTTGGTGAAGTCGGCGGAGTTGTCGTCGGTGTCGACGAAGTCGGTGCGCACGAGCGCGTTCGGCGTGCCGTTCGGGCCGTCGACGACGGCGGGGGCCGTTTCGAAGCTGACGCCGGCGCCGTACCCGAGGAAGTCGACCACGCGGTCGTCGTCGACGGAGCCGGCCGGTAGGGCGAGCGGCTCCGCGACGTTCGCGAGGAAGAGCTGGCCGGTCGTCCCCGACGGGTTCAGCCCCGTGCTGGTGGCGTCCGCGGCGGGCAGCGGTGCACCGACGTCGCCGTTGCCGGGGAGCGCGATGAGGTAGGAGCCGCCCGCGGCGATGGATCCGCTCAGGGTCTGCGTGTTCGCGCCGGTGGGAGCGGCGACGCTGGCGGCGGAGCGGTACTGCAGCGACCAGCCGCTCAGGTCCTGCGCGGTGTCGCCGGCGTTGTACAGCTCGACGAACTTCTGCGCGTACGGAGCGCCGGCACTCCCGCCCTTCAGGTAGGCCTCGTTGATCACCACCCTCGCGCCGTCGGCCGCGAAGGCGGGAAGGGGGACGAGGGCGGAACCGAGCAGAGCGGCGCCCAGGGCGGCGCTGAGAGCGGTCGTGAAACGGCGTGCGGGCACGCGCGATGCAGCGTTGGGCATGGGTCTCCAAGTACCGACGCACGGACAAGCGTGTGAACGAGAACGACGTCGGATGGGGGGATCGACGGGGGGGTGTTCTCATCGACCGTAAACGATGCCCATACGGTTCTCCCAGGATCTTTTCGTTTCGATCCGGTGAATTCCGGTTCCTCGACGGCGGAGACCCGGTGTCATCGCTCGCGACTCCGGCGTTCGTCACCCGCCTCGGAGCGGCCTGCGACGCCGAAACGACGAAGACCCCGGATGCCAGTGGCATCCGGGGTCTTCGTGTGTCGCGGAAGCGACGGTGTTGCTGGAATTACTTCAGGGTCACCGTGGCGCCGGCGCCCTCGAGCGCCTCCTTGGCCTTGTCGGCGGTCTCCTTGTTCGCGCCCTCGAGCACGGCCTTGGGGGCACCGTCGACGACGGCCTTGGCCTCGCCGAGGCCGAGCGAGGTGAGCTCGCGGACGACCTTGATGACCTGGATCTTCTTGTCACCGGCGGCCTCGAGGACGACGTCGAACGAGTCCTTCTCCTCGACCTCTTCGGCGGGGGCGGCGCCACCGGCGGCGGGGCCGGCCACGGCCACGGGGGCGGCGGCGGTGACGTCGAAGGTCTCCTCGAACGCCTTGACGAACTCGGACAGCTCGATGAGCGTGAGCTCCTTGAACGCGTCGAGCAGCTCTTCGGTGCTGAGCTTAGCCATGTTGTATCTCCTTGATCGGGTTAATCAGCCGGGCCGGGTCAGGCCGCGGTGTCCTGCTTCTCGCGCAGCGCGTCGACCGTGCGAACGGCCTTCGACGGAAGCGCCTGGAAGACGTATGCCGCCTTGGTCATCGTCGCCTTCATCGCGCCGGCGAGCTTCGCCAGCAGGACTTCACGGCTTTCGAGATCGGCGAGCTTGTTGACCTCAGCAGCGGTCAGGGGGGCGCCATCGAAGTAGCCGCCCTTCACCACGAGCTGAGGGTTAGCCTTGGCGAAGGCACGCAGGCTCTTCGCGACGGCGACGGGGTCGCCGTGCACGAACGCGATGGCAGACGGGCCCTTGAGCTCGTCGTCCAGTCCCGTGACCCCCGCGTTGGACGCGGCGATCTTGGTCAGCGTGTTCTTCACCACGGCGTAATCCGCGTCCTGACGGATGTCGTTGCGCAGCTGCTTGAGCTGGGCAACCGTCAGACCGCGGTACTCGGTCAGCAGAACGGCGGTCGAGTTCTCGAAGTTCTTCGTGAGCTCGGCGACCGATGCATCCTTCTGCGCCATGGCCACTCCTTGTGTGTACGAGGCGCTCCGCGGAGGCGGGGCGCCGGCCGAAGACACCCGGGGTCTGGGCAAAAAAGAAGAGCTCCGGCGCAGGCGCACGGAGCTCGGGAGAGTTTCGTTTACCTGCGTAGGTCCTCTGCTTCTCAGCAGACGCTTCGATCGACATGCGAGCACGACGATGACCGACGGTCTTTGGCTTGGTTCTTACTGTACCCGACCCGCGCTCCCCACGCCAATCCGCCCGCCCGCCGCCCCTTCCCCATCGCCGCGAGATCACACGAACGGCGCGAGATCACCCCCTCCGCCGCGCATCGAACGCGTCATCTCGCGCCGATCGTGTGATCTCACGCGGTCGGCGGCGCTACGCCGAACGCGGCGAGGCGCGCCGCGAGGGCCTTCGGCGTCGCGACGTCGCGGAAGCCCCCTCGATACAGCCGCCACTGGGTCACGCCGCGGATCCAGTCCTCTCGACGCTTCTCACGCAGCAGCACTTCGTCCAGAGTGCGTCCGCTCCGCCGAGCCTCGTCGAGATACTTGCCCTCTCCGTCGAACTCCCAGAACGTCCTGGCCTCGGGGAGTCCGATGTCGACCTCGTAGACCTCACCGGCCGGGCCCTCGACCGGCACCTGCAGATCGAAGACCCGATGACCGAGTCGGAAGAGCTGCAGACGGCTGAGACTCTCGCCCGGGAGTTCGGCGCGCCCGTCGAAGAACTCGATCACCCACCGGGCCCGCGCGGCTCCACGGCGACCCGACGCGGCCGCGGCGCGCACGCGCAGACGCGCACGCCACTCCTCGTGCGCGCCCGGGTCGAAGACGCCTCCCGGACCGCCATCCGCCTCGCTGCCGCGTCCGCGCAGGCGACGCCGGTCTCGAGCGAGGCGACCCGAGCGACGTCGAAGACCGTGCGCTCGACGGACGTGCAACGCAGCCCCTCGACCATGACGACGTCATCCGGACCGAGTTCATCGAGGTGCCGCGTCAAGCCCGGACGGCTCGACATCCGACGACCGCCGGCGACCGTCATCTCGACCGGCCGGCCGGCAATGCCGGACAGGTCTAACCCGTGCAGGACCGCGGCCGACACGTGCGAGATCACGGCGTCACCTCCGCGCATCTGACCAGCCGCTGCGACGACCCGCAGACGCAGATCGGCCTGGGGCCAGAGATCGTCGACGGCGACACGGGGGACGTACACGCCTCGCTGCACGCGGTGCCACTCTCCGGCGGGGTCGCTGCGGAGCCCGCTCTTCGCAACGTCTCGATCGAGCAGCTGAGCCCGCGTGCGCAGCAGATTCCGCGCCGCGTCCGCATCCATGTCGCGCCCCATCCCCCCAGCGTCGCGCGCAACCCCATCCCGCGCCCCGCACCCGAGCCCCTCGGTGGAGAACTCCCCCTCCCCAACGTTGGGGAGGACCCACGCCCCGCCCGCGCCCGACCCCCGCTGAGATCACACGAACGGCGCGACATCGCACGCTCGCGCCGCGGCGCAACGGGTGCGCTCGCGCCGATCGTGTGATCTCGAGCGGCCTGGCGCCGCCGCGCGCCGCGAGGGCCGCGCGCCGCGAGGGCCGCGCGCCGCACCCGCGGCTACGACACCCGCGACGCGGGGAGCATCGCCTGCGTCATGCGGACGATGCGCGACGGGGTCCGCGCGCCGAGCCAGACCGTGCACACCGCGTCGTCGCCGCACGCCCACTCGGCGCACCAGGCGTGGATCGCCTGCGCGAGGCGCTCGCCCCGCGGGCACAACTCGCCGTCGATCGACCTGTCGAGCCAGCTCACGCGCGCCTCCCGCGCGTCGATCACATCGATCTCGTTCGCCCCGCGCACCTCGACCAGCACCGTGACGTGCGCGGAGGGAGGCAGGACCGCGACGATCCGGCGCATCCGGGGGACGCTGCTCGCGTCGCCACCGAGAAGCACCGCACCCTCGAGGTCGCCCCAGCGGCCGCCGTCGGGCCGGCGGAGGGGCGCGGCATCCGGAGTCATGCGGACAACTTAGGTCACCCTTACCTGGGACGCAAGACCCCGGATGCCGACGCGCCGCGCCTCGCATGCGATGCACGGGCCGACGGGGTTAGGGTCGAACGCATGTCCCCCGAGCTCGTCGCCTCCCGCAGCGCCGACCTCGACGCCAGGATCGTCGCCGACTCGCGCGATCGCGTCGCCTGGATCCGCGCGCGCAGTCGCGGGATCACCGCCACCGACGTCGCGACCCTCACCAGCGCGAACGCCATCGCGCGGGCAGCGGATGCCAAGCTCATGGGCTCGAACTTCTCGGGCAACGCCTTCACGGCGCACGGTCGTCGACGCGAGCCCGAGATCGCCGCCTGGGTCGCGGCGACGCACGGCATCCGCCCCTCGTCGGCCCTGTATCACGCGGTCGTCGAGAAGAGGCACCTCGCGACACCCGACGGCGTCGTCGTCGACGGCGAGGGCCGGGTGATCCTCGCCGAGATCAAGACCACCAACAAGGCGTGGCGGTCCATCCCGAAGACCTACATGCGGCAGATCTGGTGGCAGCAGCACGTCCTGGGCGCCGAGCGGACCCTGGTCGCCTGGGAGCAGCACGACGGCTTCGTCCCCCTGCACGACGAACCGCGCTGCCAGTGGGTCGAGCGCGACGAGCGCGAGATCTCCAAGCTGGTCGGCCTGGCGACCTCCCTCATCGACGAGCTGTACCGCCGCACGATGCAGGCGCGTCAGCCCGCCCCCGCCCGACCGGAACCCGCGGAGAGGTACCGCGCCCTCGCGCTCCTCGATTAATAGTTGACGGAAGTCAAGCATCAGGCGTATCGTTGACATCAGTCAACTAATCGCGCCATCGTCGTCGCGGCATCCGTCCCCTTTCCGTGGAGCTCCGCATGACAGTCCTCTCTTCGGACGCGCCCGCCCAACGGCGCGTCCTGCCGGCCCTGATCGGCCTGCTGCTCGGCACCTTCGTGTCGATGCTCGCCTCGACCGTCGTCTCGACGTCGCTGCCCGTCATCGTGCACGACCTGTCGGGCGACCAGAACGCCTACACCTGGGTCATCACCGCGACCCTGCTCACCACCGCGATCTCGACCCCCATCTGGGGCAAGCTCGCCGACCTGTTCAACCGCAAGGTGCTCATCCAGGTCGCGATCGCGGTCTTCGTGCTCGCCACCGCCGCCGCCGGCTTCTCGCAGAACACCGACATGCTGATCGCGTTCCGCGCAGTGCAGGGTCTCGGCGCCGGCGGACTCGCGGCCCTCAGCCAGGTGATCATGGCCGACATCATCAGCCCGCGCGAACGCGGCCGGTACATGGGCCTGTTCGGTGCCGTGATGGCGGTCGCCACCGTCGGCGGCCCGCTGCTCGGCGGCGTCATCACCGACGCGTTCGGGTGGCGCTGGAACTTCTTCGTCGCGCTCCCCTTCGCCGTCGCAGCCCTGCTCATCCAGCAGCGCACGCTGCACCTCCCCGTCCGCGCGAAGCGCGCGGTGAAGATCGACTACCTCGGCATCGTGCTGCTGTCGGCCGCCGTGTCGCTGCTGCTCATCTGGGTCACCAACGCCGGCAGCGCCTTCGAGTGGGCCAGCACCGAGACGCTGCTGATGGTCGGCGGTGCCGTGATCGCCGCGATCCTCTTCGTGATCGTCGAGCTGCGCTCGTCCGAGCCGCTCGTGCCGCTCACCCTCTTCCGCGACGCCACCTTCACCCTCGCCACGATCGCCTCGATCGCGACGGGCCTGGCGATGTTCGGCACCTCGGTGTTCCTGAGCCAGTACATGCAGATGGCCCGCGGGGCCACGCCCACCGAGGCCGGGGTCATGACCATCCCTATGATCGGCGGTCTGCTGGTGTCGTCGATCGTCGTCGGCGCGCTGATCTCGCGCTTCGGCCGGTGGAAGCCGTTCCTCATCGCCGGCGGCATCCTGCTCATCGCCGGATCGTTCCTGCTGTCGACCATCCACTACGACACGAACTTCGCGCTCGTCTCGGTCTACATGGCACTGCTGGGCGCCGGCGTCGGCATGACGATGCAGAACCTCGTCCTGGTCGTGCAGAACACCGCGAACCCCGCTCAGATGGGCGCGGCGAGCTCGGGAGTGACCTTCTTCCGCAGCCTCGGCGGCACCATCGGCGTCTCGGTCATGGGTGCGGCGCTGGCGAGCATGGCGACGAGCCTGTTCACCGACCGGGCCGACGACCTCACGACCGCGATCATGGGGCTCGGCGAGAAGGGCGCCGCCGTCGCCCAGTCGCTGCAGTCCGGCGCCATCCCGCAGGTGTCGACGCTGCCCGAGAGCGTGCGCGTGATCGTCGAGGACATCTACGCCCAGTCGATCGCGCACTCCTTCCTCATCGCGGTGCCCGTCGCCGTGGTCAGCCTGATCGCGATCCTGTTCCTGCCCAACCGCCCGCTCACCCGCATGACGACCTCCGAGCGGGTCGCCGCGAGCGAGGCCGATCTCGCCACCGTGTCGGTGCCCGAGGGCATGGCCACCCTGGCCGCGACCGGAACCGTGCCGACCCAGGATGCCGCGTCCTCGCGCCGCGCACGCCGAGACGCCGGGATGGGAGAAGATGTCTGACGTGATGAGCGATGTGGACGATGACCGCCGTGAGGCCGTGCAGGCCCTGGAGTCGTCGTTCTCGGAACTCATGACCGTGTTCCGCCGCTTCGTCTCCGAGGCGGCGGAACGGGTCAGTCCCGGAATGCTCCCGGCCACGTTCAAGGCGCTCTCCGTGGTCAGCCGCTTCGGACCGCTCACCCTGTCGGGCTTGGCCGAGCGCCTCGCCGCCGACAAGGGGTTCCTCAGCCGGTCGATCACCGAGCTCGAAGACCTGGGGCTCGTGACCCGCACGCCCGACCCGAACGACCGCCGCTCCCGGCTCATCGCCGTCACCGAACTCGGGCACAGCCGTCTGGCCGATGCCCGCGCTCCGCACGAGAGCCGCCTGTTCGACGCGATCGCGGACTGGTCGATCGACGACATCCGTCACCTGTCGACGCTGCTCCACGCCCTCGCGGTCGGAGAGGTCCCCGCGCGCGACTGAGCGCCCGGCCGGCCGGGCCCCTCGATCGTGACGGTTCCGCGCGACGCGACCCGCCGCGCGCGGAACCGATCGCCGCGTGCCTGGTCCGACCACGCGCCCCGTTCCGCCGCCGCGAACGCCCGGGCTCCCGCCCCGCCCGGCGGGCACCCGCGGCTTCGCGACACGGTGACCGAGGTGTAACACCGTCGAGACAATGGCGCGCTTGACTGTGGAGACCGCGGCGGAGCCGCCGCGGACACGCCGCACGCGAGAGAGAGCGCCCGATGAGATTCCGATCGACGCGTCCCGAGGCCGCCCTCCAGCCCGCCCCGGCGGTGCCCGAGACGATGGATGCCGTCGTCCTCGACGAACCGGGATCGGCCCAGGCGCTGCGCGTGGATCGCGTGGCGGTCCCGACCCCCGTCCTCAGCGAGGTGCTCGTGCGCGTGGTGGCCGCGGGCGTGAATCCGATCGACGCGAAGACCCGCGCGGGGCGCGGGATGTCGTCGGCGATCGAGGCGTGGCCCGCCGTGCTCGGGCTCGACCTCAGCGGCGTGGTCGTGCGCGCCCCGTTCGACGCCCATCCGTTCCCGGTCGGAACCGAGGTCTACGGCATGGTCGCGGTTCCGCGCACGCCCGGCGCCTACGCCGAGTACGCCGTCGTCCCCACGCTCTCGCTCGCCCGCAAGCCGGTCTCGCTCTCGCACGTCGAGGCCGCCGGCGTGCCGGTCGCCGCCCTCACCGCGTGGGGGCTGGTGGTCGAGACCGCCCTCGCCCACCAGGGGCAGCGCATCCTCATCCACGCCGGCAGCGGCGGCGTCGGGCACTTCGCCGTGCAGTTCGCGGCCTACTTCGGGGCCCACGTGATCGCGACCGGCTCGCCCCGCAACCTCGACTGGCTGCGCGAGCTGGAGGCGGCCGAGGTCGTCGACTACACCACCACGCGTTTCGAAGACGTCGTCGACACCGTCGACGTGGTCATCGACCTGATCGGCAACGTCGCCGACGACACCGGGACCCGGTCGCTCGATGTCCTGCGCCCCGGCGGTCTGCTGATCGAGGTTCCGACCGGCGCCTGGCCGGGATTCCGGGAGGCGGCGGCGGCGCGCGGCATCCGCTCGACCGACTACAAGACGATCCCCGACGGCGGCGCCCTCTCGACGATCGGACGCCTGCTCGATTCCGGCGCCGTCCGCGTCTACATCGAGCGCGTGTTCGGTCTCGACGAGGCGCCCGAGGCGCACGCGGCGATCGAGCGCGGGCACACCCGGGGCAAGGTCGTGCTGCGGGTCAGCGACGACTGATCCGGGCGCCGCGGGCGGGAGCCGGGTCGGGCCGCACCCTCAGGCTCCCGCCAGCCGGCGTCGTCCCTCCGCCACCACCTCGTCGGCGACGAGGTCGAGCAGCGGAGAGGTGAGGTTCCACTGCTGCCAGTACAGCGGCACGTCCACCGCGTCGTCGGCGAGACGCACGAGGGTCCCCGCGGCGAGCCCCTCCGCCGACTGGAACCCGGGGAGCAGTCCCCAGCCCAGCCCGAGCTCGATCGCGGTGGCGAAGTCCTGCGACGCCGGAACCCGATGCCGGGGCGGATCACCCGCCGCCACGCCCCGACGCGAGAGCCACTGCGTCTGCAGGTCGTCGCGCCGGTCGAAGTCGACCAGCGGCGCCCGGGCGAGCGCCGCGGCATCCGCTCCCCCGGCGAACCAGCGGGCGGCGAACGCCGTCGTGGCCACGGGCTCGTAGCGCAGGATGCCGAGGGGTCGCACGCGGCATCCCGCCACCGGTGCCGCGCGCGAGGTGACCGCCGCCATCACCGTGCCCGACTCGAGCAGGCCCGCGGTGAAGTCCTGATCGTCGCGGTGCAGGTCGAACACGACCGCGTGCCGCGCCGCGACCCGCGCGAGCGGGGGGAGGAACCACGTGGCGAGCGAGTCCGCGTTGACGGCGAGCGGAAGGGATGCGGTGGCCCCCTCCTCCGCGCCGATCGCCGTCAGGGCGTCGTGTTCGAGCAGGGCGAGCTGACGCGCGAGCCGCACGATCGCGTCGCCCGCCTCGGTCGTGCGCACGGGCTTGGACCGCACGAGCACGACCCGGCCGACCCGGTCCTCGAGCGCACGGAGCCGCTGGCTGACCGCCGACGGAGTGATGTGCAGGCGGCGGGCCGCGGCATCCAGGGTCCCCTCCTCGACGACCACGGCGAGCGTGCGGGCGAGATCGAGGGGGATGGACATGAAGGAATGCTAATGGTCCTGCAGAATCCTGAGCTGGTCTTGATGCCGGCCGACCCCTAACGTCGAGGCGTGCTCGCCTCTCTCCTCGCCGGTCTCGGTCTCGGCTTCTCCCTCATCGTCGCGATCGGCGCACAGAACCTCTTCGTGCTGCGCCAGGGAATGCGGCGGGAGCACCTCGTGGCCGTGGTCGCCGTGTGCGCGGCCTCCGACGCCGTGCTGATCGTCGTCGGCGTCTCGGGCATCGGCCTCGCGCTGCAGGCGATCCCCTGGCTGCTCGTGGTGGTGCGGTGGGCGGGAGCGGCCTTCCTCACGGCCTACGCCCTGCTCGCCGCGCGCCGTGCCCTGCGCCCGAGCGGCGAGACCCTCCGCGTCGACGCCGCGACCACCACCCCGGTTCCGGATGCCGCCGGCACGGCCGTGCGCACGCGCACGACCCTCGCCGCCACCGTGGCGACGTGCCTCGCCCTCACCTGGCTCAACCCGCACGTGTACCTCGACACCGTGTTCCTGCTCGGATCCGTGGCGGCGACGCACGGGGAGGGGCGCTGGGCGTTCGCGCTCGGCGCGTGCGTCGCGAGCCTCGTGTGGTTCACCGCGCTCGGTTTCGGCGCGCGCTCCCTCGGACGTCGGCTCGACACGCCCCGGGCGTGGCGGATCCTCGACGCGCTGATCGCCGTGGTGATGCTCGTGATCGCGGTGTCGCTGGTGCTTCCACACTGAGGCTGCGGCGCCGTGCCGTGTCGACCCTATCGGCGCGGGAGATGGCACGCGAGGCGGGTCTGGCCGCGCGCTGAGCCTCCCGCGCCGTGCCGCACCGATCGGCACGGGACGCGGCTCCCTCCGGCGCGCGAGTGCGCCGTCCCCTCCTCCCCGACGACAATGGACGCATGCGAACCGTCACCATCACCGTGACCGGCCGGGTGCAGGGCGTCGGCTTCCGTTACGCCCTGCGCGCGGAGGCGCAGCGCCTCGGGACGCGGGGCTGGGTGCGCAATCGCCGAGACGGCGCGGTGGAGGCCTTCGTCGCGGGCGACCCCGACGCCGTCGAGGCCGTCATCGCCTGGGCGCACGACGGGCCCCCGTCCGCCCGGGTGGACGATGTCGACGTGCTCGAAGAGAACGTCGCCGACGGCATCCCCACCGGCTTCGACATCCGCGAGACCGTCTAGACCGGCAGTCCCGCCCGCAGCTCGTCGAGCACCTCGCGGGCGTCGTCGAGACGGCTGAGGCCGGCGGACTGTCCCGCCCACAGCGACACCAGGTCGGCGTCTCCCGCGGCCGTCGCGGCCGCCCGGAAGACTCCCGTGAGCCAGTTCTGCGCCGGGAACGGCGCGATCCTCCCCGCCTCGAGCTCGCGCATCGCCCGGTTCGGGATGCCGCGAGCGAGCCGTCCACTCATCGCACGGGTGAGGCGCGTGTCGGTGTCGGCCGCCCCGGCGATCGCCGCGCGATGCCCGGGCGTGGCCGCCGACTGACGCGTCCGCAGGAACGCCGTGCCGACCTGCACGCCCTCCGCGCCGAGTGCGAACGCCGCCGCGACGCCGCGGCGATCGGCGATGCCGCCGGCCGCGATGACCGGAGCCGACACGGCATCGACCACCTGGGGGACGAGGGCGAACGTGCCCACCAGCGAGTCGGACGGCTCGCACAGGAACGAGACGCGGTGACCGCCCGCCTCCGAGCCCGTCGCCACGATCGCATCGACGCCCGCCTCATCCAGCGCCCGCGCCTCGGCCACGGAGGTGGCGGTGCCGATCACGGCGATCCCCCGCTCACGGGCGCGCGAGAGCAGCGCGGCGTCCGGGACGCCGAAGACCACGCTGAGCACGTCGGGCCGGGCCTCGAGCACGGCGTCGATCTGCGCGTCGACCGGGGGCACGAAGCTCTCCGGCGCGGCGGGCACGGACGCCCCCGCCGCCTCGAACAGCGAACGCGCGGCATCCGCGTACGGTTCCAGGTCGATGTCGTGGGGGGTGATCTCGTCTCCGCGTGGCATCCACAGGTTCACCGCGACGGGTCGCGGCGTCGCCGCGCGCAGGGCGGCGACGGTTTCGGCGATGCGCGCGGGGGCGTAGCCGTAGAGCCCGAAGGAGCCGAGGCCTCCCCCGTCGCTCACCGCCGCCGTCAGCGCGATCGATGACAGGCCGCCGAAGGGACCGAGGACGATCGGCAGCTCGATACCCAGGAGATGCGTCAGGCGGTTCATCGTCCCAGGGTGCCACGGTCGGCCACCGGGTCGCTCTGCGGGTCGCTCTGCGGGTCCCCCGGCAGTTCCGCACGCTTCGCGGAACGAGCCGACGGATGCCGCCGACTCAAGCCGGGTCGGGTCCGTCGAGCGGGCGCAGCAGACGGTCGAGGAAGCGACGCGTGCGCTCTTTCTCGGGACGCGTGAAGAGGGTCGCGGGAGCCCCGCGCTCGACGATGACGCCCTCGTCGAAGAACAGCACCTCGTCGGCGACCTCTCGCGCGAAGCCGAGCTCGTGCGTGACGATGACCATCGTCCAGCCCTCGTTCGCGAGCTCGCGGAGCACCTTCAGCACCTCGCCGACCAGCTCGGGGTCGAGAGCGCTGGTCGGCTCGTCGAAGAGCAGAAGGTCGGGCTCCAGGGCGAGGGCGCGCACGATCCCGACGCGCTGCTGCTGGCCGCCCGACAGCTCCGACGGGAAGGCGTCGCGCTTCTCGGCGAGGCCGACCCGGGCGAGAAGACGCTCGGCCGTGGCGATAGCCTCGGCTCGGGGGACGCCATGCGCCTGCACGGGGCCCTCGATGACGTTCTGGATCACGGTCAGGTGCGGGAAGAGGTTGTGGTGCTGGAAGACCATCGCCGACCTGTCGCGCAGCGCCGCCCGGTCGGTCTTGGCGACCTTGCCCGCGAAGTCGACGCGCGGTCCGTCGGCGAACGCGACGACACCGGCATCCGGTGTCTCGAGACCGTTGAGGCAGCGCAGCACCGTGGTCTTGCCCGATCCGGATGGCCCGATCAGCACCAGGACGTCGCCGCGGCGCACCTCGAGATCGACGCCGTCGAGGACGCGGTTCGTCCCGAAGCTCTTCTGCAGCCCCGTGACCTGCAGCAGGGGGGTCTCAGTGGGCGACATGACGGTCCAACCTCTTCTCGAGGGCGTTCTGCCCGAACGACAGCACGAGGCAGAAGAGCCAGTAGATGAGCGCCGCCTCGAGGTAGACGGCCATGAATTCGTACGAGAACGCCGCGATGTTCTGCGCCTGGCGGAACAGCTCGGAGACGAGGATGAGGGATGCCAGCGAGCTGTCCTTCACGAGCGAGATGAACGTGTTCGACAGCGGCGGCACCGACACCCGGGCGGCCTGCGGGAGGATGATGCGCGTCAGCGTCTTGCGCGGTGAGAGCCCGACGGTGTGGGCGGCCTCCCACTGCCCGCGCGGGACGGACAGGATCGCGGCGCGGATGACCTCGGCGGCGTATCCCCCGACGTTGAGCGAGAAGGCGATCACGGCCGCGGGGAACGGGTCGATCACGACGCCGACGGCGGGCAGCCCGTAGAAGATCACGAACAGCTGCACCAGCAGCGGCGTGCCGCGGATGATCGAGATGTAGAAGCGCGCGAAGCCCGACAGCACGACGTTCGGCGACAAGCGCAGCAGAGCCATGAGCAGCGCGATCACCAGACCGATCGCGAACGAGGCCAACGACAGCGGGATGGTGCCCGTGATCCCGGCCAGCAGCATCGGCCAGAACGAGTCGAGCAACAGCGTCCACAGGTCGTTCATGGGCCTCCTTTCCTTCGCGGACCTCCGCCCGCACGATCGACGCGGAGCGCTCAAGGCTCCCGCTCACGCGCGGATCGTCCGCCCCCACGCTAGAGGTGCGGGGCGGACGATCCGCGGGGCTTTACAGCGACGTCTTACTGGGTGACGTCGGCGCCGAAGTACTTCTCGCTGATCTGGGTCAGGGTGCCGTCGGCTCGGAGCTCCTCGAGCGCCGAGTCCACGGCATCCGCGAGGGCGTCCTGCCCCTTCTTGAACGCGAAGGCGCTCTCGGAGGTGTCCTCGGTCTCGGCGGCGATCTTCAGGCCCGTCGGGCTGTTGGTCTTCTCGTAGTCGAGGTAGGTGAGCTGGTCGTTGATCGTGGCATCCACACGGCCCTGCTTGAGGAGGGCGACCGCCTGGGCCCAGCCCTCAACGGCCTCGACCTGAGCGCCGCTGGAGGTCGCGAGCTCGTACCAGTTGCTCGTGAGCGACTGCGCCGTGGTCTTGCCCGACAGGTCGGCGAAGCTCGAAATGGAGTCGTCGCCCTCGGTCGTCACGACGACGCCGCGCGAGACGGTGTAGGGCGTGCTGAAGGTGTACTTCTCCTGGCGCTCGGGGTTGATCGACACCTGGTTCGCGATGACGTCGAAGCGTCCTGCGTCGAGGCCCGCGAAGATGGCATCCCACTGGGTCTCCTGGAACTTCACCTGCAGACCGAGCTTGTCGGCGACGGCCTTGGCGATCTCGACGTCGAAGCCCGTGAGCTCGCCCGCGCCCTCGTGGTACGAGAAGGGGCGGTAGGTGCCCTCGGTGGCGACGGTGAGGGTGCCGCCCGAGACCAGGCCGTACTCCGAACCGGCGTCGGAGGAGGCGCCCGAGGTGGCTCCGCCGCTGCAGGCGGTCAGCGCGAGGGCACTCAGGCCCAGGGTGGCGGCGAGGACGGTCAGACGACGACGGGGCATAGCTGTTCCAGACATGTGTGATCGGGGGCGGGTCGCGAAGCGCGACCCCCCAGCACAACACGTCGGGGCGCGATCGTCTTCCCGGATGACGCTGTGTTGCACGTCCGTGCAGACGAGGGGCCGTGGGCACCGCATGCGGGAACGCGAAAGCCCCGCCGGCGCAGAGCGCACACGACGGGGCTTCCGGTGACGAACGTCAGACGATGGCGTTGACGTCCAGGGGGATGCCGGGACCGAAGGTGGTCGAGACGGCGCCCTTCTGGATGTAGCGGCCCTTCGAGCTGGACGGCTTGAGGCGGACGATCTCCTCGAGCGCAGCCTTCAGGTTCTCGTCGAGCTGCTCGGCCGAGAACGAGGCCTTGCCGACGACGAAGTGCACGTTGGCGTGCTTGTCGACGCGGAACTCGATCTTTCCGCCCTTGATCTCCTCGACGGCCTTGGCCGGGTTGGGGGTCACGGTGCCGGTCTTGGGGTTCGGCATGAGGCCGCGGGGTCCGAGGACCTTACCGAGGCGACCGACCTGGCCCATGAGCTCGGGGGTGGCGACGGCCGCGTCGAACGCGGTGTATCCGCCGGCGACCTTCTCGATGAGCTCGGTGCCACCGACCTCGTCGGCGCCGGCGGCGAGGGCCGCCTCGGCCGCGGGGCCGTTGGCGAAGACGATGACGCGGGCGGTCTTACCCGTGCCGTGGGGCAGGATGACCGTGCCGCGGACCATCTGGTCGGCCTTGCGGGGGTCGACCGAGAGCTTCAGCGCGACCTCGACGGTCGAGTCGAACTTCTTCGAGCCGGTCTCCTTCGCCAGGGCGACGGCCTCGGCGGGGGTGTAGAACGTGTCGGCCGCGATCTTCTCAGCAGCGGCGCGGAATGCCTTGGACTTGGTAGCCATTGTTATCTCCCTCAGTCCTCGACCGTGATGCCCATGGAACGGGCGGTGCCGGCGATGATCTTCGAGGCGGCCTCGATGTCGTTCGCGTTCAGGTCGGGCTGCTTCGTGGTGGCGATCTCGCGGACCTGCTCCTTGGTCAGCTTGCCGACCTTGGTGGTGTGCGGGGTGGGCGAACCCTTCGCGAGGCCGGCGGCCTTCTTGATGAGCTCTGCAGCCGGGGGCGTCTTCAGGATGAACGTGAAGCTGCGGTCCTCGTAGACGGTGATCTCGACGGGGATGACGTTGCCGCGCTGGGCCTCGGTCGCCGCGTTGTACGCCTTGCAGAACTCCATGATGTTGACGCCGTGCTGACCGAGCGCCGGACCGATCGGCGGCGCGGGGTTGGCCGCACCCGCCTTGATCTGGAGCTTGATCAGGCCGGTCACCTTCTTCTTGGGTGCCATATCCTTTTCCTCTCTCGAGCGGGATCCTCGCGGGTCCCTCTCTCCCGCGACCCGGCGGTTCCGGGCAGCGGTCGTCGCGCGCGCGGGCGCACGCAACCTCCTCATCATACGCGATGCCGGCCGCCCCGGCATCCTGCGCCCTCGCTCCCCGACGCGCCCTCGCCGATAAACGGCGTCCGTGTCGAGGCACTGTGTGCCGCCACGAGTCTCGACACGAACGGCGTTTATCGGCGGAGGCGCCGGGTGCGGTAGGTACCCGGGTTATGCACACCCGGTCACCACGGGCGCTCCGTTTGCGCCACCCTCGGCGAATGGATGCCGATCCCCCCGCGTTCCGCAGCGCACCTCTCCCGTTGTTCGCCGCAGCCGAGACCCCCTCCCCCGGGTCGCATCCGTCGCGCGATCCGCAGCTGCATCGCATCCGGGCGGGGGTGTACACGGATGCGGCCGGGTGGGCCGCGCTGCCGCCGTGGGACAGATATCTCCTGCGCGTGCACGCCTTCCGGCTCGTCAACCCCGACGCGGTGTTCTCCCACGAGTCGGCGGCCACTCTGCTTGGCCTGCCCACCTTCGGTCATCCTCGGCACATCCACCTCTTCGACGAGCGGCGCGCACGCTCACTGGCGTACGCCGACGTGCGCGTGCACACGAGCGCCGACCGTCGCCGCGCCGTCGAGCAAGACGGCATCCGATGCTCCCTTCTGGCCGACGTCGTGGTGGACCTCGCGCGCGTGCTGCCGCCCGCCTTCGCACTGGCGGTCGCGGATGCCGCCCTGCGGGCCGGGACGATCACCTCGAGCGAACTGCTCGACCTCGCCGCGGCCCAGCGCAATCCGCGGGGTCGGAGGAAGCTCGATTGGGTCCTTGCCCGCGGCGATCGGCGGTCGGAGTCCGTGGGCGAGTCAGTGAGCCGGGCCGTGATGGAGTGGTGCGGGTTCCCCGCCGTCGATCTGCAGACCGAGCATCGCGTCGGCGGCCGCGCCTATCGATCCGACTTCTGCTGGCCGGAGCATCGCGTCGTCGGCGAATTCGACGGCTGGGTGAAGTACGACCGTCACGACCCGGATGCCGCCGCCTCGGCCGTCCGGGCCGAGAAGACCCGCGAGGACGCGCTGCGACGGGCGGGGTGGCGCATCGCACGCTGGGACTACGGCGGTGCGCTGAGGGTCGACGGCCTGCGCGAGGCGTTGAGGGCGGCGGGCTTGCCCGTGGTGTCGCGGGTCGACGGGCGCAACCTGCGCGACGTCGGCCTCAACCCGCGCTCAGAGTGACCGCGCTGAACGCCGAGCCGGTCGAGACACGGTGACGCGCCGCGCCGCCGTGGCGCGTCGGCGTGTCAGCGGCGCAGGGCGCAGCGGCGGCGATAAACGCTGTTCATGCCGAGACACGGCGCGGCGCCGCGTGCCTCAGCACCGATGGCGTTTATCGAGCGGTTTCGGGGCCGGCATGCGGCAGGACGCACACTCCGACAAACGCCATTCCTGTCGAAACATGCTGCGGTGCCGCGTGTCTCGACACGGACGGCGTTTATCGGCAAGGGAGCGCCGACGTGAACGGCGAACGCCCCGCCGGACGGAGCCGGGCGGGGCGTTCGCGAAGACGCACAGAGCGCGCGTCAGATCATCTTGGTGACCTGGTCGAACGACAGCTCGACGGGGGTCTCGCGCTCGAAGAGGGAGACGAGCACCGTGAGCTTGCCGCTCTCGGGCTTGATCTCGCTGATCGTGCCGGGCAGACCCGCGAACGAGCCCTCCTTGATGGTGATCGTCTCGCCGGCCTCGAAGTCGACCTCGGCGGGGATGACGCGCTGCGCGGCCGGGGCGCCCTTGGCGGCACCGGACTTGGCGGGAGCGGACTCCTTGACCTCGACCAGGCTCTTCAGCATGTTGAAGGCCTCCTCGAAGCGCAGCGGGGTCGGGTTGTGGGCGTTGCCCACGAAGCCGGTGACACCCGGGGTGTGACGCACGACCGACCAGGTGTCTTCGTTGAGGTCCATGCGCACCAGCACGTAGCCGGGGATGCGCACGCGGTTGACCATCTTGCGCTGGCCGTTCTTGATCTCGACGACGTCCTCCATGGGGACCTCGACCTGGTAGATGTCGTCCTCGACCTCGAGCGTCGACTTGCGCTGCTCGATGTTGGCCTTCACCTTGCGCTCGAAACCGGCGTACGAGTGGATGACGTACCACTTGCCCGGGAGCATGCGCAGCTCGGTGCGGAACGTCTCGTACGGGTCGGCGTCCTCGTCGTCGGTGGAGTCGACGTCGGTCGCCGCGTCGGCCGGGGACTCCTCGGCCTCGACCTCGTCGACCACGGATGCCGCGGCGGAGACCTCGTCGACGAAGTCCTCGTCGAGGACCGGCGCGTCGGGCTCGCCGTTCACGTCGGGGCCGTCGTAGGGGGTGACCTCGTCAGCGGCCTCGGCGGCCTCTTCGGCCTGCTCCTCGGCGAGGGAGTCGTTCAGGACCTCGGCGGCGGCCTCGGCCTCGCTGGTCTCGTCGATCTCGAGAGCGTCGTTCACGATCGCGTCCGCCTCCGGGTCGGTGATGTCGATGTCGCCGAGGTCGGCGTCATCGGTGTCGGTCTCGTCGTCGACGATGTGGACGGCGGTGTGCTCGGCCGAGTCGGAGGCACGCTCCTGGGACGCGAGCACGTTGCCCTCCTGGGCTTCGTCGTCTTCGCTCGACTGTTCGGCGGCCGTCGCCCAATCGGCGTCGTCGACATATCTTTCAGACACTGTGATCTCTTCCGTTCAGTGGCGGCCGCTCTCGGCGCCGCGCGTCCGCCCAGACACCGGTCAGGCGCCGGCGGTACCGGGGACGCCGAAGACGGCGGTGGTGATCCACACGAACAACACGTCGAGGCCGTAGACGATCGCCATCATGACGACGACGAACCCGAGGACGACGGCGGTGAACTTGACCAGTTCCTGCCGCGTCGGCGTGACGACCTTGCGAAGTTCGCCGAAGACCTGACGAATGAAGAGAGCGATCCGCGCGAAGAAGTTGAGCTTCTTCTCGCGGGGCGCGCCGCGGTCTGCGACGACCTCGCCCTTCGCCTCGTCTTGCGTCATCGAACCACCCAGGTCTCTGTCTGTGCCAGCGTGCGCTGTGCGCAGGGCGGACAGGAATCGAACCTGCAACCTGCGGTTTTGGAGACCGCTGCTCTGCCAATTGAGCTACCGCCCTAAGATCCCGAAGGATCCAGGATGCGAAACCGACGCACTTCCGCACGGAATCTCTCGGGGAGGGATACCGCGTACCCGAGGGCACGGCGAAAGATTGCAGATTTCGACTGCGCTCCCCAGTCTATGCCATGTCCTCCGACCTGGCGAACCGGGGCCGCCTCCGGAGGGTCCCGCCGGTGCCGATCGGGCGCCGGGTCACGGTGCCCCGGACGCGGAGATCCCCCGGTCCCGTGCGCCGGGACCGGGGGATCTCGCCCGTGGATCAGGCCGTGCGGATGAGCTTCTTGTTCACGAACTCGTCGGCCGCCAGCAGACCCATCTCGCGCGAGGTGCCGCTGCGCTTGACGCCGCCGAACGGCAGCTCGGGCGAGTCGGCGAGCACGACGTTGACGTAGACCATGCCGGCCTCGATCTTGTCGGCGATGCGCTGCGCCTGCTCGGCATCCGTCGTGAAGATGTACGAGCCCAGGCCGTACCCGGTGTCGTTGGCCAGGGCGACGGCCTCGTCCTCGCTCGAGACGCGGTAGACGACGCCGACCGGGCCGAAGAACTCCTCGCCGTACGCGTCCATGTCGGCGGTGACGCCGGTGAGGACCGTGCCGGGGTAGAAGGCGCCGTCGCGCTTCCCACCCACCTCGACAGTGGCGCCCTGCGAGACGGCGCGCTGCACCTGCTCGTCGAGGCGCTCGGCCGCCGTGAGCGACGACAGCGGGCCCAGCACCGTGTCGTCGGCGAACGGGTCGCCCACCTTCGCCTCGCCGAGCGCGGCCGTGAACTTCGACAGGAACCCGTCGTAGAGGTCGTCGGCGACGATGAAGCGCTTCGCGGCGTTGCACGACTGGCCGTTGTTGTCGAGGCGGGCGTCGACGGCCGCCTGCACGGCGGCATCCAGGTCATCCGTGGACAGCAGGATGAACGGGTCGGACCCGCCCAGCTCGAGCGCGACCTTCTTGAGGTTGCGCCCGGCGATCTCGGCGACGGCCGCCCCGGCGCGCTCCGACCCGGTCACCGACACGCCCTGCACGCGGCGGTCGGCGATGATGGTCGCCGCCTGGTCGTTGGTGGCTCGGATGTTGACGTAGGCGCCGTCGGGGAGCCCGGCGTCGCGGTAGATCGCCTGCAGCGCCTCGGCGGACTCGGGGCACTGCGGAGCGTGCTTGAGCAGGATGGTGTTGCCGACCGCGAGGTTCGGGGCCGCGAAACGCGCGACCTGGTAGTACGGGAAGTTCCACGGCATGATGCCCAGCAGCACGCCCAGCGGCGAGCGGCGGATGACCGCGGTTCCCTCGCCCAGGATGTCGAGCGGGGTGTCGCCGGTGATCTTGTCGATGTTGTCGGCGTAGTACTCGGTGATGTCGGCGGCAAAATCGACCTCGCCCTCGGCGGCGGCCAGCGGCTTGCCCATCTCGCGCACGATGATCGCGGCGAGCTCGTCGCGCCGCTCGCGGTGCAGCTCGGCGACGCGGCGGATGGCGGCGGCGCGCTCGGCGGGAGACGTGCGCGACCAGACGCCGTAGCCGTCGTGGGCGGAGGCGATCGCGCTCTCCACCCCGTCGTCGGTCAGGATGTCGTACTCGGCGAGGGTCTCGCCGGTGGCGGGATTGACGACGGCGTAGTCGCTCATCGGACTGCTCCTTTTCGTTTCGTTGTCAGGTCGTGCGGCGGCGGCGGGCGCTGGCGGGCGCCTCCCGTCCCAGGGTCTCACCACGGAAGAAGGCGGGGCTCGCGATGCGCTGGGCGATCATCAGGACCGCCCCCACGACGATGATGACGACCGTGATGACGAACACCAGGCCGACTCCCCCGATCTGCGAACCCGATCCGTAGTCGGGGTTCGCGCTGTCGATGAGGGTCGTCACGAAGAGCACGGCGAGGATGCCGCCGCCCACGAGCGGTGCGAGGAGGGTGAGGAAGACGTTGCGCACCGAGTCGAACCACTGCTTGCGGAAGTACCAGACGCACGCGAACGCGGTCAGGCCGTAGTAGAAGCAGATCATCGCCCCGAGGGCGGTGATGGTGTCGGTGAGCACGTTCTCGCTCAGCACGCGCATGATCGCGTAGAACGCCGAGGCAACGATCGCCGAGACGATCGTGGCGTACCCGGGGGTGAAGAACCGCGGGCTGACCTTGGCGAACTTCCGCGGCAGCGCGTCGTAGTGCGCCATCGCGAGCAGTGTGCGGGCCGGGCCGACGAAGGTCGCCTGCAGCGACGAGGCGGAGCTGGTCAGCACCGCGAGCGAGACGAGGAACGCGAGCGGTCCCAGGATCGGTCCGGACAGGTGGAAGAAGACGTTCTCCTGGATGTCCTCGTTGCCCAGGCCCAGCTCGCCCGTGCCGTTGCCGGCGAACATCAGCAGCGCGACGGCGATCAGCAGGTAGAGCGCGACGATGAGGAACACCGTCACGGTGGCCGCGCGACCGGGGGTCCGGTCGGGGTCCTTCGTCTCCTCGTTCATGGTGAGGATGACGTCCCAGCCCCAGAAGATGAAGATCGACAGCGACAGACCGGCCGCGAAGGCGCTGAAGGAGTCGACCTCGAACGGGTTGAACCACGACGCCTGCACGGGGCTGGGGTCGAAGGCGTTGCCGTTCATCATCTCGACGACGGCCGCCCCCGCGAAGACCAGCAGCACGAGGATCTGGAACCCCACCAGCCCGTACTGCAGCCGCTGGGTCGTCTGCAGGTCGCGGTACGACACGATCGTGGCCAGCAGCATGAAGAGCAGGCACACGGCGATGTTGATCGGCACGACCCGCGTGAGCTCCGCGATCTCGGCGTTCCCGCTGATCTGCGCGATGAGCAGGAAGAGGAAGTCCACCGCGATCCCGGCCAGGTTCGACAGCACGATCACGGTCGCCGCCACCAGACCCCAGCCCGCCATCCAGCCGACCCAGGGGCCGAAGGCGCGAGCGGCCCAGGTGAACGAGGTCCCGGCATCCGGCATGCGGGAATTGAGCTCGCGATAACCGAGGGCGACCAGGAGCATCGGGATGAAGCCGACGAGGATGATCGCCGGCACCTGGAAGCCGACGGCCGAGACCGTCGGACCGAGGGCACCGGTCAGCGTGTAGGCCGGGGCGATCGTCGAGATGCCGATCACGACGGCGCCGATCAGGCCGATCGAGCCGACGCGCAGTCCCTTGTTGGAGATGCCGGTGGTGACGGCGCTGTCGGGTGCGGGGCTCGCGTCGTTGCGAGATGAGGTCATGAGGAAGCCTCCGAGGTGCGGGGCACCACGATCATGGGGACGGGCAGGGCGCGCAGGATGCGCCCCGCGGTGGAGCCGAGGAACAGCCGACGCGGCTGCGCGAGGCGGCTGGAGCCGACGAGGGCGATCTCGCCCGGGAGCCAGTCGAGGCGAGAGACGGCGTCTTCGATGTCGCTGCCGGTGCCGACCACGGCCTCGGCGGCGATCTCGGCGGGAAGCGACGAGCGCACCGTGTCGAGGACCTCCTGCGCGTGCGCCTGTCCGGTGAGACGGGTGAGTCCCGCGTCGACGCGGCCGGGCAGGTCGACTCCCGCGAGCGAGAGCAGACGAACGGGAGCGTGCGATCGGCGCGCGACCGACACGGCCGTGTCGAGGAGCACGTCGGCCCCCGGGCGGGTGCCGATCGCGGTCGTGATGCGCGGCAGTCCCACCGCGGCGTCGACGTTGCGGGCCCCCTCCGGGGCGAGCGCGACGGGAACGGGGGCGGAGTGCACGAGCTCCTCGGCGGTGGTGCCCAGGCGGTGGCGCCCGCGCGGCCCTCCCCCGCCGGTGCCGATGACGAGCACTCCCGCGCCGAACTCCTCGGCGGCGGCGACGAGACCGTCGGACACATCGGCGGCATAGCGGACGTGCCCCCGGATGCCGGGGAACGGCGCCAGGGCATCGCGCAGCCAGCCGCGGGCGGTGTCCTCGACCAGGCGGTCGTACGAGGCGTCGCTGGGGATCGAGACGTTGCCCTGCGCCGACGGCAGGACGACGACGACGTGGACCGAGGTCTCGAGGGCCGCGCCCAGGCGGGCGCCCAACGCGAGGGCGTCCGCGCCCGCGTCGGTCGCCGTGTAGCCGACGACGACGCGGTCGCCGCTCATCCGCGCGTCCGCTCGAGGATCTCGTCGGCGGCGCGGTGACCCTGGCGGATCGCCCCGTCGACGTGCTGGTAGCCGGCGCCGGCCATGTCGCTGCAGGCGAGGTGGATCGGTCCGACGGGCTGCCGCTGGTCGGCGCCGTAGCGGTGCAGGCCGCCCAGGTCGAAGCTGGCCGCGTACGCGCCGCGGGTCCACTCCTCGGTGCCCCAGTCGCTCTCGTAGTACACCGAGGGGTTCTTCGCCTCGGGGCCGTAGTAGTGCGAGAGCGACTCGAGGATGCGCTCCTTGCGCTCCTCGGCGCTCAGGCGGAACAGGTCGTCGGCGTTCTGGTCGGAGACGAAGCCGACCAGGGTTCCGCGCTCGTCGCCGTGGTTGGTGTTGTCGTAGGCCTCGTGGCACAGCTCGTAGGGGCTGAACGCGGTGCCCGACAGGCCCTGCTCGCGCCAGAACGGCGTCTCGTAGACCGCGTGCACCTTGATGACGAAGCCCATCGAGATGTGCTGGTGCATCTGGTGCTGCAGGCGCGGCATCGGCGGGTCGAACGAGATGCGCGAGTAGAGCACGGGGGCGAGGGCGAGGATCGCGAAGCGGGCGCGCACCGTGACGTCGTCGGTGATCACGGTGACCCCGGTGGACGACTGCTTCGCCGCCTCGACGCGGGAGGTCAGCACGCGCAGGTCTTCGACGCGGGGGCCCGTCGCCGAGTCGGTCGCGCGCGCGGGCGTCGCGGACTGCTCGCCCCACACGATGCGCCGCACCGGCTGGTTGAGCAGCACGTCGTCGCCCAGGCGCTCGGCGAGGAGCTCGGGAACCTGCTGGAGGCCGCCGGTCACGCGCTTGTCGAGGATGAAGTCGGCGTCGACGAGGTGGGAGTAGGAGCCCGCGGATGCCGCCATGAGCAGCGACTGCAGGAGCGAGAAGGTGTGCGTGGGCTTGGTGAGCATGGCCGAACCGGTGGCGAAGGCCAGGTTGCGCACGGCCTCGTCGTCGTCGGTCTGCTGGCGGAGCCACGCATCCCACGAGATCTTGTCCCACTCCGCGGCGTGCGGATGCTCCCACGGCTTGTCGGGGTCGATCTCGGCCACCATCGCGTCCAGACGCGCGGTGATCTCGTCGATGGCCTTCTCGGTCTCGGGCGCGACGGGGAACATCTCGCCCGTGAACCGCTTGGTCTCGCCGTCAGGGCCGACGTAGACGCTGTCGCCCTCGCGGTAGCGGCTGTAGGTCGACAGGCCGAGGTCGGCCACGGTGTCGATCAGCGCGGTCTGGTCGGGAGAGACCCACTGACCGCCGAGCTCGAGCATCGCGCCGTCGACGACGTCGGTCCACAGGCGTCCGCCCACGCGGTCTCGGGCTTCGAGCACGACGACCGAGAGGCCGGCCTTGCGCAGGTCGTTGGCGGCGGTCAGACCGGCGGCGCCGGCCCCGATCACGACCACGTCACGGGTGATGTCGTCCATGGGAGCTTCCTTCGTTGTGTCGTTCACGTCTTCGTGTGTGGCCCCGACGGCGGCGGGCTCTCGGGTCGACCGCCGCCGCCGGGACGGGGGTCAGCTGCGGGCGAGGGCGGCCGCGACGACGTCGAGGCCCTCGTTCAGCAGGTCGTCGCCGATCGACAGCGGCGGGAGGAACCGGATGACGTTGCCGTAGGTGCCGCAGGTGAGCACGATGACGCCCTCGGCGATGGCGGCCTTGGCCACCGCGCCGGTGAGCGCGGCGTCGGGGGCGCCGGTGGTGGGGTCGACGAACTCGACGGCGATCATCGCGCCGTGTCCGCGCACGTCGCCGATGCGCGGGTCGTTCTGCTGCAGGGCGTGCAGGCGGTCCTTCAGCAGCACGCCGATCTCGCGCGCGCGCTCGACGAAGCCCTCGTTCTCGAAGGCGTCGATGGATGCCAGAGCCGCGGCGCACGCGATCGGGTTGCCGCCGTAGGTGCCGCCCAGACCGCCGGTGTGGGTGGCATCCATGATCTCGGCGCGGCCGGTCACGGCCGCCAGCGGGAGGCCGCCGGCGATGCCCTTGGCGGTGGTGACGAGGTCGGGGACGATGCCGAAGTGCTCGCTCGCGAACATCGCGCCGGTGCGGGCGAAGCCCGACTGCACCTCGTCGGCGATGAAGACGACGCCGTTGTCGCGGCACCAGTCGACGATCGCGTTGAGGAAGCCGTCGGCGGGGACGATGAAGCCGCCCTCGCCCTGGATCGGCTCGATGATGACCGCGGCGAGGTTCTCCGCCCCGACCTGCTTCTCGATCACCGAGATCGCCTTGGCGGCGGCCTCGGGTCCAGTGAGCCCGTCGCGGAAGGGGTACGACAGCGGGGCGCGGTAGACCTCGGCGGCGAAGGGGCCGAAGCCGCTCTTGTACGGCATGTTCTTCGCCGTGAGCGCCATGGTCAGGTTGGTGCGGCCGTGGTAACCGTGGTCGAAGGCGACGACGGCCTGGCGCTTGGTGTACTTGCGGGCGATCTTGACGGCGTTCTCGACGGCCTCGGCGCCCGAGTTGAACAGCGCGCTCTTCTTGGCGTGGTCGCCGGGGGTGAGGCGGTTGAGCGCCTCGGCGACCGACACGTACGAGTCGTAGGGCGAGACCATGAAGCACGTGTGGGTGAAGGCCGCGACCTGCTCCTGCACGGCCTTCACGACCGCGGGGTGGGCGTTGCCGACACTGGTGACGGCGATGCCGGAGCCGAGGTCGATGAGGGAGTTGCCGTCGGCGTCGACGACGACTCCGCCTCCGGCGGCGACGGCCTGGATCGGCACGGTGTGACCGACGCCGGATGCCACGGCGGCGGCCTTGCGCTCGAGCAGTTCCTGCGAACGCGGGCCGGGGATGGCGGTGACGATGCGGCGCTCCTGGGCGAGGGACGGACCGCCGACGAGGGGAAGGGTGTCGAGGCTCATGGCCGCGATGCTACGGACGCCGCGCCGCGCCCCGCACTCTCCTGCGTGTACAGTCGCAGGCGCCGTCGTATACGAGTCGTACAGGAGCTGTCATGGCCGACACCGTCCCCGCGCCGCCCAGCCTGCGCGCGCTCCTCTCCCGCCGTGACCTGCACCTGCGTCTCGTCGCCGACGACGACCTCGCCCCCGGCATCCTGGATCGCCCCGTGCGATGGGTGCACTCGAGCGACCTCGTCGATCCCACGCCCTTCCTCAGCGAGGGCCTCGTGCTGCTGACCACGGGCACCCAGTTCGCCGACGCCGACGCCGCCGACTACGAGGCGTACGTCGGCCGCCTGCTCGCGCGGGGCGTCCAGGGCCTCGGTTTCGGCACGGAGGTCGTGCGCGACGGCATCCCCTCTCCCCTGGTCTCGGCGTGCCGACGGGCCGGGATGCCGCTGTTCGAGGTGCCCTACCGCACGCCGTTCATAGCCGTCGCGCGCGCGGGGGCCGAGGCCATCGCCGCCGACGCCTACGCGCGTCGCAGCTGGTCGCTCGCGGCGCAGCGCGCCGTCTCGCTCGCCGCGCTGCGTCCCGACGGGCTGTCGGCCACCCTGGCCGAGCTCGCGCGGCAGCTCGACTGCTGGGTCGGGCTCTACGACGCGGCGGGGGCGTTGCGCAGCGCCTTCCCCGCCGATGCCCTGCCCCCCGAGGCCGCCGACGCCGTCGCGGCCGAGGTCACGACGATGCTGCGCCGGGGGACGCGCGCCGCCGGGGCCATCCGCAGCGGCGGCTCCGCCGTGAGCGTGCAGACCCTCGGCCGAGGCGGGCACCTGCGCGGCGCGCTCGCGATCGCCGCCGACGACCTCGACCACGAGGCGCGCAGCGTCGTCACCGCGGTCGTCGCGATGGCCGCCCTCGCCCTCGAGCAGCAGGACGGGCTCGGACGCGCGATCGGCACGTTCCGCGCCGGACTGGTGCACGCGCTCGCGAGCGACGACCCGACGCTCGCCCGACGTGCGGCGCGCGACCTGTTCGGGCCTCTTCCGGCCGCGCCGATCGTCGTGGGGCTGACCGCCGCGACCGCGACCCGCTCGACGGCGCTCACGGAGTGGCTCGAGACGCGGGCGCAGGAGGGCCGCGGCGAACTGTTCTTCGGTCGGAGCGACGACGGTGTCGCCCTGGTCGTCCCCGCCGCCGGCCGCGCGGTGCTCGACGAGATCGCGGAACGCTTCGAACTCGTCGTCGGCTGCTCCGCCCCGACCGGCTACGACGCGTTCTCGCGCGCTCTGACGCAGGCGCGCACCGCCCGCGACCGCACGGACCAGGCGGGTCTCGCCGACTTCGCCGACACCGCGCGGGCGGGACTGCTCACCGCCCTCGGGACGGAGGCCGCGCGGACCGTGGCCGCTGGAACCCTGGCCCCGCTGCGGAGCCACGACGACACCGACGGCTCCGCCCTGGTCGCCACCCTCGACGCCTGGCTCGCCCACGACTGCTCGCACGAGGCCACGGCCCAGGCGCTCGGCATCCATCGGCACACGGTGCGGGCGCGCATCGCCCTCGCGCAGCGCGTGCTGGGGCGCGACCTGTCGTCGTTCGCCGCGCGCGCGGAGCTGTGGACGGCGCTGCGCCTGTCGGAGTAGGTCGGGCGGTTCTTCGTCGGGGCGGGCGGCGGGACCGAGTGGTCAGCCCGCGTCGCCGAGGTTGTCGGAGAGGATCTCGAGCACGCGCGAGCGGGCCAGGGATGCATCGTCGGCGCGCGCGGCGGCCACCGCGTCGACGAACGCCTCGGCGAACACCGCGTGGGCGATGCGGGAGGTGTGCTCAAGCTCGTCGCGGAAGGAGCCCCCCGAGGCGAGCACGAGCGAGAGGTCGGCCCGCTCCGTCAACGGCGAGGCGGAGAACGACGTCAGCGCGATCACCCGCGCTCCCGCGGCGCGCGCGGCGGATGCGGCACGCAGGCTCGCCTCGTTCGCCCCCGAACCGCTGATCACGACGCAGACGTCGTCGACCGCGAGATGCCGGGCGGCGATCTGCTGACCGATCGGATCGCCCACCGTCTCGGCGGGCCGGCCGACGGCGGTCAGTCGCATCGCGAGGTCGGTGGCGACCGGCGCCGAGAGGCCGCTGGCCACCACCAGCAACCGCCGAGCGGCGACCACGGCATCGACGGCCTCGGAGACCCCCTCGGCATCCAGCAGACTCGTGACGGCCCGGAGGTCGTCGGAGATGCGATCGATCGCGGAACGGATGCCGCCCAGGGCCCCGTCCTGCGCGACCGGGGCGACCGCCCCGCGGCCGCGCTCGGCGGCGAGCGCCACGCGCAGCTGCGGGTACCCGCGGTAGCCGAAGGTCTGGCACGCGCGCACGACGGTGGAGCGGCCCACGCCCACCCGGTCGGCGATCTGCTGCGCGGTGAGCTCGATGACGGCATCCGGCTCATCGACGATGAGGTCGGCGACACGGCGCTCGCTGGGCTGCAGCGAGTTGCGCACCGCGGCGATGCGCGCGGTGACCGGCACCTCAGCGGACACGGGGACCCTCCATGATGCGGCGGCGGATGCGACCCGACACGGCGTCGATCGCGACGGTGACCACGACCACGACGATGAGGAGCATGCCCACCGTCGACCACTCACGGTACTGGGTGTACGAGGTGAGCATGTCGCCGATCCCGCCCACGCCGATCAGCCCGAGCACGGCGGAGGCGCGCACGTTGATCTCGAACCGGTAGAGCCAGAACGACAGGAACGTCGGCGACGCCTGCGGCCAGACGCCCCAGCGCAGCACCTGCGCGGTCGACCCGCCCGCGGCCCGGGCCGCTTCGATGGGTCCGGGGGCGACGTTCTCGACCGCCTCGTATCCCCACTTGCCGAGGGTGCCGACGCCGCCGATCGCGAGGGCGAGGGCACCGGTGAGGGGCGTGAGACCGGTCACCGACAGGATGATGATCGCGAACACCAGCTCGGGCACCGCGCGCACGAGCGAGAACACGAACCGCAGGGCCGCGCGCACCGGCGGCGGACCGAAACCGCGCGCGGCGATCAAGGAGAGCGGGGTGGCGATCAGGATGCCGAGAACCGTGCCGATCCACGCCATCTCGACGCTGCGCCAGGTCTGCCAGAGCGCCTCGGGGAGCTTCTCCCAGTTCGGCGAGAGGAACATCAGCCCGAGGTAGCGGGCGATCTCGGCGGGGAGTTCGCCCAGGCGCGACCACGTGATGTCGGCCGACCAGAACGCGGCGATCACGATCGCGCTGACCACGACCCACGACAGGGCGCGCAGGGGTCGCCGACGGCGGCGCGGCACGGCGGGGGCCGTGACCGCAGAGGGGGCGAGGGCGGTCATACGAGCCTCCGGCGGATCGCATCGCTGACGGTGTCGAGCACGACGACGATCACGAGGATCTCGACGATGATCAACGACAGCTGGTCGTAGCGGTAGAAGGTGCGCACGGCGTCGATGAGCAGGCCGATCCCGCCCGCGCCCACGAGACCGAGCACGGTCGAGGCGCGCACGTTGAGCTCGAACACGTAGAGCGTCTGCGAGACGAACACCGGCCAGGTGTCGGGGAGGGCGAGGGCGCGGTTGATCTGCGTCTGCGTCGCCCCGGCGGCGCGACCGGCCTCGAGCGGTCCGGCGTCGGCGGAGTCGATCGACTCCGAGACCAGCTTGACCACGATGCCGACGTTGAACAGCACGAGCGCCAGGATGCCGGGGAGGGCGCCCACCCCGACCATCGCGACGAGCACGGCGGCGTAGACGAGCTCGGGCACCGCGCGCACCACGTTCAGGATGCCGCGCACGAGCGCCCGCGTCGGGGTGAACGGATTGGTGGGCCGGGCCGCCCAGAAGCTCACCGGCAGCGAGATCGCGGCGCCGACGGCCGTGCCGATGACGGCCATCTGCAGGGTCTCGAGAATCGGCCCGACGGTGCGCGGGAAGAACGTCCAGTCCGGTGTGAGGAGTTCGCCGACCCGGAGCGCGCCCTGCTGCCAGTTGCGGACGATCGCGCCCACGTCGAGGCCGACGCCGACCACCGGCAGGCACATGAACACCGTGACGGCGACGATCACGGCGGCCGCCGTCCACGGCATCCATCGCCCTCTCGGGCGCGGGGGCACGACGAGGACCGTCATCGGTCGAGCCTGTCGGCCGCGGTCACGCTGCGACCGTAGATCTCCGCGAAATCGGCGTCGGTGGCGGATGCCGCGGGCCCGTCGTAGACGATCTCGCCGGCGCGCATGCCGATCATGCGCGTGCCGTACTCGCGGGCGAGGTCGAGCAGGTGCAGGTTCACGAGGACCGTGATGCCGAGGTCTTCGTTGATGCGCCGCAGGTCGTCCATCACGCCGCGGGCCGTGGGCGGGTCGAGGCTCGCGACGGGTTCGTCGGCGAGCACGATCCGCGGCTGCTGGGTGAGCGCGCGGGCGATCGCGACGCGCTGCTGCTGGCCGCCGGAGAGGGCCGAGGCGCGGTCCCAGACCTTGGGCAGCATCCCGACCCGCTCGAGCGCTTCGAACGCGAGCTGCCGGTCCTCGGGTCGGTACGCGCCGAGCAGGGTGCGCCACAGCGGGGTGTGCGCGAGGCGGCCCACGAGCACGTTGTTCAGCACGGTGGTGCGGCCCGCGAGGTTGAAGCTCTGGAAGACCATCCCGATCTGCCCGCGCGTCTCGCGCAGGCGCCGACCGGACGCGCCGTCGATGCGGCGCCCGCCGACCTCGACCGCACCCGAGGATGCCGGTACGAGACCGTTGATGGTGCGGATGAGCGTCGACTTGCCCGAGCCCGACAGTCCGACGACGGCGACGAGATCGCCGGGCGCGATGTCGACCGAGACGTTCTTCAGTCCGATCGTCCCGTTCGGATAGCGCACCGACACCCCGTCGAGGCGGATGCCCCAGGGCGCCGAGGCCTGCGCCTCGACGCCCGGGGTGAGGGATCCGGTCGTCACTGGAGTCCGAGCTGCTGGGCGGCGCGGGCGACGACGTCGAGCGACGCGGGGTCGGCCGGCGCGAGCTTGGTGATGGAGTAGACCGCCTTCAGCGCGGCGGAGCCCTCCTCGGTCGTGGAGTACTCCTCGAGCGCGGTCGAGATCTTCTCCTGCAGCTCGGGCGAGAGGTCCTTCGACACGGCGACGCCGTCATTGGGGATCTCGTCGGTCAGGCCGAACACGACGACCTTCTGTCCGACGTCGCTCTTGTCCTTCGCGACGAGCGTGCGTGCGTCCCAGAAGCTGAAGCCGACCTCGGCGTCGCCGTTGTAGACCGCGAGAACCGAGGCGTCGTTCGCCGTGACGGGGACCTTCTGGAATCCGCTGTCGATGTCGACGCCGGCCTCCTTCAGCGCGAGCATCGGGTAGATGTAGCCGGCCGGCGAGCCGGGGCCGAGCACGGCGACCTTCGCTCCGGCGATCTTGGTGATCGAGTCGAGTCCGGCCGGGCCCTGCAGCGCGTCGGCGCCGTTGCAGAAGCTCATGCCGTCGCGCTCGACGACGGGCGTCTCGCAGTACTTGTCGGGGTTGTTCGTCATGAACTGACCCGGGTAGGTGATGTTGCCGTTGCGCTCGGTCTGGAGCACGACCGAGGCGCCGTAGCGGTCGTTCGCCTGCCACAGCTGCAGCGACGGGAGGAAGCCGATCTGCGCCTGGCCCGCGCCCATCGCCTCGACGGCGGCCTGGTAGTCCTTCGAGACGACACCCGAGACCGGGATGCCGAGCTTCTCGGTGAGCATGTCGGTGAGGGGCTTCGCGGTGTCGACGAGGTTGGCCTGATCCTGCGAGGGGACGAGGGCGAGCACGAGCGAGCTCGGGTCGGCGGCGGGTTCGGAGGCCGATCCGGCCGTGCCCGCGCAGCCCGCCAGGGCGAGCGAGGCGAGGGCCGCGGTGGCGAGGGCGGCGGCGAGACGGGGGCGACGAGTGTTCATGATTCCTTCTGCGGGTCGGGTGGGATTCAGGCGGGGGTGGAGGACGTGCGAGCGGGGGGAGCGTCGACGCGGGCGGCGGCGACCCAGGCGGCGAGCGCCGGCAGGAGCTCGTCGAGAGTGTCGGCGCGGAAGGTGGGACGGGCGGCGGGATCGATGTAGCCGCCGACGAGCGCGGTCGCGTGGCCGCGGGCGTGCGCGGGGGCGAGGTCGTTGCGCCAGACGTCGCCGATCGCGAGCACCGCGACGCCGTCCCCGAGGTCGTCGAGCAGCGCGTCGAGACCGGCGGGCTTGGCGGCGTCGGTGACGACACGGTCGAAGAGTCCGTTCAGCCCCATCGCGGCCAGGGCGTGGTCGAGGCGTGTGACGGGGGCGTTCGTCACGAGCAGTCGTTCGGCGTCGGTGGCGGCGAGGAACGCGGCGAGTCCGGGGGCGGTCGACACGGGGGCGTCGACGCCGCCCAGTCGGGTTCGACTGTCGGCGTACGCCGCGGCGAGGGCGGCCTCGCCCACGCCCGCGTCGAGGGACAGGCGCCGGACGACGTCGTAGCCGTCGATGACGTCGCCGGCGGGGGCGGCGAGACGGGCGGCGACCGAGGAGACGAACGTCTCGGCGGATGCCGTGTGGGCGGCGACGGCGCGGGCGTAGGCCAGCAGGGGACCGTCGCCGAGGGCGACGGTACCGTCGAAGTCGAAGATGAGGACGGGGCGGGGCACGGGGGGAACTCCTGTCGTGGACGTTGCGTCCATGATGGGCTCTCAATGTGGACGCAATGTCCACATTCCGTGAACGTCGTGTAAACGATGCGACCGCGCGTCGTAGCGTGGAGGGGTGACCTCGACCACCGCCCTCGACGACGCCGCCGCCCGCGCCCTCGACGACCCCGCCGCCGCGATCTCGTCGCTGCCGTGGCTTGAGGCATCCCTCGCCGACGACGCCGCCGCGGGCCGCTTCGCCGCTTGGGGGCGATCGACGGTGATCGATGAGAACGTCGGCGAGGCGGTCATCCCCCGCCCCCTGTTCGACGAGCTGCACGAGCGGGCCGGCCTCGAGGCGACCTGGCCGGTCGGCAACGCCGGGCTGCTGCACGTCTACGGGTATCTGCTCTCGACGACACCCACGCCCTACGGACTGAAGCGCGAGCGCTGGCTCTCGGGCGAGCTGGAGCGCGCGTGCGGGCTCGAGGTCGGAGCGCTCCTGCCGTGGGCCGGAACCGAGACCCTGCTGGCGCGCGCGACCGCGGTCGCTTCGGCGCTGCTCGCCCGCGCCGATGCCGTGACCGAGGTGGCGGAGGGCCGCACCGCGCGCATCGCGTTGGGCACTCCGGCCCCCGGCGGCACAGCGGCCCTGGCGTACGCGGTGGACGGGCGGATCGTCACGATCTTCCCCGTGGCCGATCCCGCGGCGCTCCGCGCGGGTCTCGGCGCCCCGCGGCTGCGGTGGAACGCGGCCTGACCCGTCCCCCGCGAGCCGTAGCGCGGATATCCAGACCGACACGCCGGGTCACGGCATCCCGAACCGGCGCGCCACCCACGAACTCCGTACGACGGCACAGCCGCCCCACCCTCGCGAGCCGGACGGCCCGGCACGACGGCGCACGCGCCGACGGACCGGCGCCGACGTCAGCAGCCGCAGCTCTCCCGCACCAGCACCCGCGGCTCGAACACGACGTCGAAGCGACCTCCCTCGGGGGGCGTCCCGGCCGTGCCGGCGAGGATCCGCGCCGCAGCCCGCCCCATCGCCTCCATCGGCTGGCGCACGGTCGTCAGCGGCGGCGAGGTCAGGCGCGAGCCGAGCGTGCCGTCGAAACCCGTCACGATCACGTCGGCGGGCACGCGCACGCCCTCCGCGGCGAGGACGTCGAGCAGGGTGAAGGCGTTCTGATCGGTCGCGCAGACGAAGGCCTGCGGCATCCGCCCTCCCGCTATCAACGCCCGCACCTGCGGCACGAGGTCGTCGTCGCCGCGCACGGTCGCATCCACGATCTCGGGACGGGGACGGATGCCGCGGGCCTCCAGCTCGGCGATCATCGCCGCCCGACGCTCGACCGAATCCGTCGCCTCCAGGCGCCCCACGAAGGCGAGGTCGGTCGCCGCGTGCTCATCGACGAGATGGGCGACGAGCGCGCGCATCCCCCGCGCGTTGTCGACGCGCACCCGGTGGTGCGGATCGTCGTCGGGCGCGGCGCTGAACAGCACGATCGGGATGTTCAGCGAATGCCGGGCGAGGGTGGGCGCCGTCTGCGGCGAGGGGAAGATCGCGAGCCCGTCGACGCGACCCACCGTGTCGGCGACCGACACATCGGCATCCGATCCGCTGCTCAGCATCACCGGACGACCGAGGGCCCAGCACTCCAGCTCGAAACCGCGCTGCACCTCGTCGACGTACAGCGGGAAGGCCCGGGGGTCGGAGAGGACGTCGTCGTCGGTCTGATCCCAGGGGATGACTCCCCCGGTGTCGAGCGCGGGCGACTGCAGTCCGCTCAGCGGTTGGGCCAGGGGGTCGGCCCGCTCGAGCAGCAGGTCGAACGCGTGCAGTCCGAGCGTGCCGGTGCGCCCCCGCGCGAGACCCCGCGCGGCCCCGCTGGGGGCGTAGCCCAGCCGCCGGGCCGCGTCGAGCACGCGCTGACGCGTGGCGTCGCTGAGCTTGTCGGGCCGGCGGAACGCGAACGACACCGACGCGATCGAGACGTTCGCCTCTTGCGCCACGTCGTACACGGTCGGTCGACGCGTCGTCTGCCCCTCCGCCATCGGTCGGACCTACCCCCTCTGCCCCACGGTCGCCAGCTCCTCCAGCTCGAGCCCGTGGTGCACGGGGAAGACGGGGTCGCCGGTGTCCGACGGTACATCCTCGCGCGACGAACGCACGGCATCCATCGACCGGGGGATCTCGATCGGCAGGCGTCCGCGCGGCGCCACCCGACCGGTGAGCGCGTCGAGCACGGCCTTCGCCGAGCTGCCGTAGTCGGCGACGATCGCCGCGGCGTGTCCGACGAACGGGGTGAGGATCGCCGGCCGGTCGAGGTTCACGACGAGGACGAGAGGGCAGGATGCCGCGATCTGCTGCAACCGGTACACCAGGCCCGGCGCGAACTCGAGGGAGCCCTGGTGGAACCACGCCTCGAGGAAGAGGTCGTCGCGCGGCTCGAACGGCGCTCCGATCCGCACGATCGCCAGGTCGGCGTCGGCGGGTTCGGCGACCACACGGCCGAGCTCGGCGACATCGTCGGCGCGGAAGCCCTCGACGTAGACCGTCCCGGCGGGTCGGAGGGGCAGGACGTGATCTTCGTTCACGAGCACCGTCAGCGAACGCGCCTGCGCCCGCTCCCCCAGCGCGCGGAACTCCGCGTTGCCGACGATCCGCTCGGCCTCGTCGACATCGACGTACGGGTCGTCGAAGAGCCCGAGCTGGAACTTCACGCGCAGCAGGCGCCGCACCGAGGCGTCGATGCGCTCCTCGGAAACCCGGCCCGAGCGGACGAGGTCGAGGAGCATCTCGACGCACTCCTCCCCGCCGAACTGGTCGCTGCCGGCATCCAGGATCTTCTCCATGCGCTCCACCGCGGAGAGGTGCTCGACCCCCCAGGCGCGGGCGGGCAGCACCTGATCGCCGACGTGGTTGTCGTTGACGAGCTCCCAGTCGGTCACCACGACGCCGTCGTAGCCGAGCTGTTCGCGCAGCAGTCCCGTGACGATCTGGCGGTTGTAGCCGAAGCCGACCTTCTCGATCGGCAGACCGTCGACCTCGAGACCGACCGGCATGCCGTAGTACGGCATCATGCCGGCGGTGCCACGGCGGATCGCCTCGCGGAACGGCTCGAGGTGGTAGTCGAACATCCCGCCGGGGTACACCTGCTCGCGGCCATACGGGAAGTGCGCGTCCTCGCCGCCTTGCTGCGGCCCTCCGCCCGGGAAGTGCTTGGTCGTGCAGGCGACGCTGTCGGGGCCGAGTTCGTCGCCCTGGAATCCCTGCAGGTAGGCCGCCGTGAACTCGGTCACGCGGGCGGCATCCTGTCCCAGGGTCTGCGCCTGCCGGCCCCAGCGCGGCTCGGTGGCGAGGTCGATCTGCGGGTGCAGGGCGGCGCGGATGCCGACCGCGACGTACTCGCGCCGCGCGACCTCGGCGAACTCGCGCACGGTCTCGACGTCGTCGAGGGCGGCGAGACCGAGGCCCTCGGGCCACTGCGAGAAGGGGCCGGCCGAGAAGGCCACGCCCGTGTTCTCGACGAACGCGTGGCGGGGATCGGTGCTGATGGTGACGGGGATGCCGTGCGGCGTCGTCTCGGCCAGCGCCTGCAGGTTGTTGTTCCAGGTCGCCGCCTGGCGAGCCGTGCGGATCGCGTGCACGTTGAAGTGGTTCATGTGCTTGCCGACCACCACGGTCGTCGTCGGGGACTTCGAGATCTTGCCGGGAGCCTCGAGCAGCTCGCCGTCGTCGCCGACCTCGATGACGGTCTGGAACATCAGCCCGACCTTCTCTTCGAGGCTGAGGCGCGCGACCAGGTCGTCGGTGCGCTCGTCGACGCTCAGCGTCGGGTTCTCGTAGGGGTCCATCACGCCGTTGCCGTTCAGGTCGCGGAAGCGCGTGCCGTCGGGGGCGGTGAGGAAGCGGGCGTGGGTCATGGGGGGTCCTTTCGGAGCCGGCGGCCTGTCGACGGGCGGGGCAGGACCGGCTGGGCCGTGCGTGGCCGGGATCGGGCGGGCGGGGACGGGACGCGGGCTGCGGGGTGCGGGGCGGGGCGCATGATGCCGACCCGCCCGACACCTCACTTCAAACCGGTCGAGGCGATGCCCTGGATGAAGTAGCGCTGCAAGAAGACGAACAGCAGAATGATCGGCGCGATCACCAGCACCGAGCCCGCGAGCAGCAGGCCGTAGTCGGTGGCGTTCTGCCCCGTCGAGTACAGCGACAGCGCGACCGGGAGGGTGTATTTGGCCTCGGTCTGCGCCGCCACGAGCGGCCACAGGAAGTTGTTCCACGAGGCGAGGAAGGTCAGGATGCCGAGGGTCGCCAGCGGCGGCCCGCACAGCGGCATGACGATCCGGGCGAAGATCCGCAGCTCCCCCGCGCCGTCGATGCGCGCGGCCTCGAGGAGAGGATCCGGGATGCCGAGCATGAACTGCCGCATGAGGAAGACGCCGAGCGGGGTCGTGACGAACGGCAGGATCAGCGCCGCGTAGCTGTCGACGAGTCCGAGGGAGGAGACCATCACGAACAACGGCACGAAGGTGACCACACCCGGGACCATGAGCGTCACCATGACGACGACGAACAGGGCCTTCTTGCCGGGGAAGTCCATCTTCGCCAGCGCGTACCCGACCATCGAGCAGAACACGAGGTTGCCGGCGACCGTGAACAGCGCCACGAGGATGCTGTTGCCGAAGAACTGCCCGAAGTTCAGCTGGCCGAACCAGGCGCCGAAGTTCTCCCAGGTGAACTCCTGCGGCCACCACGTCGGCGGGCGCTGCAGGATCTCGCGCTGCGTCTTGACCGAGCCCAGCAGCATCCAGGCGAAGGGCAGGATCCAGACGATCAGGCCGACGACGAGGACGCCGTAGGTCAGCGCGCGACCGGGGGTGACGCGGTTCTCGGAGCGGCGGCGGCGCGGCGGCTCGACGGTGTCGGCGACCACGGCCGGAGCTGCGGGTGACGTGAGTGTCATGGCATCCTCCCTCAATCCTTCGAGCGCAGCACGCGGAACTGCACCAGGCTGAGCAGCGCGATCGCGAGGAACAGCAGGTAGCTCGCGGCCGAAGCCGTGCCGTACTGCCCGAAGCCGAACTGCTTGAACGTGTAATAGGCCACCGAGAGGGTGGAGTTGAGCGGTCCGCCCTGGGTCATCACGAACGCTTCCTCGAAGAACTGCAGGAAGCCGACCGAGATGAGCACCGCGCCCAGCAGCAGGGTGGGGCGCAGCAGCGGCAGCGTCACCGAGGTGAGGCGGCGCCAGGACGAGGCGCCGTCCATGAGGGCGGCCTCCTTCACGTCGGTCGGGATCGCCTGGAGACCGGCGAGGAAGATCACCATGAGCGTGCCGACGTTGCGCCAGACCGCCATCGCGATGAGCGAGGGAAGGGCGGTGCGGGTGTCGTTGAGCCAGTCCGGACCCTGGATGCCGATGATCGCGAGCGCCGAGTTGAGCAGGCCCTCGGGCTGCAGGATGTAGCGCCAGACCACCGCGACCGCGACGATGCTCGTCACGACCGGGGCGTAGAAGCCCACCCGCAGGATCGAGACGAAACGCCCCTTGCTCGCGTTGAGCGCGAGGGCGAGGGCCAGGGCGACGGCCATCGTGACCGGGATGCCGACGACGACGAACGTCGCGGTCACGCCCAGCGACGTGAGGAAGACGGGGTCGGTGAGGACCCCCGCGTACTGCTCGAGTCCGACGAAGTTCACCGCGAACGGCGAGCGGATGTCGCGCGCCGTGAAGTCGGTGAAGGACATCGCGAAGGAGCCGACGATCGGCACGACCATGAAGACCGCGAAGACCGCGACGAACGGCAGGGCGAAGCCCCACGCGACCCATCCCTGGCGCCGGCGGCGGCTCGACGCCCCGCCGGCGCGGGCGCGACCGGCGGCCGGAGCCCGCCCGGTCGCACCCACGACTGCCTGCGTCATGATGTCAGCCCAGACCCAGCTGGTCCGCGGTGGCCTGAAGCTCCTTCAGACCGTCGGCCGGGCTCTGCTGACCGAGGCGGAGCTTCTCGAGCATCGCGTCACCGGCCGCGGCGACCTGGACCCATGTGGTGACCGCGGGCACCGACTTGGCGGTCTCGAGCTGGGTGCCGAAAGCGGCGAGCGTCTTCGACGACGACAGGGCATCCGACTTCCAGGCATCCTGAACCGCGGGGAGGTCACCGGTCGCCTCGTACCACGCGGCCTGCGTCTCGGGCTCGGTCAGCCACTGGACCAGCTTCCAGGCGCTGGCGGCGTTGTCGGAGTTGTCGAACACGGCGAGGTTCGCCCCGCCGCTGAACGAGGTGGAGGACTCCTTGGCCGGAAGCACCGCGGTGGAGATCTTATCGCTGAAGCCCTCTCCGCCGAGGTCTTCGAGAAGGCCGATGAACGCCGGTCCGTCGATGAACATCGGGGTCTTGCCCGAGACGAAGTCCGCCTCCTGGGCTCCGGCTGAGCGGTCGGCAGCGGGGTTGGCGATGCCGTCGGTGTAGAAGCTCTGGTAGTAGTCGAACGCCTCGGTGGTCTCCGGGGTGTCGAGGGTCCATTTCGAGCCGTCCTCCAGCTCGGCGCCGTTCGACCACGGCATCCAGAGGTTCCCCTGGAACGAGTCGTTGCCCGAGGGGAGACGGATGCCGTAGTCGGCGCCGCCCTTGGCCTGCATGTCGGCGGCCATCTTCTTCAGGTCGTCCCACGTGGTGGGGGCCGACGTCCAGCCGGCCTGGGCCGCGATGTCGGTCCGGTAGTAGAGGACGCGGGTGTCGACGTACCACGGCACGCCGGTCGCGCGATCGTCGATCATCGTGGAATCGATCGCCCCGGGGAAGATCCCGTCGGTCGAAAGGTCGCTGGGCACGGTCTGCAGCGCGTCGCCGAAGTCGGCCATCCACGTCGAGCCGACCATCGCGAGGTCGGGGGTGTTGCCGCCGGCGATCGCCGTCTGGAACTTGCTGTACGCGGCATCCCAGGGGACCGGGGTGACCTCGACGGTGACGCCCGGATTTGCCTCTTCGAACTGCTTCACAAACTCCGGCAGCGCCTCACCCTCGGCGCCCATCGCCCACATCGTGAGCGTGCCCTCGGCCTTCGCGTCACCGATGGTCGAGGCCTCCGCGGCACCCGCCCCGGTGTCGGAGGCACGGCCGCAGCCGGTGAGGGCGATCGCCGCCGCGGCGACCACGGCCACAGCGCTCCATCGGGTCATCTTCATCGTGTTCCTCCTCGAACCAGGGCGCCCGTCGTCAGGCGCTCGTCTGAACGTCGTGGTCGAGTTTAAGCGCATAACCTCTGCTGCGCAAGCCGTGGGCGCCCGCCCGGGCGGAGCAGCCTCGCCGAGACCGCATGACTTTCGCGAGCGCGTACGCATTCGCTCACCACAACGCGCGGTCTCGTGCAGAACGTGCGGTCTCGGGAGCCGCGGGACGCCCCGCAGAGCTCAAGCCGGAGGCCGCAGATAACCCCGCACGAACTCGGCGAACAGCGCGGACATGTCGACCGAGTCATCCAGGAGCCACTGCTGCTGCAGGCCGTCCATCACGGCGCTCAGCAGCCGGGCGGCACGGGCGGGATCGATGTCGGAGCGCACCTCACCCGCGGCCTGCCCCGCGCGCAGCAGGTCGGCGGCGGTCTCGGCACCGTGGCGGTACCGCTCGGCGAAAGCCTCGTGCGACGGATGGGCGGGGTCCCCCGCTTCGGCGACGACCAGCGTGTACAGCGAGGTGAGGCCGCGGGTGGTGGCGTTGTGCGCGACGACCTTCTGCATCTGCTCGACGAGCGTGTGCTCGTGCGGATCGCCGGCCGCCGCCCGCACCCTGTCGTCGCGCTGGCGCAGCACCTCCGCGAACAGCTCCTCCTTCGACGCGAAGTGGTGCATGAGCCCCGCGGGAGTCAGCCCCACCCGCGTCGCGACCTCACGGAGCGATCCGGCCGTGACGCCCGATCGACCGAACACGACGACGGCCTCGTCGACGATGCGCTGCCGCGTCTGCTGGCCTTTGGCGTAGCTGCCGCGGCGCGCGCGGGGCGCAGGTGCGTCGGCCATCGGCATCCTCTCCCCGTTCCGGACACACCGATGCCCGGCACCTCCGAGAGGCACCGGGCATCGAGCGATCGGGCCGTCAGGGACGCGAAGCGCCCCACGACGAGCCGAAGACCTGCTGTTCGATGGCGGGCCGGAGGTTCTGCTCCATCCTGTCATCGACCATGTAGTCCTTCAGCGAGTCGCCGGTGAGCGCGTTGCCGATCGCCGCCATGATCATCGACTGATCGAGCGAGAGGTAGCGCTCGGCGACCGTGTCGCTCTTGACGGCGACGGCGTCGTAGAAGCCACCCGGACCATAGGCGCCGAGCTTCTTCTCGATCCCGCGGAGGTTCTTCAGAACCCCCTGCCGGTCGTACGGCAGGGCGAGGAACGCCGCGTGCGGGGTGACGACCCCGTCGCCGAACGACGGGTCGGGGTTCGTCCCCTCGGTGCAGCCGGGGCGATCGATGTCGACGTCGGTCTTCTCGGCATCCGAGGTGTATCCATCGGAGCGGATGCCGGCGATGTCGACTCCGTACTCGCTGTAGCCGCCGAACGGGTTGCTGGCGGGCGAGAAGCCCCAGTACCCGTAACCGGCTTCGGCCAGGCCGTGCCGCTTCTGGACCTCGACGGTGACGGGGTGGTTTACGCCCCAGGAGCGCGGACCCCATTCAGCCTCGGGGATGAGCAGATCGGGCATGAGGGCCTCGAACATGCTTCCACCCCAGCTCGGCACGAACGACATGCCGTCGTATGAATACACGCCCTCGTAGACGTCGACGCCGTCGTACTCGCGGTTCTCGCCGGTGGGCAGCTGCTCCTGCCACGCCCAGTCGCAGCCCGCGGGCATCGTGCGGTGGGTGCCGTAGAGACCGGATGCCGGGATGGAACCCTCGGAGATGCCGAGGTACGTCGCGATGCGGCTCTCGCTGACGGTCGTGTCGTAGTGGTGGCACGTGTAGAACGCGGTTTCGCCGCTTCCGTTGTACATCGGCGCCTCGACGGCGCAGCCGTCACCGGGAGGGGCCTCCCAGAAGCCGCCGCGGTTCGTGCCGGCGGGAAGGCCCGCGGCCCCGGCGGTGTCGAAGAACGCCGAGAAGTCCATCGACTCGTACAGCGCATCGGCGCGGTCGGCGAGAGTGGGCTCCGCCTCGCGGACGATCCGCAGCCCCGCGGCGAGCCAGCCGTTGTCGACCGTGCTGAGGAACGGGTGGATGACCTCGCCCGAGGTCGGGAAGATCTCGAGCTTCGCGCCGGTGGCGGGGGCGTACCAGTTGTAATACATGCCGCTGCCGTCGTTGCGCTCCATCGTCTCGAGCGTCGAGACCGTGGCGGTGAGGCGCTCGCGGGCCTCATCGGCATCGATGATGCCCAGGTCGCGCGCGGTCACCGTCGACCAGAGGTAGCCGCCGATGTTGGTCGGCGAGGTGTATCCGGATGCCGTGGACTCATCGAGCGTCCCGCCGATGTTGTCGTCGGGCAGACCGGTGTCCTCGTGGGCCATGGCGGCGAGCGAGGTCCAGGTGTCGGTGGCGTATCGGGCGAGATCGCGGGCGCCGGGACCGGTGAAGGCGGGCGGACCGGCGTGGGCGGGAGGGCCCGCGTGCCCGGGCAGACCGGGCTTCCCGGGTGGCGCGGCCACGGCCGGGGATGCCGCGGCGAAACCGCCCAGGACGAGTCCGACGATCGCGGTGGATGCCGCGAGGGTGTGCTTCATGACTGCTCTCCTCATCGAAAGCGCTCCGGGGGGATCGGAGCTCGTTGTGCAGAAACCTTACACGTGTCAGGTTTCCGCACAACCCCCGGCCTCGCGTTGCGGCGTCGCGGACCGTCCCGCGGGCTCCGCCTCGACACGCCGCCGCCGCGGTATCCCGAACCGGCGTGTCACGCACCGACTCCGCACAACGGCACGCGCGCACCGTCCCGCGTCGTCCCCGGCACCCGGCACCCGCAGCACCCCGGCCCGGCACCCGCAGCACCCCGGCCCCGGAACTCGCAGTCCCCCGCCCGCCGCCCTCAGCGCAGCGCGCGACAGGCGAGATGCAGGGCGAGGCGGGCGTCGACGTCGGTGAGGTCGATGCCGAGGAGCTCCTGCGCGCGGGCGATCCGCATCGCGACCGTGTTTCGGTGCAGACCCAGCGCCGCCGCCGTCGCCGACACGCCCGATTCGTGGTCGAGGTACGCGGTGAGCGTCTCGAGAAGCTCCGGGCCCTGCGAGGCGAGGGGCGCGAGCAGCGACTCGGCGGCGGGCACGAAGGTGTCCGACCCCGCCCACGACAACAGCACCTGCTCGATGCCGAGGGCGTCCACGCGCACGAACCATCCCGTCGCCGCCCGGGCCGCGGCGATGCGGGCGCCGTCGACCGCCCCATCGATGCTGGCGAGCAGACCGCCGGCGCCGCTGTCGAGCGAGCCGATCCCGGTCGCGACGTCGAACGACCGTCGCGCACCGTCGTGCAGCGCCCGCAGCGACGCGATGTGCTCGTCCAGGCGGGGCGCGGGCGGGGGCTCGGCGAAGCTCAGCCACCCCGTGACACCCCGACCGCTCGTGACGGCCTGCGAGTCGACGGGGAGGGCCGCGAGTCCCCGGCGCACGAAACGCAGCAGTTCGAGGGTCTCGAGTCGGCGGCGTCCCGCGATCCGGAACGCGAGGTGGTAGCCACCGGTCCGCCACCCGCGCTCGCTCATCCGTTGCTCGACGTCGGGGTCGCGCGCCTCGCGCGCCTCGAGGAACTCGCGGAGGAGTCCGGATGCCACGGCGGCATCGCTCACGTCGGCCACCTCGTCGATGAGGATGCGCGCGGCGACCGCCGGCATCGCGACCTCGGCGGCGACAGCGAGCGCCGACAGCTGCGCGGGGCTGAGCCCCGCACCGAACATCGCCAGGCGCAATCCGGCTCGGCTCGGACTGTCGACGCGCACCGACGCGGCGGCGCCCTCGGCGACCGAGACCGCGTCCTGCCAGAGGCCGACGTCGATCGCGGCGCGCACGGCCTCGGGCAGGTGACCGCCGGCCTCGAGCAGCACGCCCTCGGCGTCGATCAATGCGACGCCGTGACCGACGCTGGCCGAGAGGTGGCGGAGCAGGTCGGCGAGGTGCGACGCCGAGTATTCGATCGACTGGGCGACTCGGCGCACGTACCCGAGGGTCAGGGCATCCCGCCCCTGCACGAGCTCCCACCCCGCCCGGGCGAGGGCCATCGGGTCATCGACCTCGAGCACGGTCAGCCCCAGGCGCGCGGCGAGCCGACGGCTTCCCGGGCCGAGCACCTCGGCGCCCGACACCGCGAGCCCGCGGAAGCCGCGGTCGCGGACACGGCGGACGAGCGCGTCCTGCTGCCACGGAGCCGTCGGGGGCGGTTCCGTCAGCGCGGCGAGTCCGGCCTCCCCGTGCGCGGGGAGCATCGCCTCGCGGGCGGCGACCACGACGCCCGCGAACGCGTCCGCCGCCTCCACCACCACGCGGATCCCGCCGTTCGCGGGGTGCGCCAGCAGGGCGCCGAGGTCGAGGGGGGTCATCGCCCGACCTCGAGACCGCGCAGCCCGTACGCCGCGGGGATCACCCGTGCGAGACGCTCGATCGAGGCGAGCCACCACGGTGGGGCGTCGAGCGCCACGACGCGGACGTGCCGTGCGAGCGTGACGGCATCCACCTGCAGCACCTCTCCCGAGAGGGAGTCGATCGCGACGAGGATTTCGGGGGATGCCGCGATCGTCTCGCCGTCGCGCGTCACGGCGAGGAACTCCGAGCGCGCGACCAGGCGCAGCAGCGCTCCGTCGTCGCCGACGAGCTCGACCGACCGGACGAAGGCGTCGTCCGGCACGGACTCCACCGCGCTCACCCGTCCGCTGCCGAGCACGCGCGTCTCGGGGAGGTCGTCCACGCCGATGTCCGCGGCCCCCAGGGCGAGGGCGCGCGTGTACGTGCCCGGGATGCCGTGGGCCCGCAGGTCGCCGACCGTGAAGCCCGCGACCAGCACCGCCCCTGCTCCGCCCGCGCGGATCACGCTCGAACGCACGAGGCTCTCGGCGTCTCCGGCCCGCGAGGAGTCGACGAGCATCACGCCGCCGCCGGTGTCGGCCACGACGATCGCGCCCGGGACCGCGTCGACGAGCAGCGAGAGCTGGTCGATACCGGGCAACGCGCGGCCCATCAGATCGGCGTCGACGAGCATCCGGTCCCCGACGAGCAGGGGCGTCAGTCCATTCAACCCGGCGCCCTCCATCGCGCAGACGGCTGTGGCCCGGACTCCTGTCCAGCGCTCGGCCGCGGCGAGGAGCGGGGCGAAGGCGTCGGGGGGCGGCACCCGCTCGGTGAGCAGGTACGTCGAGCCCGCGAAGCCGATCGCGACGCACGGGGTGCGGGGGTCGAGATCGTCGATGTCGTAGAGCGCGACAGGCGCGTCCAGCACCTGGCCGGCCATGATCTCGAGCAGCGTCGTCGTGCCGCCGCCGCCCGAGCCGAGCAGGGAGAACCCCCGGGCGAGCACCGGAAGACGGTCGGGCCCGAGGGTTCTCATGCTCACAGGGTAATCAGCGGTCGGGCCCCCTCCCCCTGCAGCTCCTCCACCGGGGTGAACGTCTCGGCGAGGCCGAACGCCGACGGACCGAAGGCCGCGAGCGCGCCGGGGGTGCGCATGAGGGCGGGCGTCGAGATGCCCAGCACGCGCACGCGCTGGCCGTACCGCAGCCCCTCCGTCGTGATCGGCTCGGCCGACTCGATGTCGGTGATGCAGATGAGGTCGGGCACGATCGCCACGAGCGCACCGTCGCGGTGCGCGATGAGGTTCTCGTTCTGGAACGCCACCTCCAGCGTCGAGGAGTCGTCGGGTGCGAGCGCCGAGATGGTCGCCCTTCCCTTCGCGAAGCCGTCGGTGGTGCGCCGTTCCACGTCGGTGACCTTGCCGACGAACAGCTCCCGCACGTGCGGGTAGAGCGTCGTCGAGAGCGTGTCGGCGATCGCCTCGACGGGCGAGCGATGCTGCTCGCGTGCTTGCCGGATGCCGCGCCCCAGCGCCAGCGCCATCGACAGCGTCCGAGGGACCGCCGTCCGGCGCACGTCGGCCCCCGTCATCGCGTACTCGGCGATGTGGGCGACCCCGCCGAGACGGATCGTGACACCGCGGGCGAGCCACTCCATCTGCCGGTCGTCGTCGCCGGTGTCGATGACGGCGGTCTCGCCGCGCTCCCCCGCGAGGGCCAGGGGCGAGCCGTGGACGCCGTAGACGGCGAAGGTCTCCATCGACAGTTCCGGGAACGCGCGGCCCATCCCGTCGGCATCCACGACGGGAAGGCCGGTCTCGGCGGCGACGATGAGGGGGATCATCGAGTTGATGCCGCCGCACTCGATCGGCATGGTTGCCTCGGCGGTGCGACCGAGGTGCTTCTCAAGGGTGCGCAGGGCGAGGGTGGGCTCGGTGCCCGCGGGGATCTTCTCGACCATGACCGTCGGTGCCCCCATCTGCGCGGTGGGGATGACGAACAGGTCGTCGGCGATCTCGTCGGGGTCGAGCACGGTGATGCTCCCCGCCCCCAGCACGCGCTCGACGAGCTTCTGCCCGATGTACGGGTCGCCGCCGCCGCCCGTTCCGAGCAGGGTCGCGCCGCGCGCGAGATCGGGCAGGTCGGCGGCGGTCAGGGTCCAGCTCACGCGGCCACCTCCACGGTTCCGTCGAAGCGGTGCGACGGCATGTCGTAGCCGAAGTAGCCCGGCCCGACCATCGCGAGGGCCTCGGGCCCGTGCCAGCGCTCGTCGCTGGGGGCGGCGACCACGCGCACGCGCTGGCCGTAGCGCAGCCCCTCGGTGGTGATGGGCTCGGCGCTCTCGGCATCCAGGACGATGATGAGGTCGGGCGTCGTCACGAGCACGTCGTCGCCGGTGCGGGCGATGAGGTGCTCGTTCTGAAACGACAGGGTGAGCGTGTCGTCCGTCCCCTCGATACGGGCGTTGCCGCGTGCGAAGCCCGCGGTCGTCCCGCGCTCGACGTCGACGACCTTGCCGGCGAACACCTCGCGCCCGCCGAGGGCCTCGACGACCGCGGCGACCGGATCGGTCTTGGCCGCGCGGGCATCGACGATGCCGCGGCCGATCGACAGGCACGCCGAGAGCGAGGCCGGCACGAGGGCATCACGGGCGGTCGTCCCCGTCATCGCGAATCCGGCGATCATGATCGAGCAGCCCATCTCCACGCAGGCGACGCGCGCGATGCGCTCGGTCCACGTGTTGTCGACGGTCGAGAGCACGGCCGTGTTGCCCTTTTCGTCGGCGAAGGCGAGCGGCGAGGCGGTGACGCCGTACAGGGTCGGCAGCACCATCTGCAGCTCGGGGAACGCGCGGCCCATGCCGTCGGCATCCACGAGCGGCAACCCGAGGGCCGCGGCCGCGGCGATCGGGATCGTGGAGTTCACTCCCCCGGCCTCCGCGCACGCGATATGGGTGACGGGGCGACCGAGAGAGGCGGCGAGCGCATGCACGGGGGCGACGACCTCGTCGAGGCTCGGGAGCTTCTCGACCATGACGGTCGGCGCGCCCATCATCGCCACGGTGAGCACGAGGGCGTCGTCGGGCAGCTCGTCGAGCTCCACGACCGTCACCGGTCCGTGCTCCGCGAGGGCCTGACGGGCCAGGAGCGCTCCGATGTAGGGATCGCCGCCTCCCCCGGTGCCGAGGACGGCGGCACCGCGAGCGAGGTCCGCGACCACGGACGCCGACAGTTCCCAGCTCACGCGCGCGCACCCATGTCGAGGTCGCCCACGGCCTTCACGCGCACGCGCGTGGCGTTGCCGGGGAGGTACGGGATCGGCACCTCGTCGAAGTCGACGATCGACACCGACGACGGACGGGCACCCGCGGCGATGGCCTTGTCGACGGCCTCGGCGCGGATCGCGGCGATGCCCTCGTCGCGCCGGCCGGCCTCGATGGCGTAGACCTTGTCGATCTCGCCGCCCACCTGGGCGATCGAGGCACCGATGGCGTTGGCGACGGCGTAGTTGCGCGGGCGGTGCACCTCGCCGAACAGCGGGAGCTCGTCGGGAAGCAGGATGCTGCCGCCACCGACCGCGACCACGGGGATCGGCTCGGGCGAGGTGCGCATGCGGTCCACGGCCTCGGCCACGCGCTCGGCGATGCGCGCGAGCACGCGCTCCACGAACGCGGGGTCCAGGTGCGCCACGCGCGAGGGGTCGCCGACCTGGGCGCGCCCGGCGGCCACGGCGATGTCGGTCGCGGTGAGGGTCGACCCGCCGAAGACGAGCGCTTCCTCGGTCAGGCGGTACCCGACCGATGCGGGTCCGACCTCCCCCGTCTCGAGATCGACGATCGATCCGCCGCCGATGCCGATCGACAGCACATCCGGCATCCGGAAATTGGTCCGGATGCCGGCGACCTTGACCTCGTTCGCCGTCTCGCGCGGGAACCCGGCGTTGAGCAGGCCGATGTCGGCGGTGGTGCCGCCGATGTCGACGACCGCGCAGGTCTGCAGGCCGCTCGTGAGGGCGGCGCCGCGCATCGAGTTGGTGGGTCCCGAGGCGAAGGTCGCGACCGGATAGAGGCGCACGTAGTCCTCGTCCATCAGCGTGCCGTCGTTCTGGCTGAGGAAGATCGGGGCCTCGATCCCCTGCGCGCGCACGGCGGAGGTGAGCCCGTCGACGATCTCGGAGGCGAGCTCGCGCAGCGCCGCGTTGATGATCGTGGCGTTCTCGCGTTCGAGCAGGCCGATCCGCCCGATCTCGTGCGAGAGCGAGATCGCGACGTCGGGGCCGAGCACGTCACCGACGATCTCGGCCGCGCGCTGCTCGAGGTCGTGGTTGACGGGGGAGAACACCGACGAGATCGCGACCGACCGCACCCCGTGCTCCGCCATGTCACGGGCGATGCCGCGCAGCTCGTCCTCGTCGAGGGGCGAGATCGGCCGTCCGTCGAACTCGTAGCCGCCGTGCGCGAGGTAGCTGCGCGCCTGGATCGCCTCGGTCAGCACCTCGGGCCAGTCCACGAGGGGCGGCAGCGCCTTGGTCGCGGGAAGTCCCAAGCGCAGCGCCGCGGTCGGGGCGAGACGCTGGGCCTGGACGAGCGCGTTGATGAAGTGCGTCGTCCCGATCATGACCGCGTCGATGTCGTCGCCGTCGAAGTGGCGCTCGGTGCGCAGGGCCGCGATCGCGTCGACGATGCCAGTCGTCACGTCGGGACTGGTGGACTTCTTCACGCCGGCGAGGGTGACGGTGGCGTCCATGAGCACTGCGTCGGTGTTGGTTCCGCCGACGTCGATGCCGATGTGCATGGGTGGAGCTTCTTTCGTTCGGGGGGGGGGGGGACGGGTCAGGATGCCACGGGGGCGGCGCTCGTGGCCGGGGACTGCGCGGTGGTGGCCTGGCCGATCCCGCGTACCCAGCCGAGCTTGCCGGCGATCGTGTAGAGCACGATCGACAGCACGAGCGAGGAGATCGCCGGGATCCCCCAGGTGACGAAGTACCCGACGAGCGCCGAGACCAGCCAGATGACGAGGGTGACCGGCACGATGCGCGGGGCGGTCAGGGGAAGGCGGCCCTCGGCGCGCGAGGCGTCGAGCTCTCCGCGCCACCGGCGCACGAGGAAGTACTCGGCGACCATGATCCCGGCGATGGGCGGGAAGGCGACGCCGAGGATGATGAGGAACTCCGTGAACTGCGACAGGATGCCGGCGGCGGCGAGGACCGAGCCGACGACGCCCAGCACGATGGTCGTGGTGACGCGGTGCAGGTTCTTACCGAAGGCCGTGGAGATGAAGTTCACCAGGCCGAGGGTCGAGGAGTAGAGGTTCCAGTCGTTGATCTTCAGCGTGCCGGTGATCACGATGATGAGTCCGACCAGGCCCACCGACGATGTGACGATCGCGACGATGTTGCCGGACTGAGCGGCGTGCGCCAGCAGCACTCCCGAGAGGCCGATGACGAACTCGCCCAGCGTCACGCCCACGACGGTCTGCTTGACGACGTCGGCCTTCGAGCGGTTGAAGCGGGTCATGTCGGCGGTGATGATCGCGCCGACGATGAGGCCTCCGGCCACGATCGCCGTGCCCTGCCACACCGTCATGGTCGGGCCGGGGGCGGGAGAGGTCAGCAGATCGCCGATGGAGTGGGTGCTGAGCTCGGAGATGATCGACCAGCCCACGAGCACGAGGAAGAGCGGCACCGTGATGTTGGCGAGCCACTGCATCCCGACGAAGCCGACCGCGACGATCGCGGTGACGGCGAGACCGAAGAGGAGGCTCCAGGCCCAGACGGGCATGACACCCGGGAGGAGCGACTCGAGCGACTCGGCCGAGATGGCGGACTGGATGCCGAACCAGCCGATGAGGCTGATTCCCATCGCCAGGCCGACCAGCGACGCGCCGATCTCGCCGAACCCGGTCCAACGGGCGAGGAGGGCGGTGTTGAGTCCCTCCTTCTGCCCGATGATGCCCACGATGCACATGATCACCTCGAGGATGATCGATCCGAGCAGCAGCGCGAGGAAGGCCTCGCTGAAGGTCATCGCGTAACCGAGGGTGGCGCCGAGCAGGAACTGCGAGAGGGCCGAGACCTGGCCGAAGCGCTGCACGGCGATGCCGAACCAGTGCTTCTGGGCATCGGGTGTCACGCGGCTGAGGGCGAAGTCGTCGGCGTGGGCCATACGTGCCATGGGGTGTCCTTTGGGGAGAGGGACGGTGCGGGTGCTGCACACGCTAGAGGCCCCTCCCGATCGGCGAAATGGGCACCCTGCCCCATCTCCCCGCCCCGATATGCATCCTGCACACCCGCTCACGCGTGCGGCGCGTGCGCCTCCAGAAACTCGTACATCTCCGTCGTGTCGACCCCCGGGAACGACCCCGTCGGCAGGGTCGCGAGCAGCGTCCGCGGTGTCCGCACGTTCGGCCACGCCTGGCCGCGCCACTCGGCCTCCAGGTCCGCGGGCGCTCGTCGGCAGCACGTCTCGACCGCGTGCCGCGACACCGCCCGGTTGGTCGTGTCGCGCCCGCGGAACCACCGCGTGTCGTCGAAGCGCACGCCCACGCTCACCGAGTGCGCGCCCTCGCTCGACTGCTCCACACGGGCGGTGCACCAGTAGGTGCCGTTGCCGGTGTCGGTGTACTGGTAGTACGGGTTGAAGAGGTCGTCCTCGTCGAAGACGACGCGGCTCGTCCAGCGCCGGCAGCACATCTGCCCCTCGATCGAGCCGAGCCGGTCGGTGGGGAAGTTCACGTCGTCGTTCTCGTACGCCTTGGTGATGGTGCCCGACTCGTGCACTTTCAAGAAGTGCACCGGGATGCCGAGGTGCACGGTCGCGAGGTTCGTGAAGCGGTGCGCGGCCGTCTCGTATGACACCGAATACGCGTCGCGAAGGTCTTCGATGCTGAGCGCGCGCCGCTCCTTCGCCTCTCGCAGGGCCGGGACGACGTGCGCCTCGGGCATGAGCAGGGCTCCGGTGAGGTAGTTCGTCTCGACGCGCTGACGCAGGAACTCGTCGTAGCTCGTCGGCTCACCGTGGCCGAGCATGCGGCTCGACAGCGCCTGCAGCACCGCCGCGCGCGGGTCGCCCTTCGCGACCTTCGTCGAGAGGTAGAGCCGGCCGTTCTTCACGTCGGCGATGCTCCGCGTCGACGAGGGGAGGTCGGGCACGTAGTGCAGCGTGAACCCGAGGTGCGCGGCGATGTCGCTCGCCCCGCGCTGCGTGAGGGGCCCGCCGGGGTGCGCGATCGCGGTGAGCATCTCGGATGCCACGCGCTCGAGCTCCGGGAAGTGGTTGTCCTGCGTGCGCATGAGCCGGCGCAGGGCCACGTTCGCCCGGCGCGCCTCCTCGGGTGTCGCCGAGCGCTCCTCGCGCAGGCGTTCGATCTCGGCCTGCAGCGCGAGCATCGCTGCCAGCACCTCGTCCGGCACCGCGCGCCCCACGCGGAAGGGGGCGATCCCGAGCGCCTGGAACGTCTGACCGCGCATGGCGCGTTCGACCGACAGCTCGAGGGTGGCGCGGGCGTCGAGGGGCTCGGCATCCAGGATCTGATCCAGCGTGCACCCGAGGGCCCGCGCGATCGCCTGCAGCAGCGTGAGCTTCGCCTCGCGACGGCCGTTCTCGATCATCGACATCTGACTCGGCGCGCGCCCCACCGCGGCGGCGAGGTCGTCGAGGGTCAGGCCGCGCGCGGTGCGCAGCTGCCGGATGCGCCGACCGATGGTGAGGGTGTCCACCTCCTCATGGTCGAGCGGGAGGGATGCCGAGGGCAGGGTGACGCCGGTGTCCATACCGGGAGGATCTCACGAGAACGGAAGATCGGTCGATCTTCACACAGGAAATTCCGTTCGAGCGGGTTGATCTTCGCCGACAGTGGTCTCCACGGGGCACCGACGCCCCGTCACCCGAAGGAGGACGACATGACGATCCAGGCCACTCCCGCCCAGCAGCCCCTGCGCCCCGGCGACCAGACCGAGACCGCCGATGAGATCCGCACCGCGTGGGAGTCCGACCCGCGCTGGGACGGCATCGAGCGGACCTACACCGCCGAAGACGTCGTCCGCCTCCGCGGGAGCGTCCGCGAGGAGTCCACCCTCGCCCGCCGCGGAGCCGAGAACCTGTGGAACCTCCTTCACACCGAGGACTACGTCCGCGCCCTCGGCGCCTACACGGGCGGTCAGGCGGTGCAGCAGGTGCGCGCCGGGCTCAAGGCCATCTACCTCAGCGGTTGGCAGGTCGCCGCCGACGGCAACCTCGCGGGTCAGACCTACCCCGACCAGAGCCTGTACCCCGCCAACAGCGTTCCCGCCGTGGTGCGTCGCATCAACAACGCGCTGCTCCGGCAGGACCAGATCGAGCGCGCCGAGGGAGAGGTCACGCAGGACTGGCTCGCCCCCATCGTCGCCGACGCCGAGGCCGGCTTCGGCGGTCCCCTGAACGCCTACGAGCTCGCGCAGTCGCTGATCGCGGCGGGGGCCGCCGGCATCCACTGGGAGGACCAGCTCGCGAGCGAGAAGAAGTGCGGACACCTCGGCGGGAAGGTGCTCGTTCCGATCCAGCAGCACATCCGCACGCTCAACGCCGCGCGCCTGGCCGCCGACGTCGCGGGAGTGCCGACGGTCATCATCGCCCGCACCGACGCCCTGGCCGCCGACCTGCTGACCAGCGACGTCGACCCGCGGGATGCCGAGTTCCTCACCGGCGAGCGCACGACCGAGGGCTTCTACCGCGTGCGGCCGGGACTCGACTCGGTCATCGCGCGCGGACTGGCCTTCGCCCCTTACGCCGACCTGCTGTGGGTGGAGACCGGGGAGCCCGACATCGAGCTCGCCCGCGCCTTCGCCGAGGCGGTCCACGCCCGCTACCCGGGCAAGAAGCTCGCCTACAACTGCTCGCCGAGCTTCAACTGGAAGCGCCACCTCGACGACGAGCAGATCGCCACGTTCCAGGCCGACCTGGCCGCCCTCGGCTACGCCTTCCAGTTCATCACGCTGGCCGGTTTCCACGCCGTGAACCACTCGATGTTCGACCTCGCCCGCGGCTACGCCGAGCGCGCCATGAGCGCGTACGTCGAGCTGCAGGAGGCCGAGTTCGCCGCCGAAGCCCAGGGGTACACCGCCACGCGCCACCAGCGCGAAGCGGGTACCGGCTACTTCGACGTCGTCTCGACCGCGCTCAACCCCGACAGCGCCACCCTCGCCCTGGCCGGCTCCACCGAGACGGCCCAGTTCCACTGACCCCCGGCGACCCCGCCGCGCGCGCGAGAACCTCATCCCACTCATCGCGGACCTCGTCCCACTTATGGCCACCTGAGCCACCCTCAACCAGCCATTTGTGGGACAAGGTCCGCAAGCGGCCCCTCCCGCCGCACCTCTCCTTCCGCCGCACCTCCCCTTTCCGCCGCACCTCCCCTTTCCGCCGCACACCGACAGCCCGTCCCCGTTATGACGGAGCTCGTCCCACATATGGCCGGTCAAGCCACCCCCGACCAGCCATAAGTGGGACAAGGTTCGCGGGGCGAGGGGCACCGCGCGACACAGACAGAAAGCCACGACCATGACCCTCATCACCTCTCCCCCGCCCACCACCGCGACCCCGCCGAGCGGCAGCCGCACCGACGCCGACGATTCCCGGATGCCGAACGCCCCGGCATCCGCATCCGCCCCGCACCTGCGCCTCGAGCGCCCCCTCGAAGGACGCGACGGCGAGATCCTCACCCCCGCCGCGATCGCCTTCCTCACCGAGCTGCACGACCGCTTCGCGCGGCGCCGGCACGACCGGCTCGCCGCCCGCGAGCGCCGCCGCTTCGAGATCGGTACGGGCGACGACCCGCACTTCCGCGCCGACACCGCGCACATCCGCGACGACCCGTCGTGGCGCGTGGCGGGCGCGGGCCCGGGCCTCGAGGACCGCCGCGTCGAGATCACCGGACCCACCGACCCGAAGATGACCATCAACGCGCTGAACTCCGGCGCGATGGTGTGGCTGGCCGACCAGGAGGATGCCACGAGCCCCACCTGGCGCAACGTCATCGGCGGACAGCTCTCGCTGTTCGACGCGATCCGCGGGCAGCTGTCGTTCACGAGCCCCGAGGGCAAGCGCTACGAGGTGACCGCCGAGCGCACGCCCACGATCGTGATGCGCCCGCGCGGCTGGCACCTGCCCGAGAAGCACGTGACGTTCATCGATCGCGCGGGGCGCGAGCTGGCGGCATCCGGTTCCCTCGTCGACTACGGGCTGTACGTCTTCCACAACGCGCACGCCCTGATCGCGGCGGGCCGGGGGCCGTACTTCTACCTGCCGAAGATCGAGTCCGCCGAAGAAGCGCGACTGTGGGACGACGTGTTCTCGTTCACCGAGCAGCGCCTCGGCCTCGCGCACGGCACGATCCGCGCCACCGTGCTGATCGAGACCCTGCCCGCGGCGTTCGAGATGGAGGAGATCCTCTTCGCCCTGCGCGACCACTGCGCGGGTCTGAACGCCGGCCGCTGGGACTACATCTTCTCGATCATCAAGACCTACCGCGGGCGCGGGGCGCGCTTCGTGCTCCCCGACCGTAGCGAGGTCACGATGACCGTGCCGTTCATGCGGGCCTACACCGAGCTGCTCGTGCAGACCTGCCACAAGCGGGGCGCGTATGCGATCGGCGGCATGAGCGCCTTCATCCCCAACCGTCGCAAGCCCGAGGTGACCGAGGCCGCGTTCGAGAAGGTCGCCGCCGACAAGAGGCGCGAGGCCGGAGACGGCTTCGACGGCACGTGGGTGGCCCACCCCGACCTCATCCCGGTGGCGCGCGCCGAGTTCGACGCGGTGCTCGGCGAACGCGAGAACCAGCTCGAGCGCACCCGCGACGAGGTGGCGATCGACCCCCGCCAGCTGCTCGACGTGCGCATCGGCCTGCCGGTGACCACGGCGGGCGTGCGCGGCAACGTGTCGGTGGCCATCCGCTACCTCGAGGCGTGGCTGCGGGGACTGGGCGCCGTCGCGATCGACGACCTCATGGAAGACGCGGCGACCGCCGAGATCTCGCGCTCGCAGATCTGGCAGTGGATCCACCAGGACCGCGAGACCGCCGAGGGCACGGCGATCACGCGTGGGTTCGTCGAGGGCCTGGTCGACGATGTCCTCGCCGAGACCCCGCGCTTCGACGGCGACCGCTTCGACGACGCGGCCGAGGTGTTCCGCGAGGTGGCGCTGCGTCCGGAGTTCCCGGCGTTCCTGACGCTGCCGGCGTACGCGAAGTACCTGGACTGACCGGATGCCGAGAGGGCCGGGGCCACGAGCCCCGGCCCTCTCGCATGACGCGGCGAACCGCCCTACTGCCGGCCGGGGTCCACGGGGGCGAAGGGCCGCAGGCTCTCGCGAGAGGTGAGCTTGGATGCCGCGAGCGAACCCGCCACGGCGAGGAAGAGCGGCAGCAGCAGCTCGAAGCCGGTGTCGGTGAACTCGATGATGAGGGCGATCGCCGTGAACGGCGCTCGCATGTTGGATGCCAGGAACGCCCCCGCCGCGACGATCGCGAGCGCCGTGCCGTCGGCTCCGGGCCAGACGAACGCCCACCCGGCCGCCGCCGCCGCGCCGAGCGCCGCGCCGATCGCGACCGAGGGCTGCAGCGTTCCGCCGATCGCGCCGGAACCCAGCGACAGCGCGGTCGCGACGTACTTCAGCACGGCGAGCGCGAGCAGCAGCAGCGCCGGCTGCGACAGATCGAACCCGGCCGTCGCGAGGGCCCGGCCGTTGCCGAGGATGAGCGGGAAGGCCGCCCCGACTGCACCCACCGCCGTGAACGTCAGCGGCAGCACGACCAGCAGCTTCCACCCCTCGGGACGGAAACGCGCGAGCTTCTTCGTCACCGCGGCGAAGCTCGTCGCGCCCCACCCCATCAGCGGGCCGATGAGGATCGCGGCGACGATCAGCGACGCGTTGACCTCGAGCGACCCGACCGAGTACAGCGAACCGTCCCCCACGAGCGGACGGGCCACCAGGGTCGCGATCGTGCTGACGCTCAACGCCACCACCGCCGCTCCCACGCTGAACTGCGCGAGGAGGATCTCGACGGCGAACAGGGCACCGGCCAGCGGCACGTTGTAGACCGCGGCGAGACCCGCGCCCGCGGCCGAGGCGATCAGGATGCGGCACCACCGCGCGTCGAGCCCGAACCAGCGCACGACCTTCGAGCTCGCCATCGCCGAGAGCTCGCGCGGGGCGACCTCCTTGCCGATCGAGGCGCCCATCGCGACCGAACCCACCTGCAGCACGGTGTCGGCGAGCGTCTCCCACCACGGCATCCGGGCCCCGTCGACGCCCTGCTCGACCGTGGCGATCTTCCGGCCGAACCGGCGCAGCAGGTACCAGCCGAGAGCGGCGACCACGCCCGCCCCACCCACCGTGGCGATGGGCAGCCACCACTGCTCCGGGTAGGCCAGACCGTCGAGGAACGGCCCCTCCTCGTGCCCCCAGACGAGATGCTCGAGGCTGTGCACGATCCACACCAGCAGCAGCACGGCCAGACCCGTTGTCACACCGACGAGGAGGGTGGCGATCCCCAGACGGACGAGAGCGGCGAATCCCCGACGTCGCGAGCGCAGCGGGATGGCGGTCTGAGCGGTCACCCCGCCACGCTAATGGACCCGTGTTTCGTGTTTCGACCGGCGGTAGCCTGACCGCATGACGCCCCCGTCCCCCACCCTCCGCCGGCCCGCCGACGTCCTCGGCATCATCGCGACCTGCGTCGCGGGCGTGCTCATCGTGCCGACGCTCGGGGTGTACCTGCTCGGGCTCATCCCCGAGATGAACGCGATCTGGTGGCTCGGCATCATCCTGCTGCCGCTGCTCTTCCTCGACGGGATCGTGGTCGTCCTCCTCGCGATCGTCGGTCTCGTGGTCGCCGCGCGTCGGGCCGGTCGACGCGCGTGGTCGGTGACCGCGCTGGTGCTCGGCATCCTGATGCTCGTGCCGGCACTGCTGATCCTCGTGCCCTGATCGTCATGTCCCTCGGCGGAAAAGCCCGGGAACACTAGGCTCGGAACCGTGACTTCCCGCGCCCCGCTCTCCCGCAAGCTGTCCGCCATCGCCGAGTCCGCGACCCTCAAGGTCGACGCCAAGGCCAAGGCCCTCCAGGCCGCCGGCCGACCCGTCATCTCGTACGCGGCCGGCGAGCCCGACTTCGCCACCCCGTCGTTCATCGTGGATGCCGCAGCGAAGGCGCTTCAGGACCCGAAGAACTACCGCTACACCCCCGCCGCCGGTCTCCCCGTGCTGCGCGAGGCGATCGCCGCCAAGACGCGGCGCGACTCCGGTCTCGAGGTCGCGCCCTCGCAGGTCATCGTGACCAACGGTGGCAAGCAGTCGGTGTACCAGGCGTTCCAGACCGTGGTGAACCCCGGCGACGAAGTGCTGCTGCCCGCGCCGTACTGGACCACCTACCCCGAGGCGATCGAGCTCGCCGACGGCACGCCCGTCGAGGTGTTCGCCGGCGCCGACCAGGACTACAAGGTCACCGTCGCCCAGCTCGAGGCCGCCCGCACCGACAAGACCACGGTGCTCGTCTTCGTGTCGCCGTCGAACCCGACCGGGTCGGTGTACACGCCCGAAGAGACCGCCGAGATCGGCCGCTGGGCGCTCGAGCACGGCATCTGGGTCATCACCGACGAGATCTACCAGAACCTCACCTACGAGGGTGCGCGCGCCGTCTCGATCGTCGAGGCCGTGCCCGAGCTCGCCGAGCAGACCATCCTCGTCAACGGCGTCGCGAAGACCTACGCCATGACCGGATGGCGCGTGGGCTGGATGGTGGGACCGGCGGATGCCATGAAGCTCGCCGGCAACCTGCAGTCGCACCTGACGAGCAACGTCAACAACATCGCGCAGCTCGCCGCCGCCGAGGCGCTGAACGGCCCGCAGGACGAGGCCGAGCAGTTCCGCCTCGCCTTCGACCGCCGCCGGAAGCTGATCGTGTCGGAGCTGTCGAAGATCGACGGCGTCCAGGTGCCGAACCCCCTCGGGGCGTTCTACGTGTACCCCGACGTGCAGGGCCTGCTGAACCGCTCGTGGGACGGGGTGACGCCGACGACCTCGCTCGAGCTCGCGGACCTCATCCTCGAGAAGGCCGAGGTGGCCGTGGTCCCCGGCGAGGCGTTCGGCCCGAGCGGCTACCTCCGCCTGTCGTACGCCCTGGGCGACGACCAGCTGCTCGAGGGCATCCAGCGCCTCCAGCGCCTGTTCGCCTGAGTCCTCCGGCGCCGGTCACCGCATCGCGGTGGCCGGCGCCGTTTCGTGCGCCGACGGGGCTGCCGTCCTGCGGAGTTTCCTCCCGACACGCCGCCCCGCGGCATCCGGAGCCACCCTCCTGAGCCCGAACTCCGCGAGACGGCACCCCCTCGGAGGGCACCACCTCGGAGGGCACCGGCACGCCGCCGAGGCACGCGGTGGGCGGGCGGCCCCGATCACGGCACGACGGCACCGCCGTGGCGGGCAGGGGCTACAGCTCGACGTTCACCAGAACGGGCTCGGGCTGCAGCAGCAGGCCGAACTCGGACTGCACGCGCTGCTGCACGAAGCGGGCGAGCTGGGCGATCTCGGCGGCGGTCGCCTGGCCACGGTTCGTGAGCGCGAGGGTGTGCTTGGTCGACAGCCCGGCGCGCGAGCGCGGGAGGCGGAATCCTCGCGACAGACCCGCGTTCTCGATGAGCCAGGCCGCGCTCACCTTGACCTGCCGGTTCTCGACCGCAGGAGGTGGGACGATGCCGTCGAACGCGGCGAGCGGGATCACGGTCACCGGGTCGACCGCGGGCCCCATCGGCCACTTCGGGCACTCCGCGGGAAGCGTGCGCGCGAACGACTCCGACACGATCGCGTTTTGGAAGAACGAGCCGGCACTCCAGGTGTCGGGGTCTTCGGCGTCGAGCACCATGCCCTTGCGGGCGCGGGTGGCGAGGACGTGGTCGCGGATCCACCGCAGCGAGACGGCCTCGTCGGGCTCGAGCCCGAGGGCCCCGCGAAGCTGCTCCCCCGCGATCGGACGCTCTCCGGAGCCGACGCGCTCCAGCTCGAGCGTCACCGACAGGATGACGGCGGACCGCTCCGGCACCGAGCCGTAGTGCTGCTTCAGCACCGAGGTGCGGAAACCGAGCCCGAGATCGGATGCCGCGACGCGCGACACCTCGCCGGTGAACTCGTCGACGAGCTCGACCTCGACGAGGGTCTGCACGATCTCCTGCCCGTAGGCGCCCACGTTCTGCACCGGGGCGGCGCCTACCGTGCCGGGGATGCCCGACATGGCTTCGATCCCGGCGTAACCGCGCGCCACGGTCTCGGCGACGAGGGCGTCCCAGTCGTGGCCGGCCTGCACCCGCAGGAGCACGGTGTCGGGGCGGGTGCCGGGGAACTCTTCGATCCCGGAGGTGCGCACGCGGATCACGGTGCCCTCGAACGGCTCGTCGCCGACGAAGAGGTTCGATCCGCCCCCGAGCACGAACCACGCCCCACCGTCGGACCACACGTCGCGCAACGTCGCGACGAGCTCATCGGTCGTGGTCGCCTCGACCAGGCGCGCGGGGGTCCCGCCGGTGCGGAGGGTCGTCAGCTGCGCGAGCGGGACGGGATCGACGTCGGGCATCAGGACAGCCGCACCCGCACCTGCGCCTTGCCGAGCACGGTGGTCTCCGCGAACGTCACGGTCAGATCGATGCGCGCCGTCTCGTCGTCGACGGCTCCGACCTTGGCGCTGACGTGCAGGTCGGCTCCCGTCTCGGGGTCGACGACGACCGGGCGCGTGAACCGCACGCCGTACTCGAGGATGCGACCCGGGTCGCCGAGCGCCTCGGCGAGCGTGCCGACGGCGATGCCCATCGTCAGCATGCCGTGCGCGAGGACGCCGGGCAGACCCACCGCGGCCGCGACGTCGTCGCGGTAGTGGATCGGGTTGAAGTCGCCCGAGGCCCCGGCGTAGCGCACCAGCGACTCGCGCGTGAGGTGAATCGAACGCTCGGCGATCACGTCGCCCACGGTGAACGCGCTCATGCGCCGGCCTCCCCCGCGAGCAGGACGCTCGTCGTCGTCACGACGTGGGCGCCGGCGGCATCCACGATCTCGGCTTCGCTGGTGATCATCGCGTTGCCGCCCATCGAACGGATGCCGGTGACCGACAGGGTCGCGACGAGCTCGTCGCCCGCCACGATCGGGCGGGAGTAGCGGAAGCGCTGCTCGGCGTGAACGAGACGCGACAGCTCGATGCCGGAGTCGGGGTCGCCGAGCAGCTGCTGGAGCGTGAGATCCTGCACGACCATCGCGAAGGTCGGCGGGGCCACGACGTCGGCGTAGCCGAGCGCGCGGGCGGCCTCGGGATCGCTGTGCTGCGGGGCGTCGGCGAAGACGGCGCGGGCGAACTCGCGCACCTTCTCTCGGCCGACCAGGTAGGGAGCGGTCGGCGGGAAGACACGACCGACGAGTTCGGGGTTCACGGGCACCGGGTCAGTCTACCGAGCGGTCCCGCGCCGCCCCCTCGCGCCGCGGCGCCCGCCGGACCGGGTCGCCGCTCCACGTGGCGCTCAGCGCTGCCGGCGGCCGCGCACGGCCTTGACCGCGATCTGCGAGGCGATGAAGACGAGGAAGATCGAGAACAGCACGTTCGCCACGAACGGGTCGACGGCTTTCGCGATCTGGGCGCCGAGCGCGGTCGTCGCGCACGCGGCGACGCCGACGCACAGGGCCGCGGGCAGATCGACGTTGGACCGCCGCAGGTTGCCGATGGTTCCCGACACGGCGGTGGGGATCATCATGAGCAGCGACGTGCCCTTGGCCACGAGATCGCTCGTGCCGAACAGCAGCAACAGCGCCGGCACGACGATGATGCCGCCGCCCACCCCGAGCAGTCCCGCCAGGATGCCGGTGATCACGCCCAGCAGCGCCAGCCCCGGTCCCGTGATCCAGGTGAGTTCGAGCTCGGCGTCGCGCGAAGGGATGACGAAGTACAGGCTCACGATCACCGCGACGAGGAAGACCACGAACGACCAGCGCAACGCCGTCTGCGACAGCTTGGGCAGGAGCCACGTGCCGATCTGCGCGCCGCCGACCGCGCCGACCGCGAGGATGAGCGCCGGCAACCACGCGACGTGCCCGTCGACGGCGTAGGTGATGACCCCGACGGATGCCGTGGGCACGATCGCCGCGAGCGAGGTCCCCGCCGCGAGGCGCTGGTCGTATCCCAACAGCAGGACGAGCAGGGGCACGATGACGGTGCCGCCGCCGACCCCGAAGAGCCCGGACATGAGCCCGGCCAGCAGGCCGACCGCGATGCACACCAGGTACAGACGAGCGGAGCGGGTGGGGCGGCCGGTCACGGCGGGGCGGGTCTCGGAAGGCACGACGTCCAGTCTCCCACCGGCGGGGCGACGCACCGCGCTCACCCGATCGCCCGCACTGTCCGCCTGGAAAAGAAAGCGGCCCCCGGTGGTCCGAAGCCGCGTCCACCGGGGGCCGTCGCCCTCACAGGTCAAGCAGGACGGTGACCCGAACACCGGACTGCGACCACTCGCGTGAGGGTGCGACGGGATCACGATAAGCACCGCGGGCTTCCGACCCGAACCGGTTGACACTGATTACTAGACCTGCTAACTATTTATGACGCTGAACTCTTGGTAGCGCTCCCGGGAATGCCGCAGCGCCCCCCCTCGGTTGGCTCTGCTCATGACAACCGTAGGAATCATCGGAGCAGGAAACATCGGTTCGGCCCTCGCGAAGGGCTTCGCGCAGAACGGCTACGACGTCGTGATCGCGAACTCCCGCGGGCCCGAGACCCTGGGCGACCTGATCGCCGAGGTCGGCGACAAGGCCCGCGCCGCTACCGCGCGCGAGGCGGCCGAGGCCGGCGACATCGTCGTCGTGACCGTGCCCCTCAAGGCGATCGACGACCTTCCCGCCGCCGAGCTCGCCGGCAAGACCGTGCTCGACACGAACAACTACTACTTCGAGCGCGACGGCCACATCGCCGAGCTCGACGAGAAGAAGACCACGACCTCCGAGATGCTGCAGAAGCGCCTCCCGGAGTCGGTCGTCGTGAAGGCGTTCAACCACATCCCGGCCGCCGACATCCTCACCGACGGCGGCCCCGCCGGCAGCGACGACCGTCGTGCCCTCGCCACCGCGGGCGACTCCGACGAGGCCGTCGCCCTCGTGACGCGCATCTACGACGAGTTCGGCTTCGACACCGTCAACGTCGGACCGCTCAGCGAGAGCTGGCGCGTCGAGCGCGACCAGCCCGCGTACGTGGTCCGCCAGAACGCCGCCGAGCTGACGCAGAACCTGGCCCGCGCCGAGCGCTGACCCCTCCCGCGTGAGGTGCCGGTTTTCGTCGCTTCGGGGTACCCGCAAGCGACAGAAACTGGCACCTCACGCGAATCGACGAACCCGGCGCCCGCACCTGCGGAGCGCCGGGTTCGTCCATTCGGTCAGAGCGCGGCGAGCGCCTGGTCGACGTCGGCCACCAGGTCGTCGACCGACTCGATACCCACCGACAGACGCACGATCGTCTCGGGCACCGCGAGCTCAGTGCCGCGGACCGAGGCGTGGGTCATGGCATCCGGGTAGTTCACGAGCGACTCGACGCCGCCGAGCGACTCGGCGAGCGCGAACAGGCGCGTCGACTCCGCGAACCGGCGGGCGGCGGCCCCGTCGGCGAGCTCGAGCGAGACGATGCCGCCGAACCCGCTCATCTGCCGCGCCGCCAGCTCGTGGCCCGGGTGCGAGGGCAGACCCGGGTAGTACACCTTCGCGACGCGGTCGTGCGCGAGCAGGTGCTCGGCGATCGCCTGGGCGTTCGAGCTGTGGCGCTGCATGCGCACCGCGAGGGTCTTGATCCCGCGCGTGGTCAGGTAGGCGTCGAACGGTCCCGACACCGCCCCGGCGGCGAACTGCAGGAACTGCACCTTCTCGGCCAGCGCGGCGTCGGCGAACGCGAGAGCCCCACCCACGACGTCGCTGTGGCCGCCCAGGTACTTCGTCGCCGAGTGCACGACGACGTCGGCACCGAGCGAGAGCGGGCGCTGCAGGGCGGGCGAGGCGAAGGTGTTGTCGACCACGACCAGCGCACCGGCGTCGTGGCCGAGACGCGCGAGACCCGCGATGTCGGTGATACGCAGCATCGGGTTGCTGGGCGTCTCGACCCAGACCATCTTCGGCGCGCGCTCGGCGAGGGCGGATGCCACGGCATCCAGGTCGCTCATGTCGACGACGCGCAGCTTCACGCCCCACGGGCCCAGCACCCGCGCGAGCAGGCGGTACGTGCCGCCGTAGACGTCGTTGCCGAGCAGCACCTCGTCGCCGGGGACGAGGGCCGCGCGCAGCAGCGCGTCTTCTCCCGCGAGACCGGACGCGAACGAGAGCGCGCGCGCCCCGCCCTCGAGGGCGGCGATCTGGGTCTCGAGCGCGGTGCGCGTGGGGTTGCCGCTGCGGCCGTACTCGTAGCCGCCGCGGAGGCCTCCGATGCCGTCCTGCGCGTAGGTCGTCGAGACGTGGATCGGCGGGATCACCGCGCCGGTCGTCTCATCGGGCGCCTGTCCCGCGTGGACGGCGAGGCTGTCGAAGCCGCGGGCGGCGTCGTGGGTGCTCATGCGGAGTGCTCCTCGGGGGTCGAAGGAAGGAGGGATGCCACGGGCGCGACCTCGTAGCCGCGCGCGGTCATCCACTCGTCGTCGAAGATCTTGCTCAGGTAGCCACGGCCATGGTCGGGAAGGACGACGACGACGACCGCGTCGGCGGGGAGGTCCCTCGCCACGCGCAGGGCGCCGACGACCGCCATCCCGCTCGAGCCGCCCACGAGCAGCCCCTCCTCACGGGCGAGGCGGCGGGTCATCGCGAACGACTCGGCGTCGGAGACGCGCTCGTAGGCGTCGACGAGGGTCGGGTCGAATGCCGGCGGCCAGAAGTCCTCTCCGACGCCCTCGACGTCGTAGCCGTGGATGTCGTCGCCCGAGTAGATCGACCCCTCGGGATCGACGCCCACGATCCGCACCGACGCCCCGGCGACCTCGCGCAGGTAGCGACCGGTGCCGGTGATCGTCCCGCCGGTCCCGACCCCCGCGACGAAGTGCGTCAGCTCGCCGTCGGTGTCGCGCCAGATCTCGGGGCCGGTGGTCTCGTAGTGGCTGCGCGGCCCGTTGGGGTTGGCGTACTGGTTGGGCTTGAAGGCCCCCGGGATCTCGCGCACGAGACGATCCGAGACGCTGTAGTAGGAGTTCGGGTCGTCGGGCTCGACGTTCGTGGGCGTGACCACGACCTCGGCGCCGTAGGCGCGCAGCACCGCCCGCTTGTCTTCGGCGACCTTGTCGGGCACGACGAACACGCAGCGGTAGCCGCGCTGCTGGGCCACGAGGGCCAGGCCGACACCGGTGTTGCCGCTGGTCGGCTCGACGATGACGCCGCCCGGCTGCAACAGACCGTCGCGCTCGGCGGCGTCGACGATGTTCGCGGCGATGCGGTCTTTGGCCGACCCGCCGGGGTTGAAGTACTCGATCTTCGCGAGGACCGTGGCGGCGATGCCGTCGGTGACGCGGGTGAGGCGGACGAGGGGGGTGTTGCCGACGAGGTCGGCGACGCTCTGGGCGTAACGCACGGTGGCATCCTGAAGGGTTGGTGCGCCCTCTGCGGGCGCGGCTGACGGGGTCGTCGAAAGAGAACGCGGGGCGTTCAGCGACAACAGCGACAGGTCAGCACGCGGTCAGCATACCCGAGTCGGGTCCGGGATCGCATCGCGACGTGGTCGGGCCTCACGAGACGGCGCCCAGGAACTCCTCGAAGCTCTGCGCGGGCCGACCGGTGACGCGCTCGACGTCGGGCGAGACAGCCGCGAGGTCGCCGCTCGCGATGGCGGTGTAGGTGCTCACCCACGCGTCGACCTGCCAGCGCGGGGCGCCGAAGGCGGCGCGGGACGCGTAGGCCTCGTCGACGGTCTCGTCGAGGAACCGCACGGGGTGGCCCCGCACGGCCGAGATCTTCTCCGCCACCTCCGCCATCGTCAGCGCCTCGGGGCCGGTGAGGTCGTACGAGGCGTCGGCGTGCGCGGAGGGATCGCGCAACACCGCGACCGCGGTGGCGGCGACGTCGGACCGCGACACCAGCGAGCAGCGCCCCTCGCCCGCCGGGCCCCGGATGACCCCGTCGTCGCCGGCGAAGAGCTCCATCATGTCCATGTAGAAGTTGTCGCGAAGGAACGTGAACCTCATCCCGGACGACCGGATGATGTCCTCGGTGGCCGCGTGGTCGCGGCCGAGCGTGAAGACCGCGTCGGGGGCGGCGGCGAGGAACGACGTGTAGACGATCGAACGCACGCCCGCGGTGGCCGCGGCCTCGACGAAGGTGCGGTGGTGCTCCACGCGGTCGGCGGTCTCGGAGGCCGAGACCATCAGCAGCGTCTCGACTCCCTCGAGGGCCGCGCGGGCGGCATCCGCGTCGGAATACCGGGCCACGTGGATCTCGGCGCCGTCCAGACGGGGCGCGCGCGACGCGTCGCGCACGAGCAGACGCTGGGGGATGCCGCGCGCGGCGAGGTCGCGGGCGACGCGGCCTCCCACGGCTCCGGTGGATCCGGTGACGGCGATGACGGGCGGCGTGGACATACGGCCTCCGGGGCGAGTGAGCGGTACGTCCAGCGTATGCCGCCGCAGACCCCCTCGGCCGGGAAAAGCCTCAGTGATGGAGCTTCGCCCCGCGGTGCGCGACGGCGCTCAGGAGGCCGGTGCCACCAGACGCGCGACGCGCACCCGCACGGTCGCCGGCTCGTCGTCCGAGCCCGCACCGCGCGCCGCCGCCGCCACGGCCGTGGCCACGGCGGCGGAGTCGTCTTCGGTCGAGACGCCGATGCAGACCGTGATGGCGCGCGCGCCCGGAACGTCGTCGACGGCCGCGAGCGACCCCTCGACGTCGGCGACGTGCTCGAGAGCACGAGCGACCACCGGTCGGGCGGAGTAGCACTCGCGGACACCCTCGACCGCGGTGACGGCCAGATCGATGCGTGGAGCCAGTTCGGCCGCCGTGATGCGGGTCATTCGTCTTCCCCCTCGTCCAGATGGACGTCGCCGACGGTCACGTCGACGCGTCCGACCTTCAGATCGCCGTGCCGCTCGATCGCCTGGCGGATGCCGTCGCGCATCTCGTCGACGGCGGCGTTCATCGCGCGGCCGAAGCGCACGCTCACCGTCACCCGCACGTCGAGCGGGGCATCGGGCTCGGGCTGCTCGAGCCGCACGCGCCCGACCAGCACGCCCTCGATCCCGTCGCCCACCGCGCGGATCAGCTCGTAGAGCGCGCCCTCGGTGACGACGATCTCCGTTCCGTCCTCGGTGCGCGCCAGGGGGATGTCGCGTCCGGAGCGGAACTCTCGCATCACCTCCCGCATGATGCTGTCGTACCAGGAGTCGGCGAGGGGCTCGGCGGCCTGCTCCTCGACGATCTCGCGCGACAGACGGCCCATGCGCTCCATGGAGGCGAGGACCGCCTGGCACTCGGCGTTGCGCTCGATCGCGGGGATGCGGGGGGTCCTCCCGCGATCGAGATAGGCGGAGAGGTCTTCCAGTGTGTAGCCGGAACCGCCGATGTCGTCGTTGTGCTCGCTCATTCCGGTCACCTCCACTCCTGCATGCGTTCCAACACGGTCTTACGTGCCCGGGCGAGACGACCTCGCACCGTGGCGGCCGACTCCCCCACCTCGACGGCGATCTCGTCGTAGCTGTGCCCGCCGACCTCGCGCAGCACCCAGACGACGCGGAGTTCCTCGGGCAGTTCCGCCAGCACCTTCTTCAAGGCGTCCATCTGCGACGACGCCACGGCCGACCGCTCAGGGTCGTCGGCGGCCGACACCATCTCCTCGTCGATCTGATCCGAGATCTTGCGCGAGCGCAGCCGGTCGGTCGCCTTGCGCGAGACGATGGTCGTCAGCCAGCTTCGCACCTTCTCGGGATCGGTGAGGTCGGGCAGCCGACGCCACGCCGTGATGAGGGCTTCCTGCACGCAATCGTCGGCGTCGGCGCGGGAGCCGGTGAGACGCGTGGCGAAGGCGACGAGGAACGGGGCATGCCGGCGCACCAGCACTCCGAACGCCAGCTGATCGCCGTCGGCCGCGCGCGACGCGAGAAACGCGTCCGTGGCGGTGGACAAAGAGGGCATCGCGTTTCCTGTCAGCAGATTTCCAGGCTCGAGCCGTGACGTTTCACGAATCTGTTCCGTCCACATAGCGAAACACCCCGCACCCTTCGCGGACGGGGATCTTGACGAAAGGACGCATCCCATGGCACAGAACTCCTCCCTCTCGGCCGACGCCCGCACCAGCGGCGGCAAGACCGTCATCGTCGACCCGGTGGTCGCGAAGGTCGCCGGTATCGCCGCGGCCGAGGTCCCCGGCGTCCACGCACTCGGTGGCGGCGCCGCGCGCGTGATCGGCAACATCCGTCAGGCCGTCGGCGCGAAGGACTACGCCCAGGGCGTGAGCGTCGAGGTCGGCGAGACCGAGGTCGCGGCCGACATCGCCATCCAGGTCGACTACCCCGAGCGGATCCAGCGCGTCGCCGACGACGTGCGCTCGGCCGTCCGCCGGGCGATCACGGAGATCGTCGGCATGAAGGCCGTCGAGATCAACGTGACCGTGGTCGACGTCTACATCCCCAGCGACGACGACGACGAGCAGGAGGAGGCGCGCGTCCACTGACGTGCCGTCCGGGCCCGCGAGCTGACCGCTCGCGGGCCTTCCCCGTGTCCGGCACGGCACGCGCCTTCGTGGATCCCGCGTCAAGACGTGCACCGGTGTCGGACCCCGCCGCTATCGTCGGCGGCATCCCTCCCCCACACCCAGGAGCTCAGCATCATGCGCATCGCCCTCACCGGTTCGTCCGGAAAACTCGGCACCGTCGTCGCCCGCGAACTGCGCGCGGGCCACGACGTGATCGGCCTCGACGTCCGCGGCGACCGCGGCCCCGGGTTCGTTCAGGTCGAGCTCACCGACTACGGCCAGGTCATCGACGCCCTCGCCGGAGTGAACGACCAGCACCAGGGGTTCGACGCGGTCGTGCACCTCGGGGCGATCCCGGCCCCCGGCATCCGCTCCGATGTCGCGACCTTCCACAACAACATGACCAGCACGTTCAACGTGTTCTGGGCGGCCGTGCGCCTCGGCATCCGCAAGATCGTCTACGCCTCGAGCGAGACGGTGCTGGGCCTGCCGTTCGACGTGCCGCCGCCCTACATCCCGGTCGACGAGGAGTACGCTCCGCGCCCCGAGTCGGTGTACTCGCTCGTCAAGACGCTCGAGGAGCGCCTCGCGACCGAGCTGGTGCGCTGGAACCCCGACCTGTCGATCACGGCGCTGCGTTTCTCGAACGTGATGGTCCCCGACGACTACGCGGAGTTCCCGTTCGACGACGACGCGCGCACCCGCAAGTGGAACCTCTGGGGCTACATCGACGCGCGCGACGGCGCCCAGGCCATCGAGCGCGCCCTCGAGGTCGCGCCCGCGGGCTTCGAGACCTTCATCATCGCGGCCGCCGACACCGTCATGACCCGCCCGAACAGCGAGCTCGTCGCGGAGGTGTTCCCCGGTGTCGAGACGCGCGAGCTCGGCGAGAACACGACGCTGCTGTCGATCGACAAGGCCCGACGGCTTCTGGGGTACGACCCGCAGCACTCCTGGCGCGACGGGCGCTGACCCGCGCCCCGTGGGGGCGTGACAGACTCGGCGAATGGATGCCGACGACCCGAACACGCCCTCACCGGCACCCCCCGCAGACGAACCGATCCTGCCGCTGCCGACGGCGCACGAGAAGGAGACGAAGTTCGTCGCGCGCAGCGGCGCGGTGGTGATCCTCCGCCTCATTGACACCGGTCGCTTCGAGGTGAAGCTCGATACGCGCGGCGACTACACCGCGACGCTGCTGCACGACGGACGTACGTTCTCGCTGCACCCCGCCCCGGGCGTGCACGCGATCGGCGGATCGGGTCTGACCGCGAGCGACCTGTACGAGAGGTTCTGACCCCGAGCACAACCCCCGGCCGGGGTGGAGCCCCGGCGGGTTGACTGGAGTCCTCGATCCTCGGGAGGACCACCGTGCGCGACACCGCCAGCCCCGCCCCCTCGCCCGACACCCGCGCCTCCGCCGCCCCGGCGCGTGCGGAGGTCGACGAGTACGACGTCGCCGTGATCGGAGCGGGTCCCGCAGGCACCGCCGCGGCCCTGCGCGCGGCCGAGCTCGGCGCGCGCGTCGTCGTGCTCGAGGCAGGCCGCGTGGGCGGCACGTGCGTGAACACGGGCTGCGTCCCCACGCGCGTGCTGGCGAAGGCCGCACGGCTGATGCGCGAGACGCGTGCGGCCGACGACTACGGCATCGTCGTCGACGAACCGCGCGTGGAGTGGTCCGCCGTCGTCGCGCGCGTACATGAGCGCGTGGATGCCGTCCGCTCGATCAAGCGGGAGGCGGAGCGGTTCGCGGCGGCGGGTATCGACCTCGTGCACGAGGGCCGGGCGCGCTTCGACGACCAGCACACGCTCGTGCTCGACACGGGTCGGCGCGTGCGGGCGGAGTCGATCCTCGTGTGCGTCGGCGGCCACTCCCGCCGCCTGCCCATCCCGGGCGCGGAGCTGGCGACCGTCCCCGAGGACGTCCTGGCCCTGCCGGAACTGCCGCGCCGCGTCGCGGTCATCGGCGCGGGCAACACCGGGGCGCAGCTCGTGACGGTGTTCCGCTCGTTCGGGTCGGAGGTCACGCTGCTCGATGTCGCGCCGCGCGTGCTCATGGCATCCGATGCGTCCATCTCGCGCGCGATCGCGACCTCGCTCGAGAACAGCGGCGTCGACGTGCGCTGCGGGATCGACACGGTGGAACGCCTCGATCGACGCGACGACGGCGCGATCGGCCTCACCTGGAGCGAGGGCGGCGGATCGCGCACGGTAGACGTCGACGTCGTCGTGATGGCCACGGGATGGCCCGCCGACGTCGAAGACCTCGGGCTCGAGAGAGCCGGGGTCGAGGTGGAGCGCTCGGCGATCCCCGTCGACCGGTACTTCCGCACGATCGTGCCGCACATCCTCGCCGTCGGCGACGCCAACGGCCGCGACATGCTCGTCCAGGCCGCGCAGTTCGAGGGCGAGGCGGCGGCCGAGAACGCCGTGCTCGGCGCGAACCGCCGGACGCCCCACCACCTCCTGCCCGCGGGCGGGTTCACCGATCCCGACTACGCCGGAGTCGGTCTGACCGAGGAGCAGGCGCGCGATCGCGACCCGTCGTGCGTCGTGGCCACGGTGCGCTTCGCCGACCTCGACCGGGCCGTCATCGACGACCGCGAGAACGGCTTCCTCATGCTCATCGCCGACCGGCGCCGCGAGCTCGTGCTCGGTGCGCACGCGGTCGGCGAGAACGCGGTCGAGGTCATCCAGTCGGTCACGACCGCGATGGCGGCCGGGATCGACGTCGCGACCCTCGCGGGCGTGCGCTTCGCCTACCCCACCTACAGCGCCGTGATCGGGAACGCGGCGCGAGCGCTGCTGCACGCCGACGCCCCGGCGCTGCTGGAATGACACACTGACAGGGTGACCGCCGCCGACTCCGCCATGACCCCCGCCGCCGACGCGCCCGCCCGGCGCGGACGGCCCGGCTACGACCGGGAGGGCATCCTCGCCGTCGCGGTGCAGCTGTTCAACGAGCAGGGCTACGACGCCACGAGTGTGTCCGACCTCGCCCGCCGCCTGGGCCTGGCCAAATCCGCGCTCTACCACCACTTCTCCTCGAAGGAGGAGCTGCTCTCGGTCGCCCTCGAGGCGGCCCTCGGCGGGCTCGAGGCGGTCCTCGACGATCCGCGCGCGGTCGAGGGCGCGGCATCCGACCGCCTGCGGCACGTGCTGACGGGAGCGACCGACGTGCTGGTGGCGCAGCTGCCCGCCGTGACCCTGCTGCTGCGCGTGCGCGGCAACAGCCCGGTCGAGCAGGCCGCGCTCGAACGTCGGCGCGTGTTCGACCACCGCGTCACCGCCCTCGTCGCCGACGCCCAGGCCGAAGGCGACGTGCGCGACGACGTCGACGCGGCGGTCGCGGCGCGACTGCTGTTCGGGATGATCAACTCCGTCGTGGAGTGGTACCGGCCCGGCGGCGGGGTGGACGGCGATCGCCTCGGCGCCGACATCGTGCGCATCGCGCTCGAGGGCCTGCGCACGTCCTGACGGCGCGGGCGCGGAGCGCCGCGAGATCACACGATCGGCGCGAGATCGCCCGATCCGCGCGGCGCACAGCGGGTGATCTCGCGCCGATCGTGTGCGTTCGCGGCCCGGAGCGGCGCGGCGGCGACCCCGCGCAGCGCGACCGCCTCGCGGAACGCCCCGCGCGGCACGAACGCCCCGCGCAGCGCCAACGCTCCGCGCAGCGCAGCGCGAACGCCCCGCACACCGCAGCGGGGCCCCGCGCGTCGAGCGGCGCGGGGCCCCGGGGCGGCGTCATGCATCAGGCCCGCAGGTCGACGCCCTTCGGCTCCTTGATGAGCGAGACGGCGACCAGCGACACCAGGGCAGCGACCGCGATGTACGCACCGATCGTCCACGACGCGCCGGTCGAGCGCAGCAGCGCCTCGGCGATCATCGGGGCGAAGGCGCCGCCGAGGATCGCGCCGAGCGCGTAGCCGATCGAGACGCCCGAGTAGCGCACGTTCGCGGGGAACATCTCGGCGTACAGCGCGGCCTGCGGGCCGTACGACAGTCCCAGTCCGAGGGTTATGACGAACAGCGCCACGAAGTACCAGACGATGTTCCCCGTGTCGATGAGGAACCACATCGGCACCGCCCAGACCGCCAGCAGCAGGTAGCCGAGCTGGAACGTGCGCACGCGGCCGAGGGTGTCGGAGAGACGGCCGCCCCACAGGGTGAAGCCGAGCCAGCCGAAGGATGCCAGGGTCGTGGCCAGCAGCACGGTGGGGCGCTCGAGCCCGAGGACGGTGACCGTGTAGGTGGCGAAGAACGCGATGAGCAGGTAGCCGGCGGCGTTGTTGCCGATGAACACCAGCGCGGTGAGCACGACCTGGCGCCAGTTCTTGCGGAACAGCTGGCCGAGCGGGGCGGACGACTCCTTGCGGCGGCGCACGAGGTCTTCGAAGACGGGGCTCTCCTCGACCGCGCGACGGATGACGTAGCCGACGACGATCAGCACGATCGAGAAGAGGAACGGCACGCGCCAGCCCCAGGCGAGGAAGGCCTCGGCCGACATCGACGAGGTGAGGATCCACAGCGTCGCGGTGGCGAGGATCATGCCCACCGGAACGCCGATCTGCGGGTAGGCGCCGAAGTAGCCGCGACGGGTGACGGGGGCGTGCTCGACCGAGAGCAACGCGGCCCCGCCCCACTCGCCACCGGCCGAGAAGCCCTGCAGCACGCGCAGCAGGATGAGCAGGATGGGGGCGGCGACGCCGATCGCGGCGTACGTCGGCAGCACGCCGATGAGGGCCGTCGACACGCCCATCATGATGAGGGTCAGCACGAGCATCTTCTTGCGCCCGAGGCGGTCGCCGAGGTACCCCGCGACGATCGCGCCGAGGGGGCGGAAGAGGAACGAGATGCCGATCGTCGCGAACGACAGCACCTGCGCGATGGCCGGGTCGGACTCCGCGAGGGGGGCGAGGAACAGCGGCGCGAGCACGAGGCCGGCCGCTTGGGCGTAGATGAAGAAGTCGTACCACTCGATCGAGGTGCCCACGAGGGTCCCGGCGAGGACGCGCCGTTCCTCTCGCGAGATGCCGGCCGTGGTGGCACGGGTGGATGCCGCTGTCTGCGAGGCCATGAGAACTCCGTCGTTCTGTGGGGGCAGGATCGAACTCGACGGCACCTGTTACCGACCGAGCGTTCAGTAATAGTGTCAGACGTGCGTCCGTCCGACAAGAGGACGGCGGAAGGAGCGGCCATGACACCCTGGACGATCGTGCCCGGTGCCCTCGACGAGCGTCTCGGCATCGTCGTCACGGCGCAGTCGACCGACGGCGTGAGCGCGTCGATGCCCGTGTCCGGCAACACCCAGTCGCTCGGGCGGCTCCACGGCGGAGCGACGGCGGCCCTCGCCGAGGCCGTCGGATCGTGGGCGGCGATGATCCACGCCTCGACCTTCGGGAAGGTGTGCGTCGGCGTCGACCTGAACATCACCCACCATCGCGGCGCGCGCGACGGGCGCATCCACGCCGTCGCGACCCCGGCCCATCGGGGGCGGCGCATCGCGACCTACGACGTGCGCGTGACCGACGACGAGGGCCGACTCGTGGCGACGGCCCGCATCACGAACCTCCTCGTCGATCCGGAGTGAGGGCGATCCGGAGTGAGGGCGATCCGGAGTGAGGCGCGGCGACGTCGGCGCCGGGCTCCGGTGCGCGCACGACCGTCGGCGACGGCTGACGCGGGGACCCCGCGCGCCCGCCCCGCGAGCGCGAGACCGGGCACCGCGCCGCCCTCTGGCATCCTGGATGCCATGGCGAGGATCCGAGGGAGTGCACTGCCCCCATGCAGCGCACTCCCTCGCCCGTCGATCTCTGTCCCGAACATCTCTCGACGGGCGTATGGGTATCGTCTCGAAGCCGGAGACGACACCCACCCCCATCAATGTGGTGTCGTCCGGAGCGCATTCCTTACACGCGACCTGAATTCTTTTCCCGCCCGTCGGTCTGTAAGGATCGAGCGCGACGGAACACAGCCCCTTCGAACGCCCGGAGACGCGCGCCGGTGATCGACGAGACGGAATTCGTGGCGCTCTTCCGCGAGCACCACAACGCCGTTCGGCGATTCATCGAGCGGCGCGTATCGGATCGCGAGGCCGCCGCCGACCTCACGATGGATTGCTTCGAGATCGCGTGGCGCAAACGCGATCCGCGTGATCCGTTCGGATTGCCGTGGTTGTACCGCACCGCGCGCAACCTCATCGCGAATGAGTATCGGCGACGCGACCGGGAGGGGGCATTGTGGACGCACATCGAAGACCACGTGCGCGCCCTGGCGAGCGAGGCCGAACCGGCGATGGCGCAGCGTCTCGTCGACGCGATCCGCGGCCTGCCCGAGCGCGAGCGCGAGATCCTCTGGCTCACCTACTGGGAGGAGCTGTCGGCCGCCGAGGTCGCCCTGGTCATGGAGATGAACACCGGCGCGGTGTGGACCCGACTCAACCGCGCCCGCGCGCGATTGCGGCCCCTGCTCGAGCGGGCGGCTGCCCCGAGGGAGGAGGTGAGCGATGACCGACGATGACCTCGCGCGCGCCCTGCGCCGACTCGACCCCGCCGAGACGCCTCTCGACGCTCCGCTCCCCCTCGACGCCGAGCGTCGCCTGCGGCGGATCCTCGACCACCCGCCCGCCCGCCGTCGCCGCCCGTCCCTCGCGTGGGTCTCGGCCGCGGCCGCGGTCGCGATCGTCGTGGCGGTCGTGACGGGGATGCTGTGGATGCCGGGATCGTCGGCATCCGCTCAGACGCCCAAGCCCCTCGTGTACACCGCCGTTCCCAGCGGAACCGGCGCGGCGGAGGTGATCGCGCGCGCACAGGCCCAGCTGGCCGCCGGAGCCGGCGCCGTCACCGCCGAGCGGCGCTCCCTGTCGCTCGGCTGGTACTTCAGCGCCTCGCCCGACGGCGCGGAGGCCACCGTGTTCCGGCGGGAGTGGGTCGATGTGCGGTGGAACGAGGATTTCTCCGGGTCGGTGGTGACCACCGCGGCGGAGGCGACGAACGCCGACGGCGACACCGTCCCGAACGTCGACCCCGCGCCCGGGACCGTCGTCGGCGAGATGCGCTACGTGCGCAACCAGTTCCGTCCGCTGTCTCCGTCTTCGCCGGAACCCTCGGTCGACGCCATGCGCGCGCTCATCGAGACGGCCACGGGCGCGACCGGGAGCCTGAGCGCGGGCGACGCCCTGGTGGGGGTGCGCAGCATCCAGGGCGAGTGGACGTTGGACGACGCCCAGCAGTCCGCGCTGCTCGAGGTCGTCGCCTCCTCCCCCGGCCTGCGGGCGCTCGGGACGACGCAGGACCGCCTCGGTCGCGAGGTCGTGGGTCTGGCCGGCATGCCCTCGTCGACGGCCGACACCGACGTGACGCTGCTGCTGTCGACCGACACCGGGCGCATCGTCGGCTTCGAGTCGGCGCTGACCGCCCCGAACACCGATCTCGACCTGCCCGCCGGGTCGTTGACCGAGTACGCCCTGTGGGACGTGCAGGACAGGGCCGACGCTCCCCGCTGAGCCGCCCCGGGTCGATCACGGCGTCTCGCCCGCGTCTGGCCCGGCGGCCGTGGGCGCGCAGCCGGCGCGGTCAGCGCCAGGGGCGATCCGCGCGTTCCCGCCAGTACTGCACCGGGTCGACCGCGAGGGCCGCGAGATCCGCCCGGTCGATCGTCCGCGCCGGCGCCTCCGCCGCGCGCTGGAGGTGGCGACGCGTCGTGGCTCCGACCAGCACGACATCGGCGAAGGCCTGCGCGCGGGCGGCCCCGATGGCCGCGATGTCGGGATCGACCCCGGATGCCACCCGCTCGAGCGCGCTCCCGGGCGCCGCCTCGGCGAGGGAGCCGTTGGCGAGCACCTCCTTCAGCACCACGGTCCAGCCGGCGCTGTGCGCCGCGGCGAGCGCATCGCCCGCCGAGGACTCGCGCAGGTTCCAGGTCGCCTGCACCGCCTGGAACGGGGTGTCGGGGAGGGCGAGGGCCGCGCGCAGCACCTCGGCCTGCCGCGGGCCGCTCGTCGACAGTCCCGCGCGCACGCCCTCGGCGCGCAGCCGGCGCATACGCTCGAGCACGGCGGCATCCGCCAGCACCGGGCTGTCGGGAGTGACGGAGTGGATCAGGTACAGATCGGGGGCGGTTCCCAGCGCCGCGAGCGTCTCGGGCCACTGCCGGTCGAGCATGGCGGCCGAGTGCTCCTTGCGCTCGTGGACCGCGGCATCCATCCGCCAGTCGCCGACGTAGGCGTAGCCCCACTTCGAGCCGATCGTCAGCTCGCGACGACGCTCGGGGTGCGCGGCGAGCCACGAGCCGAGGAACTCCTCGGCGTACCCGTACGACCGGGCCGCGTCGACGTAGCGGATGCCGAGCGCCCACGCCTCGTCGAGGAGCTCGTGCGCGCGCGCACGCATCGCCTCGATCGATCTGTCGGCGGGTTCGCCCAGGTCGGCGTCGCGCGCGGTCGTGATGTAGGCGGGGCGGCCGACGGCGGCGAGGCCGAGGCCGAGGGGGGCGGGGACGCTCATGATCCGACGCTAGCGGGGCGCGGGAACATCCGGGCCTCGGCGCCGGTTGCTCCTGAGGTCCCGTCGACGGGTGTCGGCGGTGCACCGAAAGCGAACCGCCATGACCTTCCTCGACGCCTCCCCCGACGACCGGCAGCCGATCTGCCCGGCCTGCGGGATTACGATGCACCCTCTCCTCGACGAGGGCGAGGACGCCGACGAGTGCCGCGACTGCGGGTTCCAGCTGGAGTGGCCGGCGACCCGCGGCGTCGAGCGCGCGGATGACGACGACGACCGCCCGCGCTCGCGCTGGGACGACGAGGGCTGAGTCCTACCGCGTCCGCGACCGCCGCACCTCGATGCCGCTGAGCACGGCCGCCGACAGCGAGAAGACGACCGACACCCCGAGCGCCACCGTCAGGGCGTCGGCGAAGACGCCCGGGTCGGGCGCCGCGGAACCCGGTTCGGTCGCCCGGGCCGCTCCCGCGAGCACGATGACGAAACTCGTCCCGAGCACCGTCTGACCGATCGAGGCGCCCACCCGCTGCGCGGTCTGCACGACACCGCCGGCGACGCCGCCGCGCGCGGGATCGACCTCGGCGAGGGTGAGCGTCTGGTTCGGCGTCACGATCGACCCGCCGGCGACGCCGAGGAGGAACAGCGGCAGGCACAGGCGCAGGATCACGCCCGTCGGGTCGGTGGCCTCGGGGGCGGCGCGGACGACGAGGCCGAGCACGATCGTGACGAGGGTGAAGACCGACACCGCCCCGAGCAGCAGGGGCCGACCGACGCGCGACACGAAGCGACCGGCGAGAGGGGCGCCGAAGACCGTCCCCACGGCGTAGGCGGTGACCCCGAGCGCCGACTGCAACGCCGTGAAGCCCAGCCCGTCCTGGTAGTACAGCGCGAGGACGAGCGGGATGCCGGTGTTGCTGCAGAAGAACACCACCGCGAAGACCACGCCGATGACGAACGAGCGCGTGCGGAACAGGCGCAGATCGACCAGGGGCGCGGCATCCGCTCGCGTGAGTCGGGCCTCGTGGCGGACGAAGGCGACGAGCAGACCTGCCGCGGGGATCAGCAGGAGGAGCGTCACGGGTCCGCCGGACTGCCCCGTCTCGACGATCGGGAACAGCAGGCACAGCAGCCCGGTGCCGAGCAGGACGACCCCGAGCAAATCCAGTCGGCGCCCGGAGCCCTGCGCGACCGGCGCGTCGGCGGCGACCCACCGACGCGCGAGCACGACCGCCGCGATGCCGATCGGCACGTTGATGAAGAACACCAGGCGCCAGCCGTCGGTCTCGCCGCCCACCGCGATCAGAAGGCCCGCCACGACGGGGCCGAGCGCGGTGCCGGCGCCCACCGTGAGACCGAGCCGCCCGAAGGCCTTGCCGCGCTCGAGCGGGGGGAACGCGTTCTGGATGAAGCCCGAGACCTGCGGTCCGATCATGCCGCCGAAGATCCCCTGCACCACGCGCGCCGCGATGAGCACCTCGGGGGTCGGGGCGAGCCCCACCGCGGCGCTCGCGACGACGAAGCCGAGCATCGACACGACGAACATGCGCCGGCGTCCGCGGCCGTCGCCGAGCCGGCCGCCGATGACCGGGACGAGCCCGAACGCCAGGACGTAGCCGGTGATGACCCACTGCAGCTCGCTGGGCCCGGCCCCCGTCGATCGCCCGATCGAGGGGAGGGCGACGTTGGTGACGCTGAGGTCGAGAAGGGAGGCGAACTGCCCCATCAGCAGCACGGCCAGGGCGCGCCACCGGCGCGGATCGGCGGATGCGTCCACCGGTCAGCGGGTCCGGCCGGGCCGGCGTCGGGTCGGTCCCGTCGACGCGCGGATCGCTCGATGCGTCATCCAGACCTCCCGGGTTCGTCGCTCCAGGCTACGTCCGCTCCGGGGCCACGGGGCGCCCGCCCGTGCGCGCGTGTAGGGCGCAGCGCGCGGGTGAGAGCGGGCGGATGCCGCTCACCCGCGCTCGGGGTCCGCTCAGGCCCGCGCGGCGGCCGACGTCATCGGGCACTCGAACGGATCGCGCGCGGCGAGACCGACGCGGTTCAGGTACCGGATCACGATGCCGTACGACTGCAGCAGCGTCGTCTCGACGTACGGCACGTTCAGGGTGGCGCTGTGCTCCCTCACGATCGCGCGGGCACGGCTGAGGTGCGGACGCGGCATGTTCGGGAACAGGTGGTGCTCGATCTGGTAGTTCAGCCCGCCCATGAGCCACGTGGCCCACCAGCCGCCGGTGATGTTGCGCGAGGTGCGCACCTGCTTGCTGAAGAAGTCGAGCTTGGCATCCGGGGCGATCACGGCCATGCCCTTGTGGTTCGGGGCGAACGAGGCGCCCATGTACACCCCGAACACCGCCAGCTGCACGCCGAGGAACGCGAAGGCCATGCCGAGCGGGAGGAACACGAACACCGGGGCCACGAACACGGCGAAGCGCAGGGCGATGATCCCCAGCTCGGTCCATCGTCCCTTGACCTCGCCGCGCGAGAAGAGGTGGCGGAAGGCGTGCGCGTGCAGGTTCGCGCCCTCGAGGGTCAGCAGCGGGAAGAACAGCCAGCCCTGGCGGCGGGTGATCCAGCGGCGCAGTCCGCGGGCCTCGACGGCATCCCTCTCGACGAACGAGATGGTGTCGACCTCGATGTCGGGGTCCTTGCCCACGCGGTTCGGATTGGCGTGGTGGCGGGTGTGCTTCGACGTCCACCACGACAGGCTGATCCCCACGACGCCCGCGGCCAGCCACAGCGCCAGTCGGTCGTTCGCGCGTCCCGACGCGAAGATCTGCTTGTGCGCGGCCTCGTGCGCGAGGAACGCGACCTGGGTGAACAGGATGCCGAACGCGGCGGCGATGAGCAGCTGGAGCCAGCTGTCGCCGAGGAGGACGAAGCCCGTCACGGCCCCGCCGAAGCCGACCGCGAGCGCGGCGCCCACGAGGGCGTAGAAGGCGCGGGCGCGCGTCAGCAGGCCCGTCTCGCGCACGACCTGCGACAGCTCGGTGTAGGCCTTCGCCATGGGCGGGAAGTCCGTCGTGCCCTTGTACGTCTGGCGGATGGGCCCCAGGCGGGACTCGATGGTGGGGGAAGCCATGACCTGCTCCTCGGGTGGGGGTGACCGCGACGGCCGGAAGCCGCGGGCGGATGCCGAGGACTGATCTCGACGCTACGTCGGCCATATGCCCGAGAGCGCATGTTCTGCCGGGTCGGCCCGCGGGATTACGCGCATCGGGCCGCGCGGAGGGTCGCGAAGGTCAGGCGATTGCCAGGTTGGCGCGTCCGCGGGCCGTTCAGCGCGCGTGCGTGACCCACGCCCAGATCGGCGATCGCCGACGGACGACCGTCTCGCGTGCCTGCCCGACCGCGTGCAGGGCCGAGACCGGCTCGCCGTCGATCGGCACGGCGACCTCGGCGACGGGCACCACCGGCTCGGTCGCCGGAGCACCTCCACGCAGCTCGGTCACCACGCCGACGACCTCGTCCGCGGTGGGCCGCCGCGCGGGATCGGGATCGGTCATGGCGGTGAGGAGGACCTCCCACCCCGGGCCGAAGCGCGAGGGGATGACCGGATCGAAATCCAGCGGCGCGAGCACGAGGTGCTGCGCGGCCCCGCCCAGTACGGGGCTCTCGCCGGTCAGCGCCTCCACCGCCAGCAGGCCGAGGGCGTAGATGTCGGAGGCTGCTCCCGGAACCTCGCCGCGCACCTGCTCGGGAGCGAGGTAGTCGTCGTCGTCTTCCGGCGTCTCTGCGGGCGCCCCCGCCAGCAGGTGCGTCACACCGAAATCGGCCAGCACTGCGATGAACCGCCGGCCGGGGTGGCGCACCGGTCGGAGCAGGATGCGCGACGACGTGAGGTGGTGGTGCACGATGCCCACCTCGTGAACGGCGGAGAGGGCACGCGCGAGGTCTTCGACGAGGGCGGCGGCGGCATCCGGGCGCAGTGGTCCGTCGACGTCGAGCAGCTCGCGCAGCGAGGGACCGTCGATCAGCTCGGTCACGAGGTAGCCGCGGCCGTCGGCGGAGAGGTGCGCGTCGTAGAGCGTGACGAGGAAGGGGTGGTCGAGCGTCGTGAGGGCGCGCGCGCCCTGCAGCCGACGCGGCGGGTCGGAGGCACCGACGGGGTCGACGGGGAAGACCGTGACGACGACGTCGCGCAGGAGGATGTCGTCGCGCGCGCGGAACGCGAGGCCGTCATGACCGCGCGGGCCGAGGGGCGCCCGCACGCGGTACCGGCCCGCGAAGACCCCGGACAGATCGGGGAGGAGCGAGGCCGCGGCATCCTTCTCGCGCAGCGCGCGCAGCGCACGACGCCCGCCGTCTCCCGGGGCGGCCACGCTCATGGGCGGGTTCCCCGGATCGACGACATCCGCTCATCCGATGTCGGCTGCCGCATGAGAAACTCCTCTAGCCCGGAGCGGGAGATGACCGCAACGGGCGCACTCTTGGGGGGCGCCCGCCCGTTGCGGTCGCTCAAACTCTACTGAGCAAAACGGAAGTTCGCATCCGGGTGACACGGCGGGCGGACGGGGGCATAATGGACGACCTTCAGCGACGGGCCGACGCGTTCGCCGCGCTCGGCGACCCCGGTCGTCTGCGCATCGTGGACCTGCTCGCGATGGGTGACATGTCGTCGAGCGAGATCGCCGATCTGCTCGGGATGAAATCGAACCTCGTCGCCTTCCACGCCAACGTGCTGGAAGACCGCGGCATCGCGCGCCGCGTGCGCTCCGAGTCGGACGGACGACGCAGCTACCTGCAGCTCGTGCCCGAGGCCTTCTCGGATCTCACGCTCGCCCCGCGCAAGGTCGAGGGGCGGGTGCTGTTCGTCTGCACGGCGAACTCGGCCCGGTCTCAGCTGGCGCGCGCCATCTGGGGTGCGCACAGCGCGATCCCCGCCGAGTCGGCCGGAACCCACCCGGGCGAGCGCGTGCACGCGGGCGCGGTCGCCGCGGCGGCCCGGCACGGCCTGCACCTCGACGGCGAGGTGCGTCCGCGCTCCCTCACCGAGGTGGCCCGCCCCGGCGACTTCGTCATCAGCGTGTGCGACCACGCGCACGAGAACCTCGGCGGACGCGACGACGTGCACTGGTCGATCCGCGACCCCGCGCACACCGGCAGCGACGAGGAGTTCGACCGGACGGTGTCGGAACTGCGCGCGCGCATCGCCCGCGTGGCCCCGCAGCTGACCGCGGCGTAGGCGTCAGGGGCTCTTCCCGACCGGGGACCCGAGCGCGGGCGCGCCCCGCACCGCGGGTCGCCCCCGGGGGCGAATAAGCTACCTCCAGCGAGCCGGACCCACCCGTCCCGAGCCGACCCTGTCGATGCCGATGTCGACGCCGCTTCCGCCACGGCTGCGCTCGGCATCCCGATCCCGGAGATCCTGATGCCCCACTCCCCCGCCGCGCGCATGCACGAGGTCAGCGACGAGACCCGCGCCATCGTCGACATGGTGCTCGAGTACTCGCGGGGTCGCCTCACCGCCGAGGACACCCCGCTCGACAAGCCGCTGCCGGCCGCCGAGCTGACGCGCCTCGCGGGCCGCACGATCGACGAGAAGGGCATCGGCGCGCGCAAGGCCCTCGGCGTCTTCGAGCACGTCCTCGCGCCCGCGTGCATCACGACCGATGACCCCCGCTACCTGTCGTTCATCCCCAGCGCCCCCACCAAGGCGGCGGCGGCCTTCGACCTCGTCGTCTCCGCCAGCGCCCTCTACGGCGGCTCGTGGCTCGAGGGAGCGGGAGCGGTGCACGCCGAGAACGAGGTGCTGCGCTGGCTCGCCGCCGAGTTCGGACTCCCCGCCGGTGCCGGAGGCGTCTTCGTGCAGGGCGGCACGCTGGGCAACCTCTCGGCGCTCGTCGCCGCGCGCGAGGCCGCTCGGGACCGGTTCGCGGATGCCGGCAAGCCCCGCCCCGACGCCTGGCGCGTCGTCTGCAGCGTCGAGGCGCACTCCTCGATCGCCTCGGCCGCCCGCGTGATGGACGTCGAGGTCGTGGGCGTGCCCGTGGGCGACGACGGCGTGCTGCGCGGTGCCGCCGTGCGCGCGGCCCTCGACGAGCACGGCGACAGCGTCTTCGCCGTCGTCGCCACCGCCGGCTCCACCAACTTCGGCATCGTCGACGACATCGCCGACATCGCCCGGGCCCTCGAGGGCACCGACGCGTGGCTGCACGTCGACGGCGCCTACGGGCTCACCGGCATGCTCTCGCCGCGCGCGCGGCACCGCTTCGCCGGCGTCGAGCACGCCGACTCCCTCGTCGTCGATCCGCACAAGTGGCTGTTCGCCCCGTTCGACGCCTGCGCGCTCATCTACCGCGACCCCGAGCTCGGTCGTCGCGCCCACACACAGCACGCCGAGTACCTCGACACGCTCACCGAGACGAGCGACTGGAGCCCCTCGGATTTCGCCGCTCACCTCACCCGACGCGCGCGCGGCCTGCCGCTGTGGTTCTCGCTCGCCACCTACGGCGCCGCCGTCTACCGCGAGGCGATCACCGCCGCGATCGAGCTCGCCGAGCGCATCGCGGACGAGATCGACGGCCGCCCCGAGCTCACGCTCGTCCGCCGTCCTCAGCTGGGGGTCGTGGTCTTCGAGCGCGTCGGCTGGGAGAAGGCGGACTACGACCGCTGGTCGGCGCAGTTGCTCGACGGGCAGCACGCCTTCGTCACCCCGTCGAGCCACGCCGGTCGCGTGAACGCGCGCTTCGCGATCCTCAACCCCCGCACGACGTTCGACGACCTGGTGGGGATCCTCGACACCATGAAGTGAGGGGGCGGATGCCGCGACCCGGCGTCGCGGCATCCGCCGCCCCACGATCCGCGCGCACTGCCATGGAAGCGCGCGGATCGTGAGCGGCGGCTGAGCGGCGACCTGCCTCAGCCCGCCGTCCGCTGACGCAGGAAGGCCGCCGCGACGCTGCGGTCCACGGCATCCGGAACGGGGTGCACCCCGCGCTCGACCTCGCCGCGCGCGACGGCGGCCAGCGAGCGGGCCTGCAGCGTCAGGCCGAGATCCATCGCCTCGATCGGATTGCCCAGCCCGGCGACCAGGTTGACCATGTTCGTGTCGGCGATCACGTGCACCGTGCGACCGCCCGCGAGATCGTAGGAGGCGTGGAACCCCTCGGCGACGGTGGGCTGCCCCAGGGCCTCGAGGTCCATCTCCCACGGGTGGTGGCCGACGCCGGCGATGGTCGCGCCGTCCGCGAGCCGGTCGATCTGCGCGGCGCCGAGCACCTTCGGCGCCCCGGTCGCCAGGAACACGAGACGCGCGCGCTCCAGCGCCTCGTCGAGATCCGCGACGATGAACCCCTCGAGTGAGGCCTCGAGGGCGCGGTAGGGGTCGATGTCGGCCACGGTGACCACCGCTCCGAGCTGGCGCAGGGTGTGCGCGGTCCCCCGCCCGCAGGGGCCGAAGCCGACCACCGTGGCGCGGGAGCCGGGGATCATGAGGTTCGTCGCGTTCATGAACGCCTGGACCACCGACTGCCCGACCCCGAAGCGGTTCTCGACGAGCAGTTTGAGCGGACTGTCGTTGATGACGACGATCGGATGCCGCACCTCGGCCGCGCGTCGACGCAGGACGATGCCGCCCGTCGTCGTCTCCTCGGTGCCGCCGCGCAGGTGCGGGGCGGGATGACCGTCGAGGACGCCCCGGAACAGGTCTCCCCCGTTGTCGAGGATGAGATGGGGGTCGCTCGCGAGCACCGCGGCGACGCGGGGCGCATCGTCGTCGCGCGCGGCGTGGACGGCGACGCCCCGCTCGCGCAGATCGGCGGCCGTGTCTTCGCGGGTCGTGCCGGGCGAACCGGTCAGCGAGACCTCGGCTCCCGCCTCGGCGAGCAGGCGCACGAGGACAGCCGTCTTCGGTTCGATGTGGAGGCACATCGCGATGCGCAGCCCGCGGAAGACGGAGCCGAGCTCTCGGACGGCCTCGCGGGTGAGGGGCATGTGCGCGGCGGCCCAGTCGATTCCGGGCGCGGGAGGGGTCGGGTAGGTGCGGATGGTCATGGGTGTTCCGATCAGTGAGAGGGGGTGACGAGGGACGGCACCCGGCTCACTGATAGAGCTCGGAACGGTAGGAGTGATCGCCGAAGATCGGCGCGGGACGAGACCCGCGACCGTGCTCGGCGGCGATCAGCATGGGGCGAGCATAATCCCGCGCGGGCTCGTGGCGGGGAGGCCACCGGCTCGGTCGGCGCCTCGATGAGGGCGCTGCCTGGGTCACGGGTTATAGGCCAAAAGGAGTGGATGGAAACCTGATCTAGCCGCGTGATGCTGCGGTGAAACGGGGATCGGTATGGTCCGTGACCCTTAGTCGTGGACCTCCCCCCGAACTAGGGCTCGTGCGTGGTATGCGGGTCGAAGCTGGTGAAGAACGGACGACACCCCTCTGGGACCCAACGGTGGCGGTGCCGGTCGTGTGGGTCCTCCAGCATCCGTCGCCGCCCCGACGTCACCCGCCGTGAGCAACTGCGCCGGTTCTTGATCTGGCTGACGGGCAAAGCCTCACAAGCCGAGCTCGCGGGCTCGCGCAGCGCCCGCTCCTTTCGACGCGACACCGCCTGGTGTTGGGAGCTTCAGTCGCGCCTGCCGATCATGGGGGAAGTGCACGAAGTGATCCTCGTTGATGGGATCTGGATCGAAACGTGGTGTCTGCTGATCGCCCTCACCACCACCAACACCGTCGTGGGATGGCAGTGGGCAGCTCGGGAATCCGCCGCGGCCTGGGGTGTGCTGTTCGAAACGATCCCCGCCCCGATGGTGGTGGTCACCGACGGCGGCTCCGGGATCCGCTCCGCTCTCGCCCTGCACTGGCCCGACACCGTCATCCAACGCTGCATCTTCCACCTGCAGCTGAACGTCACCCGCGAACTGACAAGGAACCCGCGCCTGCGCGCAGGCCGCGACCTCCGCCCCATCGCCCTCGCCCTCAGCGACATTCACACCGTCGACGACGCCATCACCTGGCGTCTCACGCTGGAAGCCTGGTGGAAGACCTACGGGCACCTGCTGCGCGAACGCACCCTCTACGACAACGGTCACTTCGGCTACACCCACAAACTCCTCCGCAAAGCCTGGGCGATCTTGCACCGCGTCGCCGAAAACGAACACGCCTTCGCCTTCGTCCGGCACAACGCCCCGAGAACCACCTCACGCCTGGAAGGGCTCAACTCCCAGATCCGGCACCTGCTGCGCCACCACCGCGGCATGCCGATCGAACATCAACGCCGCGCCGTCGAATGGTTCCTGCTGCTGCACGAAGTCCCCATCGACCACGCCCACAGACACGCCCACGCCCCCACGCCACAAGCCCCGCACGAGGACCCACACATCGACCTCGACGCCCCCAGCCCCGCCCTCTCCGACAACGGCCTCGACGCCACCGAAGGCCTCCGGCTCAGAACAGGATGGGCAGGACGACACTGACACGCCCAAGCCCATCCACAATTTCTGCCCTAAAGGCCCCACGCAGCGCTCGCTGTCACGACCAACCAAAGAAGCGCCGGAGAAATCCCCGACGCTTCGTCTGCCGAACGCCTGGACCTTTATCTCAAGGTCATTTGTTCGAGTAACACTAGTTCGGTAGCGGGAGCGGGGCTTGAACCCGCGACCTCACGATTATGAGTCGTGCGCTCTCACCAACTGAGCTACCCCGCCGCGTGGCATCCGGAAACCGGATGCTTGAGCCCCGAGTCAGGATTGAACTGACGACCCCTTCCTTACCATGGAAGTGCTCTGCCACTGAGCTATCGGGGCGTACCCGGATCGCTCCGGGCAACTAGAAGAGAATATCAGACCGAGACACTCTCTTACGAATCGAGCCTCAACCTCCGGCGTGCTGTCGCAGCCACGCGATCGGATCGATCGGCGTCGTGCCGTTCTGGAGGATCTCGACGTGCGTGTGCGCACCGAACGAGCGACCCGTGTTTCCGGTGCGGCCGAGGAACTGACCCACCTTCACGTGCTCGCCCTGCGTGACCTGCAGGGAGCCGTACTGCATGTGGCCGTAGCGGCTCGAGACGAGCTGCCCGTCGATCTCGTGGTCGATGAGCACGGTCACGCCGAAGGCGCCGCCCTGCTCGGTCGCGATGCGCACCGTGCCGTCGGCGATCGCCTGGACGGGCGCCCCCTCGCCGGGAACGAAGTCGGCGCCCTCGTGGAAACCGCCGTCGCGCATGCCGAAGCCGTACGAGATCGACACACCCACGGCGAACGGCCACTGGATCGGCGAGTTGGGGTTGTTGGTGTAGAAGTCGGACGGACGCGTGATGCCCGAGTCGAGGGCCATCTTCGCGTAGGTCGTGGCACTGTAGCCGTCGTCGGCGCGGTCGACGACGCCGGACTGCGCCTGCGCGGGGGCCACGTAGGCCTGGATCTCGCCGTCGCCCGCGGCGACGTCGCTGCCACCGACCGCGAGGCGGGTCGTGGCGGCCTCGGCGGGAGCCGTGACGCTGTCGGTGCCGCTGGCCGAAGCGAGGGCGCTCACCGGCATGGTCATGCCGACGGTGAGGAGGCCGACGACGCCCATCACACCGACCGAGAACGACGTGGCCGCGATGCGGCGGACGTTGCGGCGGGTGCGGGGGGCTGCTCCGGCTGCGGCGGGAAGGCCCTCGGCGACGGGCTCGCGCGGCGCGACGACCGGGGTCGCGGCCTGCACGGCGGTCTCGCCGGTGAAGGAGAACAGGCGCGCGGCGGCGACGAACTCGTCGGCGTCGGCGTCGGCGTCGGCCGGAGCGACGGATGCCGCGGGCGCCGGGATCGTGGCATCCGGGGCCTCGTCGACCGGAGCGACGGCGACGGGCTCGGCCGCGGCGCTCTCGGCGGCAGCGGGCTCGTCGCCAGCCGAGTCGAGGATGACGGATGCCGCGGGACGACGGCGCGAACGGCGCGAGACCGGGAGGGTGATCGGCGACGTCGGCAGCGAGACGGGCGTGGTCGCGACGTCGCTGTCGGCGCTCTGCAGAATGACGGCGACCTCGTCGGAGCGGGGCTCCTCGACGACGGTGACCTCGAGGGCGTCGGCCGCATCGTCGACCGGCGCCTCGGGAGCAGCCTCGCGGGGAGGCAGCGTTGGCTCGATGGTCGCGGCGATGACGGTCTCCATGACCGCGACGGCGACGTTCTCGATCAGCTCGGGCTGAGAGGCGGACTCGGCGTCGACGGGGGCCGGATCGGCGGGCTTCGGAGCGGACTCCTCGGCGACGGCGACCGGGCTCTCGCTCGCCGCGAGACGGCGCATCTCGGCGCGGGTCAATCGCGGAGCGGGCTCGACGGCAGGCGTGGTGAGGGGGCGACGAGACCGCCGGGTGGGGGCGGGCTCAGTCTCGGGGGCTTCTGACGGCAACGCGCGGGGGCTCTCGTGTCGTGTCGCAGGCGCGACGGCTTCGGGCTTTAGGGGCTTGGCCATTTCCGCGAATTCGGGTCACGGAAAAATAACGAACTGGTAAACACCCTACCTCTCAAGGTCTGGGAATGCCATGAACGCCCCCCGTTTTCACCTGTCGTAGTCGAGAAGGGGCTCGAGGCGCTCGAAGAACGCGGGCCCCGCGGCGATCACCATGCCGTTGCCGGGGCGGCCTCCGGGGGCTCCGCCGACCGTTCCACCGGCCTCCTGCACGAGCAGGGATCCGGCCGCGTGATCCCACGGCTGCGTCCCGCGCTCGTAGTAGGCGTCGACACGACCGGCGGCCACCGAGGCCAGATCGAGCGAGGCCGCGCCGATACGACGCACGTCGCGCGCGATCGGCATCACGCGCGCCAACTGCGCCAGGGCGGGGCCGTGCGTCTCGGGGTCGTACCCGAAGCCGGTGGCCACGAGCCCTCCGGCGGGGCCCACCTCGCCCACCGACAGGCGGCGGTCGCCGAGCCACGCTCCCCCACCGCGGGATGCGCGGAACAACTCGCCCGTCACGGGGTTGAAGACCGCCCCCGCGAGCGCGGTCCACGCGGCGGTGTCGGCCGTTCCCTCGACGGCGGCGATGCTGACCGCCCACGCGGGGATGCCGTAGGCGTAGTTCACGGTGCCGTCGATGGGGTCGACGACCCACGTGATTCCGCTCGTGCCCTGCTCGGCGCCCGACTCCTCACCGAAGAAGCCGTCGTCGGGCCGCTCCCGGGTGAGCTCGGCGCGGATGAACGCCTCGACCTCGCGGTCGGCGGCGGTGACGATGTCGGCCGCGGCCGATTTGGTGGCGGCCACCGTCACGCCCTCCTGCCGACGGCGGTGGGCGAGTTCGCCGGCCTCGCGGGCGATGCGCGCGGCGATGTCGAGCAGTTCTGCGGCAAGGGTCATGGCATCCACGCTACTGCGCCACCCCCTGCGCCCAATCCGCCCGGCTCGTTAGCGTGGGGTCATGACCGCTTCGGATTCTCGCCAGTACGACGTCGTCATCGTGGGGGGCGGGCACAACGCCCTGGTCGCCGCGGCCTACCTCGCCCGGGCCGGGCGCCGCGTGGCGGTGATCGAGAGAGCCGAGGCGGTGGGCGGAGCCGCCGTGTCGGAACGCCCGTGGTTCGGCGTCGACGCGCGCCTGTCGCGCTACTCGTACCTGGTGAGCCTGCTGCCGCAGAAGATCATCGACGATCTCGGGCTGCGCATCAGGCTCGAACGGCGCCGGTACTCCTCCTACACTCCCGATCCGCGCGATCCCTCCCGCGGCATCCTGATCGACACCCGGGATGCCGCGGCGACGACCGCGTCGTTCGTCCGGACCCTCGGCGACGACGGCGCCGCCGAGGCGGAGCGGTTCTCGGCCTTCGGCGCGCGCCTGGCACCGCTGGCCGAAGCGGTGTTCCCGACGATGACCGACCCCCTGCCGACGGCGGACGAGCTGCGCGAGCGCGTGGGCGACGACGACCTGTGGGAGGCGCTCACGACCCGGCCGCTCGGCGATCTGCTGCGCAGGTCGTTCGAGAGCGATCTCGTGCGGGGCATCGCCCTCACCGACGGGCTGATCGGCACCTTCGCCACGTCCGACGACCCCTCCCTCGCCCAGAACCGGTGCTTCCTCTACCACGTGGTCGGCGGCGGCACCGGCGACTGGGACGTCCCGGTCGGCGGTATGGGCACCGTCACGAAGGAGCTCGAGCGCGTCGCCCTCGAGTCCGGCGCCGAGATCTTCACCGGCGTCGAGGCGATCTCGATCTCCCCCGACGGCGACGTGCACACCATGACCGACCGTTCCGAGGTGTTCCACGGCGAGCTCGTCCTCAGCGGTGTGGGCCGCGCCGTGCTCGACCGCCTCCTGGCCGCGGGCGGCAGCGAGACGACGGGCGCCGAGACACCCGAGGGAGCGCAGGTGAAGGTGAACATTCTCCTGTCGCGCCTGCCCCGCCTGCGCGACGAGTCGGTCACCCCCGAGGCCGCCTTCTCGGGCACCTTCCACGTCAACGAGACGATGACCCAGGTGGATGCCGCGTACGCGGCGGCATCCGGAGGACTCATCCCCGACCCGCTCCCGGTCGAGATCTACTGCCACTCGCTGACCGACCCGTCGATCCTCGGCGACCACCTCGTCGCCGACGGCGCGCAGACCCTGACGATGTTCGGGCTGCAGGTGCCGCACCGGCTCATCGCCGACATGGATCCCGTCGCCGCGGGCGCGAAGCTGCTCGCCGCCGCGCAGGCCTCACTCGAGTCGGTCATCGCGGAGCCGCTGCGCGACTGCATCCTGCGCGCTCCCGACGGGCGCCTGTGCATCGAGGCCCGGACGACCCGCGATCTCGAGGAGTCTCTCAACATGGTCGGCGGCGACATCTTCCACGGGACGCTGTCGTGGCCCTGGCTGGACGCCCCCGCATCGACGCCCGCGGCGCGGTGGGGGGTGTCGACTCCGCACCCGCGCGTGCTGCTGTGCGGATCGAGCGCGCAGCGCGGCGGAGCGGTCAGCGGGATCGGCGGGCAGAACGCCGCGATGGCGGCGCTGGAGATCCTGGGCGGCTGAGGAGCGGGGCGGTTCGGCGCGCCCCGACCCCGGCCGCACGCCGGGTCAGGCGGCGATGACCGGCTGCTGCAGTTCGGTCACCCAGTCGGCCTGATCGTCGGATTCGGCCCGCACGTACAGCTCGCGGCACGGGCCCGACGGAACGAACCCGCGGTCGAGGATCTGCGCATGGATCGACTGCCAGCTCTCGCCGATCCGATCCATCGACCCGAGATGGATGCCGCACACGGCCACCGCGACCGCGGGGAGCTCGACGATCTCGACGCCATCGCCCACGGCGCCGGCGGCGGAGACGTACCCGGCGATCAGCTCGGTGCCGTCCTCCCGGGCGGCGTACTGGGCGACCGGGGTGTCGAGCGCCCCCTTCTCGGCGCCGATGACCGCCGCGACCGCGTCGAAGGTCGCGCCGACGACCTCCGCCATCTCGGCGCCGTCGGCGACGAGGCGGCGACGCGCCGCGAGACGGACGGCGGGCAGCGACTTCTGGACGATCTCGATCTCTCGCATGTGCTTCTCTCCTTCGATGAGGTGGAGGCGCCGCTCCACGTCGACGAGCCGCGCGGCGGCGATCCGGTGCTCGCGCTCGACCTCGGCGCGGCGCTCGCGGAGCAGGAGGGCGATGCGGTCGGCATCCACCCCCTGCCCCAGGATCGCGGCGACGTCGTCGAGACCGAATCCGAGCTGTCGGAGCGCGACGATCCGGTGCAGCCTCTCGAGCTGCGACGGATCGTACGAGCGGTACCCGCTGTGCTCGTCCACGTGTGCGGGCACGAGCAATCCGGCGGTGTCCCAGTGCCGCAGCATCCGGTGGGTCACCTGACCGATCTGCGCGAACGCTCCGATGGACAACATGCTTCCGTTCTCCTCCCTCACACCGTGTCAGAGTCAACTCGGGCGGCCGTGCGCGCCACCGCGATGATCCGGCCGACGGCCTCCATCAGCGCCGGGGTCGACGGCTCCGCGTAGCCGAACACGATCCCCGCGGGCAGGTCCACCGCGGTCCCGGGCACCGCGTAGCCCGACAGGGACGAGACCAGGATGCCGCGGGCGGCGAGCGCGTCGACCACCGCACGCTCCGACGCCGGTGGGGCGTCGTCGAGCAGCACCACCGCGTGCAGGCCGCCGTCGGTCGCGGTCAGCGTCATGCCGTCGACCCCCGCGAACGCGTCGAGCAGCAGCCGGCGGCGGTGGCGGTAGTCGCGGCGGCGACGGGCGGTGTGGCGGGCGAGGGCGCCCTCGGCGAGGTAGAGGGCGAGGGCGTGCTGCTGCACCTGCGACACGGTCGGATCGAGATCCTCCCGCGCCGCGACGAGCCGGTCCCGGAGCACGCCGGTCGCCACGATCCAGCCGCACCGCACCGCGGGACTCAGCACCTTCGACAGGGTGCCGATCGACACCACGCCCGCGGGATCGAGCAGGTGCAGCGGCGGGAGCGGGACCCGCCCGTGCGGGAACTCGCTGTCGTAGTCGTCTTCGACGACGACGGTCCCGCTGCGCGCCGCCCACCCGAGCACGCGCGAGCGGGCGGCGGCATCCCATCTGCTTCCGAGCGGGTAGTGGTGGTGCGGGGTCACGATCACCGCGTCGAGATCGCGGTGGGCCTCGAGCGCGTCGAGATCGAGGCCGGTCGCGAGGCGGACGGGGACCGGGACCGCGTGGGCGCCGAGACGGTCGAGCAGGCTGCGCACCCGCGGGTATCCGGGGTTCTCGATGCCGACGCGCAGCCGGGGCCCGCGCGGCGCGAGCGCGAGCAGGGTGAGCAGCATCGCATCGCTCGTCCCCGCGGTCACGATCACCTCGTCGGGGGCGACGGCGAGGCCGCGGGTGCGCGCGAGGTGCGCGGCGATCGCGGCCCGAAGGGCGGGGTCGCCCGTGACGTCGGTCACGTCGGGAGCGAGCTCGAGCGCGCTCGCGCGACGCCAGGCCGACCGCCACGCCGCGTCGACGACGCCCGCGGTGCCCGGGCGACCGGGGCGAAGGTCGACGACGGGCGCGGCCTCGGCGACGTCGACCGGCGCGGACGCGGTGGGCGCGACGCTCGGCGCGCGGGGGATGTCGGCGACCGTCGTGCCTCCGCCCGGTCGGGAGACGAGATAGCCCTCGCCGAGGAGGATCTCGTACGCCGCGACGACGGTCCCCCGGGCGAGTCCCAGGTCGGCCGCGAGCGCGCGCGTCGACGGCACGACGTCACCGCCGCGCGCACGCCCGGCGAGCACGGCCGCCCGGATCCCGTGGGCGAGCTGCTCGTGCAGCGGAGCGGATGCGCCGCGATCCAGGATGCCGACGTCGATCACGCCTCGATCCTGTCACTGGTCCACCGCGAAGTCGTGGAACCGGACTATGCGCGAGACCAGTGGTCGCGATGGAATCGGGGCATGGCCGATCTGCCCCTGACCACCCTGACCCGCGTCCGCCGTCTCCCCCACCACCAGCGCACCGACCGCGCCGCCCTGTACGGGGTGATCGACGACGCCCTGTCGGCGACGGTCGCGATCGTGCGCGACGACCGCCCGGTCGCTCTGCCGGTCGGGATCGGACGCGACGGCGACGATCTGCTCATCCACGGCTCCACCGGCAGCGACTTCTTCCGTCGGATCGCCGCCGGCGCGCCGGTCTGCGTGACCGTGACGCACCTGCTCGGCCTGAAGTACGCCCGTTCCCTCTTCGACAGCTCGATGCGGTACCGCTGCGCGGTGGTGCACGGCATGGCATCCGTCGTCCCCCCGGAGGAGAAGGAGGCGGCCCTGCTCGCCCTGTCGGAGCACCTCATGCCGGGGCGCAGCGCCGACGTCCGGCCGATGACCGCGCGCGAGCTCGCCGCGACGATGGTCCTGCGCATCCCCCTCGCCGAGGCGAGCGTGAAAGACAACGCCGGCTCCCTCGTCGAGGAGGACGACGACGGCGAGGACCGCGCGGTGTGGGCGGGCACCCTGCCGCTGCGGATGGTCGCCGGCGACCCGGTGACGTCGGCGCAGACGGCGGCGGGGACTCCCGTTCCGGCCTCGATCGGCCGCGCGGCCGCGCGCATCGCGGCGTCGGGGACGGCGTAGCCGCTGCCCGATCCGGCGCCCGCCGCAGCTGCGGGCACGGCCCGACCGGATCGCCGGCGTCCGACGTCCGTGACGAGGCACGACCGGCGCCCTGACGCAGGAGTTCCGCGCGCGCAGCGTCGCCGCGCCTCGTCGGGACCCCGGAACGAGCTCCGACCCGCAGCACGACTCCTGCATTCGGTCGCGCGAGGGGCCGCCGACGCGCCCGGGGGCGCCTTTCCGCAGGAGTCGTGCGCGCCTCGGCCGGGCCCGCGTCGCCGACGGGCCGCGGGCCCTCTCGACGGGCGTCCCGCTCAGCCGACCAGCGGCGGGACCTCGTAGCGCCGCGGCGTGCCGAAGCGGTGCGCGGTGATCGACACGGCCTGCTCGCGCAGGAACGGCAGCAGTTCGACGTGCCCGGCGCGGGTGACCTCGCCGGCGTACACGGCCACCGCGGGCGAGCCGTCGGTCGCCTCGGCCACCGCGACGGACGACCCGCCGAGCAGACGGACACGGCCGCCGGTCCGGGCGAGGCGAGCCGCGCGGCGGCCCCAGTCCGCCGCGTCTTCGACGGAAGCCCGCACGCCGACGCCCTCGAGCCACGCGCGCACCGCGGGCGACAGCTCGACGGCGGAGCTCACGGTCACGGCCGAGCCCGCACGCACTCCCGCGGCCACGACGCGAACGAGGGCCGACGACGGAGCGTCCTCGACGCGCACCGTCACCGGCACCGCCGAATAGCGCAGCACGTTCTGCTCCGACTCGAGGCCGGTCACGTCCCGGGGAAGCGAGAACTCCTCGGCCCACGCGGCGGAGTCGCTCGCGAGCGCCGCGGCGAGCCACTCGCGCTCGGCGGCGGGCACGGCGGCCAGCGCCGGGGCGGCGAGGGCGTCGGGGGTGCGGGGGGCCGTGGAGGCGGCATCCGCCCACGTGCCGAACCCGAAGAGGTAGTGCGGTCCGCCGGCCTTGGTGCCCGCGCCGACCGCGGACTTCTTCCACCCGCCGAAGGGCTGGCGCTGCACGATCGCTCCGGTGGTGCCGCGGTTGACGTAGACGTTGCCCGCCTCGATGCGCGAGAGCCATTGCTGGATCTCGGCCTCGTCGAGGGCGTGCAGGCCCGAGGTGAGGCCGTACTCGATCGCGTTGACGATCTCGATCGCCTCATCCAGCGTCTCGGCGGTCATGATGCCGAGCACGGGCCCGAAGTACTCGGTGCGGTGGAAGGCGCTGCCGGGCTGGACGCCCTCGCGGATGCCGGGACGCCACAGCGACCCGTCGTCGTCGAGTCTGCGCGGCTCGACGACCCACCGCTGGCCGGGCTCGAGGGTCGTGAGCGCGCTCAGCAGCTTGCCGTGGGCCGGCTCGATGAGCGGCCCCACGCGCGAGGCCTCGTCCCACGGCATCCCGACCTCGAGGGAGGTGACCGCGTCGACGAGCTGGTCGCGGAAGCGCCGCGAGCGCGCAACCGAGCCGACGAGCACGACGAGGGATGCCGCGGAGCACTTCTGCCCGGCGTGTCCGAACGCCGACATCGCGACGTCCTTGGCCGCGAGGTCGAGGTCGGCGCTGGGGGTGACGATCACGGCGTTCTTGCCGCTCGTCTCGGCGAGCAGCGGCAGGTCGGGGCGGAACGAGCGGAACAACTCGGCCGTCTCGTAGGCGCCGGTGAGCACGACCCGCTCGACGGCGGGGTGGGTGAGCAGCTGGCGCCCGAGGTCGTTCTCCGACACCTGCACGAGCTTCAGAACCTCGCGCGGGACGCCCGCCTCCCACAGCGCCTCCACCATCACGGCACCCGACCGCTCGGCGAGGCCCGCGGGCTTGATGACGACGGCCGAGCCCGCGGCGAGCGCGGCGAGGGTGGAGCCCGCGGGGATCGCGACGGGGAAGTTCCACGGCGGCGTCACCACGGTCACCCCGACGGGGGTGAAGGTCGCGCCGTCGACGGCCTCGAGCGTGCGCGCCTGCTCGGCGTAGTAGTGCGCGAAGTCGATCGCCTCCGACACCTCGGAATCGCTCTGCTCGATGACCTTCCCGCACTCGGCGCCCATGACCTCGAGCAGGTCGGCGCGGCGCTTCTCGAGCGCGTCCCCGGCGCGGTGCAGGATCTCGGCCCGACCGGCGGCCCCGAGCGCGCGCCACGCGGCGGCGGCGTCCGCGGCATCCTGGATCAGCGCGTTCAGCGCGGCTTCGTCGGCGACGGTGTGGGCGGCGATGGTGTCGCGGCCCAGGGTCGACTCCGGCATGCGGGCGATGATCGCGCGCGACCAGTCGCGGTTCGCGGCGATCGCCGGGTCGGAGTCGGGGGTGTTGCGGAAGCCGTGCGTCGGCGCCGGCACCGCGGGGGCGGTGCGATCCTGCACGCGGTGCGACGCCGGCACCCCCTCGGGCATGTCGGCGAGGGATGCCAGGAAGCGGTCGCGCTCGCGGGCGAACAGGGCCGCGTGGGTGTCGAGGTCGAACACGGCCGACATGAAGTTCTCGCTCGAGGCGCCCTCTTCGAGACGGCGGATGAGGTAGGCGATCGCGACGTCGAACTCCTGCGGGTGCACGACGGGCGTGTAGAGCAGGATCGAACCGACCGTGCGCCGCACGACTGCCTGCTGCGCGGTGGCCATGCCGAGGAGCATCTCGACGTCGATGCCGCCGGTGACGCCGCGCCGCTCGGCGAGGAGCCAGGCGAGGGCGACGTCGAAGAGGTTGTGTCCGGCGACGCCGATCCGCACGTTCTTCGTGTGCTCGGGGCGCAGGGCGTAATCGAGCACGGCCTTGTACGAGGCGTCGGTCGCCTGCTTCGAGGCCCACGTGGCCAGCGGCCAGTCGTGCACGTCGGCGTCCACGCGCTCCATCGGCAGGTTCGCGCCCTTGACGACGCGCACCTTGATGGGGGCGCCCCCGGATGCCACCCGCGCGGCCGTCCACTCCTGCAGGCGGATCATCGCGGCGAGCGCATCGGGCAGGTACGCCTGCAGGACGATCCCCGCCTCGACACCGTGGAACTCGGGCTCCGACAGCAGCGTCTCGAACACGGCGAGGGTGAGGTCGAGGTCCTTGAACTCCTCCATGTCGAGGTTCAGGAACGTCCCCGTCTCCTTCGCGACCCGGTACAGGGGACGCAGCGCCGCGACGGCGTCGGCGACGGCGGCGTCGAAGGCCCAGGGGGTGTGCGGGGCGACGGTCGACGAGACTTTGATCGAGACGTAGTCGACGTCGTCGCGGGCGAGCAGCTTGCGGGTGCCGGCCAGGCGTCGCGCGGCTTCCTTCTTACCGAGGATCGCCTCGCCGAGCAGGTTGACGTTGAGGCGGATGCCGTCTCCCCGGCCGCGGATCGAGGCGATGGCCCCGCCGAGCTTGCCGTCGGTGGCGTCGACGATGAGGTGGCGCACCATCGAGCGCAGGGCCGTGCGGGCGGCGGGGACCACGACCTGCGGCAGGATCGGGGCGGCGAATGCGCCCAGGCGGATCGCGGCCTTGAGGTGCAGCGGCAGGAATCCCGGGATGAGCGGGGTCAGCGCAGCGAGGTTGCGCGCGGCGACGCGCACGTCTTCGGGGCGCACGACGCCGTCGACGAAGCCGACCGTGAAGTCGAGGCCGTGCGGATCGCGCAGCACGCCGGCCAGGCGCTCGGCGGCGGCGTCGACCGGCTCGTCGCGGCTCTCGGCGAGCCAGCGGCGCACGAGGGCGATCGCCTCGTCGGCGAGCTCGTGGGGCGACACGAGCCCGTGAGCAGGTCGCGGAGCGGGGGTGGTGCCGGACGTGGTGTCGGGGACATCGGTGAGCGACATGGCGATCCTTCCTCGGATGCTCTCAGCATGAGGTGCGCATTCGTTCGAGAAAAGCGATGATTCCTGACGCCTACTGTTCGATAGAGCCGAAGGGATGCCGTGTTCGATCTGCGCCGCCTGCGCCTGCTGCACGAGCTGAGCGTGCGCGGCACGCTCGCCGCCGTCGCCGACGCCCTCTCGTACAGCCCGTCGACGATCTCGCAGCAGCTCGCCCTGCTCGAGAAGGAGGCCGGGGTGGCCCTGCTCGAGCCCGACGGGCGCCGCGTGCGCCTGACCGCGCAGGGTGCCGCCCTCGCCGCTCACGCGTCCCGCATGCTCGCCGCCGACGAGGCCGCGCGCGCCGAGCTCGAGCGCATGCGCCCGTCCCTCGCCCCCGTGCGGCTGGCCGTGATGCAGTCCGCGGCGCACGGCCTGCTCCCCCGCGCGCTCGACGCCCTCGCCGCGAGCGAACCGCAGTTGCGCGTCGAGGTCGCCGAGCTCGCCCCCGAGGAGGGGTTGTTCGAGGTCGCCGCCCGCGGCTTCGACCTCGCCGTCGCCGAGCAGTATCCCGGCCACACGCGCGAACACCGCGAGGGCCTCGAGCGGGGCCTCCTGGGCCGGGATGCCATCCGCCTCGCCGTCGCGCCCGGGGACGGCGCGGCACGGCTCGACGACCTCCGCGACCGCGCGTGGGTGATGGAGCCCGTCGGCACCGCCGCCCGGCAGTGGGCGACGCAGCAGTGCCGGGCGGCCGGGTTCGAGCCCGACGTGCGGTTCGAGATGGCCGATCTGACCGCGCACGTGCGGCTCGTGGCATCCGGTCATGCCGTCGGTCTGATCCCCGACCTCGTCTTCGCGGGAGAGACGCCGCCCGTGCGGCTCGTGGGCCTACCGGGCGAGCCGCGCCGCGAGGTGTTCACCGCGGTGCGCCGCGGAACGGCCGACCGCCCCGGCGTCCGCGCGGTGCGCGGGGCACTGCAGGTGGCGTACGACCGGGGCGGCCGGTGAAGCGCCGCTCCCCCCGCGGTCCCGCTCGTGATCCGAGAGGGTCCCGATCGGGGGCGAGGGGAGCGACGACTCCTCTTACTTCGTCAGCGCGATCTCGTTCGGCGTCTCGTCGAGCGTCGCGCTCGTCGTGACCTCGCCCGTGGTGAGGTCGACCGCGTGCACGGCGTTCTTCGCGGGCTCGGTGACGTAGGCGATGTCGCCCGAGACCTTGATCGCGGGGTGCGCGTCCTGCCACTCGACGGGGCCCTCCCACGGGTCGATCACGGGGAAGGCGTCGGTGAAGACACCCGTCACGGGGTCGAGCACGTGGATCGAGCCGTCCGAGGCGAGCACGTAGGCCAGGTCGCCCGGGCCGCGCGCGACGTCGCGGAAGGTGTACTCCGCGCCGGCGGGCATGTCGACGACGCGCTGGGTCTTCGCCGCGGTGTCGATCAGCGCGACGCGGTGGAGCAGGTAGCCCTCGGCATCCCGGTCGTCCTTGTAATCGCCCACGACGACGGCACTGCTGTCGCTGACGTAGGCGTTGCCCATACGGCCGTACGGCTGATCGGGGGCGGTGAGCTTCGTGAAGGCGCCGTCGGCGTACACGAGCGCGCCGTTCTCGCAGCCGAACACGACGACCTCGTCCTTCGCGGTGCCCTCACCGTGGATGCCGGGGCACTCGGCGGTCTCGGCGATCGTCGCGCCCGCGGCATCCTTCGCCACGGCCCCGTTGCGGCCGTCGGCGTTTCCGACCGTGGTGAGGAAGGTGCCGTCCTCGAGGACGATCGAGACGCCGTGGTGCGCCTCGACGCCCGGGACGGTCTCGACCGCGGGGAGCGAATCGGTGGATGCCAGGAGGGCGTCGCTGTCGAAGATCGTGGAGTCGCTCGTGCCGTCGGCGTAGAGGACCGTCTTGCCCCCGTGCGTCACGACATGGCCGGGCTTGGATGCCGCGAAGACCAGGTCGGTGAGCGCGGGTTCGTCGCCCGCGGTCCCGGCGTCCAGGACCTGGAAGCCCGCGCTCGTGGTGACCATGATGTGGCGACCGTCGCCCGCCGAGTTGAGGCGGGTGAACTCTTCGCTCGAGACGTCGGCGAGCGTCTCGAGGGTGTCGCCGTCGAGCACGACGATGCCGCCCGGGTACGACAGGGCGACCCGGGTCGCCGCCTCGGCGGAGGCCGGGGCGCTCGACGCGGGGGCGGCCGAACCGGCGCCGCCCGCACAGGCCGAGAGGCCGACGGTCGCGCCGACCGCGAGCGCGAGCAGGCCCGCTCGGCGGAAGGAAGAACTGCGCATGTGATTTCTCTTTCTCAGGTGGTGGCCGACGCTCAGGGCGACAGGCCGGTGGCGATGCGCTCCGTGTTGACGCGCATCATGGACAGGTAGTCGGGGGCGCCGCCCGCGGCGTCGGTCAGCGACTCGGTGAACAGCTCGGTCACCTCGACGTCGCGATCGGCCTCGTCGGCGAGCGCGCGCACGAGCCGATCCGGAGACGACGACTCCGCGAAGATCGTCGGCACCCCCGCCTCGTCGATCGCCGAGACGAGGTCGGCCAGGTCGCTCGCGCTCGGCGCGGCGAGGGTCGTCCCGCCCGGGATGACCGCGCCGATGACACGGAACCCGAAGCGGTCGGCGAGGTAGCCGAACACGTGGTGATTGGTCACCAGGGCGCGTCGCTCGCTCGGGATCGCGGCGAAGGCGGCGGTCATCTCGGCATCCAGCGTCTCGAGCTCGGCGCGGTACGCGGCGGCGTGATCCGCGACCGTCGGCCCGGCGATCTCGCCGAGCACCGGCGAGATCGCGTCGACCACGGCGATCATCTGCGCGGGGTCCGTCCAGAAGTGCGGATCGTCCGCACCGTCCGCGTCGGTCGAGGTGTAGGGCAGCACGTCGACCGCATCGCCGGCGACGAAGGTGCGCACCCCCTCCGCGGAGGCGGCGTCGAGGTGCTGCTGCAGCCCCTCCTCCAGCCCCAGACCGTTGGCCACGAGCAGGTCGGCGGTGCGCACGCGGGCGGCCTCGGCGGCCGAGATCTCGAACGAGTGCGGGTCGGCGCCCGGCCGCATGAGCGTGAGCACCTCCGCCTCGTCGCCGACGAGGTGCGACACGACGTCGCCGAGGATGTTCGTCGTCACCACCACGAGGGGGCGATCGGATGCCGCCGACCCGGCGCATCCGGTCAGGACGAGCAGGGCGGCCGTGACGGCGAGGGCGAGGGTCCGGCGCACGGGCATCGGCATCGACATCGTCATCGCCCCGTCTCGGCCGTGAAGAGCGGCGCGGTCGCGGGGGTGAACTCGCGGGCGACGCGCGCGCCGTCGGCGAAGTCGAGCTCCCAGAGGCGTCCCTCCTCGGCGCCGCCGAGGTAGGCGCGCTGCTGGTCGGCGAGGAGCGAGACGGGACGACCGGCGGCGAGGCTCGCGCCGACCAGGGGCTCGGTTCGCGCGCGCAGCTGCCCCGTCTCCCCGTCGAGCACGAGCACGCGCCCGTCCGGGGTCAGGGCGAGCAGGTGCGCGTCCTTGTCGTCGACGGCCGTGGCCTGCACGACCGGCTCGGCCGTCGGCACGAGCGTCCAGGTGCGCTCACGGGTGTCGAGCATCCAGATCCCGGCCTCCCCGGCGGGGGCGGCGACGGTCGGGCGCCCCTCGCGGTTCGCGAACACCGTGGCGCGCGGCGCCGTCGTCCCCTCCGGGTAGGGGATCCGCTCCACGGCGGGACCGGTGTCGGCGACGGTGACGAGCAGGGCGCCGTCGCGGCATCCGATCACCGCTCCGACCCGCGTGGTGATGGTGCCGGCCGGGTCGACGCAGGGGGTGCGCGCTCCCGCCTCGGCGCCGTCGGCGGTGTGCAGCGACACCTCGTCGCCCGCGGCGACCGCGGCGAACGACCCGACCGGGACGACCAGCCCCGCCCCGGACGAACGGTCGAGGCGGAACCGCTCGACGATCTCGCCCTTCGACAGGGCTTCGGTGTCGAGCAGGACGGCCTCCCCGGAGGCGGGGAAGAACAATCCCGTTCCGCCGGTCGTCGAGGAGTTCGAGGTCGCGACGGTGGCGGTCCCGCCGCCGTCGACGTCGCCCAGCACGCGCGCCTCGGCCCGGTAGTAGTGGAAGTGGTCGACGTGGTCCCAGGTCCACACGCCGCTGTCGACGATCGAGACGCCCTCGTCGTCGGCCACGAAGAGGTAGCGGCCGTCGGAGTGCACCGCGGTGGGCACGCGCACTTCGCCGATCTCGGTCGTGGTCTCCTCGAGCAGGTCGAGGTGCGTCACGCGACCGTCGGCGTCGACCGAGGTCAGCCCGAGGGCGGGCTCGGCGAGTTCGGTCGCCCCGTCGATGGCGCCGTGGGTGTCGACGGAGGGTTCCGGGGCGGAGGCGGCGGGGGCCGAGCATCCGGCGAGGGTGAAGACGGCGAGCGCGCCGAGCAGCGCGACCCGTCGGGTCGGGGAGGAAGAACGCATGGGGGCTTTCGGATCAGGCGGGAAGGGGAACGGGGGATGCCGTGCGCCGGCGGAGGGCGTCGGATGAGGCCCGCAGCGCCCACGACAGCCCCGCCGCGGCGATCGCGGTGGCGGCGATGGTGGCTCCGGCCGCGGTGGCGGCGTACCAGGAGATGAGAAGCCCCACGGCCACGGCAAGGGCCCCCACGACCGCGGCGAGCAGCATCGTCGAGGGGATGCGCACGGTCCACTGCCGGGCCGCCACGGCAGGGGCCACGAGCAGCCCCACCACCAGCAGGGAACCGACGGCCTGATACGAGGCGACCACCGCGAGGGTGACCAGGCCGACGAGCACGGTCTGCGCGAGACGGGGTTTCAATCCGAGCACCGTCGCGACGCGTTCGTCGACGGCGGCGGCTACGAGCGCGCGGTGCGCCAGCGTCGCGGCGACGACGCCGATCGCCGCGGCGAACGCGAGCACGACGAGGTCGTCGGTGCCGACCGCGAGGATGTCGCCGAACAGGATCGCCGTGGCATCCGTCGCGAAGCTCCCCGCGTGCGAGATCACGATCACGCCGAGCGCGAGCATGCCGACGAACAGCAGTCCGATGCTCGTGTCGTACGACAGCTTCGCGCGCCGCTGGAGCATGCCGATGCCCAGGCTCATCACGACGGCGCTCGCGGCGGCGCCGAGGAGCACGGGCAGGCCCGCGACGGTGGCGAGTGCGACGCCGGGCAGCATCCCGTGCGCCAGGGCCTCGCCGAGGAAGGCCATGCCCCGCACGATCACCCAGGTCCCCGCGACGGCGCACAGCATCGCGACGAGGACGCCGCCCCACAGGGCGCGCTGCACGAAGTCGAGCGAGAACGGATCGAGGAGCCAGGACACGGTGATCGACCGTAGCGTGAAGTGAGAACGATTCTCAAACTCGTATAGTTGATGCCGTGCCCTCGTCGCCCTCCCCCGCCCTCGCCCTCCGCGCTCGCGCCCTGCGCGTGACCTTCTCGGGCACGGTGGCCCTGGACGCCGTCGACCTCGACGTGCCCCGCGGTGCCCTCACCGTGGTCGTCGGGGCGAACGGGGCGGGCAAGTCGACACTGCTCGAAGCCCTCGCCGGCTCACGCGCGGCGACGTCGGGCGACGTCGACGCCCACGGCCTCTCGCGCTCCTTCGTCCCCCAGCGCGCGGCGGTGGGCGAGCACCTCCCCCTGACCGTTCGCGACGTCGTCTCGGTCGGCGCCTGGGGCCGCACGGGCCCGTTCCGCCCGATGGGCCGCACCGATCATGCCGCCGTCGATGAGGCCCTGCGCCGCCTCGACATCGCCGCTCTCGCCCGGCGCCCCTTCGGCATCCTGTCGGGAGGGCAGCGACAGCGGGCTCTGCTCGCGCAGGGGCTCGCCCGCCGGGCCGACATCCTGCTGCTCGATGAACCGACCACGGGGCTCGACGCCGCGAGCGCCGCACTGAACCGCGCGGCGATCGCCGACGAGCTCCGCCGCGGCGCGACGGTGGTGTGCGTGAGTCACGACGAGCGGCTGATCGCGACCGCCGATCGCGTCGTCGCCCTCGCGGACGGTCGCGTCGTCGGCGACGGGGAGGCGAGCGTCAGCCGCGAGCGCGCACGCGCGCGGTGACGCGCGACAGCATCTCGGCCGCGGCCGCCGCGACCTCCGCCGGCTCTTCGCGGACGGCCTCTTCGACCTCGCGGGGGAATCGGCGCAGAGCGACCCACGGCTCGGCATCCAGGTCGATCTCGAGATAGATGTGGTTGACGCGGCGATCCTCGGCGTCGAGTTCGCGCCGCAGCAGGCCGCGACCGATGAGACGGTCCACCAGGGTCGTGACTCCGGCCGCCGTCACCCCGAGGTGACCGCGCAGGTTGGACGGGCGGATGCCGGGTTCGTCGGCGATGCACGACAGCGCCGAGGCCTCGAGCTCGCTCACGTTGAGTTCGCTCCGGGCGCGGGCGATGGCCTCGTCGCGGGCTGCGACGTAGTCGTCCAGCGCCGCGAGCAGAGCGGAGGGGAGAGACACGACGAAACCCCCTCTCGACGCGACCCGGCCGGTCGCTGGATCTCACTCTAGTGAGAAACCTGAGTATCTCGCGAAGATAATTAACCGAGTGAAATACGTGGTACCTTAGAAATCAACTCAGCCCGACCAATCGACGAAGGAGATCATCATGGCCACGCTGTTCTACGGTTCCGACACCGCCCCCATCTCCCTTCCCGACCGCCTGATGGGATACATCAAGGTGATCGCGTCGACGAAGTTGCGCCGTGGAGAATCCTTCACACTCACCTGGACCGGCACGGCGGATGAGACCGGCCGCTCCACCATCTGGCTCCAGCCGGCCATTCCCCTGCGCTTCGTCTTCGAGTCGCCCGAGCCCGAGCAACTCGTCGGCGACTACCTCCGCTCCCTCGCCGATCAGGCGAACGCGGCATCCGGCCTCGTCGTCGACACCCGCACCTGGGAGGCCGCCGAAGAGGCATCGCGCACTCCCGCGCACCCCGTTCGCGCGGCGGCGGGTCGGCCGGTTCGCGCCGCCTGATACCACGCGCGACCCCGCGGCGGAAGCCTCCTCGTACGCCCCCCATAATGTGGGGGGCGTATGACATTCATGCGCATGGATCGAGGTGACGGATGCCGGTTCGCAAGCTGCTCGACATGGCCTTGCTCGAGGCGTGGTTGACGGAGTTCCGCACCCTGGGATATCTGACCGGGAGCGACATCCGCGTCCTCGAACAGGATGACGACGCCGAACCCGACGCCGACATCGGCCTGATCGTGGTGGATCTCAGCAACGCGAAGACCATCACCTACCTGCAGCCGATCGCCGGCGGCGACGGGAGCTGGAAGGCGACGATGGAGGCGCGCGACGACGTGATCGAGTTGAGCGCCGTCGAACTCGTCACCCTCGGCAACGAGGTCAACGTGCTCGGTGCGCTCGTGGCGTTCCTCGAGACGAAGTCGAAGGCGCTCCTCGCCGCCTGCTGATCCCGCTACCGCGGGTTCTCCCCCACCCATCGCAGCACCTGCTGTGCGTGGGTGTTCGGCGGGAACACCGGATAGAACGCGTGAGTGATGCGGCCGTCGTCGACCACGAGCGTCAGCCGCGCGTACAGGCGCGCGTGCCCTTCCGCCGCGAAGGTCGGCAGCCCCAGCGCCTCGGCCACGACGAACCCCTCGTCGGAGATCATCGAGAAGGGCAGACGCAGCCGCCCCACCACCTCGCGCTGATAGTCGGCGTTCTGGCTCGAGAGCCCGAAGACGGCCGAGACCCCGGCGCGGCGCAGATCCTCGTGGTGGTCGCGGAAGTCGCAGGCCTCGGTGGTGCAGCCGCGCGCCCCGGGAATCGCCGCCCACCCCTCGGGCAGCTCGGCGTCGGGACGCCCCGTCAGGGGGTAGAGGTAGACGATCGTGCGACCGGCGGGCAACGCCCCGAGATCGACCGTCCCGCCGTCGGAGGTCGGCAGCGTCACCCCCGGCATCCGTCGCCCGGGCAGGTGCGCCGCCGCCCCGTCGTCGACCGGCACTGGAAGATCGGGCGGTAAGGAGGTGTGGTCGGCCATGGAGCGAGCGCGTCCTTCCCGGGAGTGCCGCGTAGAGGCGGGGACGAAAAGAAAAACCCCTCCGCGAGGAGGGGCTTTCTTCCGGTGGCGAGTGAGGGATTCGAACCCCCGAATGCAATGCAGTCTGATTTACAGTCAGATCCCTTTGGCCGCTTGGGTAACTCGCCAGATGCGCACCCGCCCGGCTTTCACAGTCGACCAGAGGCGCGAGAAACCACTCTACTATCCCCGGAGGGGTGCCTCAAACCACGCAGCGTGTTGTCTTCAGGCGGGCGTGCGCAGCAGCGCGCCCTCGTGCCGGCAGGTCGCCGCCGCCACGTCCATGGCGCGCGAGAGCACGGCATCCCACTCCTCCGCCGTCTCGGGCAGCCGATCGCGCACGAGGGCAGCGGTCGTCGCGAGCACCGCGTCGCCCCCGCCCATCGTGTCGACGATCCGGCCCGGAAGGTCGGAGATGCCCCGCGACACCGAGGTGCCGCCGGCGTCGATCGCCGCCCCGCCCGCGCCGTAGGTCGCGAGCACCGCGCCCACGCCGAGACCGATCAGCTTCTCGCGCAGCTGCTCGAGCGGAGCGTCGTAGAGCAGGTGCGCGTCATCTTCGCCGACCTTGACGAGAAGGGCTCCGGATGCCGCCTTCTCGAAGCCGCGGACGAACTCGGCCCGATCGTGCAGCATGCCGCTGCGCGGGTTCGGGTCGATCGCGAGGGGCGTCGACGGAGATGCCGTGGCGTCGATGAGCAGGTCGGTCTGCTCGCGGTCGTCGAACGGGAAGCAGCTGACGACGACCATGGGGGCGGCGGCGATCGCCGCCCGCTCGACGTCGCCGTAAGAGACGCGGCGGTTCTGGGCCGCCTCGTTGAACACGTACTCGGGTTCGCCGCCCGGAGAGCGCGTGCTGACCGCGCGCGAGGTGCCGTGCTCGGACGGGCTCGCGAGCAGCTCGACGTCGTACTCGTCGAGGTAGCGGCGGATCTGCTCCCCCGCCTCGTCATCGCCGACCATGGCGATGAGGGATGCCGACACCCCGAGCCGCGAGAGACCCACCGCCACGTTGAGTCCGGCGCCCCCGACGAACTCGCGCACGCCCGTCTCGTCGCGCAACTCGTCGATGAGGGCGTCGCCGATGACGACCACCCGACCGGTCACCGGGTCACCTCCGCCGCGTCGAGCACGCGCGAGACGAACTCCTCGGTGCGACGCTTGGTGCCGTCGATCTTGCGGTCGACACTCGCGCGGATCTCGCTCGGCGCGAGCGGGGCGGCCAGGCGCACCGTCTCGTGGCACGAGAGGTCGGCGCAGATGTAGGTGCCGACGGTGTCGCCGTGCTCCCCCGCCTCTCCGGCCTTGCGGGCGGTGAAGAGCGACACCTGGTCACCGGGCTGCATCGTGTGGCAGAGATTGCACATCGCGGAGCGGGCGCGGGACTGCCCCTCGGCGGCACGCAGCACCACGGCGGTCGGCTGCCCCTCGTGCTCGGTCAGCACGTAGCCGCGTCCGCGCGTGCGCGGATCGCGCCAGGCGAGGAAGTCGAGGTGGTCCCAATCCGCCAGCAGGAAGTCATGGGGAAGGGCGATGATCCGCAGCTCGTCGGGGGTGGCGTTGACGAACGCGTCCCTGACCTCGTCTTCGGTGAGTGCTCGCATGGCATCCGAGTCTACGAGCGACGCGGGACCGTGGCGCGGCGGCGGCTCACTTCTTCACCGTCACCCACGCGCGCTCCGTCTCCTGCTCCACCGTGAGCACCACCTGCACGGTGCCCGACAGCCCGACCCCGTAGGTGTTCCCCTGCGGGGCCGACGAGTCGCACCGGAACGTTCCGCTGGTCAGGACGGCGCCGTCTCCGTCCGGTGTCGAATCTCGCAGCGCGTAGGTCATCCATTCCCCGCCCTCGCACTGCCCCTCGATCGTCAACACGTCTCCGGCGTCGAAGGCGTCCGAGAGCACGGTGTCGGTGGTGTTCACTCCGTCAACGACCTCGAAGACGGCGCGGCCGACCTCGTCCGGCGCGGCGGAGGGAACGGCGTAGGGCACGGGGGTCGGGGCGGCCTCCGTCGAGGTCGGAGCCGAAGGGGGCGGCGTCGACGAACCGGCGTCGGGCGCGCATCCCGCGGCGGCGACCACCGCGACGGCGAGGACGGTCAGGGCGATGGGCTTTCTGCGCACAGCCATCCACCGACGCTAGGCGCGATCGCGCGCGCTGTCGATGCTCGTACGCGAAGAGGACACGACGTCCATCCCCGGGACGCCGGCCGCGCGCCCCGGTACCTTTGAGTCATGGCTGACTCATCGTTTGACATCGTCTCCAAGATCGACCGGCAGGAAGCCGACAACGCCCTCAACCAGGCGCACAAAGAGGTCGAGCAGCGCTACGACTTCAAGGGCACCGACGCCTCCATCGCGTGGAGCGGCGAGTCGATCGTCATCAAGGCGAACTCCGAAGAGCGCGCGAACGCCGTGCTCGACGTCTTCCAGACCAAGCTCATCAAGCGCGGCATCTCGCTGAAGAGCCTCGAGAGCGGCGAGCCGGTGCAGAGCGGCAAGGAGTACCGCATCACCTCCACGCTGAAGGAGGGCATCTCGCAGGAGAACGCGAAAAAGATCGGCAAGATCATCCGCGACGAGGGCCCCAAGGGCGTGAAGTCGCAGATCCAGGGTGACGAACTGCGCGTGCAGTCCAAGTCGCGCGACGACCTGCAGGAGGTGCAGCGCCTGCTGAAGGCCGCTGACCTCGACGTCGACCTGCAGTTCACGAACTACCGGTAAGAAGCCCCGCTGACCTGGGTTTTCTTGCCCTGAGTCCGCGGAGAGTCCGCGAGAGCGGCGATGGAGGCCATGAGACCCGCCGTCGCCGCTCGCGTTTTGTCTTCTGCGGACGGCCACAGATGGGCGTACGTGTTGAGCGTGATCGACGGCTGTGAGTGTCCGAGCGCGCGCTGCACGGTCACGACGTCGCAGCCGGACGCAATGAGGTTCGATGCGTAGGTGTGGCGCAGCGTGTGCAGGGTGACGGAGGACGGGAGACCGGCGCGCTCGCGGACGCCGCGCCATGCCTCGCCTGCGTTGTTGCGCTGAAATAGGTGGCCGGTGGGTGTGCGAAAGATGTGCTCGTCCGGCTCAATCAAGCGCTCGGCCGCAACGTGCGCAGAGAGCGATGCGGTTAGGTCATCGGGCACAAACACCGTGCGCTCGCTCCCCCACTTCGGAGCGACGATCGTTGTGCTCGCGAGCGATGAGCCCTGCACCTGCCGCCGGACCTGGATTGAGCGGCCGAGGAAGTTCACGTCTCCGAGCTGCAGCCCCGCCGCCTCTCCGAGTCGGAGGCCCGCGAAGAGGCAGACCTCGACGAACGGACGGAAGCTACCCGCCGTCGCGAGCACCGCGGCGGACTGCTCGAGCGTGAGGATCTCCATCGCAACGTCGGCACGACGCCCACGAGGCGGCTTCACAGTGGCCGCGGGGCTCTCAGGAATCACCTTGTCGAGAACGGCGGCGCGGAATGCCATCTGCACGTAGTTGAGCCTGGTGCGCATGGTGGACGCCGCCAGCCCTCGTTTTGTCTCAGCGCTGAGCCACGCCTGGATGTCGGAAGGTTTCACCTGGCCGATCGCGCGACGGCGCCACGAGACACTGTGGAGCGCCGTCTCCGCCGCAACGACCGTTCCCGCCGCCCACGCCTGTCGCGCTACCCACGCGGCGGTCCAGTCGTCCCAGAGCGCAGTCCCGGCGCGCGGGTCGACGTACATGCCAGTGACGACGGAAGCTGTGACCTCGTCGAGCCAACGTTGCGCGTCCCTCTTGAGATCGAAATGACGGGCATGCTCCTTCCCGCCCGAGTCGCGGTACCGAGCTCGCCACTGCCCATTGGGACGCTGTTTGATGCTGCTCACTCGCCTCCCCCTCGATACTCGTCGAGGAGGTACTGCACACGTGCGCCGTGCCCGGGGAATCGGTACTCAGCGGGAGGGTTCACGCCTACGGCGTGAAGTAGGGCCTGCAAGAGCATCTCAGGCGAGGAACCGACCAGGCGTCGCTCAAGATGCTCATACAGGTTCGGGTCGAGCCCCGTGCTCAAGATCGCCTCGTGCGTGAGGTAGTCGGCGCCTCCGTATGGAGCTAGGCGGTCAAGGTAGCCGGCAGCGAGCACTCGAGCTCGCATGAGGTCGCGGGTCGCAAGGTCGTAGCGCTCTGTCGCCGCGATCACCTCAGCGATGTGCTCGCGAAGCGTCGAGTTCTCCTCGTTCTCGGCCAGCCTGTCAAGGCTCGTCTCAAGAACGCGGGCCAGGGCGAGCGCCTCGGCCGCCCTCATGGACCGCTGCCCGCTTTCGATACGGGCGACGGTCGTCTGATGAAAGCCGCGCAACCCAGCCGTCGTAGCCAGGCGAGCGAGTTCGGCTTGCGATATCCCCTTGAGCTCTCGAGTTCGACGAAGGTTCCGCCCGATAGCGCGGTCCATCTCGTCGCCCAAGTCGGGCGTGGGTTCAATCTCGGTCACGGGGCTAATCATGGCACTTTTCGGCATTGACACTCAACACAAGGCAGCATCATGCTGTAGCGTGTTCAGCACCTAACACAGAAGGAGTCGACCATGAACGACCCTCTCCTCACCGTCGCCGAGGTCGCACCGATGATCCGAAAGACGGAGAAGGCACTGCGGGCGATGATCACGCAGGGCACGGCGCCGCGGTCCGCGAAAGTCGCGGGACGACGACTGTTCCGTCAATCCGACGTCGACGCGTACGTGGCCAACGCGTTCGCGAACGCCAGCTGAGCACACAACAAAAATGCCCCCGCCGCGCGGGAACGCGGCGAGGGCCAGACCCAAGGGAATGGACCCCATGAGCACCAACACCGTAACACCCCCCATCGTCCGCCACGACGGCTACGACGAGATCACGCTGGGAGATCCGGCCGACAATCGTGGCAACGCCTTGATCGCACGCATTGACGGCGACGACTTCTGGCGTCTTCACCTGCCGGACCACGACGACGAAGTCGCCAGCACCGCAGAGAAGCAGAACGCTCGGGCTCGTCTCGCCGCAAAGGCGGCGCTGACCCTTCTCGAGCTGAACGGAGCGACGCTCTCGGCGCAGCGCCCCGCATCCCCTCGGCCGCAGTCGCGCCACCCGGAACGTGTCGATGACATCTCACGCTCAGCGCTCACCGCGCTCTCCGCTATCCGGGCTGAGATCGTCGATCTCAACAATCGCTCGGCGGGCATCTTCTCGAGGACCGTACGCGAGCTCGAAGCCGTAGGCCTCAAGCCGCTCGTCGTCTCCCGATTCTGCGTCAACGCGCCCGCCGGCACCCGCGTCCTCATCGGAGAGAGCTTCACCGGTACGGGCTCGCACTTCCCGAGCTCGCACCTCCACGGGGTCCGCACGCAGGACATGACCGGATGGGGCCCCAGGATCGTGCATTCGATGCTGTTCGTCGACCACGGTCTGTACGACGTCGTGCTGAACGACGGCGAGCGGGTCCTGCTCGTGCCCGCCGACGTCGACCCCTCGGACGAGGCGTTCCGACGCGCGGTCGGTCGGCTGCGCGCTGCTCTCCGGCATGAGTGTCTGAGGGCCCGCGTCCGCGATCGCGCCGTTTCTGTCGTCGACGACGGCGGCCACGAGCTCTACTCCGGCGACCTCATCGGCGCCGCCCGGTGGCTGTTTGGAGTCGAGAACGTCACCGCATCGGAGGACCTCACGGATCAGTACCGCGCCGCCACCGAGGCGGTCGCATCATGACCGGCCGCGGGTACGCCGCCCCAACTTCCGCTGGTCATTCCCTGCGCACGCTCCGTCGACAGCTCGGTCTCTCGCGCCGTCAGGTGGCGGTGCATGCCGACGTTCCCAGCAATCTGCTCCGGCTGGTCGAGGGCGGGAAGCGCGGCGCCCCGCCCTCCTTCTACGCCCGCGTCGCGGTGGCGTGCATCGCCCTGTCTTCTGCCCGTGACATCCCCCGGGCTGAACAACCCGCGGAGGCCAGCACATGGCCCTGATGACCATGCAGGCGTCCGCCTGATGACCGTTCGGGACGCCGCGCGCGCAGTCCGCCCTCCGGGGTTGCCTGCGTGGCGTGGCGTCCCATCCTCGCCCCGGAAAGGCGGCGCCGCTGATGCCCCGAGATAAGCGACTGTTCATGACGTTCCCGAACGACTTCTGGCAGCACCCGAAGATCGAACCCCTCTCCGATGGGGCGTTCCGCGCCTTCGTGGAGATGAACGGCTACAGCCGCATGCAGGACCTAGACGGGCGCATACCGGTCGGCATCGCCCGGAAGCGCTGGAAGCCCCGGGCGATCCAGGAGCTCCTCGCCACTCACCCCACCCGTCCCGTCCTCCTGCAGCACGGGGATGACTACGTCCTCCGCGACTACGCCCAGCACCAGGAGACCCGGGCCGAGCGAGAGGCCCGCGTCGCCCGGAACACAGAGAACGGTCGCCGCGGCGGACGTCCCCGGAAGAACCCACAGGAAACCCAGTCGGTTACCGACCCGGAACCGACTGGAAACCCAGAACGAACCGAGAAAAAAGCAGAGATAGAGATAGAGATAGAGACAGAGGAGATTCCTACGGAATCTCTCTCGTCGGAGGCCGCTCTCGCGGCACCCCGACCCGAAATCGAGTCTCTCCTCGACCTCCTCGACGCCGAGATCCTCCGCAACGGCAGCAAGCCCCCGTCACGGACACAAAAGAACCGTGACGCCGTCCGCCTCATGCTCGACCGCGACGGCCGTACCGTCGAGCAGATCGAGACCGCGATCCGATGGTGCCAGGCGGACCCCTTCTGGCGATCGAACATTCTCAGCGCCGCCAAGCTCCGCGAGAAGTACGACCAGCTGCGTCTCGCTGCACAGCGCGACCAGGCGCAGCGCCGATCCACACGCCTCACGCCGGAAGAACGCGCGCGCCAGACCTACGCCGAGCTCTCCGGCACAGCACCCCTCTCCATCGACCCGCCCAGGGAGACGAAACCATGACCCGAGAAGAGCTCAACGCCCTCCTCACGCGCCTGCAGGTCCTCGACAACCGCCAGGTCGATCGGATGACCGCGGAAGCCTGGTGGCCCATCGTCGGGCACCTGCGATACGAAGACGCGCTCGAGGCGATGCACAACCACTTCCGCGACAACCCCGACACCTACCTCAAGCCCGGACACATCGCCGTCGGCGCGCGCAGCCTGCGCGACAGCCGCACCCGCTATGACCACACCCGCGACGACCGCGGCAACGCACCCCGACCCGCGAACCTCGAGGCCCTCTCCGCAGCGTGGGACGACCCCGACGCGTGGCAGGAACAGGTTGACGCGTACAACGAGCAGCTCCGGGAAGCACGGATGCCGCACTACGCCCTTGACGTCGACTCGAGCGAGCACGACCGCCAGGCCCTAGCCGCCCCAGGCCCTCACCAGGACCGCCGCGGCGCCACCCCAGCCGTCCGCGCCCACGACATCACCGAACCCCGCCGCTCTACCGCGGTATAGCGACCACACCGAAAGGCACACCATGACCGTCACCGTCTTCGACTCCGCCACCAACACCATCACGACCGACCCCGAGCAGGTCGCCCGCCACGTCGTCGTCCCCGGACGAGAGGGGACCAGCGACCAGGACCCACCCCGCATCATCATCGCCGCTGACATCGACGACGACGAGACACAGGAGCACTGGCTCTGGCTCCACCCCGCCCAAGCCCTCGCCGTCGGAAAGCGCCTCATAGACCTCGCCAACGCTGCCAACGACCCTCGACGAGCCGCCACCACCTTCCCCGTCATCGCGGACGCCGACCGGTCGCACCTCGCGCGCGCACACGAGGACGCCGAGTGACCTGGTCCATCACCGACCAGGTGCGCCGCCGCGGACGCCCGCGCGGCCCGGGGCCCGAGCTCACGCCACCTCGCATTTCGAATGCGAGATCCCCGAACCGCGCCGACGAAGCCCTCGACGCCCTCACTCACGCAGCCCGCGACACCACCCCCGCCTGCACCGGAGACGCCCGCTTCACCGCCGAACGCCACGAAACCCCACCCACCGACCTCATCGCCATGCGCGGCATCTGCCGCACCTGCCCCCTCCACGACCTCTGCAACACCTACGCCACCACCGCGCGCCCCGCCGCAGGCTTCTGGGCCGGTGCCCACTACGGGAAAGAGGGGTCCTCGTGACTCGCGTCCGCCCGGGCTCGATCCTCATCACCCCTCGCATGGCCGCTCTGCTCGTCACTTACGGGCCGGGCAAGTTGCGGGCTCGCAACCAGGTGAGTCCAGAACCCGAAGTGACGGAATTGCTCGCTGACCTGGACTATGCCGCCCGCGTCCACGCGGCGGAGGTCGCGCGTGCAACCAAAACCGACGGACCCGTCGCGGCGGTGGCATCTTCGGTGTCGGTAGAACGTGCTGCATCCTCTTCCGGCGTCAGCCGGTCAGCCCTCACGAAAGCGTTGCGGGACGGCCGGCTGACCGGGAGGAAGGACGAGAACGGTGTGTGGCGCGTCGACACCAAGTCGCTCGAGGCGTACGCCCCGAAGCGAACCGCCAACAAGGAGAACCGGATGTCGACGTTCGAGGCCGTGGCCGATCAGCTGGTCAGCGCCCGCGACACCATCCTCGGCGCGGAGCACACCTCCGACGCACTCGGAGAGGTCGTGCACGGTCTGTCGATCGCCGCCGGCTCTCTCGCCGTGCTCGCGGAGGCACTCGACTCCCTGACGCCCACACAGCGTGCACACGCGATCGAGGGCCTTGAATTCCTGCGCCAGAATCCGGGGTCTCTTCCCGACGACGGAAGCGACATCCGATGAGCGACTTCGAAGCCGGCGCCCTCGTCTGGAAGCTCCGCACCGTCGGCAAGTCCGTGTTCGACTCCGACATGCGGGACGCGCAGACCGCGTTCACCAAGACCGGAGACGCCGCGAAGAAGGCAGCCGCCGACGTCGACGGACAGGGAACCGCCACCGAGCGCACCGGCCGCAAGGCCCGAGACGCGAAAGCCCCGCTCGAGGAACAGGCAACGTCGACCCGCAAGGTCGGCGACGAGTCGGACAAAGCCTCGCGGAAGCAGCAGACCCAAGCCGACGTCACCGAGAAGCAGCGGGCGGCCGCGAAGGAGCTCAGCGTCGCCCTCCTCGCCGCGGGCGTCGCAGCGGGCGCGATGGTCAGCCTGTCGATCGCGAAGTACTCCGAGTTCAGCGCGCAGATGTCCAACACCGGCGCCGCCACGAAGGCCACCGCCGCGGAGCAACGCGAGCTCGCCGACGCAGCACTCGACGCGGGCGCCGACACCGCCTACTCCGCCACCGAGGCCGCCGCGGCGCAAGAGGAACTCGCCAAGGCCGGCCAGAGCGTCTCCGACATCGTCGACGGATCCCTCACCGGCTCCCTCGCCCTCGCCGCCGCCGGGCAACTCGAGGTCGCTCGGTCCGCCGAGATCATGGCCACGGTCCTCACTCAGTTCCGTCTCCCCGCTGAGCAGGCCGGTCACGTCGCCGACGTGCTCGCCGCCGGTGCGGGTAAGGCGCAGGGCTCCGTTGATGACCTGTCTCTCGCGCTGTCCTACGTCGGCCCGCTCGCGAACTCGATGGGCTGGTCACTCGAGCAGACCGCCGGTGTCATCGCCTACTTCTCCACCCAGGGCATCGTGGGCGAGAAGGCCGGCACCGCCCTCCGCGGCGTTCTGGCGTCGCTGCAGGCCCCGTCTGGCGCCGCGGCGAAGGTCATGGAGGAGTACGGCATCAGCGTCTACGACGCGAACGGGCGCATGCTCGAAGCCGCGCCCCTCGCGCAGGAACTCAAGAACAAGCTCGGTGGCCTCACCGACCAGGAACGTCAGGCCGCGCTCGGCCGCATCTTCGGCAATGAGTCCCTCCTCGCCGCGACCCTCCTGTATGAGGGTGGGGCGCAGGCGGTCAGCACCTGGACGGATAACGTCAACGACGCCTCCTACGCCGCCGACCAGGCCGCGCAACGGCAGGACAACCTCGCCGGCGACGTCGAGAAGCTGGGCGGCGCATTCGACACCGCCCTCATCAAGACCGGGTCCGGCGCGAACGATGTGCTCCGTGAGATGGTGCAGACCCTCACCGGGATGGTCGACCTCTTCGGGGACGCCCCCGAACCGGTGCAGGAGACCGCCCTCGTCCTCGGTACGGCCACCACCGCGGCCGCGCTGCTCGCAGGCGCCACGCTCGGCGTCCAGACGAAGTGGGCGGAGTGGAAGGAGACCCTCGGCGCCACGAACGCGCAGATGGGCCGCTCAGCCCTCGCCGCCGGCGTCGTCGGGGTCGCTCTCACCGGTGTCCTCGTCGTGGTCGCAGCCCTCGCGCAGCAGCAGGCCGAAGCCCGCCAGCGTGCACAGTCCTATGCCGACGCCCTCGACCAGGGCGCCGAAGCCACCCGCAAGTTCGTCGTCGAGTCCCTGGTCGCCGAGCGCACGCACCTGTGGATCTCGCGCGGGTCCGCCGCCGACGCGGCCGCCAAGTTCGGCATCTCGCTCGAGACGATCGCGGATGCCGCGCAGGGCAACGCCGAAGCGCTCAAGTTGGTGCAAGACGTACTGCGAGCCGGCGAGGGCGACACTCAGGTCGCCGCCGAACTGGCAGACCGATTCGGCCTGAGCCTGATCGAGGTGTCCTCCGCATCGACCACCGCCTCGGAGGGCATCCGCCAGATGCAGCAGGCCGAGCAGGACGGTAAGCACATCCGGGAGCAGATCAACTCCGCCACGGACGAGAACATCAGCAAGACCAAGACGGCCGGCAAGGCCTACCTCGACGCCGCCGACGGTGCGAAGTCGATGCAGGACGAACTCAGCCGGCTCCTCGACCTGATCAACCGCAGCAACGACGCCAACGCCAACGCGATCACCTCGAGCAACGCCTACCGCGACACCCTCGCCAAGATCGACGAGGTAATCCAGAAGGCCCGCGACGGAGTCGACGAGAACCAGGACGGCGTCGCCGACTACACCGCCTCCCTCGACGAGAACACCCAGGCCGGACGCGACAACATGAGCATGCTCGTCGACCTCGCATCCGACACCCGCCAGATGGCCACCGATCACCTGACCGCGACCGGCAACGTCGAGGAGTTCCAGCAGAAGCTGCAGGAGGGTCGGGACAACCTGATCCAGCGGGCGCAGGACCTCGGCTACAGCGCCGACGAGGCTCGCCGCCTCGCCGACGAGATCATCTCCATCCCAACGAAACCGGAGGTGGAGGTGATCGTCAAGACGCAGCAAGCGATGGACCAGGCCGCGGCATTCAAGGCCCTCTGGGAGAGCATCCGCAGCCGGACGGTCACCCTCGACGCCGTGCCCCTCATCGGTGGCGGTCAGGTGCAGCGCTCAGGCCCCCTCGCCGGCGGCTACCAGTTCGCCGAGGCCGACGGCGGCGTCGTGAGCTACTACGCCCGCGGAGCCGTGCTCAGCGGCGCCGGGAGCGAGCACCACGTCGCGCAGATGGCGAAGGCAGGATCGTACCGGGTGTGGGCGGAGCCGGAGACCGGCGGCGAGACGTACGTCCCGCACGCCGAGTCGAAGCGTGCTCGCTCCGAAGCGATCATGGCGGAGACCGCGGCGATCTTCGGGGGCATGTACATCCCCGCCGCGGCCCTCGCCGGTGGCGCGGCCGTACCGCAGAGCGCGGGCGGCGGCGCACCGATCGTCAACATCGCCGCGATCAACATCCCGCCCGGAGTCACCTACGCCGAAGCCGTGTCGATCGCCAAGGAGGCCGTCGTCGACGGTCTCCACGCCGTGATCCCTCCCATCGGCTACTGAGCACGGAAGGCATCATGCTCATCAACACGAACGACTCACCGCTCGAGCGACTGCGCGACGTCGTAGAGAACCGGTCCCGAGAGAACCCCTTCGAGTCCTCCTCGATCCGTAACGGACGCATCCGGTTCATCGGCGGCACCCTCAAGCTCGACGACGGCGCGCTCCTCGACGGCGACGGCACGTTCCGGTGGCGTGGAGTCGGCTCGATCGCCGGGGACTGGGAGGTCCTCGAGGGCGGCGTGATCAAGGTCGGCTCCGTGCTCATCAGCCCCGTCGGAGGCGGCCGCATCATGGTCGGCCAGGGCCCCGTCGCGATCATCCTCGACGGCGGATCCGGCAGCCTCACGATGGGGAACGTCCGCATCCAGGAGGGAAAGATCTTCGTCAACGACATGGTGCTCGACCCGAGCATCGGCGGCGGCGCGCTCACCTTCCCCAACGGCAGCCGACTCGAAGCCGACGCCGCGAACACCGGAGCCCGCCTGATCGCCGGCACCGCAGTCGCCAACGTCGGCGACGTCGCCTCCCTCCGCAAGGGATCGACGTCGGTGATCATCAGCACCCTCGGCGTCACCGTCAACGCCCCCAGTGGCGAAGAGATCCTCCTGCAGGGCGCCGTGCGCATCCCCCTCGCCAGCGTCCCCACCTACGCCGGCAGCGGCCTCCCCTCCGGCACCCTCCGACTGTCCACGAGCGGCCGCCTCGAGCGCGCCGACGGAACCTGACCCGAAAGGCACCCACCGTGCTCACATACGAGAAACGCGGACGCAACCTCATCCTCACCGTCGAGGGCGTCCCCGAGCCGTTCACCATCCCCCCGCTCCCCACCAACCCCGGACTGCAGATCACCGCCACCTACCTCGGCATCGCGGGCGGCGAAGGCAGCGCCGCAGACCTCGCCGAGGCCCTCATGATCGCCGTCGACGGGGCCACGCAGGACGACGACGGGCGGTACCGCGCCCGCCCCGACGGGGAGCGCCCCAACTACACCCGAGCCGGGGAAGAGCTCACGCAAGAAGAGGCGGAGAACCTCATGTCCGCCGCGTTCTTCTGGCAGACCGCCCTCGGCCTCGCCGGCGTCCAGACGTTCATCGAACACGGAGAGGGCACCCTCGGCTCCCTCCACGCCCTCTCCACGCTGACCGCCCGCATGCGCGCGCTGCAGCACCGCGACAACACCAACGCGCCCACAGTCGGCGCCTGACCCGACAGGACCCCACATGTACAAGCTCACCGCCCCCACCGACAACACCATCCGCAGCAACGCCTACTCCGGCGGCTGGATGGTCCTCGGCGTCGGCTACACCGACAACGAGAACTACGCCCAGCGTCTCGCCGAAAACGGCATGGACGTCCAGGAAGTCAACGAGATCCCCGCCGACCACAGCGAGAAGGTCGCCCGCCTCAACAGCTGGCCGTACCCGATCGACGTGGGCCAGGCGGACGGAGCCAACCCCGACCACAAGTACCGCTTCCAGGACCACAACGGCACCTGGCGCGACATCCGCGACCTGATCAGCGGCGCACTCACCCTCATGGACTCCACCCACACCGGCCACGCGCCCCTCGTGCGCCTCGACCCCACCGTCACCCGCTGACGCACCCCGAAGGGATCACCATGACCATCAACTCCGCCCACGTCCGCCACTACCGCCAGCAGCTGCGCGACGCCCCGACCACCGCCGCCGCACTCGCCCGCGAGCTGGGCGACGGCCTCAGGGCCGTGGCTTCCTACAACGACCCCGACCTCACCGCCGAGGCGCTCCGCAACCGCCGCGCCGACCGTCGCGAGGCGTTCATGGCCGAGGCGCAGCAGCGCGTGCCCGGCTACCGCTCCGGCTTCGAGCGCGCCCGCGACTACCTGCTTACCGAGGCCAAGACGCACACGCAGTTCCCCGCAGGCGACGTCGCCGCCGTCGTGATCGCGACGCAGAAGTGGAACGGCATCGTGCGCATGATCGACGCCGGCGCGCCCCTCGGCCGCCTCATCTCCGGTGTGACCGACGTTCCAACGCTCCTCGCCATCGCAGAGTACGGTCCAATGCTCGCCGCCGCGGACAGCTACAAGGAGCCCGAGATGAGTGACCGTCTCGTGGCCGACTCGATGGCGGGCCGGCAGTCCGATCCCCTCGCGGGGGGCGCGTGGGTGCAGGACGCTGTCTGGTCGCGGATCGCCGAAGTCACCCCCGACTCCGCCCTCGCTGAGCTCCTCAACGGCGCCCTCGAGGCCGGCCCGCTCTACGCGATCGCCGACCCCCTCCTGCAGGCCGCGGAGAACTACGCCACGCACGGCTCCGCAGACGTGCTGAGCGCGCAGATCCAATCCGACCTGGCGAAGCAGGAGTACACCCCCCGCCCCGACGGCGCAGAGGCCGCCGCAGCTTGACCCCCAAGCCCCGGGGCTCGCGCGTACCCTGCGCGCGCGAGCCCCGGCATCCTCCCAGACGAAAGGCACCAGGTGGCCCTCTCAAACGCAGCTCGCGATCGCATCCTTGAGATGTTCGACGCGGGGCACCCGCGTAACGAGATTGCGCGACAGGTCGGCGTCTCCGGGTCCACAGTGACCACCGTCTGCCGCAGAGAAGGCCGCCTGTTCGACCGCTCTGCGCAGCTACTCGACCTCCGCGCAGTCGAAGAGGACCTCGGGGAGCTGAGAGACCTGGTCGCCAAGAAGATGCTCATCGTCGCGAATGACGCGCTCGACAGCCTCGACGGCCCCCACCTGGTGTACAACTTCGGCGGCCGCGACAACGAGTACGCCGAGCACCTCCTCGACGAAGCACCCCTGGAAACGAAGCTTGACGCCATGCGCGCCGCTTCCCTCGCCGTCGACAAGGCAAACCGGATCGTCGAACGCAGCAACCCTGGCCTCGAGCAAGCCGCCGGCATCCTCGGGGGCATCAACGCGGGTATCGAGTTCATGACGAACTACATGCGCGAGAACCACGTCGACTCAGACGCGGCATTCGATGCTCTCGAAACCGCCGCCGCTCAGGAGCGCGAAGACGAGGTGTGACGGTGCAGATCGGCGAGCTTGCGCTCAAGCCGACGCACCCGGCGCGCCTGTCCCGCGGCGATCGCGAGCGACTGGGCGGCGAGCAGCTCTCGCTCACGCTGAGCCCGAACCACCGCGGCATCGACACGGCCGCACGCCGTCGCCGCCGCCGTCATCGCGGCGCCCGAGAAGGTGACGCCCGCATCTCGAGCAACGCGCGAGACAGAGCTACCGGACACGCCTACCTCGCGCGCGATCGCGTTGCGCCCCAAGCCTGCGACGAGCAGCATCTCGATGCGCTCGACCGTCTCCGCAGGGAGCGGCTCAGGCCGCGGCATCGCTCTCGGAGAACCGGAGGGACGTGCCGCGGATCTCCCGCCGGGGGTCCTTTCCGTGACGCCGCGCTTCCTCGGCCACGTTGCCGACGATGCTGTTGAGCAGGAGCACGACGACGTCGTCTACACCGAATGAAGGGTGGAGAGATGTCAGCTGGTGCAGGAGCTCACGCGTCCGCGCCTCGTGGCGCACGCTATCCAGCTCGGTCGGGGCAAGCTTGCCCTCCAAGGTCGATGCGATCATGTCGGCGATCAGCGTCTCTATCTCGTGTGAGGGCTTCTTCTCGGAGGTCATGGCGTCACGGTACCGCCCACCTCCGACATTGCCTGTTCCACGACCCTTCTCGCGGTGCCAGAATCCGACAATGGAGAAAATTCGACTGCAGGACGGCCCCCGACACGGCGAGATGGTCGACGAGGCACCAGAGGGCTACACCCTCATCGATGATGCATCGGACGGCACCCTCGGGCGCGTCGCTACATGGACCGAGAGTCTCGACGAATTCGAGCGCATCGCCCGCGACGCGGGCTACCTCCCGTCCGATAGCTGAGGACGCTTGACCGTTGGGGCCCCTCGCCCACAGAGGTCGCCCAGGGGCCCCAACGCATTCGGAAACTACTTCTCTACGGTGACGCTCCCCGGCTGAGCTCCGCCCGCTGCGTATCGATACGCGAGAGCCAAGTCGGCGAGAGCCCGAGCTTTCGACCCTGAGTTGAGCGTCGCGCTTGCGATCGCCTTCGCGTGCGCCTCGATCGCGGTGAACAGCTCAGCTTGCGCTTCTCTCTGCCCCATGTGCTTCCCCTCTGTAGTCCACGGGCCCTGTGCCCGAGGTAGCGCACAGCATACGAGCGACGTACGACATGGGTGCGTTTTGGTCCAGGCGGGCTAGGTTCGGTGCGTGGTGAGAGTTCAAGGCGAGACAGTCTGCCCGTACTGCGGCAAGAACGCAGACATGGAGTACGTCGAAGGAAGCGCCCGACTTGTTGGCGGGCCAGATTATCCCGGTGAGGCAGCGTTCCAGTGCTTCGCCTGCAAGCGGCTCCTGATCGGGGGGCGACGACATCTCGGTCTCATGGATGTTGGGACAGTCGACCCTCGAGAGGAGCAGTTCTACAGCATTCACGAGCACTCCACACCGAGTGACATCGCGCACGCCTTGATCGGGTTCGTGGAGTACTGGGAACCCGCGAAGCCTATTGGCCGATCGACGCCCAACGTGCCCGCGCACATTGCGTCGGCTATCGACGAGGCTTACCGCTGCCACAGCATCGGCGCTTACAGAGCGGCGGTGCTGATGGCGCGCGGCGTCATCGAGGCCGGCGCAAAGCACTTCAAGGTGACTCAGGGAATGCTTGAGAAGAAGATCATCCAGCTGGGCGAAAAGGGTTTGTTGCGCCCGGTGCTGGTTGAGTCTGCCCACGAGATCCGGCACATCGGGAACGACGCGGCCCACGGCGACTACGAGAAGAAGGATCCGGAGAACAGCGATCTCGTCGTCGAAACGGTGACAGAGGAAGACTCGACGGACGTTCTTGAGTTCATGGACGAAATCGTTGACGAACTCTTCGCATTGCCAACGCGAGTACAACGTCGACAGGAGCGCCGCAACGCCGCCAAGAGCGCCCAGGCCGACCAAGACGGGCCCGGCGGCGCAACCGGCTGAGGAGGATCAACCCCTCCGCCGGTTCGTAAGGCGCGCGCGGGATGTCGTGATGGACACGGTGAGTTCGTCGACGGACGGTCCGCCCGGCGCCCACACCCTCTCGGCGGACTGGCGCGGAGTCAGCGGCGCGAAGATCGCGATCGCTTCCGAGATCACCTGCCCTACTTCATCGAGGGCCTGCGCGCGTCGGCGCTGCTGCGCCGGCGTCAACGACTCATCCGGTGCTCTGCCGTTCACGAGTTCCTCTTCTCGGTCATCCATGTCTCGAGGTCGGAGCGGTAGCAACGAAGACGGTTCCGGACGACGAAGAACGGCGGCCCCTCACCTTTGCCCCGCAGGTTGTAGAACGTCTTCCTCGTGAGTCCGGTGATCTCGCAGACCTGCGGCATCGTCAACGCGTCGTCCGGGTGCCGTGGCGGCTGAATGGCCGGCGCTGGCGCATGCTCTCGCGGCATCGCCACGGCCTCGGCGAGATCGACGATGGCGCGGGTCAAGGCACGCGCTGCGCCATCGATCGCTTGCCGTCGGACTGCGTCAGCATCATCTCGCATGATCGTTCCGTCCGTTTCCAGTCCGCAGATAGTCCGCAAAATATCGAATCACCGCAGGCCATGCGAGGGTATTTCAGGGTAGGTATTATCCAGGTCAAGCGGCATATCAGGGTATCCTGAGGTATGAGCAATCACCTGCTCCCGATTCACGAACTACCGCTGATCGCGCCCGCGACGAAGCCGTGGTCGTCCCTCTGACGTTCGCGCGATGAGCAGACCGCTCGACCCCCTCACGTGCCCGACGTGCGGCGATCCTCTGCGCTTCGAGATCCTCGACGACGAGCGCTTCCTCGCCGCATGGTCGTGCGTGAACTGCGGTCTCATCCGGACGACCGAGCCCGTGTGACCCCGCCGGCGGCGGGGTCGGGCCGCCCGTTCGAGCCGTCCGCCTGGAGCGCCGTCCGGGTGCCGTGGAAGAACGGACCGGGGTCGAGTGCGTCATTCCCGGAAGTGTCGCACGCCGGCTCCGCGGACGCGCGTCAGTGCGTCAACGCCGCGAGGACGGCATCCGCGATCGCCCGGTGACCCGCGTCGTTCGGGTGGAACTCGTCTCCGGCACCGGCGAACGTCTCCCGCCCGGCGGGGCCGTGGAAATCCGCGGTCGCGAAGGCCTCGGCGAGCGAGACGTACACGCCGGCGCGGGCCGCGCACGAGCGCGCGATGACCTCGTCGTAGGCCGCGCCGTCGGCGGTCCAGGTGCCGAGGCAGAGCAACCCGGCCTTCGGCGACGTCGATCGGATGCGATCGAGAAGGCTCGCGTACTGCTGCTCGAAGTCGGCGAGGGGCGTCGGCACCCCGACGTCGTTCGTGCCGAGCTCGACGACGGCGACCCCCACGTCGGAGGGGACGTCGGTCACGGCCGCGACGGTCGACAGCGTCTGCTGCGCCTGCGCGGCGCCCGTGACGTCGACCGATCCGATGTCGTCCGCGACGAGACGGATGAAGCCCCGATCCTTCGTCGTCGCGAAGAATCCGGCGGTGAGGGAGTCGCCGGCGACCAGCATGCGAACGCTGCCGTCGTTCTTACGGTCGACGAGCACCGTCCCGGGCCGCGCGGTCGGGGTGGGCGTCGCGGTCGGGGTGAGAGTCGGCGACGGAGTGCGCGTCGCCGTGGGCGTGGGCCGTGTCGACGCGGATGCCGCGGGCGCAACCTCCGGCGCGTCCCGCGCCGCGGAGGTCATCACCGCGGCGACGCCGATGACCGCCGCGACCGCGACGACGCTGATCGCGACCGTCCAGGCCGCTCGGGGGCGCAACGAGGGGCTCAGCCCTCGATGCCGTTGATCATCTGGGTGATCTCGCGCTCGGTGTCGCGTCCCACGTTGCGTTCCTCCTGCAGCGACGGCATGTCGCTCTCGTCGTCGACGGTGGGGTTCTCGAAAGGCTGCTTCTTCTCGTGATCCATGTACCGATGCTCACATGCGGACGGGCGTGATGCGAGGGGTTGCGGACCGTGTCATCCGCGCAGGGAGTCGTCGCGCCACTCCACGCAGTCCACCTCGCCGCGGAACACGGCCTCTTCCCGCTGACGCAGTTCGACGCGGCGGATCTTCCCCGAGATCGTCTTGGGCAGGTCGAAGAACTCCACACGGCGCACGCGCTGGAAGGGGGCGAGCCGCTCGCGGGCGAAACGCAGGATGTCGAGCGCGACCTCCTCGCCCTCCTCGTGCCCACCCGCCAGCACAATGTACGCCTTCGGGACGGCCAGACGCAGGTCGTCGGGGGCGGGGACGACCGCGGCTTCGACGACGGCGGGGTGCTCGATGAGCACGCTCTCGAGCTCGAACGGACTGATCTTGTAGTCCGACGCCTTGAAGACGTCGTCGGTGCGCCCGATGTAGGTGATGCTGCCGGTCTCGTCGCGGCGGGCGACGTCGCCCGTGTGGAAGAGTCCGTCGGCGAACGCCTCGGCGTTGCGTTCGGCGTCGCCCACGTATCCGGTCATGAGATTGACCGGGCGGTCGGACAGGTCGATGCAGATCTCGCCCTCATCGGCGCGCTCCCCCGAGACGGGGTCGACGAGCACCACCGGGCATCCCGGAAGCGGACGCCCCATCGACCCGGGAACGAGATCGGCGCCGGGCGTGTTCGCCACGACCGCGGTCATCTCTGTCTGCCCGTACCCGTCGCGGATGTCGAGACCCCACGCGCGCTGCACCGAGGCGATCACCTCGGGGTTGAGCGGCTCGCCCGCCGACACGACCTCGCGCAGCGCCCCACGGCGTCCGGTGAGGTCGGCTTGGATGAGCATGCGCCACACCGTCGGCGGCGCGCAGAACGTGGTGACCCGGTCGTTCTCGAGTTCCGTCAGCAGTCGCTCCGCCGAGAACCGCGAGTAGTTCAGCGCCAGCACGGTCGCGCCGGCGATCCAGGGCGCGAAGAACAGGCTCCACGCGTGCTTCGCCCACCCCGGCGAACTGATCGCCAAATGCACATCGCCCGGCTGCAGCCCCAGCCAGTACATGGTGCTGAGGTGGCCGACCGGGTACGACGCATGGGTGTGCTCGACCAGCTTGGGCTTCGACGTCGTGCCCGAGGTGAAGTAGAGCAGCAGCCGCTCGTCGGCGGTGGTCCCCGGATGCCGCGCCGGCTCGGCATCCTGGGCGAAGGCGTCGTCGTACGAGACCCACCCCGGGTGGGTTCCGCCCACGACGATGCGACCGAGTCCCTCGGGGAGGTCGTCGAACTTGTCGGCGTCGGCCGCCCCGACGACCACGTGGCGGATGTCGGCGCGCGCGATGCGGTCGCCGAGGTCGACGCGTCCGAGGGCTGTGGTCGTGGGTGCGATGACCCCGCCGAGCTTCATGATGGCGAGCATCGCCTCCCACAGCCCGACCTGGTTGTTCAGCATGAGGAGCACGGCGTCGCCGCGCGCGACGCCCTGCGACGACAGCCACGCCGCGACCTGGTCGGAGCGACGGGCGAGCTCGTCGAAGGTGCGCTCGTGGTGCGTCTCGTCGTCGTCGACGACGATGAGCGCCGTCGCGTGGTTCCCGCGCGCCATGGGGTCGAACCAGTCGATCGCCCAGTTGAACGGCCCCTCGAAGCGAGGCCAGGCGAACGACGCCGCACGCGCTGCGTCGGTGCGGGCGGCGAGGAGTTCGTCTCGAGCGGCGCGGTAGCGCTCGGTCGCGGACGCGGACGACGTGGGGATCATGGTGCTCCTTCGATCGCGTTCTACGCTAGACCCGTCATCCCCCTCCGCAGCGCCGCATACGCGGCATCCCTCGCCTCGGGCGCCGACAGGAACACGTCGTGCAGGGCCCCGTCGATGCGGGCGATGGTGACGGTCGCGGCGATACGCGTCGCCGCCCGGGCGATGTCGTCGACGACGAGCACCGAGTCGCTCGCGCGCATCGCGTCGCTCCAGCTGAGCGCCGAGGTCGAGCGCTTCGACAGCAGCACGAGCGCCGGGCACCCCACGTCGACCCCGGATGCCACGCGCGCGTGCCCCGCGATGACCGCGGCCAACCAGCCGGGATGCGTCGGGAATCCCTGCGCCGGCCGCCACCCCTCGGGGGCGTCGGGGAGCGTCCCGAGCTCGCGCTGCGCGCGCGTGTAGAACCCCAGGTCGACGACCGGGTGCGTCCCGAGCGGGTCGAGACGGGCGCGGACGTTGACGATCGGCGCGAGCGCCTGTCGTCCGAGCGGTCCGAGCTGCAGTTCGAGCCAGGGGCTGTTCAACACCAGCAGGTCGGCGACGCCGGGGTGCCGCGCCGCCCACAGCGTGAGGGTGAGACCGCCCGTGCTGTGCCCGAGCAGCACGAGGCGGCGCCCCTCGCGGGCGGTGCCCATGGCATCCAGCGCCGCGGCGATGTCGGCGTCGTAGACGTCGAGCGACACCGTGTATCCGGGCGTCTGGCCGGGCCGCAGGCTGCGGCCGTACTTGCGCAGGTCGAGGGCGTAGAAGCGGGCGCCGCGATCCGTGAAGAAGCGAGCCAGTCCGGTCTGGAAGAAGTAGTCCGACCAGCCGTGCACGTAGAGCACGTCGGCGTCGCGCCACTCGCCGAACAGGCGTGCGCCCGGGTGAGGGCGGGAGCGCACGAGCGTCGCGACGACCTCGCCCTCGTCGTCGGGACGCAGCGGCAGAGTCCGCTGCTCGAAGCCCTCGCCGAGGATGTCCGGATGCCACTCCCCCATCGCCTCAGCCTAGGGCGGGGCGTCTACCGTGTCCCGCACGGGCGAAACTCCGGAGAAATCGCGGTGGCAGCCGTCCGCGGCGCCGCAGAGGGCACCGGGGCGCCAGAATCTCAGGAGTTCGGCACGCGCGCCGCCGACGCCTCCTCGCGCGACGCCCGTTCCTTCGCCCGCTCCAGCGCGCGCTTGCGCGCGGCGCGGGCGTCCTCCTCGAGCTTCTCGGCCTTCGCCTCGTCGCGCGTGAGGTTCACGCCCGTCTCCGGGTCGAACAGGTGCAGCGAGTCGGGCGAGAACCACAGGCGCGCGGCATCCCCCGCGCGGATCGAGCTCATGGCATCCAGAGCCACCACGAGTTCGGTGCGCAGGCTCTCGCCGTCGAGGTCGCGGTCGAGCTCCGACAGCTTGTCCTTCACCGTGGCGTCGGTCTCGTAGGGCACATAGGCGTAGAGCACCTCGCCGAGCCACTCGGTCATCTCGATGTCGAGCTCGGCGGTGACCCCTCCCTCGAGATCGCGCTCGGAGGCATCCGCGTCTTCGAAGGCGTCGGGGCGCACCCCGACGATCACGAGGTCACGGCCCTCGACCGCTGCGCGCAAGCGATCGTCGAGCGGCACGTCGGCGATCGGCAGGCGCAGCACGTCGCCGTCGACGGTTCCGCTGAGGAAGTTCATGGGCGGGGAGCCGATGAAGCCGGCGACGAAGAGGTTCACCGGCTGGTCGTAGAGCCCGCGCGGGCTCGCGACCTGCTGCAGCTCGCCGCGGCGGAGCACCGCGACGCGGTCGCCGAGGGTCATGGCCTCGGTCTGATCGTGCGTGACGTACACGGTCGTGATGCCGAGCGAACGCTGCAGGCGCGCGATCTCGGTGCGCATCTGCCCGCGCAGCTTCGCGTCGAGGTTCGACAGCGGTTCGTCGAAGAGGAACGCGCTGGCGTTGCGCACGATCGCGCGGCCCATCGCGACGCGCTGCCGCTGACCGCCCGAGAGGTTCGCGGGCTTGCGCTCGAGGTGCTCGTCGAGCTCGAGCAGTTTCGACGCCCGGCGCACGCGCTCGTCGATCTCCTTGTCGTCGAGGTCGCTCGACTTGAGCCGCATCGGGAACGCGATGTTCTCGTACACCGTGAGGTGGGGGTACAGCGCGTAGTTCTGGAAGACCATCGCGAGGTTGCGGTCCTTCGGCGCCTTGTCGTTGACGACCTCGTCGGCGATCCTCAGCTCGCCGTCGGAGATGTCCTCGAGGCCCACGATCATGCGCAGCAGCGTCGACTTGCCGCAGCCCGAGGGTCCGACGAGGATCACGAACTCGCCGTCGGCGATGTCGAGGTCGACGCCCTTGACCGCGGTGAAACCGTCGTCGTAGGTCTTGACGATTCTGTTGAGGGTGATGGATGCCATGACTCTCTCCTCTATCCCTTGACGGCGCCCTGCGTGAGTCCGGACACGATCCGGCGCTGGAAGATGACGACGACGATGACGATGGGGATCGTCACCACGATGGCGGCGGCCGAGATGGCGCCGGTGGGTTCTTCGAACTGCGACGCTCCGGTGAAGAACGACAGCGCCGCGGGCACCGGGCGGGCGGCATCCGTCGACGTCAGCGAGATGCCGTAGACGAAGTCGTTCCACGCGATGAAGAACGCGATGATCGCGGTGGTGAACACCCCGGGGGCGGCGAGGGGGACGACCGTCTTGCGGAAGGCCTCGAACGGGGTCGCCCCGTCGACCTGCGCGGCCTGCTCGAGCTCCCACGGGATCTGACGGAAGAAGGCCGCGAGCGTCCAGATCGAGATCGGCAGCGTGAGCGAGAGGTACGGGATGATCAGGCCGAGCCACGTGTCGTACAGCCCGACGACGCGCCACAGGTTGAACAGCGGGGTAACGATCGACACGATCGGGAAGACCGACACCGCGAGCGCCGTGGTGAGGATGATGCGCTTTCCCGGGAAGTCGAGGCGCGCGATCGCGTAGGCGCAGAGGGTCGCGAGCACCACCGCGACGAAAGTCGCGATGAGGGAGATGCCGATCGAGTTGCGCAGCGCCGGAAGGAAGAGGTCCTGCGCGCTGCCGCCCGGGGCGAGGATCGTGGCGTAGTTGTCGAGCGTCCACTCCTGCGGGAGGAGCGTGCCCGAGAACAGGCCCGCCTGCGTCTTGAACGAGGTCATGAGGATCGAGAACACCGGGAACAGCGACCACACGAGCACGGCCGCGATGATCACGAGCCACATGATCCGCTGGGGCCAGGTCATTGCGCGCATCAGGAGTTCCTCCCCGCCGACAGGTCCACTTTGAAGCCCTTGATGAAGATGCCCGCGATGATCAGCACGCTGAGGAACAGCAGCACCGAGATGGCGGATCCGAGGCCGATCTCGAGCCGTCCGATCGAGGTGTTGTAGGCCAGCAGCGACAGCGCCTCGGTGTCGTTGGCCCCCGCGGTCATGATGAAGATGTTGTCGAAGATGCGGAACGCCTCGAGGGTGCGGAACAGGACCGCGACCATGATCGCGGCCTTCATGTTGGGCAGGATGACGCGGCGCAGCACCTCCCACGACGTCGCCCCGTCGACCTTGGCCGCCTCTTCCAGGTCTCCCGGCACCTGGGCGAGACCCGACAGCAGCAGCAGGGAGATGAACGGCGTCGTCTTCCAGACCTCGCTGAGGATGATGACGGTGAGCGAGGTGCCCTGGTACGCGAACCAGTTGAGGTTCTCGTCGAACCCGGGGATCCACGACAGCCAGTTGTTGACGTACCCGCCGGAGTTGATGTCGAAGGCGTAGAACCACGCGAACGCCGAGACGACGGTGATGATGCCGTACGGCACCAGGATCGCCGTGCGGGCGAAGCCGCGCAGCTTCTTGATCGCGCGGTGCATCACGAGCGCGAAGGCGAAGCCGATGATGAGCTCCAGCAGCACCGTCACGACCGTGATGAACAGCGTCACCCCCATCGACTGCCAGAACGCCGGGTCGCCGAGGATCACCTGGTAGTTGCGGAACCAGATGAACTCGCGGTCGCCGGGGGCGGTGAGGCGCAGGCTGAACAGGGAATCCCAGATCGCCTGCACGATCGGGTACAGGGTGACCAGCAGCATGATGCCGAAGGCGGGGCCCGCGAGCATCCAGCCCAGGCGCGCCTCGGCGCGGGCGCGGTCGGAGCGACGCTTCTTCTTCGCGGGGGCCGCGGGCTCGGCGCGCCCCGTGGCGCGGGTGATCGTGTCGGTCACAGCAGTCGCTCCCCTCTGAGCACCGCGAGGATGAAGTCGGTCGAGGACTGCGGCGTCGAATCCGGGTTGACGGCGGTCGGCGGATGCCACGTGCGCTGCAGTCCGATGGAGATCTCGTTGTAGTACGGCGTCTGCGGACGCGGCGCACCCAGCTGCAGGGACTCCGCGATGGTGGAGGCCATCGGGAACTTCTCGATCACCTCCGCGTCGTCGTATGCGGCGAGGTTCGAGGGCGGATTGCCGTTGGTGACGAAGTACTGCGCCTGGTTCTCGGGGCTGACGATGCACGCGACCGCCTGCCAGGCCAGGTCGACGTTCTCGCTGTAGGCCCCGACGCCGAGGTTGATGCCGCCGACGGGAGGCGCGGCCGGGGTCCCGGCATCCACCCGGGGGTAGACCGCCCAGCCGAGGTCGTCGACGACCTCGGGGGCCGAGCCCTGCATCGCCGGGTAGACGAAGGGCCAGTTGACCATGAACGAACCGTTGTCGCCCTGGAACAGGTTCATGCTCGCGTTCTCGTCGGCGGTGGGAAGACCCGGGCCGCCGAGCCCCGACGAACCGATGCGCCCGATGATGTCGGCGGCCTTCTTGCCGGCATCCGACTCGAGTCCGAGCTGCATCTCGTCGGGCTTGGCGTCAGGGTTCTCGAGGATCTGCCCACCCCCGGATGCCACGAGCGCGTTGATCCACACGGTGAGCGACTCCGCGAGGGCGCCCTGCACGCCGAGCTGCTTGTTCTGGTCCTCGGCGGCCTGCATGATCTGGTCCCACGTCACGGGCTGGCTCATGTCGAGGCCCGCGGCCTCGGCGACCGACTTGCGGTACCAGAGCAGCTGCGTGTTCGCCCAGAAGGGCACCGTGACGAGCTCGCCGTTCCAGCTGGCGGACTGCACCGCGCCCTGCACGACCCCGTCGGTGTTCTGCAGATCGTCGGGCACGGGTGCGAGGAAGCCGGGCTCGGCGAGCTCGGGGATGAACGGCGGATCGAGGCTCATGATGTCGAGCGAGCGATCGCTGGCGGCGAGGCGGCGTGCGAGCTGCTCGCGCTGCGAGGCCGCGTCGCGCGGGAGCAGCGAGGTCTCGATGCGGTACGCCCCGTCGGCCGCCTCGGTGCAGGATGCCGCGATCTCTGCCTGACCACCGTCGTCGGGGTTGATGTACCAGGTGAGGGTCGGCACGGCGTCCCCGGCGGAACAGGCGCCGAGCGTTCCCGCGAGGGCCAGCGCCGAGGCTCCGGCCACGATCCGTCTGAGGTTTCGCATCCGGCCCCCTCGCCTCGGTGCGGGGACCTCACGGCCCCCTGTCGTGGCTCCATCCTGCCGAGCAAAGGAATTCCACAGCCTCAGGCTTGCCCCCGCGAGGGGCGGATGATATTCGCGAGGAGCCGTCTCGGTGGCGTGAAGAGGCGACGTTCGCGCGCTCCGGCGGGCGCGCCGGCGCGACTGAGCCCGGACGCCGAAGAGCCGCCCACGTCGCGACGACGGGGCGGCTCTTCGAGACGCGGGTCACTCCCCGCGCGAGATCGCGATCATCTCGTCGCGGGGCACGAGATCTTCTCGCCGGCCCCGCCGGGGCCGAGGGTCACTCTCCGCGCGAGATCGCGATCATCTCCTCGCGGGGCACGACCTTGATGCGGGCGCGCTCGTGCGGGGCGCCGAGGGCCATCTCGTGCTCGTCGAGGCGGTGCCAGCCGTCGAGGTCGGTCCAGCGCACACCGCGCTCCGCGAGAAGGGCCGGGATGGCCTCCTCCTCGGGGTGCTCGGGCTGCCACCAGTCGCCCTGGTCGTTGATGACGTGGCGCACCGTCTCCATGGCATCCGACTTGGTGTGTCCGATGAGACCGACGGGGCCGCGCTTGATCCACCCGGTGGCGTACAGTCCCGGCATCCGCGAGTTCGATTCGGCCGAGAGCACCTGGCCCTCGTGGTTGGGGATGACGCCGCGCAGCTCGTCGAAGGGGATGTCCTTCAGCGGCGACCCGAAGTAGCCGACGGCGCGATAGATCGACTGGATCGGAACCTCGCGGATCTCGCCGGTGCCGACGACCCCGCCCTCGGCGTCGGGCTTCGTGCGCTCGTAGCGCAGGGCGGCGACGCGACCGTCGGCGTCCTTCACGACCTCGAGCGGCTTGGCCCAGAAGTGCAGGTGGAGGCGGCGCGAAGCCTCTCCCCCGGCGTTGTTGACGCCCGGGCGCGTGCGCCACTGCTGCAGGACGCGGTCGATGACCTTGACCTGCTTGTTGGTCTCGATCGCGGCCTTCGAGGCCTCGTCGTAGTCGAAGTCCTCGTCGTAGACGACCATGTCGACGTCGCGCAGCTCACCGAGCTCGCGCAGTTCGAGCGGGGTGAACTTCACCTGCGCGGGGCCGCGGCGGCCGAAGACGTGCACGTCGGTGACGGGCGAGGCCTTCAGGCCCTGGTACACGTTGTCGGGGACCTCGGTGGGCAGCAGGTCGTCGGCGTGCTTGGCGAGCATGCGCGTGATGTCGAGGGCCACGTTGCCGTTGCCGATCACCGCGACCGACTCGGCCTCGAGCGGCCAGGTGCGCGGCACGTCGGGGTGGCCGTCGAACCAGCTGACGAAGTCGGCGGCGCCGTAGGAGCCCTCCGCGTCGATACCGGGGATGTCGAGATCGGCGTCGCGGATCGCGCCGGTCGAGAAGATGACGGCGTTGTAGTGCTTCTTGAGGTCGTCGAGGGTGATGTCCTCGCCGAAGCGGACGTTGCCGAAGATGCGGATGTCGCCGCGGTCGAGCACCTCGCGGAGGGCCGTGATGACGCCCTTGATGCGCGGGTGGTCGGGCGCCACGCCGTAGCGGACCAGGCCGTAGGGCGCGGGGAGCTGCTCGAAGAGGTCGATGGAGACGTCGAACTGACGCTCGGCTTTCAGCAGGATGTCGGCGGCGTAGATGCCGGCGGGGCCGGCTCCGACGATGGCGAGGCGCAGCTTCGTCATGGGTTCCTCTCGATCGCGATCGGGGGGGGTGGTGGAAAAAGGTCAGGCCGAGCGGTCGGCCACGGCGCGGGCGAAGCGCGTCAGCGCTTCGCGCACGGCGCCGTCGGGCAGCGGCGCGAGAGCGTCGATGGCCTCCTGCGACCAGCGGTGCGCGAGAGCGAGGGTCTCGTGCGTGGTCTCGTGGTCGCGCAGCTCGGCGAGCGCACCGTCGAGGATCGACGGGTCGGCACCGGCGGCGATGCGCTCCTGACCGTCGTCGATGCGGGCGCGCAGGTCGGCGGATGCCGCGTCGGAACGGTGGCCGAGCAGCAGGTACGGCATGGTCGGCACGCCCGCGCGCAGGTCGGTGCCGGGGACCTTGCCGGTCTCGGAGGGGTCGGGAGACAGGTCGATCACGTCGTCGAGCAGCTGGAAGGCGACGCCGGCCTTCTCGCCGAAGACGACCATGGGCTCCTCGAACTCCTCGGGGGCTCCCGAGTAGATGACACCCGACTGCGCGGCCGCGGCGATGAGCGAGCCGGTCTTGTCGGCCAGCACCTGCAGGTAGAAGTCGACGGGCTCGTCACCCTCCTGGGGCCCGACGGTCTCGTGCATCTGGCCCAGCACGAGGCGCTCGAACGTGTCGGCCTGCAGCTGGATCGCACGCTCGCCGCGGCGGGCCATGAGCTGGCTTGCCCGGGCGAAGAGCAGGTCTCCGGTGAGGATGGCGATGTTGTTGCCCCACACCGTCTGCGCGCTGGGCACGCCGCGGCGCTTGTCGGCGCCGTCCATGACGTCGTCGTGGTACAGCGAGCCGAGGTGGGTCAGTTCGAGGGCCGTGGCGACCTCGACGACCTCTTTCGTCGTGCCCTGGCCGAGCTGCGCCGTGAGGATCGCGAGCATCGGGCGCACGCGCTTTCCGCCGGCCTCGTAGAGGTAGCGCGCGGTGACGTCGGCGAGCTTGTCGGCGCTGCGCACCTCGCCCTCGAGCTCCGTCTCGACGCGCGCGAGACCCGCCTCGACGGTGGAGAGGAGGGTGCGAGAACGCAGGCCGGCGAAGATGCGGTCGCTCAGGCCCAACTTTCCCGACAGGCGGGTGTTGGCCGCAGACGGTCTCGGGGTCACGATTTCAGCCTATCCTGGCGTGGCCGGAGGCCGCCGCGGGTATCTCGACGGTTGACAGGGCCTCAGGAGGCCGGGCGGATTCCGCGGTGCAGCGCGACGATCCCGAACGACAGGTTGCGGTACGCCACCTCGTCCCATCCCGAGTCCCGCATCCAGCGGGCCAGCGTCGGCTGGTCAGGCCAGTCGCGGATCGACTCGTTGAGGTAGTCGTAGGCCTCGGCGTTGCTGCTCACGGCCTTCGCCACGACCGGGAGGACGCGGTCGTTGTAGAAGCGGTAGAGCGCGTTGAACGCGCGGGACGGCGGGTGCGAGAACTCGCACACGACGATGCGCCCGCCGGGGCGGGTGACGCGGCGCAGCTCGCGGAGCGCGCGCCGCGGGTCGTTGACGTTGCGCAGCCCGAACGACATCGTCACCGCGTCGAACTCGCCGTCGTCGAACGGCAGGTCGGTGGCATCCGCCTGCACGAACTCGAGGTTCGGCACGTCTCCGTGTCGGCGACGCCCCTCGGCGATCATGCCCTTCGAGAAGTCGGCGGCGACCACGTGCGCCCCGCTCGGCACGAACGCCATCGACGAGGTGCCCGTCCCCGCCGCGAGGTCGAGGATGCGCTCGCCGCGCTTCGGCGCCACGGCCCGCAGGACGGCCGCGCGCCAGAGGCGGTCGTTGCCGAGGCTGAGGACCGAGTTGGTGCGGTCGTACGCGGCGGCGACCTGGTCGAACATGCCGCTGACGCGCTGCGGGTCTTTGCCGAGGTCGGCGCGGTTGGGGTCGCTGCTCACCCGTCGAGTCTAGGCGCGCGCCGGGTTGTCGTCGCCGGGGGTTGCCAGCGCCGCAAGGCGCTCCAACCAGGGGCCGGTCACCTCGTCCGAGAACGGGGCCTCCCGATCGCGCACGCGTCGTTCGAGGTCGGTGGCCGTGGCATCCAGATGCTCGACGATGTCGAGGGGGTACCCGTAGCGCACGCGGTGCTCGTCCCACTCGTCGCGATCGTCGATCCAGGTACCGCGCTCGTCGGTGCGGCGCACGACGTCGAGGTCCATGTCGATGCCGCGCGGCACTCCGTCGTCGTGCCAGCGCACGTCCCATGCGAGGTCGATGTAGACGGCGACCGGGTGCGGGTCGGCGTTGTGCGTGAACGCCCAGTCGCCGCTGGCCGGAACGAGGGTCACGTTCGGCTGACGGCAGACGAACTCCGCTCCGGGCCGTGCGCTGCGCCACCCCACCTGCTGGCCGAACCACTCGCCCCACTCGTCGGAACCGAGGTAGACGCTGTCCTGCACCCAGTGCGGCGAGCCGTCCCACTTGCGCCACTCGAACATCAGGCGGGTGCCGGGGGCGGGACGCGTATCCATGTTCCGGAGTCTAAAACGCTCCCGGCCCCGGCCTCCGCGCGCTCGCGGACACGACGCAGGAGTCGTCGAGCTCGACGCGGCGAATGCGGCCCTGCGGCGCCGCCGGGAGCGGGATCTCCTGCGTCGTGCACGCCGCGTCTGCTCGACGCTGGAGCATCCGGATGCCGCGCACCGCCGCACCGATCGGCGCGGGTCTACGCTGGCTGACGTGCTCGAACCCGCGGAAGACGTCGTGCCGCGCCTGCGCGTGATCACGCGCGAGATCCCCCCGATGGACGACGTGCTGGCGTACACGACGCCGTACGACCCGCTCTTCTGGAGCCGGCGCGGGGAGTCGCTCGCGGCGTTCGGCGACCTGCTCACGCTGCGGTACGTCGGCGCGCAGCCGGGCGACGCGACCATCTCGGAGCGGTGGCGGGCGATCGCCGCGGCCGCCGAGGTCGACGACCCCGTGCAGCTGCCGGGAACCGGTCTCGTGGCCTTCGGCTCGTTCGTCTTCGACCCCCGCTCCGAGCGCGAGAACGTGCTGCGCGTGCCCGGCATGATCGTCGGACGCCACAGCGGTCGGGCCTGGGTCACGCGCCTGGCCTTCGACGACACCCCCGACGAGCCCGAGCCCGAGCTGCCCCCGCGCTCCCCCTTCGGCCCGCACTGGTCGGCCACCCTGGGCCCCGGTCGGCAGACGGCCGAGAAGTACCAGGATGCCGTCCGCCAGGCCATCGAGGCCATCGGCGCCCGTGAGGTGGCCAAGGTCGTGCTCGCGCGCGACATCACGGGGACGGTCCCGGCCGGCTCCGACCTGCGGCGCCTGGTGCGCTCCCTCCTCGAGGGGTACCCCGACTGCTGGGTGTTCGCCGTCGACGGCCTGATCGGGGCGAGCCCCGAGACGCTGGTGACGGTGTCGGACGGCACGGTGACGGCGCGCGTGCTCGCCGGGACCGTGGCGCGCGGCGGGGACGCCGACGCCGACGTCGCGGCATCCATCGCCCTCACCGAGAGCACCAAGGACCAGGATGAGCACCGCTTCGCCGTGCAGAGCGTCCTGAAAGCCCTCGCCCCCCACACCTCGTCGCTCGCGGCCGAGTCACGGCCCTTCACCCTCAAGCTGCCGAACGTCTGGCACCTCGCCACCGACGTCGAGGGCGTGCTCAGCGAAGACGCCTCCTCTCTCGACCTGCTCTCGGTGCTCCACCCCACCGCCGCCGTCGCGGGGACGCCCACGGCCGCGGCGATGGAGGTCATCCGCCGCCTCGAGCCCTTCGACCGCGGGCGCTACGCCGGGGCCGTCGGTTGGACCGGCGCCTCGGGAGACGGTGAGTGGGCGATCGCGCTGCGGTGCGCGCAGATCGACCGGTCGGCCCCGTCGTCGCCGACGGCGCCGATCACCGCCTATGCCGGCGCGGGGATCGTCGCCGACAGCGTGCCGGAGTCCGAGCTGCTGGAGACGCGCGTGAAGTTCCGTCCGATCGTCGAGGCCCTGGCCTGAGTCACGACGCGGCGAGACGCCGGCGCTCCTCCTCGACGTCGTAGTCGGCCGCCGGCCACTGCGGGTCGATGTCGACCAGCGCGTCGATCAGCAGCTGCTGCACCGCGAGGCGGGCGTACCACTTGCGATCGGCGGGCACCACGTGCCACGGGGCGACCGGGGTCGAGGTGCGCTCGATGGCCACCTGGTAGGCGTCCATGTAGTCGTCCCAGAGCTCGCGCTCGTCGACGTCGGAGGGGTTGTACTTCCAGTGCTTGTCGGGGCGGTCGAGCCGCTTCGCCAGGCGCTCGCGCTGCTCGTCCTTCGAGATGTGCAGCATCACCTTGACCACCCGGATGCCCATCTCGGCCGCCTGCGCCTCGAAGGCGACGATGGCGCCGTAGCGACGGTCGATCTCGTCGGCGGGGGCGAGGGAACGCACGCGTCCGATGAGCACGTCCTCGTAGTGCGAGCGGTCGAACACCCCGATGTGACCGGTGTTCGGCAGGCGCTTCTCGATGCGCCACAGGAAGTCGTGGGCGAGCTCCTCGCTGGTCGGCTTCTTGAACGACGCGAGCTCGACGCCCTGAGGGTCGACCGCGCCCACGACGTGGCGCACGATGCCGCCCTTGCCCGCGGTGTCCATCGCCTGCAGCACCAGCAGCACCGAACCGGTCGCGGTGCCGGCCACGCTCTCGGCGAAGAGTCGCTCCTGCAGATCCTCCAGCGGCTCCCGGCCCGCGTCGAGATCGGCCTTGCCGTCGTCCTTGTCTCCGTCGTACCCCGGTGTCGACCGCGTGTCGATGTCGGCGAGGCGGAACCCCGGGTCGACGCGCAGGGCGTCGGCGGCGGGCGTGGACCATCTCTGGCTTCTGCTCATCCCGACATGGTGCCGTGGCATCCGGGATCGACGCCAGAGCTTGACGGGATCCGCGCGGGCGCAGGAGACCCCGACCCGGCGCTCAGCGCGGGAGCGGCACCTCGATCAGCTGGCGTCCCCCGCTCGGGGCGGTGAGCACCTGGTCGAGGGCGACCCGGGTGGTGCAGCGGTGGTACTCCCACCCGAAGGCGAGGGCGAGCTGTTCGAGTCGCGCGGTCTGCGGGGTGTACTGCACGCGCGTCATCGCGTCGTCACCGGCGACGGATGCCACCTCGAGACCGTCGAAGATCGTGCCGCCGCCGTCGTTGCCGACGACGACCTGCAGGCGCGGCTCCTGCTCGCCGGGCGGCAGCAGCAGCGCGCCCATGTCGTGCAGGAACGCGAGGTCTCCGAGCAGGAGGCGGGTCACGCCGGGCCGTTCGTCGACCTGGCTGGCGAGGGCGACCCCGGTCGCCGTCGCGATGGTCCCGTCGATCCCGGCGAGCCCGCGGTTGGAGTGCACGGTGACCTTCTTGCCGCCGAGCAGCTCGTCGGCGACGCGCACGATGCGCGACGAACCGAACACCAGGCGGTCGTGCGGCCAGGTCGCCCGCCACAGCGCGTCGACGAGAGCGGGCCGGTCGACGGGGGCGCGCATGACGCCGACCTCGGCGTTGATCGCGCCGAGGCGTTCGGCGGGGACCGCGGAGGCCAGTCCCTCGGCGTCGGGAGCCGGGGGCGAGAGGTCGACCGCGGCGTCGCGCGACGCGCGCATCCACTCACCGAGCCACGCGCGATCGGCCGTGCCCGTCGCCCGGACGGCGTCGACGGCCGTGGTCGCGCCGTTCAGGTTGACGGGTTCGCCCGGACCGCGTACCGCGAGGATCTCGACATCGTCGCGCATGAGCAGACGCGTCACCTCGCGGCTGAGGGTGGGCCGGCCGAAGACGACGACGCGCTCCACCCGTCCGCCGAGGTCGGGGTCGCTCAGCAGGGCCCGGTAGCCGTGCACCACGTGCCGGCCGAAGCGCGCGCCGCTGACGATCTCGGCGACCAGCGGGAAGCCGCCCTCGTGCGCGAACTGCTCCGCGGCGGGTCCCGCGTCCGCTCCCGCGACCACGATGGTGCGGGGGCCGGCCGCGACGGGGTGCGCCGCCCCGGTCTCGGGCGCGACGTCGGCGATGCCGATGCCGCCCCCGCCCTGGTACAGCGCCCCGGAGAGGTCGTCGTCATCGGGGATGACGGCCTCCGCGGCGGCGGTGTCGGAGACCCGGGATGCCGCCCGCTCGAGCAGCCACGACGGCACCGCGCCGGCGAGCGGCTCACGGAAGGGCACGTTGAGGTGAACCGGGCCGGCCGCGCGCGCACCCTCGCCGAGGGAGGCGCCCAGCGCCTCGGCCGCGACCTGGTCGAGGGCGACGCTCTGCGCGTCGTCGCCGGTGTGGTCGACGGCCTCCGGCACGGCGAGATCCGCCTCGAAGCGCGTCGCCGAGCGGAACAGGCCCGGCTGCCGGGTGGTCTGATTCGCTCCGACCCCGCGCAGCTCGGGCGGCCGATCCCCGGTGAGGAGCAGGAGCGGGACGCCCGCGTGATGGGCTTCGAGAGCGGCGGGGAGGAGGTTGGCCACGGCGGTGCCGGAGGTGCACACGACGACCGCCGGCATCCCGGTCTCGCGCCCGATGCCGAGCGCCGTGAACCCCGCGACGCGCTCGTCGATGCGCACGTGCAGGCGCACGAGCCCGGCGCGCTCCAGCTCGGCCGCGACGAGGGCGAGCGCCTGCGAACGGGAACCCGGGCTGACCACGATGTGTTGGACGCCGCGGGCCACGAGACCCGCGAGGAGGGCGGCCGCCGCGTCGGTGGCGGGCGCGGCGGAGCGGTCGTTCGGCGAGGTCACGACGGGCTCAGCCGACGGTGCCGCGCTGACCGCGGGTGTCGTCGTCGCCGGGCTTTCCGCTGCCGGGGGTGTCGCCCGGGTCGGTGGTGCGCGGCGGACGGGGCGGGTCGTCGGCATCGGCGTCGAGCTGCGCGAGCTCTTCTTCGAGGCGGCGGATGCGCTCGTCCTGCTCGGCCCGGGCCGAGGCCGTCATGCGTCCGAGGAACTCGGGGTCGTCATCGGGCGCCCTCCGCACGACCGTCTGGCTCGCACGGCCGCGGCCGATCGCGAACCACAGGATGCCGCCGAGCACCGGGAGCAGGATGACGATGGCCAGCCACGCCGGCTTGCTCACCCCGCGGTGACGAGAGGGGGGTTGCACAGCGCAATCGACGATCGTGTAGACCCAGAACAGGACCGCCACGAGCGCCAGGATGAGAAGCAGCCGTGCCATGGAGTGATTCTACGTGCGGCGGCTGGACGGGGGCCCGGAGACCGAGAGCCTTCGCCCACCGTCGAACGACCGCGGAGGGGCCGCGCCGGCGCCGCCGTAGAATGAAACAATGCGTGCTCGTTCGGCCCTCGTCTACACGGTGCTGCGATTGCTCGCGTTCCTCGTGCCCCTCGGCATCCTGCTGCTCTTCCCCGTCTTCCGGGAGCTGCCGTGGCTCGCCGCGATCTTCGCGGCGCTCATCGGCTTCAGCCTGTCGCTGCTGTTCCTGCGCCGCCCCCTCGAGAAGGTCACGGGCGGTCTCGCCGAGCGTCGTGCCCAGCGCGCCACGACGGGTCGCCGTTCCGGCGCCGACACCGACGCCGACGCCGAGGACGCGGTGGTGGATGCCACCCGGCCCGACGACAGCGGCGACCACCGCCCCGCGGCGGGCTGAGGCCCGGCCTCCCGCATCATCCCCGCGCGCTGCGACCCTCCCGGTGCAGCGGGGCCGTCAGCCCGCGAACGCCCAGAACAGCAGCGCGCCGTAGGCCACCGAGGTGAAACTCGTCACCTGCAGGGCCGTGATGAGCTCGCGCGGCGTCCGGTAGGTCCACACGATGAGGATCGCGGCCAGTGCGCCCAGCAGCGCGATCAGGGTGAGCCACGCGATCGGGTAGACGAACGCGAGGAACACGGCGATCGCGAAGGGGATGAGAACGAACAGCGTGAACAGCACCTGCGTGGGGCGCCGACCGATCAGCACCGACAGCGTGCGCTTGCCGGCGAGGCGGTCCTGGTCGATGTCGCGCAGGTTGTTGGCCAGCAGCACCGCGCACGCGAGCAGCCCCGCGGCCACCGCGCCGAACCACGCCTCCTGCGGCAGGGAGCGCACCTGCAGCCACGTCGTGCCGAGGGTCGCGACCAGGCCGAAGAACACGAACACGAACAGCTCGCCCATGGCGTTGTAGCCGTACGGGCGCTTGCCGCCGGTGTAGAACCACGCCGCGACGATGCAGACCGCGCCGACGGCGAGGAGCCACCACTGTCCCGTGCGGATGACCAGGGCGAGGCCGATCACCGCGGCGAGCGCGAAGAACGCCAGGGCGACGAGCAGCACCGTGCGCGGCTTCGCCTTCTTGCCCCCGGTCAGTCGTCCGGGGCCCACGCGCACGTCGTCGGTGCCGCGGATGCCGTCGGAGTAGTCGTTGGCGTAGTTGACGCCGATCTGCAGCGCGAAGGCGACCGCGAGGCAGGCGAGGGCGATCACCCCGTGGAGTTGCTCGTCGACGAGCGTCGCCGCCCCCGTGCCGATGAGCACCGGCGTGATGGCGAGGGGCAGCGTGCGCACGCGGGCCGCCGCGATCCAGTCGCGCGCGGTGGCCGGAGCCACGGCCTGCGGGGCGCCCGCCTTCGCCTTCTGCGGGTTGCCGCCGGGTCGACGCTTCGGGGCCGGGTGCGAACGCTTGCGAGAGGGTGCTGCCACGGAGGGCAATCCTATGCCCGCGGGTCGTGCCCGAGCGCCGCGCGCAGGGCCGCGCGATCGGGCTTGCCCGACGACAGCGTCGGGAGTTCGGCGACGGCGACCACCCGCGCCGGGCGCGCGGGGGCGCCCACGGCCGCGCCGACCACGGCGCGCACCCGCTCGAGCACGGCGCCTTCGTCGTCGGGCGAGAGACCCGGCACGACGACCGCGGATCCCTGGCCCCATTCGGCATCCGGGACCGGCACGACCACCGCCTCTTCGAGACCGGCCACGCCGCGCACGGCGGCCTCGACCCGATCGAGCGAGACGTTCACCCCGCCCGAGACGATGACGTTGTCGAGCCGCCCGGTCACCCGCAGCACGCCGTCGACGATCTCTCCCCCGTCGCCGGTGCGGTACCACCGCGTTCCGTCGGCGGCGGTGGGGAAGACGGATGCCGTGCGCTCGGGGTCGCGGAGGTAGCCCTCGGCGAGCATCGGTCCCGACAGTCTCACCTCGCCGTCGACGACGGCGACGCCGACGCCGTCGAGGGGCACGCCGTCGTAGACGCATCCCCCGCTCGTCTCGCTCGATCCGTACGTGCGGACGATCCGTGCACCCAGGGCGTGCGCTCGCTCCGCGACCGCGGGGGCGAGGGCCTGCCCGCCGATGAGGATCGCCTCGAACGACCGCAGCGCGTCGGTCACGGTGGCGTCGGTCTCGGCGGCATCCAGGAGGCGCTGCAACTGCGCCGGAACGAGCGAGGTGTACGTCGGGACGCGCGCGCCGTTCTCGTGCGAGGCCATGCCGAGAGCCGCGGCGGCGAACGGCTCGGGGCGGAAGGGCCCCGCGACCACGGCCGGCTCGCGATCGGCGAGCAGGGCGCGCACGAGCACCTGGACGCCCGCGACGTACGTCGCCGGAACGGCGAGGAGCCACGCTCCCTCGCCGATGCGGGCCGCGGTCGCGTAGGCGCTCGCGATGAGGGCGTTGCGCGAGAGGATCACCGACTTCGGCACGCCGGTCGACCCGGAGGTGGTCACGACGACGGCGGTCCCCGACGGCACCTCGTCGACGCGTCCGCCCGCGCCGAGCGCGACGGCCGGTCCCGCCCCGAGCACGCCGGCGCGCAGCGCGCGCAGGACGTCGCGCGGATCGTCGGATGCCGGCGGCTCGAGCCTCACGCGGCGGCCCCGGCGCTCAGTAGTGCCACGGCACGTCGGACCAGTCGGGCTCGCGCTTCTCGAGGAAGGAGTCGCGGCCCTCGACGGCCTCGTCGGTGCCGTAGGCGAGGCGCGTGGCCTCCCCGGCGAACAGCTGCTGGCCGACGAGCCCGTCGTCGACGGCGTTGAAGGCGTACTTGAGCATGCGGATCGCCGTCGGCGACTTGGTGAGGATGGTGCGGGCCATCGCCAGCGCCTCCCGCTCGAGCTCCGCGTGCGCGACGACCCGGTTCACCGCCCCCATCTCGTAGGCGCGCTCGGCGGAGTACTCCTCGGCCAGGAAGAAGATCTCGCGGGCGAACTTCTGCCCGATCTGACGTGCGAAGTACGCGGAACCGTAGCCGGCGTCGAACGATCCGACGTCGGCATCCGTCTGCTTGAAGCGACCGTGCTCGCGGCTGGCGATCGACAGGTCGCAGACGACGTTGAGGGAGTGGCCGCCGCCGGCCGCCCACCCGGGGACCACGGCGATGACGACCTTCGGCATGAAACGGATCAGGCGCTGCACCTCGAGGATGTGCAGGCGCCCCGCGCGGCCCGGGTCGTGCACGATGTGCTCTTCGTGGGAGTACTTGTAGCCGTCGCGCCCGCGGATGCGCTGATCGCCGCCAGAGCAGAACGCCCAGCCGCCGTCCTTCGGGCTGGGTCCGTTGCCGGTCAGCAGCACCACGCCGATGCGGTGGTCCTGCCGCGCGATGTCGAGGGCGCGGTACAGCTCGTCGACGGTGTGCGGGCGGAACGCGTTGCGCACCTCCGGGCGGTCGAACGCGATGCGCGCGACGCGACCGTCGTGGGTGACGTGGGCGGTGATGTCGGTGTAGTCCTCGGCGCCGGGCGCCAGGGTCCATTCCGCGGGGTCGAAGAGCTCGGAGACGGTCACGGTTTCAGCCTACGCGCGGCCGCTCGGCGACGGACGGGAACGAGGCGCACTGGACACCCTTCGGGCGGGCGTCGTAGCGTGGGCACCCCGACGATCGGAGTCATCATGACGAAGAAGGTGTCGATTCTGGGCCGCATCCGGGAGTACTTCCTGGGCGCACCCCCGCACGACGCGTCCGAGGACGCCCGCCGCTCGCTGAACCATCAGAGCGAGTCCGCGTACTACGCCGGTGAAGCCGCGAGAAACTGGACGGGCACGTCCGGCGGAGCGCAGTTCAAGCCGTGAACGCGACAGCGGCGCCCCGGAAACCCGGGACGCCGCTGGGCGGGCGACTCGCGTCAGGCGTTCTTTGCGTCGCGCCAGCGCAGCCAGCGCTCGACGAGCGAGTAGTCCCACTCGGGGCCCGAGAAACCGAGCGTGAACAAGCGGGTGCCGGCGTCGAACAGCGCGTCCGCGACGTCCTCGTCGCGGTCCTTGAGCTCGTTCGACACGACGAGGTCGGACAGATCGCGCTGCTCGGTCTCGGCCCACGTCCGGATAACGTCGAACTTGTGCGGCAGTTCGTCGGGCGTGACGAAGCTGTGCCAGATGTGGGCGTGACGGGCGACCATGCGCAACGTCTTCTGCTCGCCCTTGCCGCCGATCATGACGGGGATCTCGCGGGTGGGGGCGGGGTTGAGCTTCGACCAGCGCGCGGCGATGCGATCAAGATCGGTCGCGAGGGCGTTGAGCCGCGAGCCCGCGGTGCCGAACTCGTAGCCGTACTCGTCATAGTCGCGCTGGAACCAGCCCGAACCGGTGCCGAAGATGAAGCGACCGGTGTCGCCGCCCTTCTTGCTGATGTGGTCGACGGTGCGCGCCATGTCGGCCTGCAGGTCGGCGTTGCGGTAGCTGTTGCAGTTGACGAGGGCGCCGAACTCGACGCGCTCGGTCTGCTCGGCCCAGGCCGCCAGCATGGTCCACGCCTCGAAGTGCTCCCCGTCGGGGTCGCCGTAGAGCGGGAAGAAGTGGTCCCAGTTGAACAGGACGTCGACGCCCATCTCCTCGAGACGGAGGACGGCGTCGCGGATGTCGGAGTACTGCACGTGCTGCGGCTGGATCTGGACGCCGAGCCGCACCGGAGTGTCGAAGAGCATGGCGTCAGCCTATGCCCGTGCCCGGACGGCGGGACGGGTGGACGGCCGGCTCCCGGCCACGTAGCGTGGAGAGGCCAGACGATCGGAGTCATCATGACGAAGAAGATGTCGAAGCTCTCGCGACTGCGGGATTACCTGTTCGGCCCGCGCCGCACGCACGAGCAGGCCGAGACCGCTCGGCAATCCCTCGACGGGCAGAAGGACCTGTCCTCGTACACCGTCGAACGCCAGACGTTCTGGCTCGGCGGGTTCGGCGGCGGCGGACCGCGCTGAGCGCCATGATGAGGGCATGAGCACCGTCGCCCTCCCCCCGCTCGCCGACGTCCTCGCCACCGCGCGAGTCGTCTCCCTTCCCCTGGCCGCGCGCTTCCGCGGCATCCACGTGCGCGAAGCGGTCGTCTTCGAGGGGCCGGAGGGGTGGACCGAGTTCTCCCCGTTCGTCGAGTACGGCGACGATGAGGCGGCGACCTGGCTCGGCGCCGCCCTCGATTACGGGTGGTCCCCTTCTCCCCTCCCGGTCCGCGACCGCATCGGCGTCAACGCCACGATGCCGGCGGTGCCCGCGGGCGAGGTGCGCGGCATCCTGGAACGCTACGACGGATGCCGAACGGTCAAGGTGAAGGTGGGCGAGGCCGGTCAGACCCTCGCCGACGACGTCGCGCGGGTGCGGGCGGTGCGCGAGAGCATGGGCCCCGAGGGGCGCGTGCGCGTCGACGCCAACGCCGCCTGGAACGTCGACGAGGCCGAGAGAGCGGTGCACGCCCTCGCCGAGTTCGACCTGGAGTACGTCGAGCAGCCGTGCGCCGAGGTCGAGGAGCTCGCGCAGCTGCGGGAGCGCATCGCTTACCTCGACATCCCGATCGCCGCCGACGAGAGCGTCCGCAAGGCGGCCGATCCCCTGCGGGTCGCGCGCAGCGGAGCCGCCGACCTGCTCGTGATCAAGGCGCAGCCCCTCGGCGGCGTCCGCGCGGCGCGCGAGATCGTGCGGCGGGCGGGGCTCCCGGTGGTCGTCTCGAGCGCGCTCGACACCTCCATCGGCCTGTCGATGGGGGCGGCTCTCGCGGCGTCGCTGCCGGAGCTGCCCTACGACTGCGGTCTGGGCACCGCGTCGCTGTTCACCGCCGACGTCGTGGCGTCCCCCCTCGTCGCCCGGGACGGGATGCTGAGCCTGGAGCGTCCGCGCCCCTCCGGGGCCGACCTCGACCGCGTCGCCGCCGACGACGAACGACGCGACTGGTGGCTCGCGCGTCTGAGCCGGTGCTACGGGCTGCTGCTCACTCGAGGATGAGGCGCACGAGCTGCTCGAGGCGCTCACCGAGCGCGGCGCGGGTGGCCGTCGCGTTCTGACGCGTCATGAGCGCCTTCTCGGCGGTCGTCACCCACGCGGACAGCAGCAGTTCGGTCGCCATCTCGGCCGGAACGCGCAGCGAGAGCCCGCGCGCGTGGGCGATGTCGCGCACCAGCTGCGTCACGCTGACGCTCAGCGCGCGGTTCAGCGCGAGATACGCCTCCGCGAACTCCGGGCTGCGCAGCGCCTGCACGCGGATCTCGGCGCCGAGCAGCACGTCGAGCCGGTCGTCGCCGGCGATCTCGAGCACCTCCTGCACGAGCTGGAGGACCTCGCCCGTGGCATCCAGGCCGCGCGCCTCGATCGAGGTGACGCGTTCGCGCACCATCGCGACGGTCACCTCGGCCGATCGCGCGCACAGCGCGAGGAAGAGCTCCTCCTTCGAGGCGAAATTGGAGTAGAAGGCGCCGCGCGTGAATCCGGCGCGCTCGCAGATGGCCTCGACCGACGCGGCCTCGATGCCGATCTCGGCGAACATCTCGGCGGCGGCATCCATGAGACGGGTGCGCGTGTTCTCGCGACGGCGCGTCGTCGCGGGGGCGGAATCGCTCATCCGCTGCCTCTCTTTCTGGGGCGAAATCCAGGTTCGACCCCGCCCGCTCCGACTACGATACATTGATGTATCCGATACGGTGATGTATCGACTCGTTCACCGATCGTGGGAGCCGCCGTGTCGACATTCCTGTACACCCTGGGTCGCTGGTCGTTCCGCCACCCGTGGCGCGTCCTGACCGCGTGGCTGCTCGTGCTCGTGCTCGCCGGAGGCGGCGTCGCTCTCTTCGCCAAGGGCACCGACAACACTTTCACCATCCCGGGCACCGAGTCGCAGGCGGGCCTCGAGATGCTCGGTCGCACGTTCCCCCAGGTGAGCGGCGCGAGCGCCGAGATCATCGTCGTCTCAGCCGACGGGGCGAAGGTCACGGACCCGGCCTACCAGGACGCCGTGCAGAAGACCACGACCGACGTCGGCGGGCTCGACTTCGTCGAAGCCGTGACCGACCCCTATGACTCCCGCATCTCGGGCGGCATCTCCGACGATCAGCGCGCCGCGATCGTGCGCATCCAGTTCTCCGGCGAATCCACCGAGGTGCCCCAGGCCACCGAAGACGGACTCCGCGAGGCCGCCACCGCCCTCGGCGACGCCCTTCCCGCCGGCTCGCAGGCGGTGCTGGGCGGCCAGCTCTTCGCCACCGAGATCCCCGGCGCGTCCCTCACCGAAGCCCTCGGCGTGCTGATCGCCGCCCTCGTGCTCATGGTGACGTTCCGCTCGTTCCTCGTGGCCGGGATGCCGCTGGCCACCGCGATCCTCGGCGTCGCCCTCTCGATCGCGCTGATCTTCATCGCGACCGGATTCGCCACGGTGTCCTCGACGACGCCGCTGCTGGCGGTGATGCTGGGCCTGGCGGTCGGCATCGACTATGCCCTCTTCATCGTGTCGCGACATCAAGACCAGACGAGAGCCGGCATGGACCCCGAGGAGTCCACCGCGCGCGCCGTCGGCACCGCCGGCTCGGCCGTGGTCTTCGCCGGCATCACCGTGCTCATCGCCCTCATCGGCCTCGGCTTCGCCGGCATCCCCTTCCTCACCACCATGGGCATCGCCGCCTCCGTCGCGGTCGCGATCGCGGTGTGCGTCGGGCTGACCCTGACCCCGGCCTTCCTCGGGTTCGCCGGTCAGCGCGTGGTCGGCTGGGGGTACAAGCGCCCGAAGAAGCGCTCGCGCACGGCGACCGCCGAAGACGACGCCGCCGCCGCCGAAGAGGCCGCGGCCGAGAGCGTGCGTCGCGCCTCGACGGCGGCCGTGCGGGCCCAGCGCAACGGCCCCGCCAAGCGCTGGGTGGGCCTGGTCACCCGGCATCCGGTGGTCACCACCGTCGCCGTGATCGGCGTGCTCGGCGTCACGGCGATCCCCGCCGCCTCCCTCGCGCTGACCCTCCCCAATGCGGGACAGCTGCCCCAGGGCGACGAGGCCCGCGTCGCGTACGAGCTGACCGACGAGTACTTCGGTCCCGGCGCGAACGGCCCCCTCATCATGACGGGGACGATCGTCACCTCGAACGACCCGCTGAACCTCATGACCGACATCGGCGACGAGATCGCCAAGATCCCCGGCGTGGCCGAGGTGGCCCTGGCGACGCCGAACGAGACCGCCGACACCGGCATCGTCCAGATCGTCCCCGAGACGGCCCCCGACGACCCCCGCACCGCCGACCTCGTGCGCGAGCTGCGCGCCCAGGAAGACCGCCTGTACGACGAGTTCGGCGTGCGCCTGCTCGTCACCGGCTACACCGCGGTCACGATCGACATCTCCGATCAGCTGGGCGCGGCCCTCCTGCCCTTCGGCCTGTTCGTCGTGGGCCTGTCGCTCGTGCTGCTGATGATCGTGTTCCGCTCGATCTGGGTGCCGCTCACCGCCGCCGGCGGGTACCTGCTGTCGGTCGCCGCCTCGTTCGGCGTCGTCGCGGCCGTGTTCGAGTGGGGGTGGTTCGCCGACGCCCTGCACGTGGCCAAGGTCGGACCGATCATCAGCTTCATGCCCATCGTCGTGATGGGTGTGCTGTTCGGCCTCGCGATGGACTACCAGGTCTTCCTCGTCTCGCGCATGCGCGAGGACTACGTACACGCGAAACGCGACGGGCGCACGCCCCGCGAGGTGGCGCTCGGCGCGGTCCGCAGCGGCTTCTCGGCATCCGCCCGCGTCGTCGTGGCGGCGGCCGTGATCATGTTCGCGGTCTTCGTGGCGTTCGTCCCCGAGGGCGACTCGAGCCTGAAGCCCATCGCCCTGGGGCTCGCGGTCGGGGTCGCCGTCGACGCGTTCCTCGTGCGCATGACGCTCGTGCCGGCGATCCTCGCCCTGCTGGGCGCGAAGGCGTGGTGGATGCCGCGCTGGCTCGACCGCATCCTGCCCAAGCTCGACGTCGAGGGCGAGGCGGTCGAGCGCGAGGTGCACCTCACCGACTGGCCCGCCGAGCCCGCGATGGCGATCGCCGCCGACGATCTGCAGACATCCGTCTCGTCGGATGCCGAGGAGCCGGTGTTCCGCGACGTGTCGCTGCGCCTGGGCTACGGCGGCACGCTGCTGGTGACGGGAGAGACCCGCACCACGCGCACGCTCCTCCTCGCCCTCGCCGGTCGCCTGTCGAAGATCGAGGGCAAGCTCCGCGTCGACGGCCTGCTGGTGCCGGAGCGCGCCGGTGCCGTGCGCGCCCGCGTCGGCGTCGCCCTCCTCGACGACCCCTCCACCGCCGAGGCGGACGTGGTCCAGGCCGTCGCCCGCGGAACGCGCATCGTCGTCGTCTCCGACATCGACCGCCTCGACGACGACGCCCGCGACGACGTCGCGCACGTGCTCCGCCGCGCCGCGGTCGAGGCCCGCGAGCGGGCGGGAGACGCCTCGTCGCCCTTCACTCTCGTCGTGTCGGCCCGCGACGAACGCCGCGCCCTCGCTCTGCTGTCGGAGGCGCACCGCCCCGACGTGGCATCCCTGTCATTGCCCACGCCGCGACGGCACCGCACCGAACCCGAAACCTTCGCCGATCTCTCCGAGGTGTTCGCATGACTCTCCCCGTCGAGCGCTCCCGCTCGCGCCGCCCCGTCACCTGGCTCACGCTCATCGGCGTGCTCCTGCTGCCCGCTGTGATCGGCGGCATCCTGGTCGGCGCGCTGTACAACCCCACCGACCGGCTCGAGAACATCACCGCCGCGATCGTCAACGACGACAAGGCCGTCGAACTGAACGGCCAGCTCGTCCCGCTCGGTCGACAGCTCACCGGCGGTCTCGTCAAGGGCGCCGACGACCAGTCGAGCAACATCGACTGGGTCATCTCGAACGACGAGGATGCCGCCGCGGGCCTCGCCGACGGGACGTACACGGCCGTCGTGACGATCCCTGAGAACTTCACGGCCGCCTCGCTCTCGACGCGGCCGGGCGAGACGCCGGTCAAGGCGACGATCGGCGTGCAGACGGCCCCGGACGCGCGCGTCGTCGACGGAGCCATCACCTCCGCGCTGGCCACCACCGCCACCAGCGTCTACGGCGGTGAACTGTCGTCGCAGTACCTGAAGAACGTCTTCCTCGGCTTCACCACACTGAGCGATCAGCTCGGCTCCGCCGCGAGCGGCGCGCACCAGCTGGCCGACGGAGCCTCGCAGGCCGCGACCGGGGCGGGCGACCTGCGCGACGGTCTCGGACAGCTCTCCACCGGAGCCGCGGGCGTCGCCGACGGGGCCGCCCAGATCGCGGCCGGCACCGGCCCTCTCGCCGACGGCGCCTCGAAGCTGGCGTCGGGGTCGACGGCCCTCGCGAGCGGAACGCGGGATGCCGCCGCGGGCGTGGACAAGCTCGCGACCGGGGCCGACGGCATCGCCGCCGGCAACCAGGAGCTCGCGACGCGGATCAACGGTCTCGCCGACCAGATCCCCCCGGGCTTCGCCGACGACGCGCAGAAGCTCGCCGACGCGGCCCCGCAGGTCAACAAGGCCCTGGTCGATGCGAACGACGCCCTGCAGAAGGCGGCGGCGGAGTGTACGGGAACGCCGGAGCAGTGCCAGGCCCTGCGCGATGCGGCGGCCGCCGCCGCAGCCTCTCTCGGCCAGGCGACCGACACGGTCACGCGGATCGGCGATCTGGCCGGACAGGCCGCCCAGCTCCCGGCCGGCATCCGCGCCATCGCCGACGCCAACCAGCAGCTCGCCGACGGCGCGACCGGCCTCGCCGGCGGTGCCCGCGAGGCGGCGACCGGTCTCGGCACGCTCGCCGGCGGAATGGACGGCATCGCCACCGGTGCGACCCAGCTGGCCGACGGGACGGCGAAGCTCGGCGCAGGCGCCGCGACCCTGAGTTCGGGCGCCGCGCAGCTGGCATCCGGAGCCTCCGGAGCCGAAGACGGCGCCGGCAAACTCGCCGACGGCGTGAGCCAGGTCGCGAGCGGCACCTCGTCGCTCGCCGACGGGCTGGACTCCGCCGTCGCGCAGCTGCCGACCTACACCGACAGCCAGGCGACAACCCTCGCCGACGTCGTGGCCGACCCGGTGTCGGCGACGGGAGCCGACGACTCGCTCTTCGGCCTCGCGGCCGTCCCCCTGTTGGCGATGGCCGTGCTGTGGTTCGGCGGGCTCGCCTCGTTCGTGGCGTTCCAGGCCGTGTCGGCGCGCGCCCTCACCAGTCGTCGCCCGTCGGCCCTCGTGGCCCTGCGCGGCTTCGCCCCCGCGGCCCTCATCGGAGCCGTGCAGGGTCTGCTGGTGGCCGGGGTGGTGCAGATCGCCTCGAAGTACGACTGGGGCGACTGGGCGGTGTTCGCCCTCGTGTGCGTCGCGGCCGGCATCGCCTTCGCGGCCGTGCACCAGGCCCTGGTCGCGGTGTTCGGGGGCGCGGGACGCTGGATCGCCGCCGTGATCGGCGCGCTGGCGCTGGGAGCGAGCATCGTCTCGACCGTGCCTCCGGCGCTGGCCGCCGCGGCATCCCTCCTGCCGACGGCTCCGGCGTACCAGGCGATGCTCGGCGCCCTGTCGTCGGCCGGTGGAGTCGGGGCGGGCGTCGCCGGGTTCGTCGTGTGGGCCGTGCTGTCGCTGATCGTCACGACGCTGATCGTGGTGCGCCGCCGCACGACCTCCGCGAAGACCGCCGCCCAGCCCGCGTAACGGCGCCACGAGCGAGAGCGCCACCGGACCGGGTCGCGGCTCCGCGGCGCGATGCTCTCGGTTGAGTGTCCAGGAAACGCCGGTGCGCGTCCTGCCCGAACGGGGTTTCTCGGACACTCATCCGAGGAGGCGCTCCGAGGTGGGCCCTCCACAAGGGGGGTGTCCACAGGCCGCGGGAACATGCGACGCGGGGCGGGCGGACCTGGTGTGGGCTGGCCACCTGCGATCGCGACCGCTTCCACCCGAACTCGGCTCGGCGTTCTCGTGCGGGAGGCGGACGAGCACGGCGTCCTTCGTCGACGGCTCAGCGCGCACGATCTGCGTTCGCCGTTCCACGGTGTCCGCGTCACCCACGACCACCCGCTGACCCGTCTCGAGGATCGCTGCCGCCGGGATGCCGACCGCTGGCGCGCCATCGCGCGCGAAGGCTGGACGCTGATCCGCGTCGTCGCTCACCACCTCAACGCACCCCAGCGCGACGTGGTGACCCCGGTCGCCCGTGCCCTCGGCGCGGCCGAATTGCATTGAGTGTCCAGAACACGCCGTCCGTGTCCGCCGTTGGCCGGCGTGTTTTGGACACTCAACAGAGTGAGGGGCGCACGCGAAGGGCCCGCCCGGCGACTGCCGGACGGGCCCGAGTCCCACGGGAAGGGCGGATTACGTCGTCAGGCCGCTGTAGGCGTGCAGGCCCTTGAAGAAGACGTTGACGATCGTGAAGTTGAACAGCACCGCGGTGAAGCCGATGATCGACAGCCACGCCGAGCGGGTGCCCCGCCAGCCGCGGGTCGCGCGAGCGTGGATGTAGCCGGCGTAGAGCACCCAGATGACGAAGGTCCAGACCTCTTTGGTGTCGAAGCCCCAGAAGCGGCCCCACGCGTCGTTGGCCCAGATCGAACCGGCGATGAGGGTGAAGGTCCAGAAGATGAAGCCGACGATCGCGAAGCGGTAGGCCAGCGACTCCAGGGCGTCGGCGTTCGGAACCGTGCGCAGGAAGCCGCGCTTCGGCTCGGCATCCCCCGGGGCTTCGGCGAGCTTGCGCTCGCGACGGGTCTGGATGAGCTGCACGACCGAGAGCCCGAAAGCCAGAGCGAACAGCGCCGTCGCCAGGCTCGCGACGAACACGTGCACGACGAGCCACACCGACTTCAGCGGGTCGGCGAGCGGCACGACCTCGACGTGGAACGCCAGCGTCGCTCCGCCGAGCAGCAGCACGGCGAGGCCGGTCATGAGCGAGCCGAGGAAGCGCAGGTCGTAACGGGTGAGCACGGCCAGGTACACCGCGATGATCAGCAGCAGCCCGGTCATGGCGAACTCGTACATGTTCGACCACGGCACGCGCTCGGCGGCGATTCCGCGCAGCACCGTCGCGACAAGGTGGAAGACGAACCCGAGAGCCGTGAGCACGGTGCCCAGGCGGGCCCAGAAGTAGCGCGGCTTGGCGGAGGTGGCGGATGCCGCCGACCCGCCGCCGGAAGAGATCACTCCCCCGCCGCCCGCGGTCACGAGCTCGCGCGCGACGACCTCGTCTTTCGCCTTGAGCGCGAGGTCGGAGCGGCGCGCCAGGTCGATCGCGTAGGCGATGAACGCCAGCACGTAGATGGCGACCGCCGTCCACACCAGGAGGAGGGAGATCTCGTCGAGGAGAAGCGGGTCGGTTCCGGGCATGGTCTCAGTCTACTTTTCCGGTGTCGGGGTGGCTCTGGCCGGGGGTCGGGGGGAGGGTCGCACCGTGCTTCTCGGCGAGCTGGTCGACGGCCGCCGCGAGCGTCGGGTCCTCCCCGCGCGCGAGGCCCGCGTACTCGACGAGCACGGAGTCGCCCTGCGGGGTGGCCTTGACCCACATGCGGCGGCGCGGCACGAAGAGCGCGGCGAGCAGACCGAGCAGGGCCAGCAGGGCGAAGGAGAGCACCCAGGGCCCTGCGAGGTCGCGGTGGATGGACAGGGAGGCGAAACGCTTGACCGATCCCTCGTACCCGACGGCTCCCGCGGGCGCCTCGTTCTCGAAGGTGATCGTGCCGAGGCCGTTCGGCAGGTCTTCGGTCTGGCCGGGCATGAGCTGGATGGCCGGGTTCCCGCTGTCTCCTCCGGCGATCTGCGTCATGCCCGAGGGGTCGAGCGTGTACACCGATCGGGGAGTGCCGTCGTCGATGCCGAGGTCGCCCTCGTAGACGCGCAGCGTGAGCGTCGGGTACTCCAGCGCCCCGTAGGTCGAGGTCAGGGCGCCCGAGGGGAGCACGTCCATCGTCGGGTAGAAGAAGCCGAGCAGACCGAGCTGTTCGGGCAGGCCGTCGGCGACCTTGATGACGCCGAGCGAGGTCATGTTGGCATCCTGGGGCAGGAAGGCGACCGAGTCGTGGAACACCTCGTTGCCCTGGGCGTCGCGGATCGTCACGGTCGGGGCGTAGCCGTTGCCGAGCAGGTAGACGCGGTCGCCCTGCACGTCGAGCGGGTGGTTGACGCGCACCTCCCCGTCCTGCGGATCGGTACCGGGGGCCTGCGTCGTGACGTGCGCGACGAAATCGCCGGCCTGACCCGATCCGGGCTGCCCCGGGGGGACGTAGGTCACGTCGAACTTGTCGAGCGTCATCGAGTACGGCGTGAGTGTGTCGCCGCTGACGAAGCGACCCGGGTTGAACGAGGAGTAGTCGAGCAGGCTGTTCGCGAAGGCCTGCCCCTCGACGAGAACGCGCTGACCGGTGTAGGTGAATCCCCCGCCCACGCCGACGGCGATCAGCACGCCCACGAGCGCACCGTGGAAGAGCAGGTTCCCGGTCTCGCGCAGGTATCCGCGCTCGGCGGACACCGAGAACGATCCGCGCCCGTCGTACCGCGCCACCCGGTAGCCGCTCTTGCGCAGCTGCGCGGCCGCGGACTCCACGGCGGCCGCCGCCACGGCATCCGCATCCGCATCCGCATCACCCTCGACCGCGATCGTGCGGGAGCGGTGGTCGTCCAGGCGCGACAGACGCGCCGGCGTACGCGGGGGCTGCGAGCGCAGGGCCTTCCAGTGGTGCTTCGTGCGCGGGAGCACGCAGCCGATCAGCGAGATGAACAGCAGAAGGTAGATGGCCGAGAACCACGGCGAGGTGTAGACGTCGAACAGGCTCAGCTTGTCGAGCACCGGCGCCAGGTCGGGGTTGTCGGTGAAGTACTGGGTGACGCCGTTGGGGTCGGCGCTGCGCTGCGGCACCAGCGAGCCGGGCACCGCGGCGATCGCGAGCAGGAGCAGCAGCACCAGGGCCGTGCGCATGCTGGTCAGCTGACGCCATCCCCAGCGCAGCCAGCCGACGACGCCCAGCTTCGGCTGGGTGACCTCGTCGGCGGAGCCGCTGTCGGCGTGGTCGGACGGACGCAGCGGGTCGGTCATCGTGTTCCCTCGATCAGAGCGGGAGTTGGACACCCTGGATCACCCCCTGCAGCACCGACATCCACTGGCCCCACAGGCCCGTGACCATGAGCAGGCCGAGGACGATCAGCAGCCCTCCGCCGATGAGGTTCACGACGCGGATGTGCCTGCGGACGAACGACACCGACCGCGTGGCCCAGCCGAGGCCCAGGGCGAGCAGGACGAACGGGATGCCGAGGCCGAGCGAGTACGCCAGTCCGAGCAGCGCCGCCCGGCCCGGGTCGCCCAGGTTGTACGACACCGAGAGGATCGCGGTGAGCGTGGGGCCGATGCACGGCGTCCAGCCGATGCCGAGGGCGATGCCCAGCAGCGGGGCGCCGATGAGTCCGAGGTTCGCGCGGGACTGCATGCGCACCGATCGCTGGGCGAGCCCGAACAGACCGATGAACACCAACCCCATCAGGATGATGACCACGCCCATGACGCGCGTGATGACATCGGCGTATTCGATGAAGAAGGCGCCGAGGGTGCCGCCCAGGACGTTGATCGCCATGAACACCGCCGTGAAACCGGCGATGAACAGCAGGGTCCCGCCGAGCAGTCGCCCGCGGCCGGGTCCGGATGCCGATCCCCCGCGGGGGGCGACGGCACCGCCGATGTAGCCCAGGTATCCCGGGACCAGCGGCAGCACGCACGGCGACAGGAAGGAGATGAGCCCCGCCGCGAGCGCGATGGGGACGGCCACCCACAGCGCCCCGTCGAAGACGAGAGCGCCCGGGTTCACGCGTTCTCCGCGACCAGCGTGCGCACGATCGCCTCGAGGATCGAGGCCTCGGGGAGCTCGCCGACGATGCGGGCCGCGACGCGGCCCTGCTTGTCGAGCACGAGGGTGGTGGGGGTGGCGTTCAGCGGGGTCGCCTTGTTGAACGCGAGCTTCAGCTGCGCGTCGTCGACGGCCATCGCGCTCGAGTACGACACCTCGTGGTCGCGCGCGAACGACAGGGCCGTCGCGGGCTGGTCGTACGTGTTGATGCCGAGGAAGGCGACGTCCTGACCCTGGAAGCTCTGGTAGGCCTGCTCGAGACGCGGAGCCTCGATGATGCACGGTCCGCACGTGGCGTACCAGAAGTTGACCACGAGCACCTTGCCCGCGAAGTCGGCGCTCGAGACGGGCGAGCCGTTGTCGAGCGTTCCCGAGAAGTCGACGGGTTCGCCGCGCTGGTCGGCCGCGATCTCCTTGGTCTGGAAGCCGTTTGCGGCGATGTAGCCCTTGTTGTCACCGGCGCGGTACTGGTCGGCGAGAGGATCGGCACTGCAGGCGGCCAGACCCGCGATGAGCGCGGCGGATGCCAGGACGGCTCCGGCCGCGGTGAGGATTCGGCGCATCACACGGCTCCTACGTCGACGGCACCGGCGGTGGATGCCGGCGTTGCGTACGCCACCTCGACGAACCGCGGACCGCCGGCGCCCTCGCGCCGTTCGAAGCTCGTCACGCTCGACAGTTCGCAGCGGCGCTTGCGCGGGTCGTGGCGGGTGGGCTGGTGGGACAGGGCGAGGTGGGTCACCCAGATGGGCAGCTGGTGCGAGACGACGACGACGTCGCCCGAGGGCACGCGGTTCCAGGCGTCGTCCATCGCCGCGACCATCCGGGCGACGATGCGCTCGTACGGTTCGCCCCAGCTGGGCACGGCGGGGCGGCTCAGGTGACGCCAGTTCAGGGGGTTCGCGAGCGCCTGCTTCATGCGGCGGCCCTCGAAGACGTTGGTGGGCTCGATGACGCGATCGTCGATGAACGGCTCGGCACCGAAGAGTTCGACGAAGGGTTCTGCCGACTCGCGCGTCCGCTGCAGGGGCGAGACCACGAGGGCGCTCACGGGACGCTCGAGGCCGTGGACGTACTCGGCCGCCTGCCGCGCCATGCGGCGCCCCTCGACGCTCAGACCGAAACCGGGAAGCCGACCGTAGAGCACGCGACGGGGGTTGTAGACCTCTCCGTGGCGCACGAGATGAAGGCGATCGGCGGGCACGATCCCAGTCTAGGCGCGGGTTCTGTGGTCTGACTGAGTCCGGATGCCGGTTGCCTCGACGTGGAGATATCCCCCGCTCAGGCGTCCCGACGGGCCGCGAGCAGCGACCTCACCCGCGAGTAGAGGAACCACGCGACGCCGACGCCGACCGCGGCGATGACGACGTACTGCAGGATCGAGGCGTACTCCTCCACGATGTGCCAGTTCTCGCCGAGCAGGTAGCCGGAGAGCACGAAGATCGTGTTCCAGATCAGGCTCCCCGCGCCGGTGAGCAGCCCGAAGCGCCACAGCGGCATCTTCGAGACGCCGGCCGGGATCGAGATGAGGCTGCGGAAGATCGGGATCATCCGACCGAAGAACACCGCCTTGCCGCCGTGGCGTTCGAACCAGGCGACGGTCCGGTCGACGTCTTCGGGATGCAGCAGCGGCATCTTGGCCGCGAACGCCCGCAGCCGCGCGGCGCCGAGCCAGCGTCCCAGCCCGTAGAGCAGGAAGGCGCCGACGACGGAACCGACCGTGGTCCACAGCAGCGCCTCGACGAGGGTGAACGATCCGCGGCTGGCTGTGAGCCCGGCCATCGGGAGCACCACTTCGCTGGGGAGCGGGGGGAACAGGTTCTCGAGGGCGATCGCGACGCCGGCCCCGACGGGCCCGATGACCTCCATGAGCGACACGGTCCAGTCGGCGAGCGAGGTCAGCCAGGACTGCTCCTCGGCGGAACCGGAACCGGAACCGGCCCGCAGCGGGGAGAGGGAGAGGGTGGTGTCGGTCATCGGGTGCCTTCGCGCTCGGTGATCGGCCGCCCGTCCAGGCGTCCTCGGTCCAGGTTACGGCCCGGTCCGGCGCGGTTCCTGGGGGTTGCCCCCGAGCGATTCAGGATGCCGAGAGCCCGGCGCCGACGAGGGCGGCGGCGACGAACCACACGGCGACCATGGTCGCGATCGCGACGAGGGGGACCCAGAACGCCAGGCGGTGACGCACGAGACGGACGATGGCCACGACGACGCCGATCACGAGGATCACCCACGGGGCGATGACGGCGGTCCAGAAACCCGAGTTCATGAGCCCTGCGTCGCACGACTGCGTCGCGCAGACCTGCGCGGCGGAGGCGAGGACCACCCCGGCGTAGGTCGCCACGAGCGCCAGCAGCGGCAGGAGCACGAGCAGGACGATGGTGAGGGCGACGTCCCACGGTCGCGCGGCACGCCCGCGGGGTTCCGGACGCAGCGTCCGGAACGACTCCGGGGGGAGGGAGAACGTCACGAGCGCCATCATAGGGACGGCGGGCGCGCCCCGCCCGCGGATCGACTGCGCACACGGTCGGCCCCACCACGACGCCCCCGACGCGGAGGCGACGAGGGGCGCGCGACCGCCCGCACGTAGACTGGTCGATCGTGAGCGAACGCGTCCTGGTCAACCAGCTGAAATCCCTCCCCGCCGGCCCCGTCGAGGTGTCGGGATGGGTCGAAACCGTGCGCGATCAGAAGAAGGTGCAGTTCGTCGTCCTGCGCGACGAGACCGGCGCCGTGCAGCTGGTCAACCCGGCGACGCGCCCGGCTGAGGACGCCGGCGAGCAGGATGCCGCGGCCCTCGCCCTCACCGAGACGATCGGTGGCCTCGCGACCGGCACGTTCCTGACCGTGCGCGGCGAGCTCAAGCACGACGAGCGCGTCAAGCTCGGCGGCGTCGAGATCAAGGTCGGCGAGCTGATGGTCGCCGCCGCGGCCAACCCCGAGACGCCCATCGCCGCCGACAGCAGCCCCGACAAGCGCATGGACTGGCGTTTCCTCGACCTGCGCCAGCGCCGCAACAACCTCATCTTCCGTGTGCAGACGACTCTCGAGCACGCCATGCGCACGTACTGGGTCGAGCGCGACTACATCGAGGTGCACTCCCCCAAGCTCATGGCCTCCCCCTCGGAGTCCAACGCCGAGCTGTTCGAGGTGCCCTACTTCGAGGACAAGACGGCCTACCTCGCGCAGAGCCCGCAGTTCTTCAAGCAGATGGCGCAGGTCGCCGGCTTCGGCAAGATCTTCGAGATCGCCCCGGCCTTCCGCGCCGACCCGTCGTTCACCAGTCGTCACGCGACCGAGTTCACCTCGATCGACGCCGAGATCAGCTGGATCGACTCGCACGAAGACGTGGCCCGCATGCAGGAGGAGCTTCTGCAGACCGCTTTCCAGGCCGTCGCCGACAAGCACGGGGCGGAGATCCAGGAGCTGTTCGGCATCGAGGTGCAGGTTCCCACGCTTCCGTTCCCCCGCATCCCGCTCGCCGAGGCCCGCGAGATCGTCGCCGCCCGCGGCTACGAGATCCCCCGCACCGACGGCGACCTCGACCCCGAGGGCGAGCGTCAGATCGCGGCGCACGTGGCCGAGACGATCGGGCACCAGTTCGTGTTCATCACCGACTACCACCCCGAGATCCGCGCGTTCTACCACATGCGCGACGAGGAGACCGGGCTGACCAAGTCGTACGACCTGCTGTTCAACGGCGTCGAGATCACCACCGGCGCGCAGCGCGAGCACCGCGTCGACGTGCTGATCGAGCAGGCGAAAGAGAAGGGTCTCGACCCCGAGCACCTCGACTTCTACCTGGACTTCTTCCGCTTCGGCGCTCCCCCGCACGGCGGTTTCGGCATGGGCCTCGCCCGCGTGCTCATGCTGCTGCTCGGCGAGTCCTCGATCCGCGAGGTCACCTACCTCTTCCGCGGCCCGACGCGACTGGCTCCGTAAGGTTCGGTCCAGCGACGCCCGGGGTTCACCCCCCGGGCGTTCGCATGTCATCCGGGGCATCTACCGTCGGGTCATGGTCGCCGTCACCGCCCTCGATCCGTCACCGGGCGACGCGTCGCGCCCCACGGGCTGGACCATCGTCCTCGAGGGCGTCCGTCGCGAGCGCTCCGGAGTCGTCATCCTCGACGGCGTCGATCTCGATGTCTCCGCCGGACGCATCGTCGGTCTCGTCGGTCCCTCGGGCTGCGGGGCGTCGACGCTGCTGCGCCTGGTGAGCGGAGCGGAGAAGCCCGATGCGGGCAGCGTCACGATCGAGGGCCGCGTGGGGCCGGCGGCGCCCCGCGTCGCGGAGGTCCGCGACCGCACGCCGGTGGCGCGTTTCGGCCGTGCGCGCGCGGCGATCGTCGCCGCGGGCCGGCACGCGGGGGTCATCGATCCGGATGCCGAGGCCGACCGTCTGTGCGAAGTGGTCGGTCTGACCACCGGCCACAAGAGCGTGCACCGCCTGTCGCACGGCGATCGCCAGCGGTGGGCGCTCGCGCGCGCCCTGGCCTCGCGGCCCCGCGCCCTCGTGCTCGACGACGCCCTGGCCGCCCTGCACACGAGCGCGCGCGCCGCCACCCGCGATCGACTTGTTCGAGAGCTGCGGGAAGGTGGCGTCACCACGCTGTGGGCCACGCGCGACACCGCCGAGGGCGCCGCCGTGGCCGATCAGCTCGTCGTGATGGATGCGGGGCGCGTCGTCGCCGCGGGCACGCCCGACGAGGTCTACGCCCGCGTCGGCGATACGGCGGTCGCCGAGGTCCTCGGGCCGGTCAGCGCCGTCCCCGGGATCGTCGAGGGCGTCGTCGTCGAGGTGTGGGGGCAGGAACTCCCCCTCGCGGCGGCCGCTCACGACGGTCACTGCGAGGTCGTGGTCCGCCCCGAGAACGTGCTGCTGGTGGGCCCCGACGCTCCCGGCGTGGATGCGATCGTCGAAGAGACGATCTTCCTGGGCAGCGTGCGTCGATCGACCGTGCGCACGAGCGACGGCAGCCGGGTCGTCGTCGAGCACGCGCCCGACCAGCGCGTCGACGATCGGGACGCGGTCCGCATCGCCCTCGCCGCGGTTCCGGCGACGGTGCGGCCTCTCGGCTGAACCGGCACCGGCCCAGCGGACGGGCTCAGAACGGGTAGTCGACGCAGGACCGCTCGGACACGACCGAACGGATGAAGCCCGCGACCTCCTGGTGCGCGGGGTGCACCTGGTAGCGCTCGAGCGCGTCGACGTCGGCGAACTCGCTGACGAGAGCGACGTCCCAGTTCGACTGCGGGTTTACGGTGTTGCGCCCCACCTCGATGTGCTGAATCTCGTCGATCACGGGGGCGAGGGCGAGCAGTCGCTCCGCAATCTGCTCAGCGTGCAGGGCACGCGTGTCGACGTCGTCAGCCGACAGCTTCCAGAGGACGATGTGGCGGATGCTCACGCGGAGGCTCCTTGGGTGTCGGCCGCCATCAGCGCGGCGCGGAGACGGTCGGCCGACACGCGCCAGTGCGCGTGGAGGTCGCCGTCGATGAGGACGACCGGGATCTTCTCCCACCAGGTCGCGTAGAGCGCGGCATCCTCGGCGATCGAGGCGTGCTCGACGGAGATGCGGTCGGCCACGTCGGCCGGGAGGCCTTCGATGACCGTGTCGACGATCTGATCCGCGACCTCGCACAGATGGCACGCGGGTTTGCCGATCAACGTGAGGGTGGTCACGTCTCCATCCTAGGAGGCGCGATCGGCGCGGGGTCGGAGCTCAGGCTTCGACGTCGTATCCCGCGGCGATCCATTCACCCGTTCCGCCGTCGACGTTGGTGGCGTCGTGGCCGCGAGCCGAGAGCGCCTCGACCACGCGTGCCGAACGGCCGCCCGCCTGGCAGATGACGTCGAAGGGCTCGCCCGGCAGTTCGTCGAGGTGCTCGCCGATGGTCGACATCGGCATGTTCACCGCACCGGGGACGTGCCCCGCGGCGAACTCGTGCTCTTCGCGCACGTCGATGAGGGGGCGCTCGCGCCCCGCGTGCAGGTCGTGGACCGAGATGGACTGCATGCGTGCCTCCTGAGGGCGGACGGGTGGGCGCGAGCGGCTTCGCCTGTGCTCGCCGCAGTGTGCGGTGTCGCTGCTCGCGCGGATACACGAAGCGCCCGTCGCATCGGACAGGCGCTCGGTGTGGTGGCCGCGTTACTTCTTGTTGCGGCGCTGGTGACGAGTCTTGCGAAGCAGCTTGCGGTGCTTCTTCTTCGCCATGCGCTTACGGCGCTTCTTGATGACAGAACCCACGGAAAACCTCACTAAGTCGGGGTCTGGGTGCCGATGTCGGCGCCCGGGAACACTAGGCGTTCGGAAAAAAGCCTCGGATCAGTCTAGCCGACGTCGGACACCGGTCGCTGCACGGCCTCCACGACCGCCGATTCCGGCACCCGGTAGCTGCGTCCGAAGCGCACCGCGGGCAGTTCGCCCGCGTGCACCAGACGGTAGACCGTCATCTTCGACACGCGCATGAGCTCGGCGACCTCGGCGACCGTCAAGAACCGCACGTCCGGCAGCTCGGCCATGGCTCACCCCTCGTTCCGGGTGAACTCACCCTCCTGATGCTGAGCACACTCTAGGGTCTGCGCGAGACGGCTGTAAACCTATGCGGCTTCTGTGACGGATGTGCTCTCGAGATGCCCGGTATGCGGCATCCTCCGGGTCACCGTCCGGGGAGTTTGCGGAACGCCGTCGAGAACGAGTGCTTGACGGATGCCGCGGCCCGGCCGACCACCTCGGCGGCGTGCACCGCGGACTCGGGGAGAGCCGGCTCGTTCTCTTCGTCGATGGAGAAGAACGGCACGAGCCAATCGTCCACCTCGTCGAGAGGCGCGACCGCGAGGCTGTAGTACCGGTGCTGCCCCTCTTCGCGCACCGAGACGAGCTCGGCCTCGCGCAGGACCTTGAGGTGCTTCGAGACCGTCGGCTGGCTCACGCCGAGCGCCGCCACGATCTGGGAGACGCTCGTCCCCCGCTCACCGCCGGTCGCCCGATCGAGGAGCAGCTGAAGGATGTCGCGACGCGTTCCGTCAGCGATCACGTCGAAGATGTCCGCCATGGCATCAGATTAGCCGCGCCCCGCCCCGAGTACCATGATTCGGGTTCGGGCATCGAAGGGAGCGGCGCATGGCGGCGACGCCGAACGAGGCGCGACTGCCGGTGCGCATGCGGCGCATCGCCTACGAGGCATGGGATCGTCTGCGCAATCTCACGACGGCATCGCCGGCCCGTTTCGCCGTGCTCGTCTTCGCGACCCTGATCGCTCTCTTCACGGCGCTCTTCTCCCTGCCCGCCGCCTCGGCGACGGGTCAGCGCATCCCCCTCGCCGACGCGCTCTTCACGGCCGTGTCGACGATCTGCGTGACGGGGCTGTCGACGATCAACATGTACTCGGACCTGTCGCCGCTCGGCCGGGTGATCACGTACATCGGCGTGAACGTGGGCGCGCTCGGCGTGCTGACGCTGGCCTCCATCCTCGGCCTGGTCATCTCGAAACGCCTCGGACTGCGCGCCAAGCTCATCGCCGCGGGCGACAGCAACCCGTTGCGTGCGCACGGCGGACCGGTCAACGAGGGCCAGACGGTGCGCCTCGGCGAGGTCGGTCAGCTGCTGCGGACCGTGGCCCTGTCGACCCTCGTGATCGAGGCGGTGCTCACCGTCCTGATCTACCCGTCGCTCATCATCGGCGGCATCCATCCGCTCGTCGCGCTCTGGGAGGCGCCCTATTACGCGGCGATGGCCTTCACCAACACGGGGTTCATCCCCAACGCCGACGGCCTGACGCCCTTCGCCCAGGACTACTTCCTGCTCACGGTTCTGATGGCCGGCGTCTTCCTCGGCTCGATCGGCTTCCCGGTCATCTTCACGCTGTGGCGGCACTACTGGAAGTTCCGGCTGTGGTCGCTGCACGCGAAGCTCACGATCATCACCACGGTGGTCCTGTTCTTCGTCGGGGCGGGCGTCATTCTGCTGCTGGAATACGACAACCCGCTGACATTCGGAAGCATGGATGCGTGGGACACGACGTTCCAGGCGTTCTTCCTGTCGGCCATGACGCGCTCCGGCGGATTCAGCGTGATCGACATCGGCGACCTCAACGGCGCGACCCTCATCGTCGGGTCGATGCTGATGTTCGTGGGCGGGGGTTCGGCATCCACCGCGGGCGGTATCAAGGTCACGACCCTCGCCGTCCTCGCCCTCGCCGTGTTCTCCGAGGCGAAGGGGCGCCCCTCGGTGCAGGCCTTCGGCCGACGCATCCCCAGCGACGTGCAGCGCGTCGCCCTTTCGGTCGTGGCGTGGGGCGCGACCATCGTCGCCGTCTCGACCGTCACCATCAGCCGCATCACCGACGCCCCGATCGAGCACGTGCTCTTCGACGTGGTCTCGGGCTTCGCCACCGTAGGCCTGTCGACGGGGCTCACCGCCCAGCTGCCCGACCCGGCCGTCTACGTCATGGCGGCCACGATGTTCATGGGGCGCATTGGTACAGTGACTCTCGCCGCGGCCGTGGCGGCGTCGTCCCGGTCGCAGCTGTACGCGCTCCCCGTGGAAAGGCCCATCGTTGGTTGAACGCATCCGCAGTGACGCCCCCGTCCTGGTCATCGGCCTCGGGCGATTCGGAGCGGCCTGCGCGGGCGAGCTCGACCGGCTCGACCGCGAGGTGCTCGCCGTCGACGGCAATCTCGAACTCGTGCAGAAGTGGTCGGAGCGCGTCACCCACGCCGTCCAGGCCGACGCGCGCAACATCGACGCGCTGCGCCAGATCGGCGCTCAGGACTTCCAGGTCGCGGTCGTCGCGGTCGGCTCCCTGATCGAGGCGTCCGTGCTCATCACAGCGAACCTCGTCGACCTGAAGGTCCCGCAGATCTGGGCGAAGGCCGTCTCGCAGTCGCACGGCAAGATCCTCGCCCGCGTCGGGGCCAACCACGTCATCTACCCCGAGGCCGAGGCGGGTGAGCGGGTCGCCCACCTGGTCAGCGGACGCATGCTCGACTTCATCCGCTTCGACGACGACTTCGTCCTGGCCAAGATGTACCCGCCGAAGCTCGTGCGCGGCGTGGGGCTGAACGAGTCGGGCGTGCGCACGAAGTACAACGTCACGGTCGTCGGGGTGAAGAGCCCCGGGCGCCCGTTCCGCTACGCCGAGGCGAACACGGTCGTCACCAACCACGACCTCATCATCGTCTCGGGCACGAACAGCGACATCGAGCGCTTCGCGGCCCTCGACCGCTGAGCACGGGGCACCGACGACAGCACCCGCGGGGCGTTCCCGCGTGACGCGCGCCGGCACGACGGGACGTCACGCGTCGACGTCGAGCACGACCTCGATCTCGTCGCCGACGCCGAGGTCCTCGGCATCCTGCAGCGCCTTCTTGACCGGCACCACGTATCCGCCGTCCTTCGGCCAGAGCGATGTCGTCACCGTGGTCGCCCCGACCGTGACGGATGCCGGGATCATGCCCCACCCGTAGGTGACCACCGGGGAGACCTCGGCGATGAGAGCCGCCTCCCGGGCCGGCACGGTCACGAAGTGGTAGGGCGCGGGGCCGCGCCAGTACCAGATCGGTCCCGCGAAGCGCAGGCGCATGTCAGCTCCCGGCGGCCAGTTCTTTCGCGCGGGCCAGGGCCGCCTCGGCGCCCCGGGTGAAGACGTCGTCCAGGTGCGCCTCCTGCAGGACGGCGACGGCGCGCTCGGTGGTGCCCTTCGGGCTCGTGACGCGGCGACGCAACTCGGCGGGGTCGACGTCGGAGGCGTCGAGGAGCGTCGTCGCGCCGATGAAGGTCTGCTCGGCGAGGAGCCGCGCCTGGTCGTCGTCGAAGCCCATGCGCCCCGCGGCCTTGGTGAACTCCTCCACCAGCAGGAACACGTAGGCGGGTCCGGAGCCGGAGATCGTCGAGAGGGCGTCGATCTGCGCCTCGGGGACCTCGAGAACGGCCCCCACTGTCTCGAACAGCGCGCGCACCGCCGCGACGTCGTCGACGGATGCCGCGGGGCCGGCCGCGAGTCCCGTCACGCCCTTCCCCACGAGCGAGGGGGTGTTCGGCATCGACCGCAGTGTGGCGACGTCGTCGCCGAGGTGCCGGGCGAACGTGGCGAGGGTCACGCCGGCGGCCAGGCTGACCACGATCGCCCCGGGGCGCAGGTGCGGGGCGATCTCGTCGAGGAGGTCGGGCACCATCCCGGGCTTCACCCCGATCAGCACGATGTCGGCGCGGGCCGCGGCGTCGACGTTGCCCCGCGGGTTGGCCTCCAGGGCCACGCTCGTCACGCCCTCGAGCTCGGCGAGTTCGGCGGCTTTGGCGATCGTGCGGTTGGTGGCGGTCACCCCGCCGTCTGCGAGTCCCGCGGCGACGAGTCCGCGCAGGATCGCCCCGCCCATCGAACCGGCCCCGAGGATCGCGACCGGGGGCAGCGAGGTCACAGCATCAGCATCCGTCATGACGCTCAGTCTATGAACCACGCCCCTCCCCCGGGGCAAGCCTGAATGCGGGCGACAGGGGTGCGCGTTAGCATCGGAAGTCGGTGTACCGGGGCACCGGCGAGCGACACGGAGGACCTTGAATGACTCTCTTCGACGGCATCAGCGCGCGCCTGGTCGAGACCGACCGGCTGGGTGTGAACGTGCTCGAGCGCGTGGGCGACGACCCGGCCACGACCCCCGATCACACCGTGGTCTTTGTGCACGGCAACGTGTCGTCGTCGCTGTTCTGGCAGGAGATCATGCAGGACCTGCCGAGCGACCTGCGTGTGCTCGCCGTCGACCTGCGCGGTTTCGGCCGGACCGAGCACACCCCCATCGACGCGACCCGCGGCGTGCGCGACTTCAGCGACGACCTGTTCGCGACCCTCCAGGCCCTCGGCATCCCCGAGGCCCACCTCGTGGGATGGTCGATGGGCGGCGGCGTCGTGATGCAGTACGCGCTCGATCACCCCGTGCGTTCCCTCACCCTCCAGGCGCCCGTGTCGCCCTACGGCTTCGGCGGCACGCGTCGCGACGGCTCGCGGCTGAACGACGACGACGCGGGCACCGGCGCGGGAGGCGCCAACGCCGACTTCGTGCAGCGTCTCATCGACCACGACACCACGGCCGACGCCCCCACGTCGCCGCGATCGGTGTTCCGTTCGGGGTACGTCGCCCCGGGATACACCAGCGAGCACGAGGACGTCTGGGTCGAGTCGATGCTCACGACCTCGACGGCGGGCGGCAACTACCCCGGCGACTCCGTGACCACCTCGACGTGGCCGGGCTTCGCCCCGGGGACCACCGGCGTGCTCAACACGATGGCCCCGAAGTACTTCGACGTCTCGGGCATCGTCGACCTCGAGCGGAAGCCGCCGATCCTGTGGATCCACGGCACCGCGGACGCGATCGTGTCGGACGCCTCGTTCTACGACCTGAACCACCTGGGCGCCCTGGGCGTCGTCCCGGGCTGGCCCGGCGCCGAGGTGGCCCCGGCGCAGCCGATGGTCTCGCAGACGCGCGACGTGCTCGCCGCGTACGCGGAGAAGAGCGGGGAGGTCACCGAGGTCCCCGTCGAGGGAGCCGGACACTCCGTGCACCTCGAGCGCCCCGCGGTGTTCCGTCGTGCGCTGCTGACGCACATCGGCTACGTCGGTCGTCCCGCCGACCCGGCGCCGCCGACCGAGGCGATCATCCTGCGCTCGGCCGACTGACCCCACCGCTCTCGATCCCCCGGAGGCTCCCGTGGAGTACTGCCTGTTCACCGAGCCCCAGCAGGGCTTCAGCTACGACGACCAGCTCGCGTTCGCGCAGTCGGCCGAGCGCAACGGCCTCGACGGGTTCTTCCGCTCCGACCACTACCTGCGCATGGGCGAGGGAGACCCCCGTCCGGGTCCCACCGACGCCTGGACCACCCTGGCGGGCCTCGCCCGCGAGACCTCTCGCATCCGGCTCGGGACCCTCGTCTCGTCCGTCACCTACCGCGTGCCGTCGATCCTCGCGATCCAGGTCGCGCAGGTCGACGCGATGTCGGGCGGGCGGGCCGAGCTCGGCCTGGGGACCGGGTGGTTCGAGCGCGAGCACGCCGCCTACGGCATCCCCTTCCCGGCGAAGCGATTCGACCTGCTCGAGGAGCAGCTGCAGATCGTGACGGGCCTGTGGCAGACCCCGGATGCCGAGACCTTCTCGTTCGCGGGCGCGCACCACCGTCTCGACGAGGCGCCGGCGCTGCCCAAGCCGGTGCAGGGGCGCGTTCCGGTCATCGTCGGGGGCGGCGGGCCGAAGCGCACCCCCGCGCTGGCGGCCCGCTACGCGACCGAGTTCAACATCGGCTTCGTCGCCGAAGACGTCGTCGCCGAGAAGTTCGAAGTCGTGCGCGCCGCGTGCGAGGCGATCGACCGCGACCCCGCCACGCTGAAGCTCTCGGTCGCCCTCCCCACGATCGTCGGTCGCGACGACGCCGAGATCTCCCGCCGGGCGGCGGCCATCGGCCAGTCGCGCGAGCAGTTCGACAACGGCGCGAACCTCATCGGGACACCGGCGGAGGTCGCCGAGAAAGTCGAGCGCCTGCACCGTCTGGGGGCCGAGCGCGTCTACTTCCAGCTGATGGACCTGCGCGACGTCGAGCACGCCGACCTCGTCGGCACCGAGCTGCTGCCCCTGCTCCCCCGCTGACGGCGGGCGTCGCCGCTCTCGAGGAACGTGAGCCCGGGACCGCATCCCTAGACGGCTGCTCGTCGGAAGGGCGACGGGGTCACCGTCTCGCGGCGGGGGTGTGCGGGACCCGCTCAGCGACGATCCGCGAAGAACGCGCGCAACTGCGCGGCCGCGCGCTCCTCCTCGACCCCTCCGACGACCTCGACCCGGTGCGGGAGGCGCCGGTCGCGCAGGACGTCGTACATCGACCCGGCGGCGCCCGCCTTGGCATCCCACGATCCGAACACGACCCGGGCCACGCGTGCCTGGAGGATGGCGCCCGCGCACATGACGCACGGTTCCAGCGTCACCACGAGCGTGCAGTCGGCCAGGTGCCACGAGCCGAGGGCGGATGCCGCTTCGCGCAGCGCCACGATCTCGGCGTGCGCCGTGGGGTCGTGCGTGACCTCGCGGAGGTTGCGGCCCTCGCCGAGCACGGTGCCCCGGGCGTCGACGACGACCGCTCCCACGGGCACGTCGCCGTCGGCCCGAGCCGTCTCCGCCAGCGCGAGAGCTCGCCGCATGGCGTCGAGGTCGAGTGAGGTGGGGGTCACGGGGCTCCGAAAACGAGGCTGAGGCGTGCGGGGGAAGCGGTTAGCCTTGAGCCTATGCGTGTCCACGTCGCCGATCACCCGCTCATCACCCACAAGCTCACGGTGCTGCGTGACGTCCAGACGTCGTCGCCGGTGTTCCGGCAGCTCACCGAGGAGCTCGTCACGCTCCTCGCGTACTTGGCGACCCGCAACGTCCGCGTCGACCCCATCGAGATCCAGACGCCCGTCACCACCACGATGGGCGTGAAGATCAGCGAGCCGCGCCCGATCGTCGTCCCCATCCTGCGCGCCGGCCTCGGCATGCTCGAGGGAATGGTGAAGCTCCTCCCCACCGCCGAAGTCGGATTCCTCGGCATGGTGCGCGACGAGGAGACCTTCGAGCCCACCACCTACGCCGAGCGTCTGCCCGACGACCTCAGCGACCGCCAGTGCTTCGTGCTCGACCCGATGCTCGCGACCGGCGGCTCGCTCGGCGCGGCCATCAACTTCCTCTTCGCGCGCGGCGCGCAGGATGTCACCGCGATCTGCCTGCTCGGCGCCCCCGAGGGCGTCGCGGCGATCGAGAAGCAGGTCGAGGGCCACGACGTGACCCTCGTGCTCGGCGCCGTGGACGAGCGCCTCAACGAGAAGGGCTACATCGTGCCCGGTCTCGGCGACGCCGGTGACCGCCTGTACGGCACGGCCTGACGCGACCCCGCGACCCGGCGGGATCGCCCCGGTTCCGCACGAGGTCGCACCGCGGTCGCTGAGCCGCCGAGATCACACGTTCGGCGCGAGATCACACGTGGCGGCGACGCACGAGCGTGTGACGTCGCGCCGAACGTGTGATCTCGTGCGGCGCCTGCACTCGCGCTGCAGACGCAACACGGAAAGGGCCCCGGATGCCGTGGCATCCGTGCCCTGCGGAGAGTGCTGCTCACCGGCGCTCGACGATCTCGCGCGTCGGGGCGGCAGCCGACGGAGCCGAACGCCACGGTCGAGTTCGGCGAAAGCCCGTGACGCGGCAGGTCGGCGCGCCCACCGACGAGATGGGACGCTGAGGCTCAGCGCGGCTCGCCGACGAGGCGGGACGCGGGAGCTCAGCGCGACTCGCCGACGAGGCGGGACGCGGGATCTCAGCGCGCCCGCCGACGAGACGGGACGTGAAGGCTCAGCGCGCCTCGCCGACGAGGCGGGCGAAGGCGCTGAGTCGCGCCACCCCCTCGGGGGTGCGCGGGAGATCGTCGAGCAGCGCGGGCGAGAAGACCACGTAGGCCGCCTGCATCGCGCGCGAGACGGCGACGTTGATGCGATTGCGCAGGAGGAGGAACTCCAGCCCGCGCGGAGCGTCGCGTCCGGCCGACGCGGCGAGGGTGAGGATCGCCACGACGGCCTCCTTGCCCTGGAACCGGTCGACCGTGCCGACGGGGACGTCGGGGAAGCCCGCGGCCGACAGGGCCTCTTCGACCGCGACCTGCTGGGCGTTGTAGGGCGTGATGACGATGATGTCGTCGGGGAGCAGAACGCGGGGCGGATCGACGCTGGCCGACTCGCCGGCCCCTCCCTCGGCCCCGGTCCAGACCCGTCCCACCAGATCGGCGACGATGCGCGCCACCTCCGCGGCCTCTTCCGGCGACGAGGTCGCGTTGCCGCGGTGGTGCACCGGGCGGACGTGCACACCCGGCTCGACTCCCTCGAGCTGCCGGAGCGCGGTGGACGGATGGGCGGCGAGACGCCCCTCGTACGACAGCCGCGAGACCGGCTCCGCCACGGCTGGATGCATGCGGCGCGTGCGGGCGAGGAAATACCCCAGCTCGGCGGGCACCACCTCGGCCCCGTCGATGATCCACCCGAGGGCCGAGGTGTCGACCGGCTCGGGGTGGGTGCCCTGGCTCACCTGCGGCAGCTGCTGGGGATCACCGAGCAGCAGGAGCCGCGTCGCCGCGACCGAGACGGCGATGGTGGAGGCGAGGGAGAACTGGCCGGCCTCGTCGATGACGAGGAGGTCGAGACTCCCCCGCGGGATGCGCGCCTCGTGACTGAAGTCCCACGCCGTTCCTCCGACGACGAAGCCGTGCGCCGCGTTCTCGGCGGTGAAGGCGGCGACACCGTTCTTGGGCAGCACCGTGAACGCGTGCGCGACGCCCGGATCTTTCGGCGCCTTGCCGACGCGGGACGCCGGAACCCCGGCCGCGATGACCCGCTCGAGCATGTGCTCGATGGTCGCGTGCGACTGGGCGACGACGCCCACGCGGAATCCGCGCTCGGCGACGAGTCGAGCGATGACGTGCGAGCCGACGTAGGTCTTGCCCGTTCCGGGAGGGCCCTGCACCGCGAGGTAGCTGTGGTCGAGGTCGACGACGCTCCGCGAGATCGCGGTGACCTCGTCGTCTCCGGGCTCGCCCGCGATCGCCGTGACCGGCGCGAGGGAACCGGACCGCGTGCGCGGGGGCACGCGACGCAGGATGTCGGCCGCCGGGCCGTCGGGCAGACGCGGAGCCGTCGCGAGGACCGCGTCGGCCCAGGAATCGATCGCCTTCTGCTGGTTGCCGGCGCGCGGCGGTGCGGGGGGCGTGAGGGCGAGCGGGAGGTCGTCCCAGGTGACGCCGTCCGCCGCGACCTCTTCGATGACGACCCCGTCGTCGAGCACCTCGCGCACGGTGACGCGCCGAGCACCGTGGATCCAGCGGGGTCGCGTCTCGAGCGGGAAGGGCGCGGGGAGGTCGTAGAGCGCGAAGGGCTCGGCATCCGGACTCACGCGCGTGCCGGGGGCGAGCTCACCGCGCAGTTCCACGAGCCGGCGCTCGGACCCGCGACCGGACTCCGCGATGTGCCAGTCGGCGACGACCCGGGAGCGCGCCGCGTCGACGACGATCACGTCGCGCGTCTCTTCCCACACCGAGATCGGCTCGCGCAGGCGCAGGAAGTGCGTCGCCCAATAGGTCTTCTCTTCGCGCGGGTAGTAGTCGATCGCGGCGGCCGCCAGGCGCAGCGCGGTGGCATCGGGCTCGACGGCGTCGGCGGCCCAGCGCTGCAGGGCCGTCGCGCGCGGCGACGGCTCGTACGCCTGCTCGTCGGGCTCGGCGCTGCGCGACGGGACGGCACCCGACTCGCGCGCCCGATCGACCAACCAGTCGCGCAGACGACGGGTGGAGACGCAGTCGTAGCGGTTGTAGTCGGCGAGGTCGTCGAGCACCTGCTGCGCCCCCGCGGCGTCGCCGTCGGCGGCCAGGGCGCGCGCCTCGACGTACTTGACGATGGAGTCGTCGCCGCGCTGCACCTCGCTCGTGCGCACCTCGTCGCCCATGTAGAGCGGCTCGAGCTTCTTGATCGAGTACGACCGTGACCCCACGCGCAGGGCGCGGCGGACGACCGGGTAGAGGTCGACGAACACCCCGTCGCGCAGGAGCCGGTCGACGTCGGCCTCGCGCACGCCGTAGCGCGCCGCCATCGTGAGCAGGTGGGTCGGCTCGTAGGGGGCGTAGTGGTAGATGTGCATCGCCGGGTACTGCTGCCGCCGCAGCGCGACCATGTCGAGGAAGCGTTCGAGCGCCGCGCGCTCCTCGGCGAAGGTATGGGCCCACAGGGCGCCGTAGACCTCCCGGCTGTCGACCCAGCCGAAGAGGTAGTCGATCCCCCAGTGCTCGCCGTCGCCCTCGGAGTACAGCGGGTCGCCCTCGAAGTCGAAGAACAGGTCGCCGTGGTCGGGGCGGGGCAGCACGCCGAGCGACTTCGGGGCGACGACCTCGAAGGTGGGCACGGCGTGGGCGGGGACGTCGGCCCCGGGGACGCCCGCGGGACTCTCGAGCTGCAACCGCGCCTGCGTGCGCAGCGAGGCGAACGTGTCGACGCTCATCGAGGGCGGGGCCTGGGTGGCGGCGGCCAGGGCGTCGATCGTGTCGATGCCGCCCGCGCGGAGTCGCTCGCGCTGGACCGGTCGCATCCCCGCGACCAGCAGCAGATCGCGGTGGGCGACGACCTCGAGCTCGCACGTGGCGCATCGGCCGCACGCCACGACGTCGAGCGCGCCGCGGGCGTCGCCCCACGGGATCGCGGCCCCGGACGCCCCCGCGGCGATGTCGCGGTCGGCGATGAGGGCCCTCAGCCGGGCTCGCCGCAGCGCGAACACCGGGAGCAGGTCGTCGACCCGGTGGGGGCTCGTCGTGCCGTCGCCCAGCAGGAGCTGCACCTCGTCGGCCCGCGGGACGCGCAGTCGATCGAGCTGGTCGACGTAGGCGGCGAGCTGCATGAGGGCGGTCACGCGCGCACGCCGGGCGAGCTTGGTGTCTTGCACGATCCAGGGACGACGCCCCTCGGCATCGGCCTCGGGGGTGCGCACGAGGAAGTCTGCGAAACCGACGAACTCGGTGGTCGAGAACGCCGCCTGGTAGACCACTTCGACGGCGGGGTCGGCGAGCGCGGCGTCGGTGCGGCGCACCGCATCGGCGAGCGCCTCGACGTCGGAGGAGCGCGCCGCGGGGATCTCGCGCACCGCGTCGCCCCAGCGCTCGCGGTACTCGTCGAGGACCCGGAGCTCGTGCGCCGTGCCGAGGCGCGCCGCACGCTCGAGCGTGGCGTCTTCGGGGTCGTCGACCGCGGCCACCCGCCCGAGCTTGGCGTCGATCGCCCGCAGCCACGCGAACTCGCATTCGGCCGCGGCCTTCAGGTCGCTGGCGCTCCAGACGATTCGCGCGTCGTGCTCGATGTACCGCATGGTCCCACGCTAATCGCGACCCCCGACATCGACCGGCGCCGCCTCCACAGGGGCGCCACGACGCGATCCGGCCCCCGCAGTGTCGGAGGGGCCTGACAGACTGAGGGGGTGATCACCGACCTGCCGTTCGAGAGCGCGTACCGGCACGGGTTCGCGCGTGTCGCCGCGTGCACGATCCCCGTCGCGGTGGCCGACCCCGCCCGCAACGTCGACGCCGTGCTCGCCTCCGCGCGCGCCTGCCACGACGAGGCCGTGGCCGTGGCCGTCTTCCCCGAGCTGTGCCTCACCGGGTACGCCATCGACGACCTGGTCATGCAGGATCCCCTGCTCGACGCGGTCGAGTCGGCGCTGCACCGTCTGGTCGCGGCATCCGTCGACCTCCTCCCCGTGCTGCTGGTGGGCGCTCCCCTGCGCCACGGCAACCGCCTGTTCAACTGCGCGGTCGTCGTGCACCGGGGTCGGGTGCTCGGCGTGGTCCCGAAGTCGTATCTGCCGACCTACCGCGAGTTCTACGAGCACCGCTGGTACGCGCGCGGCGACGATCAGACCGCCCAGCACATCCGCGTCGCAGGGGTCACGGTCCCGTTCGGCCCCGACCTGCTGTTCGAGGCCACCGACGTCCCCGGACTCGTCGTGCACGCCGAGGTCTGCGAAGACGTGTGGGTTCCCGTCCCGCCGTCGTCGCACGCGGCCCTGGCCGGAGCGACCGTCCTCGCCAACCTCTCCGGCAGCCCCATCACGATCGGACGCGCCGACGACCGGCTGCTCCTGTCGCAGTCGCAGTCGATGCGGTGCCTGGCCGCCTACGTCTACGCGGCCGCCGGGCAAGGCGAATCGACGAACGACGTGTCGTGGGACGGCCAGACCATGATCCACGAGGGCGGCCAGCTGCTCGCCACCACGGAGCGCTTCCCCGACGGACCCCGCCGCAGCGTCGCCGACGTCGATCTCGACCGGCTCCGGCAGGATCGCCTGCGCCAGGGCACGTTCGACGACAACCGTCGCACGATCGGTCCGGTGTTCCGCACCGTGTCGTTCGAGCTGTCGCCGCCCGCCGCCGACGTCGGGCTGCGTCGCGCGCTCGACCGTTTCCCGTTCGTCCCCGACGATCCCGCCCGACTCGCGCAGGACTGCTACGAGGCCTTCAACATCCAGGTGTCGGGACTCGTCCAGCGGCTCCAGGCCATCGGCGACCCGAAGCCCGTTCTCGGCGTGAGCGGAGGACTCGATTCCACACACGCGCTGCTGGTCATCGCCCGGGCGATGGACCGCATGGGGCGCCCGCGCAGCGACATCCTCGCCTATACCCTCCCCGGATTCGCGACCAGCGACGCTACCAAGCGCAACGCGATCGCCCTCGCCGAGGCCGTGGGAGCCACGATCGAAGAGATCGACATCCGGCCCGCGGCATCCGAGATGCTCTCCCGCATGGGCCACCCGTTCGCGGCGGGCGAGCCGGTGCACGACGTCACCTTCGAGAACGTGCAGGCGGGCCTGCGCACCGATTTTCTGTTCCGACTCGCCAACCTGCACGGCGGCATCGTTGTGGGCACCGGCGACCTGTCCGAGATCGCGCTCGGGTGGTCGACCTACGGCGTGGGCGACCAGATGAGCCACTACTCGGTCAACCCCGGGGTTCCCAAGACCCTCATCCAGCACGTCATCCGCTGGGTCATCGCGTCGGGCGAGCTGAGCGCCGACACGGTCTCGGTGCTGCAGGCGGTGCTCGACACCGAGATCAGCCCGGAGCTCGTACCCGCCGGCCAAGACGGCCGCATGCAGTCCACCGAAGACCGCATCGGCCCCTACAACCTGCACGACTTCACGCTCTACCACGTGATGAGGTTCGGGTTCCGGCCGTCGAAGATCGCGTTCCTCGCGGCGCACGCGTGGGCGGATCCGGATGCCGGGACCTGGCCGCCCGGATACCCCGAGGGCGAACGCCCGTCGTACGACCTCGTCACCATCGCGAAATGGCTCGACGTCTTCCTCCGTCGCTTCTTCGGCTTCGCCCAGTTCAAGCGTTCCGCGATCCCGAACGGGCCCAAGGTGTCACCGGCCGGCTCGCTCTCGCCGCGCGGGGACTGGCGGGCACCGTCCGACGGCAACGCCCGCACCTGGCTCGCCGATCTGCACGCGGCCGTGCCGCAGGCGTTCGCGGGCGACTGAGCCGCGGAGGATCTACCAGCCCATCGACCCCGGGACGCCCTTGAAGGGCCCCGCCAGGTCGCTGGTGACCCATCCGCCGTAGAACCCGCCGGGCTGCGGCTGCACGGTCTCGCCGCCCAGGACGCAGCGATCCATGGCACCCGCGTACACGGCGACACGGTCGTCGAGGATCTCGTAACCCGGCATCGGGTGCGGGTAGTTCCACGCCGCGCGCGGGGCCACCGCTCCCCCGCCGCCGTGCACGTCGAAGTAGCGGGCGCCGCCCTTGAACTCGCAGAACGACGCGCCCTCGCCGAGGGTCAGCGCATCGCCGAACGCGGCGATCGGGAGGTAGTAGACGGGGGGATGACTCGTCTCGAGCACGCGCACCACGTCGTCGGTGTCGGCGATGCGCACGCCCCCGAAATCGATCTGGGCGCGTTTGCGCACCCGCTCGACGCGCGGAGGGCGCGGATAGTCCCACACGGACTCCTGGCCGGGGCGGACGGGATCGGGAACGGGGCGCGACACCATGGGTCAACGCTACGCCGGGTTCGTGCGGGACGGGCGGGGACCGGGGAGATCGACTCAGGGAGCCCCCAGCTTTTCGGTAGCCTGGGCGGAAGGGGGACAGCGTGAGTGATCAGAAGACGTCGAGCGTCGACCGGCGGTACCGCGTGTACCAGATCGGCGGCATCGTGCTGGCCATCCTGTTCGTCGCTCTCGGCGTCGCCGCTTTCCTCACCGGAGGCGGACCCGTCATCGCCGCCATCGCCGTCATCGGAGGTTTCGCCGTGCTCATCGTGTCGATCGTGATGATGGTGCGCTCGTGAGCGCGCCCGAGGGCCCGGCCGGCGACGGCAAGAAGAAGTACCCGGCCGGAACGGTCGTGATCTGGATCGCCGGAGCCGGCGTCGGCCTGTGGCTGCTCGTGAGCGGACTGATCGGCATCCTGTCCGGGGGCAGCTGAACCGGCGCGTCGCGGGAATGCCCTCCCGCGCCCGTCGTTGTCACGAGGGTCTCTCGACCTCGGCAGAAAGGGCATCATGACGCGCATCGGACGCAGCGACCTCGACATCCTCCCCCTCTCGCTCGGCGGCAACGTCTTCGGCTGGACCGCCGACCGCGACACCTCGTTCGAGGTGCTCGACGCATTCCACGCGGGCGGTGGCGACTTCATCGACACCGCCGACGCGTACAGCGCGTGGGCGCCCGGGAACTCCGGCGGCGAGAGCGAGACCCTCATCGGCGAGTGGCTCGCCTCGCGCGCACCGCGCGACGTCGTCGTCGCGACCAAGGTCAGCCAGCATCCGGAGTTCCGCGGCCTTTCCGCGAAGAACGTCCGCGCCGCCGCGGAGGCCTCGCTCTCGCGCCTCGGGCTCGACACGATCGACCTGTACTACGCCCACTTCGACGATGCGGACACGCCCCTCGAAGAGACGGTCGCTGCTTTCGCGGATCTCGTGCGCGACGGGCTGGTGCGCTACGTCGGCGTCTCGAACTACTCGGCCTCGCGCATCCGCGAATGGATCTCGCTCGCCGAGGCCGCCGGAGCGGATCTCCCCGTCGCCGTGCAGCCGCACTACAACCTCGTGCACCGCACCGAGGTCGAGCGGGAGATCGTCCCCGTCGCCGAGCAGTACGGAATGTCGCTCGTCCCCTACTACGCCCTGGCCAGCGGATTCCTCACCGGAAAGTACCGCGGTGGGGATGCCGCGAGCGAGTCGCCGCGCGCCGAGGGAGCCGCGAAGCTCGCAACGCCCGCCGGTCTCGCGCTGATCGACGCGCTCGAAGAGGTGGGCGCGGCACACGACGCGTCCATCGCCTCCACAGCCCTCGCCTGGCTGCGCGCCCAGCCGACCGTCGCCGCACCGATCGCGAGCGCGTCGAAGGTGTCGCAGGTCGCCGACCTGCTGGCCGGCGCTGCGCTCGAGCTGACCGCGGACGAGATCGCCCGTCTCTCCGCCGCCTCGGAGCCCGCGCAGGCCTGAGCCCCACCCGGGTCGGGTCCCGTACCCGTGTCCCGCCGCGCGCGGGACACGGGTGACCCGACGGGCGCTCGGCATCCGCGACCTCCCTCATCTCGGGCGAGAATGGGAGGGTGAAACTCCTCGTCGCGGCCCACGCCTCCGAACTCGTCGCCTTCGAAGACGACATCCCCGGCTTCGAACGCCTGCTGACGGGAGTGGGCAAGATCCCCGCCGCCTTCGCCCTGACCCGCGCCCTGTCGACGGGCACGTACGACGAGATCGTCGTCGTCGGAACGGCCGGCGCGATCGACGACGCCGTCGAAGGCGGCATCTACGATCTCGCCGCAGCCATCCAGCACGACGTGAAGGGCTTGGACGGTACTTTCGGCGAGCACGTCTCGCTCCCCGCGCGGGTCGAGACGGGGCACGACGGTCTCGTGATCGCGACGGGCGACCACTTCGTCGACGACGCCGACACCGTGCGGCGGATCCGCGAGCTGGGTGCGAGCCTCGTCGACATGGAGTCGTACGCGCTCATCTGGGTCGCCCAGCAGTTCGATGTGCCCATCCGCATCCTGCGCGCCGTGTCCGATCGCGCGCAGGATGGCGCGACCGAGCTCTGGGACGACGTCGTCGAGCGCTGCAGCCACGAGCTGCGCGCCGAGATCCGCGCCCGCTACGGGGTCTGACGGCCCCCACGGCGTCGCGCTCGCGGACCGCGCAGCGCGTCCGTCCGCGCACCGTGGGACCGGCAGCGGAGCGCCGCGGGATCAGGGCGTCTGCGAACCCGAACGCGCCCGTCCGGCGAGGTCGGCGACGCCGACGATGAGGGCCAGACCCAGGAAGACGCCGACGGTGATCATGCCCGAGGCGTAGGCGTCGTGGTAGAGCACCACGGTGTCGTCGACGGTGCCCTGCTCGCGATAGACGGTCGCGTAGAAGAGGGCCAGGGCGATCGCCGTCCCCACCGCGGTTCCGATGCGTTGTCCGAGCTGGCCGACCGATCCGGCGACCCCGCCGCTGCGCACCGGGATGTCGGCGAGGGTGAGCGTCTGGTTCGGCGAGATGACCAGGCCGCCCGCGAAACCCCCGAAGACCATCACGGCGGCCATCGCCCACGGCGTCCACTCCCGAGCGGTGAACAGCGCCACGAGCACGAGGCCCCCCGCGGTCGCGACCATGCCGAGGATCCCCCACACCACGAGGGGACGCCCGAGTCGGGTCACCAGATTGCCCCCGATCCACGAACTGCACGCGGATGCCACGGCGAAGCCGATCGTGACCATGCCCGCGAACACCGGCGCGAGCCCGAGCCCGCCCTGCAGGAAGAGCGTTCCGAGGAGGAACATCGCCGGGACCGCGGAGAAGTAGGCCGTCGAGATGAGGACGCCGTTGCGGTACGACGACAGCGAGAAGATCGAGAAGGGCATGAGCGGCATCCGCCCCCGATCGGCGTAGCGGCGCTCCCAGAACACGAACGCCGCCGCGAAGACGACGGATGCCACGAGCAGCCACCAGCGGTTCGGGTTGTCGTCGGGGCTGCCGGTGGTGAACAGGAACGGCCACATCAGCGCGAGGATCGTCAGCGCGAACAGCAGCACCCCGACCGGGTCGAGATCGAGTCGTCGCCGCGACTTCTCGCGCGTGTTCGGAAGAAGCCACGCGGCGAGCGCGATCACGATCGCGACGAGGGGGATGTTGATCCAGAAGATCAGCCGCCACCCGTCGGTGTCGCCGCCGAGGGCGATGAGAAGCCCGCCCAGGGTCGGGCCGAACGCCGTCGCGATGCCGATCGTGGCGCCGAACAGGCCGAACGCGCGACCGCGCTCTTTGCCCTGGAACAGTTGCTGCACCAGACCCAGCACCTGGGGCATCTGGATACCCGCGGCCACGCCCTGGAGGAGACGCGCGACGAGCAGGACGGTGGTGTTCGGGGCGAGGGCGCACGCGAGGCTCGTCACGAGGAACAGCGAGAGCCCCACGAGGAACAGGACGCGACGCGACCGGAGGTCACCCAGTCGCCCCGCCGGGACCAGCACCAACCCGAAGGTGAGGATGTAGCCCGAGACGACGAGCTGCAGTTCGGTGGGTCCGGCGTTCAGCGCCGCCTCGATCGAGGGCAGCGCCACGTTGACCTTCGTCAGGTCGAGGATGGTCAGCGCCGCGACCGCGACCGCGACCCAGTACGCCCTCCACCGGTGCTTCGGCGACAGCACGATGTCGCGGGTGACGGGGTGGGCGGTCTCTGCGGGAGCGGACGCGGAATCAGACATCGGGATGGACGCTACTCCCGGCCTCCGACACGGCGGTCGGGCTTGCGCGTCGCGGCGCACACGCCCCCGTCATCGGCGGGGACGTGGTTCGGGGGCGGCGTCAGTCGACGTCGCGTCGGGCGAAGACCGCGCGCAACACGAAGAAGACGATGAGCGCGACGACGGCGACGGCCACCAGCCGGAAGACGAACGCGATCAGCGAGAACAGCACGTTCACCACGACCCACGCGATGATCACGGCGGCGATGACGCCGAGAACGGTCCACAGGGTGCTCTTGCGCATGCGCCCAGCCTAGACGGCGCGAAGATGCCCGACTCAGACGGGTGCGAGCCCGCGATCGTGGCGGATGATGCTCGGTCCCCGAGGTGTGGCCGAGACGCGCAGCTGGGCCGGGAGCTGGTCTTTCATCGAGGCCACGTGGCTGATGACGCCCACCGTCCGTCCCCCCTGGCGCAGTTCGTCGAGCGTGCGCATCGCGAGGTCGAGCGTGTCGTCGTCGAGGGAGCCGAACCCCTCGTCGATGAACAGGGTGTCGAGATGGATGCCGCCCGCCCGCGCGGTAACCACCTCGGCCAGTCCGAGCGCCAACGCCAGCGACGTGAGGAAGGTCTCTCCCCCCGACAGGGATTGCGGCGGTCGGCACTGGCCGGTGAAGGCGTCCATGATCTCGAGACCCAGTCCGCTCGCCGCTCCGCGCGCTGCCAGCGCGTCGGTGTGCTGCACGCGGTAGCGACCCGACGACATCTCGTCGAGCCGGAGGTTCGCCGCGGTGACGATCTCTTCGAGCTCGGCCGCCAGCACGAAGGTCTCCAGCGTCATGCGACGGGTGTTCGGCGCCCGACCGGCGACGGTGTCGGCGAGGCGGGCGATGACCGCGTGCTCTTCGGCCAGGGTCGCGACCGACGCGTGGGCGGCGTCGGCGCGCTGGGCGAGTGCCCGCAGCCGCTCGGCGAGCGCCCTCGCCTCGGCGTGCGCGGCGGCGGCCGCCTGTACCTCGGTGCGCGCGGCGACGACCGCGGCCGCGAAGGGCTCCGGATCGAGCGCATCGTCGGCGACCCCCGAGAGCTGGAGCTCGAGTTCGAGCAGCCGCTCTCGGGTGGAGGCGACGGCCGCGACGTGCTCCGCGACGAGGGCATCGAGACGGCGGCGTTCTCCCTCCGAGCGGAGCGCCGCCGCGGCGGACTCGGCCTCGGCGAACGGACTGGCCGCGACGAGTTCGTCGAGCGCCCGGTGCGTGGTCTGCCGCTGATCGAGCGCGCGGATGAGCTCACTGCGGGCATCGCGCAGCTCGCGCACGGCGTCACGGCGCGCGCGGAGGTCGTCCTGACGCGCGGCGACCGAGTCGAAGGCCCCGCGGGCCTCGGTGACGACGCGGTCGAGGTCGTCACCGCGCTGGCGCGCGAGCGCCAGCTCCTGATTCGCGTCGGCGAGCTCCCCTGCCAAGTCGTCGAGACGACGCGCGATCCGCGCGTCGTCGGCGCCGAGTCGCGCGCGCTCGGCGCGCACGCTCTCGTGCTCCTCGACGGCGGCGGTCGCCTCGGCCACCGTCCGCTCGGCGGCCTCCCGTCGAGCGGTCAGGGTCTCGACGTCGTGCCCGCCCGCGCGGGCCGCGGCCAGCGCGTGGACGTCGCGCGCCACCCTCGCCGCGTCGGAGGCCTCGCGATCTTCTTCGGCGGCGACGTTCTTGCGCTCCTCGGCGGCCGCCAGCTCGTCGTCGGACACGGGCTGCGCGTCGCCGACCGCGGGACTCGGGTGCTCGAGCGAGCCGCAGACCGCGCAGGGCTCGCCGTCGACCAGGTCGTGCGCGAGCTCGGCCGCCGCGCCGGCCAGCCGTCTGCGCAGCAGGCCGGTCCATTCTTCGAGCGCCCGTTGGAGGGCATCGGAACGCACGAGCGCAGCCAGATCGGCCTGCTCGCGATGCTCGAGCAGACGCGCCGCCTCGACGGCGGCATCGAGGCGGTGCCGCACCTCGTCGCGCGCCGAACGGGCCGTCTCGAGAAGCGCCGCTCCCGCGGACAGCTCGTCGAGACGTCGGTCGAGGGCGTCGAGAGCGGAGGGGATGCCGTCGCGCTCGGCGAGCAGGGCGTCGCGCTCGGCCTGCGCCGCCGCCACCCGCCCCTGCAGGCCCTGGATACGCTCGTGCACGCGGACGGAGTCCGTCTCGGCCGTGAGAGCGGCTTCTCCCCTCGACAACGACGCCGTGAGCTCGTCCGCGCGCTGGGCGAGGGTCGCATCGTCGAGGGCGAGGACCACGTCCGCCTCGAACGGGGCGGTGGCGGACGCGGCCTCCCCGTCGAGCCCGGCATCAGCGCTGTCGCCGTCGCCGTCGCCGGCCGTCGTCGCGCCGGCGGCGGGAGACGGCCCGGCCGGTTCGTCGAGGGCACCGGCCCGCTCGGAGGCCGTTCGCGCACGGTCCTCAGCCCGCATCGCGGCCGCGGCCGCCGCGGCCGCGATGTCGAGCGCGCCCCGGATCCGCTCGGCCTCGACCGCCCGGGCGGATTCGTCGCGCGAGCGCGTGACACGTTCGTCGTCGGCCTCGAGCGCACGGAGCCGCTCCCTGACCCGCGCGCGCTCGTCGAGACGATCGCGAAGGGCGGTCGCCTCGCGCTGCGCCAGCAGGGCCGCGTCGAGTCGGGCGTCGGCCCGCTCACGCTCGCGACCCAGAGACTCCACGCGGTACTCCGCCCGCTCCACCGCACGGACGAGCCGCGCGAGGCGCTCGGCGGGAGCGGCGGATGCGAGCTCCTCGGGGGAGGCGTCGACGGCGTCGCCGTCAGAGGTGTCGGGATCGTGCGCCGCGTCGAGCTCGCCGGCCAGGCGCTCCGCCTCGTCGAGGAGGGTGGAGACCTCGACGCCCTCGGCGGCGAGCGCCTCGTGAGCGCGCTTGCGGCGGTCGTCGAGGTCGGCGGCGTACTGCTCGAACGTGCGAGTGCCGAACAGCGTGCGCAGAAGTCCCAAGCGCTCGTCGTTCTTGGCCAGGAGGAAGCGGGCGAATCGGTTCTGCGCGAGCAGGATGACCTGCAGGAACTGCTGCTGCGTGAGGCCGAGGACGTCGTCGAGGTGCGCGGCCACATCGACGGGTCGCGCGGCGACCCCGGTCCATCCCTCTTCGCGCAGCTGCTCGAGCAGGGCGCGGTGCGGCTCTTTCGTCGTCCCCCCTCCGCGACGCTTGGGGCGCTCGAATTCGGGGGACCTCGTGATGCGCCAGCGTTCTCCGGCGGCGCTGAACTCGAGCGTCACCCGCGTCGGGTCGTCGGGCGAGCAGTGGTCGCTGCGCAGCCGCTTCTCGGCGCCGTCGTAGCGCGGGACTCCGCCGTAGAGGGCGTAGCAGACGCCGTCGAGGACGCTCGACTTGCCCGCGCCGGTGCGGCCGGTGATGAGGAAGATCCCGTCGGCGACGAAGGCGTCGAAGTCGACCGTCTGCGTCTCGAGGAAGGGTCCGAACCCTTCGAGCTCGAGGCGGTGCAGCTTCACGACCGCGCCTCTTCGACCCGGCGGGCGTCGAGCACGTCGCGGATGAGCGCGCGTTCGGCCTCGGACGCCCCCTCGCCCTCGCGGACGTGCGCGAGGAACGCGTCGATCACCTCGCTGTCGTTGCGCGCCGCGCGGACCCGCTCGGCGTAGCCCACGCCGTCGTCGACGCGCGCCGCGGCCGGGAGATGCGCGACCGTGGCGCACCAGGGGAACCGCTCCTGCAGACGCCGCATGGGATCGGGCTGCGGGGTGGAGTCGGTGTATTCGGCGCGCACCCAGTGGCCCTCGTACGCGGCGAACCGCTCGTCGTCGAGGAGGTCGTCGAGCGGGGCGCGGAGGGTCGCGAGCGGCCGGGGGACGGGGAGGTCGAGCCAGGTGACGGCGGCAAGACCCTGCGCGTCGAGGTCGACGAGCCACGACCCTCGGGGTTTTCCCGCTTCGCCGAAGCTGTAGTGCAACGGCGCACCGGCGTAACGGACGCGATCGGAGAGCTGCTGCCGGCCGTGGATGTGCCCGAGCGCGACGTAGTCGGGGCCGTCGAAGGTCGGCAGCGGCACCACGTCGAGTCCGCCCTGACGGATCTCGCGCTCGACGCCCGGCGTGGATTCGACCCCGGCGGCGAAGCAGTGGGCGGCGACCACCGCACGGCCCCCGCGCGCGGCGCGGTCGGCGCGGACGAGGTCGAAGGCGTGCGCCATGGTCTGCGCTTGGCTGCGGAGCTCGACGCCCTGCCACACGTGCCGCACGATGGCGGGTTCGAGGTAGGGGATGCCGTAGAAGTGGACGGGGCCGTGCTCGTCGGCGAGGGTGATCGGGGTGCCCACGGTGGCGGGATCGGTGACGATCGTGATCTCGTCGCGCAGCAGGGCGGACTGGAAGCCGAGGCGGGCGGCCGAGTCGTGGTTGCCGCTCGTGACGACGACCCTCGCACCGCCGTCGACGAGCGAGGCCAACGTGCGCGTGAGAACGGGATAGCAGGCGGCGACGGGGGCCGCCGAATCGAACACGTCGCCCGCGACGACGACGACGTCGACCGCGTTCTCACGCACCTGGTCGACCAGCGTCGACAGCACCTCGCTCAGCGCGTCGAGCGTCGAATGCCCGTGGAAGGTGCGCCCGATGTGCCAGTCGGAGGTGTGCAGGATTCGCATGCAGCCACGGTACGCGGCACCTCCGACATCGGCTCGCCGCAACGCCCTCGCCCGGGGACGACGGCCCGCCCGGCGTGCGAACGCCCCGCACCCGGCAGGCGGGGGCGGGGCGTTCGGAGGTGGTTACGCGCCGGCGATCTCGGCGGCGAGGGCGCGGATGCGGTCGTCGCCCAGGTCGAGACCGACCTCGGTGAAACGCTGGCGCAGCACGTCGGCGATGCGCTGCTCGCTCTTGTCGCCGACGTCGGCGCGCGTCTGCACGACGACGCCCTGGATGCGGGCCTCGTCATCCGTCGGATGCGTGTCCATTGCCGGTTCCGACTGCTCGTCGGGCCGCGCGACCTTGCGATCGCGGTGCAGGGCTCCACCGACGGAATCGGCCGCCCCGGCACCGCCGTCGGCGCCGTCGCCCGGTTCCGGGGCTCGTGTCTGATCGGCCATGTCAGTCCTCCGTGCTCAGATCGGGATCGATGCCGTGACTGGCGGCATCGCCTTCGATGGGGTCCGAGGGGGCGGCGTCGTTGAGGCGGGACGACCCTTTGGCGCTCTCGTTGCGCTCGGCCGTCTCGCCGTCGGCGACGGCGCCGCTCTCCCATCCTCCGGGCGGGTCGGCGTCGATGACGCCTTCGGGTAGGTCGCGGTCGTCGTTCATGACTCCCCCTTTCGAGGAGTCCAGCTTGCTCGGGGCGGGAGGGCACCCGGCAGGGGTTGACGCTCGCTCACCGCGCGCGTAGGCGCGGCCCTCACCCGGCGGGGCGGCGGTGCAGGAGTCCCGCACGCTCGGGGTGCGCCTCGAACCACTCGCCCACGTACCAGCAGACCGGGATGATCTCGCGGTCGCCCGCCGCCTCGATGGCGTCCACCGCCCGCTCGGTCACGACACCCGCGTAGCCGTGGCCGCGGAAGGTGGGGATCGTGAAGGCGCGCGTGAGGGCGATCGTGCGCCCGTCGTCGCGATAGTCGAGCACCGAGACGAGGTCGTCGCCCCGGTGGAGGGTGAATCGGGATGCCGTCTTGTCGTCGGCGAAGCTCAGGTCGGCCATGCCGAGAGAGTACGCCGCTCCCGAACGACAGGGCCCGATCGCGCACAATGCACAGCCGGACCGACAGAGGACGAGGGGCGACCGCGCACATTGCTCACTGACCGGCCGACCCTGGATGATTTGACGGTCACGGACGCGATAGGTAATAATCACCCCCATGACTGTGACTGCGCGTTCTCTGTCCGCCCGGGAGGCGAACGGGACTGCCGGCATCATGATGCCCGGCCGCGCTGTCATGTGTTGTCGAATGTGCCGCTAACAGCGACCCCTCGCCCGGACGACCTCGCGCTTCTGCATGCCGACCTCGTCCCCCGGTCGCCCGAGCCGCGCGTCGATCACGCGCCCTCCGGCACCGCGCTCCGGCCATTCGGCCCTCACCTCCCGTCGAACCCCGCTCTCGACCGACGCCCGGGTTCACCCACGCAAGGACTTCTCCTCATGTCGATCTCCGCTGTTCTCGACCGCCCCCAGACCGCTTCCCCCGTCCGCGCCCAGGCCCCGCGCGTGACCGTTCCCGCGACCCCCCGCCCCGCCGCGGCACGCCCCGCGCCGGGCGCCGCTCCCGCCGCCCCGGCCGCCGACGCCCCCCGCGCGGCATCCGCCACCGCCCCCCGCGGCTTCGCGCTCTACGTCGGCATCGACGAGGCCAAGGCCGCCGCCGCCGGCGTGAGCCTCGGCACCCTCGTCGAGGCCCTGCGCCGCACGCTCGGCGAGCTCGCCCCCGCGGCGGAGACGTACGCCACCGTCGCGCTCGCCCCCGTCGGCTCCGGCGGACGTGACGTCGACGTGGTGCGCCTGGCCCTGCACGAGCCGTCGGCCGTGGCCCGCACGAAGGACGAGCCCGCCGAAGAGGATCGGGCACCCGGCGGTGTGGTCGTCGACATCTCGCGCAAGCGCGTGCTGATCGACGGGGAGTCGGCGGCGTTCACCTTCAAGGAGTTCGAGCTGCTGCAGTACCTCGTTCTCCGGGAGGGACGCACGATCGAGCGCACCGAGCTGGTCGCCTCGCTGTGGGAGGGCTCGACCGACGAAGACGCCCCCGGCGAGCGCACGATCGACGTGCACGTGCGTCGCCTGCGCGCCAAGCTCGGCGTCTACGAAGACATCGTGCGCACGGTACGCGGCGTCGGCTACCGCTTCGACCGTCACGCCGACGTCTCGATCCGCTACGGACACGGCACCCCCTCGCCCGACCGCTTCTGAGGGCTCGCCCTCGCCGGGCTCCCGCGAGTGCGACACCCGTTCCGACGGGCCGCCGAGGGCGCGGACCGACCGACGGATGCCGCGATGTCGGCGATGCGTCGTAGGGTGTCGGCATGAGATCGACCGGGGTGCGCACGCCGCGACCCCCGCGCGACCTCGGCGCCCCGACACCGCCTCCCGTCGAGACCGAGTACCGCCCGTCCTCCGTGGTCGACGTGGGCCGTGCGATCTCCGCGCAGCGCCACGGCGTCAACGACCCCACCTACGTCGCGACCGCTCCACTGTCGAGCGGCGGGGTCGTCTGGCGGGTCAGCCGCACCCCGCTCGGCGTGGCGACGCTCGCCGTGCGTCAGCGCGCCGACGGGAGCGTTCGGGCCGCGGCATGGGGGCCGGGGGCGACCTGGGCCCTCGACCAGCTGCCGGCGCTGTGCGGCGCGCACGACGATCCCGAGGGCTTCGACGCGTCGCGGCATCCCTCCGTCGCCGAGTGGCACCGCCGCCACCCCGATCTGCGCATCGGCCGCACCGACCTCATGTTCGACGCCCTCGTGAGCGCGATCATGGAGCAGAAGGTGACGAGCATGCAGGCGTTCTCGGCCTGGCGCAGCATCGTGACCTGGTACGGCGAACGCGCTCCCGGCCCCACCCCGCGACCGATGTTCGCCCCGCCCGACGTGGAGGGCTGGCGGCATGTGCCGTCGTGGGCCTGGCATCGCGCGGGCCTCGAGCCTCCGCAGTCCCGCACCATCGTCGAGTCGGCCCGTCGAGGCTCCGCGATCGTCCGCGCCGCGACCGCCGCCGCCGACGGCGAGGCCCGCGACCGCGTCTTCATCAGCCTGCGCGGGGTCGGCATCTGGACGAGCGCCGAGACCCGCATCCGCGCTTTCGGAGATCCGGATGCTGTGAGCGTGGGCGATTACCATCTCGCCCATCAGGTGGGCTTCGCCCTCACCGGCCACCGCACCGACGACGACGGGATGCTCGAACTGCTCGAGCCGTTCGTCGGGCACCGGCAGCGCGTCATCCGTCTGATCTACGCCGGTTCGGGCCTCGAGCCCCGGCGCGGCCCCCGGCTGCACCCGGAGGACCACCGCGACCGGTGAGCGGGACCGCCGGTTCCGCGGGGCCCCCGTCCGCGAGACGCCGGCCGCCCGCGCCCCCGTAGGGTGGGCCCATGACGCAATCGGGGACGGGCTGGCCGCGCGGACGGACGCACTGGGTGTTGGGCAGCGTTCTGCTGCTGGGTCTCGGCATCCTCTTCGGGCTCGTCTGGCAGAACGTCTGGCTGGGCCTGGTCATCGCGGCGACGGTGTCGGTGGGGTGGCTCATCGCCTACGAGTCCAGCCGCGGCCGCAACGTCGGTGTGAACGATCCCGACAACGGCATCCAGCTCTGACGCGTCACCGGTAGTACACCGCGAGGGGGTACGGACCGTCGCGGCGCACCTCGACCGGGGTGCCGAACACGCGCTCGAGGATCTCGGGCGTCATCAGCTCCGCGGGCGGACCGACATGCACGACGCGCCCGTCGGCGAGGGCCACGATGCGGTCGGCGTAGGCGGCCGCGAAGTTGATGTCGTGCACCACGATGACGATCGTCTTGCCCAGCTCGTCGGCGGCGCGGCGCAGCTGCCCCATCATGGCGACGGCGTGCTTCATGTCGAGGTTGTTCAGCGGCTCGTCGAGCAGGATGCAGTCGGTGTCCTGTGCGAGCACCATCGCCACGTACGCCCGCTGGCGCTGCCCGCCGGAGAGCTGGTCGAGGTAGCGGCCCGCGAGAGCGGTGAGGTCGAGGAAGGCGATCGCCTCGTCGATCTTCGCGTGATCGGCGGCGGTGAGCCGCCCCTGCGAGTGCGGGAAGCGCCCGAACCCGACGAGCTCGCGCACCGTGAGACGCGTGACGAAGTGGTTCTCCTGACGAAGGATCGACACGACGCGCGCGAGCGTGCGGCCGGGCGTCGTGGCGACATCGTGACCGCCGACGCGCGCCCGTCCACTCGTCGGGGCGGTGAGACGACCCACGATCGTCAGCAGTGTCGACTTGCCGGCGCCGTTCGGTCCCACCAGCGCGGTGACTCCCCCGGCGGGGATGTCGAGCGAGACCGGACCGAGCACGGTCTGGTCGCCGTAGGTCATCGTGATGTCGGAGAGCGAGATCACAGGCTTCCCTTTCGCAGCAGGAAGATGAGGAAGAACAGACCGCCGACGAACTCGATGATGATCGAGAGCATGCCCGCGGCATAGAACACGTGCCGCAGCACGAAATAGCCCCCCAGCAGCGTCGCCGCACCCAGGAGAGCGGCGAACGGCAGCACCACGCGGTGCTGCGACGAACCGGCGAGCTGGTACGCGAGGGTGGCGACGAGGAACCCGAAGAAGGTCATCGGCCCCACCATCGTGGTCGACACCGAGATGAGCACCGCGACGAGCACCAGGATGCCGACCACCTCGCGTCGGTACGCCACCCCGAGGTTCAGCGCGGTCTCGCGCCCGAGCGCGATCACGTCGAGGCGGTGACGGCGCCGCCAGACGACCGCGAGCACCGCGGCGACCACGAGCGCACCCCAGGGGAGGTACTCGGCATCCGAGTTCGACAGATTGCCGAAGAGCCGGGCCGAGAGGATGTCGAAGTCGCTGGGGGTGAGAAGGCGCTGCATCACCGTCGACAGCGATCCGAAGCCGACGCCGAGGACGACTCCGACCAGCAGCATGACGTGCAGGTTGCCGCGGCGCCCGGCGAACAGCCACCCGTACAGCAGCGTCGCGAAGCCGACCATGAGCACGCTCTGCACGATCACCTTCGCCAGACCGTCGGTGGCCGACAGGGCCGCGCTGCCGAAGAAGAACACCAGGGCCGTCTGCATGACGACGTACAGGGCGTCGAACCCCATGATCGAGGGCGTCAGGATGCGATTCGCCGTCGCCGTGTGGAACAGCACCGTGGCCACCGCCTGACAGCACGCGACGAGGGCGATCGTGGCGACGCTCACGATCCGCAGGTCGACGGCGATCCAGAAGCCGCGGGAGCCGGGCGCCCCGGGAACGTCCCACGTCAGCACGCCGATCGCGGCGACGACGACCACGAGGGCCAGGATGCCGAAACGCCAGGCGATCCGGGGGCGTCGAGCGGGCGCCGCGACGACGGTGGCGGCGAGCACCTCAGCCACGGGGCCGCATCCGCAACAGCAGGGCGATGAAGACGACGGAGCCCACGACGCCGAGGATCATCGACACGGGCACCTCGAACGGCATCCGCACGACACGACCCAGGATGTCGCAGGCCACGACGATCGCGACGCCCCCGAGGCACACCCAGGGGAGATTCGACCGCGCGTCGTCGCCCCGCCACATCGAGACGAGGTTGGGGACGACGAGACCCAGGAAGGGCAGGAACCCCACGACGACGGTGGTGACCCCGGTGGCCACCGCGACGAGGGCGGTGCCGACCAGCAGCACGCGCGCGTGGTCCACGCCCACCGCGGTGGCGATGTCGCGACCGAGACCGGCGACCGTGATGCGGTCGGCGTAGACGAAGACGAGCAGCACGACGATCGCGACGATCCAGAGCACCTCGAACCGGCCGCGGACGATCGAGGTGAAGCTGCCCATGAACCACGTGCCCAGCATCTGCAGCGAGTTGGTCGACACGGCGAGGTAGGTCGTGAACGCCGACACGACGGATCCGAGCATGATGCCGATGAGCGGGACGACGAGAGACGAGCGCAGCGAGATGCGCCGCAGGATGCCGAGGAACACCATCGTGCCCGCGAAGGCGGCGACGGATGCCGCGACCATGCGCACCCACAGGGGCGCCGAGGGGACGAGCAGCACCGTCAGCAGCAGGCCCAGAGCCGCCCACTCGGAGGTGCCCGTCGTCGAGGGTTCGACGAACCGGTTCTGGGTGAGCAGCTGCATGATCAGACCCGAGACGGCCATCGCGCAGCCGGCGAGGACGAGGGCGGTCGTGCGGGGGACGCGCGAGATGGCGAACATCTCGGCCCCGAAGGCGTCGGCGGTCAGGTCATAGGCGCCGACGAAGAGCGAGAGGAGGACGAGGGCGGCGACACCGGCTGCCGCGGCGGGCAGCGCGAGTCGCGCGCGTGGGCGGAGGGCGGTCTGAAGCATGGCATCCATCCCTGTCGGGACCGCGCCCGCGGGAGGGGTCGTCCGCGTCGCCGGAAGCGGCTCGACGGTGTTCCTCGACCCCTCACGCGAGCGAGGGCGGACAGCGGTCAGGAGGCGAAAGCCTCGGCGGCGGAGCGGTACAGCTTCGTGTAGGCCTGGATGCCCTCGTCGAGGTAGAAGCTCCCGTCGAGGTAGACGATCTGGTTCTTCTGCACCGCGGGGACGTTCTTCAGCGCCTCCGAGCTCTCGACGAGTTCCCGGGCCGCGACGTATCCGTCCTCGCCGAACATCGCGTCCCGGTCGAGGACGAAGAGCCACTCGGGGTTCGCCGCGGCGATCGCCTCGACGCTGATGTCGTCGCCGTGCGAGGCGTCTTCGGCGGCGCGGTCGAGCGCGGGGGTCAGGCCGAGGGTCGGGAAGAGCGTCCCGACTCCGCGCCCCTCCCCCGGGGCGGCGTAGGCGATCTTGCCGCCGGAGGCGATGAGCCCCATCACCGTCTGCGACGGGTCGTAGGCCTTCTTCGCGTCGGCGATGGCGGCGTCGAGGTCGGCGGAGAGCTGCGCCGCCTCGTCGTTCTTGTCGAAGACCTGTCCGAGGATGGCCGTCTGGCGCTTCAGCTCGGCGGTGTGGTCCTCGCCGTCGCGCGGACTCGTCTCGATGGTCGCGGGCTGGATGTCCTTCAGCTGCGCAAAGATGTCGCGGAAGCGGTAGCCGCCGACGATCAGATCGGGCTCGCTCGCCACGACGGCCTCGATGTCGGGTTCGCGGTGCAGGCCGACGTCGAGCACCTCGTCGCCGCCGGAGAGCGAGGGCCACAGGTCGTACATGAGCGGCTTGGGGGCCGCGACGAGGGTGACTCCCCAGTCGCTGAGTGTCTGGAAGGTGGTGTTGTCGAGCGCCACGACCCGCTCCGGCGCCACGGGCACCTCGATCGATCCGTGGTTGTCGTCGACCGTGACGGTGCGCGCGGCCGCGGCCTCGTCCGCGGGCGCGGCGGCTCCGGAGGCGCAGCCGGTGAGGGCGAGGGCGGCGGCGAGCGAGACGATCGCGGCGGGCCGGAGGGCGGTGCGGGACAGGCGAGAACTCATCAGGTGTCACTCCAGTGCGGGATACGGTGCGCGAGCGGCGGGAGGACCCCGACCGCTCGGAGAAGTTAGGTTAGCCTTAGCTATGTAAATATGTCGAATCCACCGAGGATGCCGTCGCGACAGGCACGCGAGGGGATGGCGCGCGCCGTCCGCACCGATCACGCGCCGGTCCCCCGGCACCCGGGAGGACGGGCGACCGCGGGCCCACGGCGATCGCACGTCGGTCCCCCAGCGCCCCGGGAGGACGGGCGACCGCGGGCCCACGGCGATCGCACGGCGACCCCCGGGCACCCGCCCGCGACCAGCCCGTCAGTCGCGCTGCACGCCCCCGGCGAAGGCGAGGACGCGCGCCCGCAGGAAGGACGCGGTGAAGACCCCCGACGCCCCCGGCGCCGGGTCGGCCGTCGCGGCCGCCGCCGCGTCGGCGAGGGCGCCGCGCAGAAGCGGGAGCTCGGCGCCGGTCGCCGTGAGCGCGTCGACGGCCCGGACCGTGTACTCGTCGGCGATGCCGATGCGCTGCGAGACGGCATCCGAGGGGTCGACGCCGTCGGGCACCCGCACCGCGGTCAACGCCGACAGCGCCGCGGAACCACGGGTGAACGCGGCGGTCGAGATGCCCAACGCGAGCCACTCGCCCCCCTCGTCGGCGCGCGCGGCGAGCTCGTCGCGCGCGGCCTCGAACGCGCTCGTGCGCAGACCATCGAGGTCGTCGGCGGCCACGGCCGTGTCACCGCGCCGCGCGTCGACGGCGTCGGTCGCCGCGATCGCCGCCCGGCGCAGCAGGGAGGCGAGACCGTCGAGGTCGGCATCCGAGGCGAGGGCGCCCGTCCCGTCGATCTCGCCGCGCAGGTCGGCGATCGCCCGGGCGTTGCGCGCCGCGGAGGAGGCCAGCGCGGCGGAGGTCAGCCCCGCGGAGGCGAGCGAGGGGTCGGCGTCGGTCGCGAGGTACGCCTGCGCCTGCGCGGCGAGGGCGCGGGCCTCGGCCGCCCCACCGATCGCCGCGAGCGCACCGTCGGCATCATCGAGCGTGGAGGGTGCTCCGGTCGACGCCGCGAGCACGGCGTCGGCATCGCCGGCGGCGTCCACCGCGAGCGCCGCGGCATCCGCCTGCGAGAGGGCGGGAGCCGCCGCAGCGGCGGCGATGTCGGCGGCCGTCGACGCCGCCGCCCAGGCGCCACCCGTGTCGCCGGCATCGCGCAGGCGTTCGCCGCGCTCGACCGCGGCCCGCGCCCGATCGGCGAGCGCCCCCTCCGGCGCGGAGAGGAGCGACGAGCGCGCGCGATCCAGGGCGTCGTCGACCGCCACCGCCACGGAATCGGGGGCAGCCGGAGCCTCCTCCGCCGTGGGCAGGGGGGACGGCGACGGCGGAGGCGTCGGGAAGGCGGCCTCGGGGAGGTCCTCCCCGGTCATCACGGCGTACGCGCTCGCGATGTCGGCCACCTCGGTGACGGTCATGCCCCCGGTCGCGGCGAGCTGATCGAGATCGACGGCCGTGCCCTCGGCATCCACCGCCGTCCGCTGGCCCGCGGGAACGAGGATTGTGTCGATCCCGCCCGCCTCGATCGCCGCCGTGACCTGCTCGGGCAGTCCCGCGACCGGGCCGATCGTGCCCAGGGGCGTCACCCGTCCGGTGAGCGCCACCCCGGGCTGCACCTCGGTGCCGTAGTACAGCGCGAGCACGCCGACCGCGGTGACCGCGCCCGCCGCGGGAGTGGCGATGCGGGCGTCGAAACCGAAGGTGTAAGCGGTGTCGGGGCGGGCGCCGGTAAGCAGGGTCGCGGCGGTCACGGCCGTCCACGTCGCCGACTGGGTGACCGGGTCGACGCCGCTGACGTCGTTCTCGGTGATGTCGATGCTGAGGTCGCCGCCGTCGGCGGAGTCGGCCGTGATGCGCTGATTGGTCACCCCGCCCTTCTTGCCGCTGGCGTAGAGCACGGGCACGGTCACCTCCGAACCCGAGAACGATCCGTCGGAACCGGTGCCGAAACCGAGCGAGAATCTCAGGTCGCATCCCGCGAGGACGAGCGTGCACGCGAGGGCCAGGATGCCGGCCCGCAGGGCGCGGCGCGTCACGCGACGCCGGCGGGATCGCGCCGCATCGGCACGTGCGGGATCCCGTCCTCGGCGAAGGGCACCCCCGAGACGACGAACCCGAACCGGCCGTACCAGTCGGCGAGGTGCTCCTGCGCGTCGAGCAGAATCGGAAGGCCCGGCGCCTCGGCATCCAGGTGGGCGACGGCGGCGCGCATGAGGTCGGCGGCGATGCCGCGGCCCCGGGCGTGCGGGGCGGTGGCGACCCGCCCGATGCGGGTGTTCGCCGGTTCGCGCAGCACCCGCAGGGTGGCGAGCACGTCGTCGCCCTCGCTCGCCCACATCAGCTCCGCGCCCGGCTCGATGTCGCGGCCGTCGATCTCGGGGTACGCGGCCTGCTGTTCCACGACGAACACGCTCACGCGCATCCACAGGATGCGGTAGAGAGCGAGCGGGGGGATGCCGGCGACGGGCGCCCGATGCAGGGTGACGGCCATGTTTCGACCGTACCCGGGCGCGCGGCGCGAGGCGGACGCCTCGACCGCGCCGTGGACGCGGTCGTAGCGCGGCGCTAGCCTCCTGGCATGTCGTTTCAGGCGTACCTCGACAACATCGAGACCAAGACCGGACTCACGCCGCGCCAATTCATCGCCCTCGCCGACGAGCGCGGGTTCGGGCCCGGCACGAAGGCCGGCCCGATCCTGCAGTGGTTGAAGGACGATCACGACCTCGGCCGCGGTCACGGCATGGCGCTGGTGCACGTGATCACGAAGGGACCGAAGATCAGCGACGCGCACGTGGGCTCCACCGGTCCGCACGGCGACGCGACCGACGAGCTCTGGCTCGACGGCGCCGCCTCGAACCCGAACCGCTAGGCCGAGCCCGCCCCGAAGCGTCGCGACGCGGCGATCTGCTCGCCGACGCGGCGCAGCGCCAGGATGAGGGGTTCGACGAGCGCGGTCCCCAGCACGACGTACCGCACGGCATCCTCGATCGAGGAGTCGGGGGTCGCCGCGAGTTCGGCCTCGGCGAGGGCGCCGAGGTGCCCGACGTAGGCGTCCATGACGGCGTCCGGCACCGCGAACCCCGCGCGATCGAGGGTCGCCAGGGCCTGCGCGACCGCGGCGACCTGGTCGGGGAAGCAGTGCTCCGCCGAGCCGCCCATGCGCTCCAGGAGGGCGAGCGCCGCGGTGAGGTCGAGGTCGCTCGAGACCGCCGGCGTCACGGCGGCGTGGGCCGCGCCGAGGAGGTCGGAGGGGTTCTCGGGCGGCTCCTCGAGCAGCGCGACGACCTTGCGCACGCCCGCGATGCCGACGCCGGCGTCGACGAGGGCACGGATGACGCCGAGTCGCTGCACATGGGCTTCGCCGTAGGCGGCCTGCGTGGGCGAGGACCGCTCCCCCTCCGGCAGCAGCTCCTCGCGCAGGTAGTACTTGATGGTCGCGACGGGGACGCTGCTGCGTGCCGCCAGCTCTGAGATCCGCACGTTCCCCCTTGACTCGATAGCGAAACTATCCAACACTGGATAGTGTCACTATCGAGTGAGGACGTGCCATGGCCCCCATCAATCCGGGTCGAATGACCCACCGCTGGGACGACGAGCTCGTCGTCTTCCACATCGGCATGACCGTCAACCGCTGGTGGCGTGTCGACCAGTGGATGCCGCTCATGAGCGACATGCCGAAGATGCTCCGCGAGCTGAGCATCGACGCCGACTCCGGCCTGCTCGGCTTCACGATGCTGCTCGGCGCGCGCGGGCCCTACCTCGTGCAGTACTGGTCGTCGCTCGACAAGCTCTACGCCTACGCCTCGGCCCCGACGCAGGAGCACCGCCCCGCGTGGACGCGGTTCAACCGCCGGGCGCGCTCGAACCCGGGGGTCGTCGGCATCTGGCACGAGACCTACGTGGTCGACCGCGCCGAGACCATCTACGTGGGAACCCCCGCGATGGGCCTGCCGAAGGCCACCGCGGTGGTGCCGATCGCCTCCCGCCACGACCGGGCTCGCGCGCGCGTCGCCGACGGCCGCACGGGCCCCGCACCGACCGCGGCGGCGACCGCGGGGTCAGAATGAGCGTATGGAATCACTCCTCACCACCGCCGCCGACCTGAACGCCGCCCTCGCCGCGGGGGCGTACCCCGACGGCGGCCCCGTGCGCGTGCTCGACGTGCGGTGGCGGCTCGACCGCCCCGACGGGCGACCGGACTACCGCGAGGGCCACATCCCCGGCGCGCAGTACGTCGCCCTCGACCGCGACCTCGCCGCGCACGGCGCCCGGCCGAGCGAGGGGCGGCATCCGCTCCCCTCCGTCGACGACCTGCAGGACACCGCGCGCCGCTGGGGGATCGACGCGGGCGACACCGTCGTGGTCTACGACGACGCGAACAACATGGCGAGCGCGCGGGCCTGGTGGCTTCTGCGATACGCCGGTCTCACCGACGTGCGCCTGCTCGACGGCGCGTATCGCGCCTGGGTCGACGCCGGCTTCGCGCAGGAGGAGGGGGATGCCGCGACCCCCGCGCCCGGAACGGTCGACCTCGCCTACGGCGCCCTGCCCGTCCTCGAGCTCGACGACGTCGCCGACGTCGCCGCGGAGGGCCTGCTCCTCGACGCGCGCGCCGGCGAACGCTACCGCGGCGAGACCGAACCGATCGACCCGCGCGCGGGCCACGTGCCGGGAGCCGTGAGCGCGCCCACGACCGAGAACGTCGGCACCGACGGGCGATTCCGCTCGCCCGACGACCTGCGCGCGCGGTTCCGCCTGCTGGGCGCCGACGACGGGATGAGCGTCGGCGTCTACTGCGGATCCGGGGTGACCGCGGCGCACCAGGCCGTCGCCCTCACCCTCGCGGGCTTCGAACCGCGCCTGTACCCGGGATCGTGGAGCCAGTGGTCGAACCACCCCGAGCTCCCCGTCGCCACGGGCCCCGCGCCGCGCTGAGCGCTCTCCGTCGCGTCAGGCCCAGAGGTCGCCGACCGCGACCTCTCGACCGAGCACGTTCTGCGCCGCGCGATGCCCCGACAGCATCGCGCCGGGGACCGTCGCCGGGTCGTCGCCCCACGTCGCCTCACCCGCGATGTGCAGCACGCCCCCGCCGACCGGCTCGGCGAGGTCGTCGTGGTCGGCGCCGACCGACCCCGGGAGCATGTAGGCATACGAGCCATGCGAGAACGGATCGTCCTGCCACCGGGTGACCACCGCGCTCTCGGGCTCGGGCACCGCGTCGCCGTACAGCCGCCGCAGCTGCGCGAGGGTGGACGCCACGATCTCGTCGTCGCTCCACGCGCGCGTCGCGAGGGCGGCGGGACCCGCGGCGAAGGTGAGCAGGGCGGGCTCGTCGTGCAGGCGCCCGAGGTCGTACCAAGAGTGCCACCACTGCCCCTCGTCGCCGAGCTGACGGATGCCGTAGACGTCCGGCTCCCAGAACCGTTCGGCGAAGCGGAGCACGACCTTCTCGAAGGCGTTCATGCGCAGCAGACCGAGCGCGCGATCGTGCGGCGCGGGGAGGGCGGGCTCGATCTCGAGATCACCCGCGTGCAGAACCCCCACCGGTACCGTGACCACCACGTGCCGCCCGTGGAACGTGCCGTGGTCCGTCTCGACCTCGGCTCCGTCGACCGACCACCGCACGCGGGAGACCACGTGCTCGAGTCGCACGTCGAGTCCCTCGGCGAACCGCGTCGCGAGCTCGTCGTACCCGCGCGGGAAGACGACCTCGTCGCCGTTGACGGTGTCGTCGTCGAGACCGTGGGCCCCGAGACCGGCCATGCCGATGCCGTACTGCTCCTGGGCGCGGCGGTCGTTGTACTCGCGCACGCGCTCGGCGCGCTCGGCATCCCAGCCCTGCGCGGCGAGCGCCCGCTCGACGACCTCGGCGTAGGTCGCATCGTCGGCGGCCTCGGCGATCACGTCCACCAGGGCCGCGTTGAGCGCGCGGATGTCGTCGGCGTAGCGGCGCACCGCCTCGGGCGCCAGGCGGTGACCCTCGGCATCGAAGTACGTCAGGGGACGCGAGTCCGGTTGGTAGCCCCCGACGGTGAACTCGACCATCGGCATTCCGAAGGCGCGTGCGGCCTCGGCGACCGGACTGTCGTCGATGCCGTGGATCCACGACGCCCCCCGGTCGGCGACATGCCCTTCGCTGCGGTCGGTGAAGACCCGGCCGCCGACGCGGTCACGGGCCTCGAGCACGACCACTCGATGCCCGTGACGGGCGAGAAGCCGGGCGGCGGCGAGGCCGGAGATCCCGGCGCCGACGACGATGGTGTCGACCGTGTCCATGTGTCCTCCGCATGTCGTGGTGCAGTGACGGTACTGCGGGCGCGCGCCCGATGGCATCCGCCACCCTGGCGAGGCACCACCGTAGACGTGGACGTCGTGTACAGCCCGTCAGGCGACGGGTGCCTCCTCGTCGCGACGAGTCGGGGTGGTTCCCCGACGGCCGTACCGGAGCCAGAAGAACAGGTAGCACGCGCCCACGAACGGGATGCCGAAGTACAGCGCCGCGACCTGGTTCTCATCGAAGGCGATCGCGACGATCGAGGCCGTCAGCAGCACGAAGGCGAGGATCGGGACGAGCGGGTACAGGGGTGTGCGGAACGCGAGGTCGGCGACGTCGCCGCCGGATCGGAGGTATTGCCGGCGGTGGAAGAACTGCGCGGCGACGATCGACATCCACACCGCCACCGCCGCGAATCCGGCGATCGAGACGAGCACGAGGTACACCGTCTCGGCCGCGACGACGCTGGAGATGAGCGAGACGAGGCCGATGGCAAGGCTCACCAGGAGCGCGACCATCGGGATGCCGCGGCGGGTGAGCTTCGTGAAGACCCTCGGGGCGTACCCTTCCTCGGAGAGCGAGAAGAGCATGCGCGCACAGGAGTACAGGCCGCTGTTGCCCACCGAGAGCAGCGCCGTGATGACGACGAAATTCATGATGTCGGCGGCGTACGGCACGCCCACGTACTCGAAGACGTCGACGAACGGGCTCGACGACAGCCCCGCCTGGTCGTAGGGCAGGAGGGCGGCGATGACGACGATCGAGCCGACGAAGAGCACGAGCAGGCGCAGCACCGTCGAGCGCAGGGCGCGCGGGATGTTGCGCGCCGGATCCTTCGTTTCGCCCGCGGCGACGCCCACGAGCTCTGCTCCGCTGAAGGCGTAGAACACCGCGAGAGACGTGATCAACACTCCACCGAACCCGGCGGGCAGGAGTCCGTCGGGGGTGACGAAGTTGCTCAGACCCACCGCCTGATGCGGCTCCGACGACAGCGGGGTGAAGCCGAAGATGGCCATCGTCCCGAGCACGATGAGCGCCACGATCGCGATGACCTTGATGAGGGCGAACCAGAACTCCGTCTCGCCGAAAACGCGGGCCGAGATCGCGTTGAGGGTGAACAGGACGCCCGCGAACACCACGCACCACACCCACACGTCGACGGTGGGGAACCAGCGCTGCATGAGGATTCCGGATGCCGTGAACTCCGACCCCAGGGCGACCACCCAGCACAACCAGTAGAGCCACGCCGTGGTGAACCCCGTGGCCGGACCCATCGTGCGCGCCGCGTAGATGTGAAGCGATCCGGACACCGGATAGGTCACCGCGAGCTCTCCGAGGCAGACCATGACCAGCCACACCACGAACGCGCCCAGCAGATAGGCGAGGACCGCGCCGAGCGGGCCGGCCTGATGGATGGTGTAGCCCGAGCTGAGGAACAGGCCCGAGCCGATCACCCCGCCGAGGGCGATCATGACGAGGTGGCGCGCATCCATGGCGCGGCGCAGTCGCCGGGGTGCGCCCGCGGAGCCGGACGTGTCGAGGGAGGAATCGAGGGGACGACTCATGGGGGTGCTCGCCTTCATGATCGAGCCCGGAGCCGTCGAGGCGTCCGGGCGACGCAGTCACAGTAGTCGACGGCGGGGCGAAAGGCGCCGTCACTACGCTGGAGGCGGCGCGCGCGTCGCGGCGTCCGGAGAGAGGGGGCCGCGATGACGGCAGCACGAGACGAGCCATCGACGGGGCGCGTCCGCCCCGACCGCACCGACTCCCCCACCCTGTCCGACGCGAGTCTCGCCGTCCACGGCGGCATCGAGCTCGACAGCACCCGGGCCCTGCGCACGCCGCTCGTGATGTCGAACTCCTTCGCCCTCCCCGACGACCCCAGCGAGATCAGCTGGTCGGCCACCGCACCGGGCCTGTACACGCGCAACACGGGCGTCAACCAGCTCGCGCTCGAGCGCAAGCTCGCGGCCCTCGATCACGGCGAACAGGCCGTCGTCCTGGCATCCGGGGTCGCGGCCCTGCACGCGGTGTTCTTCACCCACGTCCGCGTCGGCGATCACGTCGTCGTCAGCGACGTGGTCTACGAGGCCACCTGGCGCCTCTGGACCGAACTCCTGCCCCGCCGCTACGGCATCGAAGCCACCTTCGTCGACGTCACCGACTTGGATGCCGTCCGCGCGGCGATGCGGCCCGAGACCCGGCTCGTGTGCGTCGAGGCCATCGCGAACCCCACCACGAAGGTCGCCGACATCGCGATGCTCGCCGAGATCGCGCACGCCGCGGGCGCCGTCCTGATGGTGGACTCCACCTTCACTCCCCCGCCGTTCTACCGCCCCCTCGACGACGGCGCCGACCTCGTCGTGCACTCGCTGACGAAGTACATCAACGGTCACGGCGACGCGATGGGCGGGGCCGTGGTCGGGCGCAGCGAGCTGATCGAACCCATCAAGGCGGATGCCATGGTCGACGTCGGCGGAGTGATCTCGCCCTTCAACGCGTGGCTGATCCAGCGCGGTTCGGTCACCCTGCCCCTGCGGCTGCGTCAGCACTTCGCCTCGGCCCAGCGGATCGCCGAGACGCTCGAGGCCGACCCGCGCGTCGCGTTCGTCGCGTACCCGGGACTGCCGTCGCACCCCCAGCACGAGCTCGCGCGCCGGCAGTTCGGCGGGGCCGTGTACGGCGGCATGATGGCCTTCGCCCTCGACGGCGATCCCGACCTGCAGAACCGCTTCGTGGCGCAGCTACGGTTGATCACCTCGAGGTTCTCCCTCGGTCACGACGACAGCCTCATCGTGCACACGGCCGCTGACGGCCCCCGCACCGCGACCTACCCCGAACCGTTCCGGCGGCTCGGTCACCTGCGGCTGTCGGTGGGACTCGAGGATGCCGACGACCTCGTCGCCGACATCACGGCGGCGCTCGACGCATCCGGGGCGTGAACCGACCTATGGATTTCGAATGTCCGAGCGGCATCCTCTTCCCCTCCGTTACCTGACCGTTATAGAGTGAGGGCACGGTAGTTGTTTTGCTGTGGCAGCTACCGACATGTGATTGCAGGACACTCTGGTGCAGGAAAGGGCCGGTCGGACACCCTCCGACCGGCCCTTCTTCGTGCGCCCGTCCCCGGGTTCCGCGGCGCGGCGGGAGGATGGACGCGTGAAGGACGACGAGCTGACCGAACCCGACGGACGCATCGTGCTGGTGCGGCACGGCGAGACCGCGTGGAGCCGCAGCGGGCGGCACACCGGATTGACCGACATCCCGCTGACCGAGACCGGCGCCTACAAGGCCGAGCTCGCGGGGACGCTGCTCGCCACCCGCCGTTACGACCTGATCCTCTCGAGCCCCCTCCAGCGCGCCGTCGAGACCGCCTCGCGTGCCGGCTACCCCGACGTGCAGACCGACCCGCGACTCGTCGAGTGGGACTACGGCGCCTACGAGGGCCTCACCACCCCCGAGATCGTGGAGCAGCTCGGTCGACCGTGGACGATCTGGGAGGGCACGCCCGCCGGCGCGACCCCGGGCGAATCCGTCGCCCAGGTCACCGTCCGGGCGGAGTCGCTGCTCGCGGAACTGCGCCCGCGGGTGCGCGCCGGCGAACAGGTGCTTCTGTTCTCGCACGGACACTTCCTGCGCGCCCTCGCGGGAACCTGGCTGGGACTGACCGCCGCGGGCGGCCGCTACTTCGTGCTGGGCACGTCGGCGGTCAGCGAACTCGGGTTCGAGCACGGCACCGAGGTCATCACGCAGTGGAACCACGTGCGGGGGCGTTGAGGGACGCCGGACGAAACCCGCAGGACGGTCCCTCGAAACCGGTCACGAAAATGTAACGGCCGCCTCTTCCCTTCCGTTACCTCACCGTTATAGAGTGCTCGCACGGTAGTTGTTTTGCTGTGGCAGCTACCGACATGTGATTGCAGGACACTCTTGGTGCAGGGACAAGGGCCGGTCGGAAGCCTCTCCGACCGGCCCTTACTCTGTCCACAGCTCCCGCGTCGACGCCGACTCCACGGCATCCCGATCCCTCTACGCTGAGGACATGACCGATCGTCGCCTCGCCGTGCAGGCCTGGGAGAGCCTCTTCCGCGCACAGCACGAAGTGTTCGAAGACATCCGATCGGACTTCGAGGGCGAAGAACTGACCCAGGCCGAGTACGACGTGCTCCTCACCGTCACCCGCGCCCCCCGCATGACCGCGCGACTGCGCGACGTGACCGGCAACATGCTCATCAGCCAGCCGAGTGTCTCGCGGCTCGTCGAGCGCATGGTCGCGCGCGGGCTGCTCACCAAGTGCGCCGACCCCGAAGACGGCCGCGGTTCGCTCGTGACGGCGACCGAAGAGGGGGCCGTGATGTTCCGCCGCCTGGCCGCGGCGCACGGTCGCTCGATCGCCGACCGCATGGCCCGCTTGACCGACGACGAACTCGCGCAACTGCGCACCCTGACCGCCAAGCTGCGCGCCTGACGCGCCGCGGCGGCGCGTCACCCACCGCGCCGCCGCGGCAGGTCAGCACTCGATGACGTTGACCGCGAGGCCGCCCTCGCTGGTCTCCTTGTACTTCGTCGACATGTCGATGCCCGTCTGCCGCATCGTCTCGACGACGGCGTCGAGCGAGACGTAGTGGCTGCCGTCGCCGCGCAGGGCCAGCCGCGCGGCGGTCACGGCCGTCGACGCGGCGATCGCGTTGCGCTCGATGCAGGGGATCTGCACGAGACCGCCCACGGGGTCGCACGTGAGCCCGAGGTGGTGCTCCATCGCGATCTCGGCCGCGTTCTCGATCTGCCGGTTCGTGCCGCCCATGACCGCCGTCAGTCCGCCCGCGGCCATCGCGCAGGCCGAGCCGACCTCGGCCTGGCATCCGCCCTCTGCTCCCGAGATCGACGCGTTCGCCTTGAACAGCGACCCCAGCGCCGCGGCGGTCAGCAGGAACCGGCGGATGCCGCGTCGCCGATTCGCCTCCGCGACGTCGTCATCGTCCCAGTGCGAGACCTCGGACCGCGTGACCGCGTGACCGTCGTACCCGAGCAGAGCGCTTCCCACGAGCTCGCCGTGCGGGGTGACGGCATTGCCGACCCCCAGCCCCGAGTCGGCGAGGAAGCGCCACCAGTACATCGCCACGGCGGGCAGGATCCCCGCCGCCCCGTTGGTGGGAGCCGTCACGACCCGCCCTCCCGCGGCGTTCTCCTCGTTCACGGCGAGGGCGAACGCCCCGAGCCACTCGCCCGGCAGCTCGCGGTGACCCTCCGCCTCGATCGCGTCGAGCTGCCCGCGGATGACGGCGGCCCGACGCTTCACCTTCAGGATGCCGGGAAGCACGCCGTCGTTGTGCAGACCGGCGTTCACGCATGCCGCCATCGCGTCCCAGATGCGGTCGAGGCCCGCGGCGATCTCTTCGTCGGAGCGCAGCGCCTCCTCGTTGAGCCGCGCGGCCTCGGCGATCGTGATGCCGCGCTCGTCGCAGATCTCGAGCAGGGTCGCGGCGTCGTCGAACGCGAGAGGCAGGGGCGCGGCGGCCACCGCGTCGGCCTCGCCCTCGCGGCGGATGAAGCCGCCGCCGATCGAGTAGAACGTCTCCTCCGCGAGCACGGCGCCGTCCGCGTCGCGCGCCACGAGGGTCATCGCGTTGGGGTGACCGGGCAGCCGCGTGCGGGGCTCGAGCGCGATGTCCGTCTTGGCGAAGGGGATCTCGCGCGTGCCGGCGAGCGCGAGCGCGCGCCCGTCGGGCCAATCCGACCACGCGCGGCGGACGGCATCCGGATCCACCGTCTCGGGCTCGAGGCCCTGCAGACCCGCGACGACCGCGTCGGGGGTTCCGTGCCCGATCCCCGTCGCGCCGAGGGAACCGTAGAGGGCGCAGGAGACGGATGCCACCCGCTCCAGGGCGCCTGTGGCCCGGAGTCGCGCGGCGAAGGAGAACGCGGCCCTCATGGGGCCGACGGTGTGGGAGCTCGAGGGTCCGATCCCGATGGAGAACAGCTCGAACGCGGAGGTGTAAGCGCTCATTCCGCCAGCGTACGGCCGTCGTCCCGACACCCGCCGGTCATCGGCGCGCCACGCCCGGGATGCACGCCGTTCGGGCCCGATTAGACGTGTCCGGGGGTCCCGGCTATGCTGGACCACGGCCTGCGCGCCGTTTCGCGCGGAGGCCCTAGCGCCCGTAGCTCAATGGATAGAGCATCTGACTACGGATCAGAAGGTTAGGGGTTCGAGTCCCTTCGGGCGCACACTGTGTTGAGACAGTAGTCCCCGGTCAGACGGCAAATCTGACCGGGGATTTTTTGTGGGCTAATGCCAGTTCCGTGGGCTAGTTTGAGGGCGCATGTTCGCAGACCACACCAGAACCCGTTTAGAAAACGTCACTCGAATCTGAGCGTTCCCTGAGAACCGCGTCCAGTTCCTTCGCGAAATCGACGCGCTGAACGGGTCGCGACGCGTACGTCCCCTCCGTTGTGCGGACCGACCGGTGCGCAAGCGCCGCCTGCGCCGCCTCCATCCCGATGGCATCCGCGAGCACCTGCGCCGCTGCCTTACGGAGGTCATGCGGTGTCACAAGCACAAGGCCAGTGTCCCGGTCCACGAACTCTGTGTCGCGGAGCGCCCCCTGCCACGCGCGGTTGACGTTCTGCTTCTCGATTTGCGCCCCGCTCGCTGTGCGGAAGATGTAGACGGCCGGTCGCTGATGCGGTCCTTCGATGCGCGGAGCGATGAAGCGGTCGTAGACCCAGCCGGGGATGGTCTTGATGCGCGAGCCGTCCTCGCCACCCTTTGGTAGGGGCTGTCGGTAGAGAACGCTGCCGCTCCGCTTGCCGGTCTTCGGGTCACGCACGCCGCCGTCGCGCTTCTGTGTGGCGCGAATAAAGACCTCGATGCCGTGCGCATCCAGGTCGTCATCGTCCTGGATGAGGCCGTCAGGGTCGAGGTCGCTCGTCTCCAGCGCGAGCACCTCGCCGATGCGGGCGCTCGCGTAGAGCAGCACCTCGCTGATGGCTCGAAGCGGTATCGGCGTGATGTGCGGGTAGCCGACGCGAATGCGTTCCTCGTGCGCGTCGAAGAGTTCGCGTAGCCGATGCATCATCGACGCGTCCACACGCAACTTCGCACGGGGCTGAGCCTTCATGCTCGGGACAATCTGACCGACGACCGGGCTGCGGTCGATGACCGCCATCTCGACGCCGTAGCCGAAGACCTGAGCGAGCGTCGCGTAGCAGGTGCGAGCGATGCCCGCGTGGTATTCCGGCTTCTCGCTGAGCACGCCACCGCGCAACTTGCGGCGCCGAACCGAGATGCCGCGCAGCGCGCGCGCCAAGGTCTGCGTGTTGACTTCGTCGATGGCAAGGTCGCCGATTTCCGCGTCCAGGTATGCGCGCCACGCGTCCTCGTAGTCCTCCACCGTGGACGGACGCAGGCCGAAGTCCTCCGGCGCCGACGCGGCGCGCTCGTACCAGAGGTCGTACAGCGAACGCACCGGGTCGTAGGGCTGCACGCCGGTATCGAGTGCGTGTTCGCGTCGCTTCTTCACGATGGCCGCTTCGAGGCGCTCCTCCGCCTGCTTCTTTGCCGCGCGGTCGGATTTCAGGCTGCTGGTCCCACGAACCTTCACGGGGGCGGCCGTCTCCGACAGGCGGATGCGCACCTGCATGACGTAGCGACCATCGCCCTGGCGTCCGCGTGAGCGCTCGCCCTCCTCGCCGGGGTCGAGTCGGGTCACCATGTGACTACCGTAGCGTCATGCGCCCACACTGCTCAGAGTGAAACCGTCCCGCACTCCGGGCAGGTCCACGCCGTGAGGGTCGGGTGTGGCTGAAGCGCCCCGAGGCCGCACTGAGGGCAGTGTGGCGACGCCTCGGCGAGCGGGTCGTGAGCGGTCATGGCCCGAGACTGTACGCCTCGGCGCGCGAGCGTGGGCTGTCACTCCGCAGTGGCTACAAGACCCGGAATGTGCCCGCGGCAGAGTCCATCAGGTCGTAGTCACCTCGGCGCACTGTTGCACCCGCGGTTTCCAAGCGGTTCTTCAAGTCCTTGCGGCTGTCCCACACGCCGTCGAGTTTCACCCAGTTGAAGCCCGCCACGTCGGAGATGTCGCGCGTAGGTGCGCTCTTCACAAAGATGGTCCGCTTCCGCTCCATCGCGAATGCCATGCCCGCTTCGAGGAGTACGTTCTGGCGCGCCTGCCCCTGCGGCGTTCGGTCCGGGTCGCCCGCTTCGGAGAAGTCATCCTTCACGCGGGCCAAGTCATCGGGAGAGAAGATGACGATGATGGCGGCTGCACCCGCCATCCCGGCGCGAACTACGTCGTAAGTGTGCGGCTGCGACTCGCCCGTCAGCCGCACCGCTTCGGACCAGGGCATCACGTGCAGTCCGAGATAGAGGAGGTACTGCTTGATGACCTCTACCGGCCTCATGTCGCGGCCGTGGACGACGAAGACCTTGCTGGTATCTCGTCGAATGGCAGGCTGGCTCACCGTAGCGGGCGTCGTGCCCCAGGGTGCCGAGGCAGCGGCCCACGGGTCGATGGTGGCGGGGTCGGGCATCGCGACAACAGGCCGTTGGACGCGTTCGAGAGTGTCGATGTCGCTACCGTCGGGTAGAGCGAAGCCGTTCTCGGTGAGCCGGATACTTCGCGGTTCAAGGACGTTCGTCCGCAGCGCCTTGTACGACGCGTTGTCGTCGCTGAGGTCCGCGTGCGGGTTCTCGACGAACAGAAAGTTGAGCATGCCGACGACGAGGGAGTCGGTGTCTGACTGCTGGAACATGTAGCGAACCACCCCCGTCGCGCGGGTCGTCTTGTTCGCCCCCACGTCGGTGCCCGTGCCGACCGAGAGTTCGAACTGCGAAATGCCCCCGTGCGTCGTGTTGTCACTCAGCGCGGAGACCAGATAGCGCATGTCGGCGCGCTTGAACACTTCGGAAGGCACGCCTCGATACTAGGGACGCTGCGACAGAAACCCCCGGAGGTGGCATTCGCCGTGGGGCGCTACTTGATGGGGTCGCCCGAGATGAGCGTGCCGAGTTCGCGAAGCGTGTCCGCGATGCGTGCAGCACGCTCCGCTTCCTTCGGCTTCTTCACTACATTCAGCGCGCGCACCACGGCCGCATCCACTGCGTCACTGTCCGCGTTGTCGGTGTAAGTCTTGAAGAAGTTGAGCCAGTGACGAGCCGGGATGCCCGATACCGCGCGCCCTAGCACCTCGGCGACGAAATCGTCCATCAGTCCGCGGACGCGCGCGACGCGGCCGAAGTTACCGCCGCTGTCGGAAACGGGCTTATCACTGATTGCGGACTTTGCCGCGGGGTACGGAGTGACTCCAGTCGGGTGAACCACCGAACCTTCGCCACGCAAGCCTTCCCAGTAGAACGTGCGCAGGTCGGCGGCGTACATCGACTGCTCGACGAACGGCTCGTAAACGTAGGGAGTGCCCGAGAGGATGTTGCTCAGGCGCCAAGGGACGACGACCAGGAGGTCGTAGGGCGAACTCGCTTCGCGCGTCGCCGTGTATCGGAACGACGGTTCGGCTTCGCGGCTGAGCAGATACCAGCCCTTCAACTCGATGCCTAGTACCGGCGACGGGTGTCCCTTCGCCCGAGTCACGAGACGCACGTCGGGGAACGACTGCGAGGAGCGCTCGAAGCCGTACTCTGCCCACTCCTCGTCTGGGTCCCAGACCTCACGGATGCGGTTCAGAGTCGCGACTGTCTGCACTTCAATGGTGCCGCCGAGCACCGAGTTCAGCGAGAAGAGGTCGCCCGCTTCGAGGCCTTCGATGTTCGTTTCGCTGCGGAAGTAGTTGGGCAGTGCCGCGAGGGCAGCACGGACGTTTTCGACGAGCCTCGCGCGCTTCTCGTCATCCTCCGGAATGGGGATGCGCTCGGGACGCTTCGGTCCGGACGACTCTTCGACATCCGCAGCTCCGAGCGCCTCGGCATCGACAACCGTGGCCGGGTCGCTACCGTCGGGCGGTTCGACAGGCGCGAAAGCACCGTTAGTGTCAGTCACGCCCTCAGCCTAGGAGGCTGCGGCGATTTCGACCGCTTGCTGGAGGCGTGCCTCCGCGATGTCCTGGAACGGCTCCTGCAACTCGGCGACGTACGCACGGCGTCCGAGACCGACTGCGGCGACGGACGCTGAAGCGAGGCCACCGAACGGTTCCCATACGACATCGCCTGGGTTCGTGGTGGCTGCGACCTGCCGCGCCATAAACTCCAACGGCTTCTGGTTCAGGTGCGAAGCGGACGCCACTGAAGGGTTGTGCACGCGCGGCGCCGACCTGAGGAGGTTGCCCTTGAACCGCTCGGAATCGTGGAGCGACGCACGTTGCCAGACATTCGTTAGACCGTGCGCGTGATTCCACGTGTAACGCAGAGCGTCCCACTCATCGGCCCTCACCGACCGCTCACCATCTAGCGAAAAATAGGGACGGCCAGCACCGATGCCATGCTCGTGTGCGTACGCAGCGAGCTTCTCGACCATGTTGCCGGGCGGGAAGTACCAGAGCCAGTCCTGCGTCAGGTACTTCCGCGTTGCGGCGTTCTTGACGCCACATGCTTCGTTGGCGCGATTGAGGGCAAGACCCGCACGCTGCCACTCATAGCGCAGCCATTTCTTGACGGGCATGGCGCCATCCACCGTGTCGATAAGGAGACGGCGCTGGTATAGGACGGAGACCTCGCTGACCACGGGCAGCCGACGAACAGTCTGGCCGTTCACGTTCCCGGCGACGTGGCTGATGCCCTTGTCCCAGGTGACCGTCTGCACGTACTCCCAGCCGTGCGCGACGAGCAGCGGGTGCACGGTCGCCCAGCCGATTTCGGTGTTCCAGAACCAGAGTGCGGTGGAGGGCTTCGCAGCCTCGTCCCACGCCTTCACGTGCGGGCGGTACCAGTCCACGAGTTCCTCAGCGGTCACGGTGTCGCCGTGGAATCCGCGAACGCCGTAGGCGCCGTCAGAAATGATGGTGTCTGGGCGTTCCCAGCTCGCGTAAGCGTGCATTACGTTCCCGCGGTGAAGCTCGAACGGCTCTCGGAGGTTCACGACGGGGGACACGTTCTCAGGGTAAGGCAACACGGGGCACCATTATTGGAGCGACCTCCGACATCGCGATGCCTGAGCTATGGTGACCGCGTGGGGGATACAACTAACGAGACGGCAGAGAAGCGCGGACCGTGGTTCTGGGAGGTCGTCGTCTATGTCGTCGGCGGGGCTTTGACTGCTCTCGGTGTTTTTGTCTGGGTCGTAAGGGCGAACGCAGAGGGAGAATGGTCGCTCCGCCTATCTCAACTGTGGGACTCCATCGGCCTCATCTCTCTCGGCCTCGCCATCGTCGCGATTGGGCTGACGTTGACCATCCTGCGCGTGCAGAACCGCGCAGCCGACCGCGCAGAGCGCGAGACCGAGGAGCGACAGGCACAGCACGAGGAAGTCCTGAGACGCGTGGAAGCCATCGCCGAACAGACCCACGTCGCCGTCAGCGAGACGGGCGTCGATGTGAAGGATGTCAAGCAACTTCTCGGCTCGCAGATTGAGTCGGCACAAGCGGCCAGTCGGTCAGAGGCGGAGCCTGAATCGGCCACGATGACCGAGGCTCCGTCGGACGCGCTCGATGAGCTGGACGACCTGTCACTCGAAGGCGTTCGCGACGGCGACATCTCCAACCTCCCTCTGGATACTCACGCTCTCGCTGACGACCGGCTACTTGTCGAGGTCAGGACGAAAGAGGGTGTTTTCTACCCGGTGGGCGCAGTGCCCATCGGCGTGCTCGCTGATGTCTACGACGGGTGGGAAGCCGCTTACCCTGACTCCAAGGCGCAGTGGAAGGTTGGTGCGCTGGTCGGCGCCTACCGCTCTTACTCCGCGAAGGCCCTAGCCGATGGACGTCAGTCGTTGCAGGGTGCACCCTGGTACGTGACTTTTCGGCGGTCGGACGACACGCTCGTCACTTACTACTTGTCCCGGACTGGTCGCCTGCGGCGCGGGCAGACTGAGCGGACACCGGTCGTGAAACGCCTGGTCGGCGACGGCGCGAATGCACGTTGGGTGCCGCTGGGCGAGACGCCCGACTTCACCTGACCGTAGCTACTCGCCGAAAAATGCAACCGCGAGGCGGTTCGCAGTCTCGTCCGGGAAGCCTTCCTCGACCAGGATGCGGCATGTCGTCATCACAATGAGTGTTTGCAGGATGCGATGTGCTTCGAGGTCTGGGTCCATGGGGTCCGGCTGCCCCGAGCTGAGGTGCGCCTGGTCGTGCGTCGGAGCGTACTGGCCTGCGAGGGCGCCCGATGGATGCGCATACTTCGTCTCCTCGCGCCACATCGCGTAGAGCGACCACGGCTCCGACTGGCTGCCCACCACCGCGGCGCGCAGTTTTCGGACCTGCTCCTGGAGCAGCCCTTTCGTCGGAGCATCTAACTCGAACGCGTTCATCTCCGTCGGGTCGAATGGTGCCCCCTGGCCCCGCTCCTCCAGATACGCGAGTGTCTCGTTGGTGTCCTTCCGGTCCGATTCGAGCATCACGGAAGCCGCAGTGTGGCGGTCCGCTTTCGACAGGCCGCTCAGCCAGATGAGGCGAATCGCGGCCTCCAGCACGAGTCGCCGGTTCGGGGCCGCGGACGACGCCTGACCCGTTCGCGTCAGCGTCGCCACGACGATGCTCTGCGCGGCGGCGGCGCGGCACAGGCCCACGGCTACCTGTGGCACGAAGTCCTTCAGCACGACATCGCTCATGTCCACGGCGAGAACCGCACGAGCGGTGCGCTGCACGATGGCTGCATTCACTAGGTGCGGCGCCGTCGCGCGCGGAGGCTGACGCTTCGTCTTCGGTTTCTTGCCGCTCATCGCCCCCAAGGTACCCGTCGTACACGGGCGAGCATCACGACTCTATGTCTATCGTCGCGATCCGTGATGAGGGCGTTATGCCGCCCCTCCGAGGCAACGCTGTCAGGCGCGAACCGCGCGCTAGCGTCGGAGGATGAAGAACGCCGACCGAGACGAACAACGACGCCTGCACGCGCTGGTCTCGCCGTACTTCAATGCGGAGGAGGCCGAGCCGTACACGCCGCGGGGGTATCCTGACGTTCCGCTCATCGAGGTAGTGGCGGTGCCGGATGCCGACGCAGACGAAGCCAGCGCACTAAGCGACCTCACCGTGCACCTCGTGCGGTTGCTGCACTGGATGCGCCAGCCTGCTCCAGGCTCAGTCGTCGCGGGTTGGGATGAGACTCTCCAGGATGGCAAGTCAGACGGGACGGGCATCGCGAGCGGCTATTTCGAGGAGCTGTTGTCGGTCACGTTGGCGAACATTGAAGCACTGCATGTGCTGCTCACAACCCCGAGGAGACGGTTCTTCGGTCCAGCGAGCAATCTGACAGCTGACCTTCCGGAGGCTGCGACCGCGGCGCACTACCGAGCCATCATCGAAGCGTCCGCCACTTTCGTCTGGTTAGCCAACGCGGAGAACGACCAGGAGACAAGACGCCGCATCGTGCGCCTGTTAGAGAAGCAGAGGGAGTCGCTCGACACGGTGGACCTCAGTATGCGGGAGGCCGTTAGCGAGGCTCTGGACTCATTCGTGGCGAACGCGAGGAGGCGGTGGTTCTACACCGCTGACGGCACCCCACGCGAGCGCAACATCAAGCAGAACGAGAAGCTCCCGGGCTTCGAAGAGCAGGTCCGAAGGGCGTTCGAGGGTGAGGCAGCCGTTCGAGCCTGGAAGCGATTCTCAAACGCTGCGCACGGCAGTGTGCTCTGGTCGCAACTCATCCTCCAACGTCCTGCCGATGTTGAGGCCGAACCGGGGGACTTCTGGGACGTCATGTCTGCTCGCCGAGACCGCGAGATAAACGTCGGCACGGTCCACGCAGTAGTGCGCGCAATGTTCGCGGAGGCCGCGCGAATCCTCGAGCCGAAAGGCGGACCTGCGTAAAACTTGCGCGTGCCATAAACGTGTGTTAGTGTGATGCACGCAACTTCACATCGACTCCTTCACGTTACGACCTCTTCTGTCGAGGTTGGACTCTCCCCACCGGTGGGCGGGCCAGCGTTGAAGCCCTCGTTCGTCCGACAGCGCGGGGGTTGAAGGAGAAGAGAATGGCTGCTGACGCACCCATCCCCACCCCGGCTAACGTCGCGAAGACGGCCGTCACTCACCGCATCAAAGCCGAGCGGGCTGCGCAGAGTCACGCCAAGAAGTTGGCGAAGGCCCGGCGCAAAGCGGCTGATGCTGCGAACCGAGCGCGCAGCGCGCGGAAGCTTCGCGACTGGGCGGTCGCTGCATACGAGTCCGGCGAACTGAGCGGCATCCTCGACGCGGTCCGCTACGGAGAAGAGACCGGCTGGGACCAGCCGTTCATCATGCTCGATGACTTCGGCGACTCGGTTTCAATCCGCGTCATCGAGTCGCGCCTGCTGGACCCCCACCTCTCGGAAATCGAGGGCGAACTCGACGACGAACTCATCGAGGCTCAGGACTGGGGAGGCCTCGCGGCTCACCTCACTGCTGCGCACTCACGAGGCGGCGAGGATGCGCCCTTGGATGATTACGGCCAGGACTACATGAGCCAACGCGTACGCGAGTGGGACTTCACCGCGCGTGAGCGCTGGTTCTACGCGGACCGCATCTCTATCCGCGCTCGCGTGCACATCAAGGCCGTCGGCGAAGCACTGTGCTTCGTCATCTCGAACTACCCGCCGGAGTTCACGGCGGACGAGGCCGAACGCCTGGCAAAGGCGTACAAGCCGGAAGCGGTCGAGCGCGCTTCCTCGACGCCTCGCGAGCGCGTGGAGAAGGTTCTGCGGGAGTACGGAGACAGTCTGTACTTCTGGACCGACGCCAGCATCATCGACCCTGCCGTTGACCCGAGCGCAAGCTGCTGGAGCGTGCGCATCACCGCCGACGAGTCCGAGCACTGGGAGTGCATCAGCTTGCTGGCCGAGGAGGCCCACGTCTTCGATGACGAGGCCGAGCGGCACATCGTCTTCGCGCCGGTCGCCGAGGAGGTCAGCGCATGAGCGCCTCCGAGACGACCGCGGATGTCTTCCGCGGAGCGTTGCTGAGGGCACGCGCGTCCCACCTGCATGGCGCGGCGCTCCACGTGTACGCACTCGCGGAGTACGAAAGAATGCGCACGTTCCTCACTCCTGACGGGCTTGCCGGATTCGCGCTTCACGAGACGGACATCGTGAGCGTGTTCCGTCACGCCGACTCCGCCGACCGGGGGGTCGCTGACGCGCTGATGCGACGGGCGGTCGCTGAAGGTGGGCGCACGCTCGACGCATTCGACACCTACCTGCCGAAGGTCTACGCGCGGTGCGGATTCGTCGAGATAGGGCGCCTCGCATGGGACGACAAGTACGCGCCCGCCGACTGGGACTACAGCGCATTCGAGCACTGGAACGGCGGCCGACCCGACGTTGTGCTCATGCGCCACGACTACGAACTGACGGCGTGAAGGAGAACGACCATGACTGAAGACATCTACACACTCGTCATCGAACCCGGCTCCAGCCAGGTCGAGCAGCACGGACCGATGTATGTGGACTGGGGTCGCGCCCCATTCGCGGGTTACATCGGAGGAGACCTACGCGCCGTTGCCGGTGACGGCGATGAGGATGACGAGTACAACGCTGCGGGCACGACCGTAGCGAATGCGCTGCGCCGCGAAGACCGGCTTATTTATGGTTCGCTCGGCATCCAGAGACACGACCGTGAGCCGATGACCGCAATCGACATCGCGTTCGTGGAGTCACTCATCGCGCACCCCGCCGCCGTCGCGGCTCTTCATCCACTGCCCGGCAGTATCGACCTTGTGGCCACGGTCCCCGACTGGCGGACCCTGCGCATCGCAGGTGAGGTGGACGACCACTTCCCGGTGGAGGAGGACTGTGCGGAGGTTCGCGCTGCGGTGAATGCGAGCGAGCGGCTGATGAACAGTGAGCGAGGAGTCGCGGACGGCCGCATCACCGTCCAACTCGACGACGCGGCGTTGAGCGTCGAACTTGTTGAGCGCGGCGAACTCGATGCTGGACACCTCGAATCGTTCCTCGACGAACGGTTCGGCTACGTCGAGTACAGCGCACGCCGTTCGCTTCTCTGCAAGGCGGCGCACGAGTATCGAGAGTCTGAACACTGGAGTATCGCCACGCTGATGCGAACGCTTCGGCAGACTGAGTCTGAGGACACACTCACGCTGATGCTCACGGCCTTCACGCAAGGTGCAGCCGAGGAGTTGGTTTTTGCCGCGGTCGCCTAGTTGAAGAGATGCGCATGCCGTGCGACAAGTTCGATGAGATTCGTGATGAGGCTCCGGGTCCGCCCACTCGGAGGGAGGACGACCGAGTCCAACACTGCCTCGAAATCCTCCCGCGGCAGCGGCACACTGAGAGGGCTGAGCGCTCGGTCTACATGCTGTCGCGCAAACACGTAGTTGCGTTCGGTCGCAGCACTCCACTGAAGCATCGGCCGCACGCTCGTCCACCACCAGTCCACGGCATCGCCGAATGTGTCGAAAGCCTGTGGCTGCGGGGCGCTTCGCTTCGCACGCTCCGCGCACACAGCCTCCACGGCTGCGCGCGCCTCATCGGCGGTCGCCCCGTACCGCCGTATCTGCTGAACCCCTTCGAGGGGGTCGTTGAACCGCGTGACCGCTACGAACTCGCCAAGGGGACGCATTGCCGACCATGACGACTCGCTGGCCGACTTCACCCCAATGACACCGTGTTCTCCGGGGGCGATGGGCGGGCGAGGCATGAGATGAGTGTAACGGCGACTGTTGCGCTCATCACGATTACGACGTAGTGTGATGCACGCAACTACGCCGCGAACGTACCGGCGTGACAGCAGGAAATGGCACTGAGACCTGGCACCCAGAACACGCGGACCGACCGGCACCGCGCAGACCGAGCCGAGAACGATGAATAGAGGCACACATGGAATCGACCGCATCAGGCCTCACCGTGGCCTATCTGCGCGTCTCCGTCGCCGGGCAGAGCAACGGCTTGGAGTCGCAGCTCGCGGCCATCAAGACGGCGCTCGGTGCCGACCCGGACCGGGTCTACAGCGACGAGTGGACGGGCAGGTCGATGGACCGCCCCGGCCTCGGTCGCATGCTCGACGCTCTGCGCCCCGGCGACACCCTCACCGTCTACTCCCTCTCGCGCCTCGGCCGCTCCGCGCTCGAAGCGATGAGCACCGTGCAGCGCCTCGCGGATAGCGGCATCGTGGTCCGCAGCGTGACCGAGTCGGTGGACACCGGCACGCCCGCCGGTCGCGCCTTCCTCGGTATCTGCCTCATCATCGCCGAGCTTGAAGTCAGCCTCATCCGGGAAAGGACGCAGGCTGGCCTCGCCGCTGCCCGAGCAAAGGGGCGCGTCGGAGGCGCGAAGAAGCGACTGACACCCGCGCAGGCGCGCAGCATCCTCCGCGCCTACGAGGCGGGTGAGCGTATGCCCGATATCGCCGACGAGTATGGCATCAGCGTTCGCAGCGCGTGGCGGTACCTGGCGCAGGCGAAGGCGAGCCGCGCGAAGGTTCAGGGGACCACGGCGTGACCCGTGTCGCGTTGGAGGCTTCGGCCTTCGCGTTGCCGCTCACCGACATCGACCCGCGCCACGTCGCCGCAGCGATGAGCGCGGGTATCGAAATGCACGAGGACTCGGGCTTCGTGTGGGGCGTGCAGGGCATGAGTGCCCTGCTGCTACTGCGCGCGCGTGCGGAGGTCATCGTGACGCTCGACGCCGTGGACTTCGCACTCGCGGACACATTTCTTGGCTGGGGCATCGGTACTACCGACCAGCCTCTCCGCTCGATGTCGGAGGTCGCGTGCATCATCGACTGCCCGCCGCTGCGCCTCACGGAGGCCGTTGCGCTCACTGCACTGGAGGCACGATGACCACGCTGTTCATCGAGAGTGTGCTCATCGGCATGGCCGCACGCCCGCTCGTCGACTGGAAGCGGGGTCCGCTCATCACGTTGGCCGAGATGCAGATGCATGGCGCGCTCCGCGAGCAGGCTGGCGTTATTTACACGAGCCGCGCCGTCGGTGCGTTGCGGCACGCTCAGGCGCGAGGGCACCGGCCGGTCATCTTCGGCCCGCGGGCCGAACGCGCGGCGCTCGACCTGATGCGGGCGTACGGCTTCGAGGCAGAAGAGTGCACCGTGCAGGGCCTCATCGATAGTACGCCGCTCGCACTCACCGCGCCGTGGGTTGCAACGGTCGCAGCACGCGGACGCGCGCACCCGCACGCCGTCCGCGGACACGTCGTCACGGTCGCCCAGTGGCGGCTCACCACCGCCCGCATCTGCGAAGCGCTCCGCCTACACGAGATGAGGACACCATGACCGGCACTACTACGCTCGCTCTGCACGTGCGCGCGCTCGCCTTCGCTCGCGAAGCGAGGTCGCTCAGCCCGTTCGTGCAGATGGTCGTGGACGAGGCGGGTGGCATGCAGCGTGGACCGAGCGGCCTGTATCAGATGAAGGACGCCGGAGAACGGCTCATCCGCGTCCACGGTGCCGTGCAGCCGGACGAGTTCCTCATCTGGGGCGCTGCGGGTGAGTGGCGCGAGAAGTACGCCGCGAGCCGGATGCTCACGTGCGTCCCGCGGACGAGCGTTCACGGCTCGGTCTTCTTGCACGACCACGACGGCGAGGGTCTCGCGAATGGTCTGCGGCACGCGATGGACCTCTCCGGTCGCATCCCGGACCGCCTCATCGTCATCATGAACGAGAGCGCGGAGTTCGAAGAGCAGTTCACGGAGCGGGCGCGATGGCTACTTGATGTGCCCGAAATCATCACGCGGCGCTGCGACCCCGAAATCGGGCTACTGGAGCGGGATGTGCTCGCGGTCGCTCCGCACGCCGACAACCCCGCAGCACTGCTCAGCATCCTGGAAAGCCGCGACGCTGACGGAGCGCTCTGAGCGCCGATACGATGCGAAGCGTGAACCGTGCTCCAGCCATCGCCGCCCTGGGCGTGACTGCCGTCCTGCTGATGACCGCTTGTGCTCCGGAGTCGGCGCCCGAAGGCGCTAACGTGAGCGCGACGCCGACGCTGTCAGCGACCCCAGAGTTCGAAGTCGGCGCGGTGGTTGATGCTGCGACCGCCGAGGCGCTGAACAGCGATTCGAAAGGCCAGTATCGGGGCTACCCGATGCCCGACGGCTCGTACATCGTGGTGGACCGCGGAGCGCCCCTCCCAGAACCTGTACAACAAGACATCAACTCGAAGGGCGCGAGCCACGCAGCCACCTACACGGTGGACGACGGCACATCAACCTTCCTGCGAGAGCGCGAAAAGATTATTGCCCAGGTAGGAAGCGACACCGGCAAACGTGTCGTAGCGCTTCTGCGCATGACCGGCTACGACTTCGATGAAAACCTCGTGACCAGCTACTTCTTCAACGGTCCATTTCAGCCCGGCGTCTCGTACGGCAGCCTCGCTGAAGCGAAGGCCTCTCTCGACGCATGGCTGAGCACCCAGGTCGCGCCGAATGACTTCGTCGTCATCTTCCCGGAGTAGCGGCAGGCGCAGGCCTGCCAGACCTGACCGCGCTGCGAACGCCCTCACCGACTAGGTGGGGGCGTTCTCTGTTGCGCCGTGAAAATCTGCCCGGCGTGGGGTGGGTGGAGGGAAGAACAGCCCTTCACCAACACGGAAGGGCCACCCTATGCAGTATGAAAACCTCACCGACGAAGAGTTGATGCGCCTTCTCGCCGAGACCACCGGTCGCAAGCAGAACCCCATCATCCGCGACATCGAGCGCCGCACCGAGCGAGCGCTCAAAGCCGTCACTCGCGACTACGTGGACCCCGAAGCCGCGCGTAACGCCGCAGTCTACGAGGTCACCACGCCGCAAGGCATCGACGATTTCCTCGCCTCCGAGAAGAAGAAGCTCAGCGCATGGACCGCGACCATCGCAGCGCGTCGTAGTGGCCAGGATGCAGGCCTCGTGGGCGAGGGCATGCGCACCGACGCGATGTACACCGCCGGCTCGTGGGAGCAGCGAATCGAAGACCTCGGAGACGGAGCGTACGACGGCGCAGTTGTTCCCGAGCCAGGGAGGGAGAAGCGCCTACGAACCGCCGTCGTCCGCATGGGGTTCGAGCGCCTCACCGGGCCGCAGCCTGACGGGCGTGAACCGCTCACAGCAAAGCAGCGCGCGGCCATCGCCTCGTACGCCAACATCCACAGTGATGGCGCTGACCCGGTCCTCGCGACCTTCGACGAGGTCGCGGGCCGTCTCAGGTTGAAGGGCCGCGACGGTGCTAGGCACCTCGTGCAGCGTGGCCGCGCAAGTATCGCCGCCGACCCCATCCTCCAGTATCAGCTAGAAGACCTCTGCGGCACAGGTCATGGCATGCCCACAGCCTTCACACACGCGGTAGCCGAGGCAGTGTCCGCATGAGCATCACCGTTATCGTCCCCGCGCCCAAGCCGCTGCCGCCGAACCCCGCCCTCGTCACCCGCTGGCCCATCGGACGGCAAGAGGTCCACGCGCAGGCCCGCTTCCTCGGATACCTCGACACGCTCCAGGCGCGCCCCACCGAAACGCTATGGCTCTGCGCGTCACAGCGTGACAGCGTGGAACGGCGCCGCGACGTTGTTGCGGACGCCGCCTCCCTCATCCTCCCCATCACGCTCGCCACCTACGACGCGGTCATAGACACGTTGGTCATGCGACTGCGCGAGTGGGATGAGCGGGGCGTCGGACGGCTCTCCCTCCCCGAGACGCTGCTGACCGAGCGTCCCGAAGAGGGCACGGCGAAGGTCGGTTCGCACGCTCGCAACGGCGGCATCCTCCCACCGACCGGACGCCTCCTGTGGGCGGACATTGACGTAGACAGCGGCCACGGAGTGCCCGACGGCGCGCTGTATCCGCTGCCTACGCCCGAGGAAGGTGAGCGCATCGCCGACCGCATCACTCAAGATTTTGGTCGCGCTGCCGTGCTCGTCGAGAGCGGTAGCGGCGGGTTCCAGGTGATGCTCCGCGCTACGGAGGAGGTGACCGACGCGTACTTCATCGCGTACCTGACGGCGCTCGAAGAGCAGTATGGCCGATACCTCGACAAGGGCGTTGTCGGGCGTCACGGACCGGTCCGCGTCTGGGGCCACAACCGTGTGGGGAAGGGCGTAGTCAAGGCGCACGGCATCTACACCGCCGAGGACGGCATTCGACCTGTCATCGACCGCATGCCGCCTCTCACAGAAGGCTCTCTCACCCCGCAGACCACCTTCGGCGAGCAGGGGTGGCGCGAGCGGTACGAGGCGCGCGTCGGCGCTGATGTCGTGAGGAAGGCGCAGCGCACCGTCGCCACGACCACGGCTCGCGAGCGCGTCGATGTGGAGGCCGAGGGCGAGAACCCGCGTACACGCATGGACCGCGCGGTACCCGCGTCCGCGTACGTCGAAGCCGTTCACGGCGGCGCTGTGGAAGGTGACAGCATCCGCCTGCGCCAGGACGCCGATATCTCCGTCCTAGCGCACGAAGACGGGACCGAGTTCATCTCCACATTCAGCCCGACCACCATGGCGACGCTCGGGCTGGAGCCAGGAGACTCCGGCGCCGCTTCCGCTACCACATACGGCCTCCTGGCGGCGGTCGTCGGTAAGGACGGAGCCTGGCGTATCGCCTGCGCTTTCGACGGACGCTTTGACGCGTTGTTGCCGTGGGTTATCGAGCATCTGAGTGACCTCGCGGCGGCGACAGCGGCGCTCCCCGCGCCGAGGGGGAACCCGGCGACCGCGAAGAAGAAGCGTGTGTCCGGCGACCTCACCGCGGCGTTCAACGCGAAGTGCAGCGCGCTCGACCTCACTGGCAAGCCGTCCCGCCGCTCGGCTGCGGAAGTCATCAAGCGCAAGTACGGCGACAAGGCGGAGCAAGTGATGCGCGACCTCCTCAGCCTCTGAGAACAGCCCCCGGACCAACCCGGGGGCTGTTCCACGTGAGCGTGAAAACGCGCCCGGCGTGGGATGAGGGAAGGGGTACACCGTCCCTTCGCCGAGACGAAAAGAACCCCACCCCATGACGCACACCCTCGACTCCATCCGCGCTGACTTCGGCGCTCCATCCCTCCCAGCATCCGCACCCGCGGACGACTACTGGGCGCCGGACTGGGACTCGATGACGCCGCCCGAAGACCCGTACGGGGCACCACCCACAGGCGACGGCGCGGTAGTGCCGAGCGCCCCCACACCTGCGGTCACCAACGGTGCCACCATCGGTCAGTACCTCGCTGACCACCGCCCCATCATCCGCCCTGCCGACGAGGATGCAGCGGCCGTCACTGTGAAGACTGTCGCTGCGCTCGCGTCGGCGACCCGAGGAGGTCAACGCTTCGTCTACCGCAAAGTGTCGCTCGACGGCCGCGCAACAGCGCTCGTGACGACGGAGCCGGATGGCACCACCCGCACCTGGACACAAAGCGACGCAGCCGCGCTCATGATGGTCGTCGTGCAACCCGCGAAGAAGGGCATGGTCGCCCCGGACGGCACGTTCATGGGCGACTACCTCGCCGCCGTACCGCCCGCTCTCGCGCAGGCCATCTACGAGACCGCGCTCTACTCGCCAGCCATCCCTGCCGTCCGTTACATCGCAAGCGCGCCGGTCCTCCTGCTCGACGGCCGCATTGCCTCACAGCCCGGCTACAACGCTGCCGAAGAGGTGCTCATCAACATCCCCCACACGCAGCGCGGTGACTGGGCGCGATACTCGGTGCCCGAGAAGCCGACATTTGCCGAAGCGCAGGCCGCGGCCGACTACGTACTCGCCGAACTCCTCGCCGACTTTCCGTTCGAGAGCGACGAAGACCGCGCCGTCGCCCTCGCCTACTTCGCAACTTGCGCCTCGCGGAACCTGTACGGCGCTACCCCCATGTGGGGCTTCGACGCCCCTGAGCGAGGCACGGGAAAAACGCTTCTCGCGATGCTCGGCTTCATCATCGGTCAGGGAAACGACCGCGCCGCGGAAATCGACTACAAGCGGTCGAAGGACGACGAAATCCGGAAGCAGCTCGTGGCCCTGGCGCTCGAAGGTGGAACGCACGCGCACGTCGATGAAGTCAAACTGGGCGAGCGCGTGGACAGCCTCACACTCACCTCACTCACCACGCGCGCGTCGCTGCCGCTACGCATCCTCGGAGGCAACCAGATGATGCCTGTCGAAGGGAAAATCGTCTCCTTCTGCGGAAACAACCTCCAAGTCGGCGGCGACCTCGGACGCCGCGTGCTGAAGACCCGACTCCGCTTCATGGGCAAGCACGCCGCGAGCCAGCGCACCGGCTTCCGCCACGCCGACGTTCGGGCCTGGGCTACGGAACACCGCCCCGAAGTCCTCGCGGCCCTGCACACCTTCCTCGCGTATGGACTCCAAAATGGCACCAGGCCGCACGCGGTACTCGGCTCCTACGAAGGGTGGACGAGTGTCGTCCTCGGAGGCCTCGAAGAGGTGACGCTGAACGGTGAGTCCGTCACCGCCCTCGCGATGCGCAGCCAACTGGCCCTCTCCCGTGAGCAGGATGAGATGGCCGAGGAGTGGGGGGAGCTTCTCGCATACGTCCGGGGTCTCATGGACGCGGAAGAGCAGCGTCAAGGTGTCTCACACTCGTGGATGAAGATGGCCGACCTCTTCAAGATGGTGAACCACACCACCGGCGCCACCCCGCCGACGTTCCCGGAGGTACTCCAGGTGGCGATGGCCGCGAATACCGAGACGGGCCGCGTGAAGGCGTGGACGCGCCACTTCCAGTCCGTCAAGGAAGCACCGATGGTCTGGGGCGACCGGGCATTCCGCATCCTCGTGAGCAAGGATACGAAGAACCGCGCGGTATTTCGGGTCGAGGAAATAGAAGGCTGGGGAACCTCCGCCTGATTTCCCACATCAAGCGACTTGGCCTCAAGTAAAGGGGGCCATTTTGCGTTTTACGCGCAAATCGGTCCCAAGTTTCCCAAGTGTCCCATGTTTCAGTACCGATAGCAGCAGATGAGTCTAGAGGGCGGGGCAGTAGTAAAGCATGGGACACTTGGGAAACTTAGGAACTTCTCTAGTTCACAGGGTCTTCGCAGTTATGAGCATCCACATATGCCTTCATTTTCCCGCACTAAGTAAGTAGAGCGGAAAAACGGCCGCAAATGGCTCGTGTATCTCGGAAGCCGCTCTCGCACCTAACGGAGGCGGCGTGTCCATCATTACTTACTCGAAGCCCAGCTGCGTGCAGTGCTCTGCCACGGAGCGATACCTGGGGCGCACACCGCACTCGGTTATCGACCTCACGGAGGACGCCGAAGCCTTTGCCACAGTGCGCGCACTCGGTTACCTGTCCGCGCCCGTTGTCATCGTCCGCGACGACGCGGGGCAGGTGCTCGCGCACTGGTCGGGCTTCAACCCGGATGCGCTCGACCGATGGATGCACGCGGCGACCCGCTCCACACTCGACCTCGCTGCGGCCGCGTGACACGCTCCGCGGCCGCAGTGACCACACGAAAGGAGGCATGGTGACCATGCATGGCCTCTCCGAGACTGTCATTCGCGCCGCTTACGCGGTGGAGGCTGACCGCGTCATCGACGCTGTCGCGCAGGCTACCGGCATGACGGTGGCTGAGTGGCGTTCGTCCGGTCTCATCATTGCGACACCGCTCGTGGACGTGCAGCCGGACGGCGTAGGCGGCGTGAACGTCACCGTCGTTGAAGTGCGCATCGAGCACCTTCTAGAGCGTCTCGACGCGCAGCGTCTGGCCAACATTCTCGGCATGAAAGTAGCCGTAGACACGGGATACTCCGTACGCCTCATCCGGCCGTAAGAAACATGTACCGGTAGCCGGTACAAAAGCGTTCCCGGGCAGTGCGTGGAAGGGGTTCTCCGCACTGCCCGGGGACTTGTTTAAGAGGGAACCAGGCTCGCTCCTAGAGCAGCCCTCTACAGCGGCACCAGCCACTCAACCTGGCGCCACATTCTGCACACCGGGATGCACGCTCAACGCGCCATCTCGAACCCCCTCGTCTCGGCGACCGTCGGCTCCCCGTGTAGCGGTCACGACACCGTCGTGAGACCGCGTGCGCACGCACCACCATGCACCCTGCTCGCGCGTTTCGACTTCGCGTTCGATGCACGCTTGCCGCTTCGCGGCTCGCTGCACCGCGGTGCTCCTATCCATTCCCTCTGCCCTACTGGTCTGCCTCTACGGCCCCTTTAGGGGCCTAGAGGCATCAGTAGAGCGGAAGAAATGAATCTTTCCCAGACCATCACCCCGGTGCTGCATCGCAACGACGGCGCCGACCCGTTCACGCAGGTTCTCGCTGTGCTGTGCGCGGTGAAGACGGACCGTACTGCTACGCGCGACTACCTGCGCCGGTACGCAGGCGCGAGAATCGCTTCGCTCGTCTCCGATGACGACAAGTGGGACCGTCTCGTGAAGACCGCCTCACGGCATCTCTCGTCCTCGCCTTCCGCGCGCCGCCGCGACATCGCACGACGCGCCATCTCGCACGTGCTTCGTGACTATCCCGAAGCCACTCCTTCACAGCGCCGGAAGGTGCGCCTGCTCGCCGCAGTCGTCGGTGCCGACATGCTCGCAAACACCGCCGCCTGGGACACCTGGGTCGGCAACGCCCGCAACCTTGCAGCGCGCCTCGGCATCGACCGCGATACCGCCCGCGATTGGCTGACCCTCGCGTGTGAGCACGGCGTTCTGCAACGCCGCGGTAAGACACGCAGCGGCGAACCTCGTTTCGCTCTCCGCCGTTGGCCGACCTCGCACAAGCCGTCCGCCGTCGAGCGTGCAGCGTCCGCGTCGATTCTCGCGGGTGAGCCGAACCTCATCGCCCACTGGGTGCTGAGTGCCGCGCATCCCGCCTGGCACTTCGACCGCGTCAAGGGCGTGCCGAACCCGCAGGCTCTCACACCACTCGCATGGGAGGCCTCCGCCCTCTGGGCCGCGGGCGGCGCGAAGCCGACGAAGCGCCTACAAGCGCTCCTGCCCGCGGACCCGTCAGACCTTGACCTCCGCTGGGAGGCGGTGGCTCGCGCGGAGGCGGCGTGGACGCTTCGCCAGGCTGAGGCCACACTCACCGCAACATCACGTATCGCCCGCCGTGAGGAAAAAACGCTGGTCTACGACACCATCGCCGCGTGGGGGTGGACTCCGAAGGAATGGCCGCGTGGTTCTTCCGACGCGGTACGGACTACACGCCTCGCGGCCCTCGACCACTTCATCCCGACGGCGAAGGCCGGTCTCGCGGGCCTGCTCAACGCACCGCCCGCGCTTCGCACTGCTGTCGAGCAGGGTCTGCGCCAGCAGTTTCCCGCGGAGGCCGAGAAGGCCATCGCTTACCTGTATCCGAGAGAGGACATCTTCGATGACAACTACACGCTCGTTCATGGGCACGGCTGAGGCAGCCGAGGCTTTCGGCTTCCACCCGGATACCCTCCGGCACTACCTCGCTGAGGACCGTGCCCTCCCCGTCAACCCGTACCGCGTTGGACGGCGCGGTCACTGGCGCTTCGACCGGAGCGCGGTCGAGCGGTGGACCGGGGGCGCCCGATGACCTGGGACGGGACAACGGTCGCCGCGCTCATCGCCCTGGCCATCGTGAGCCTCCTACTTATCGCCGCGCTCCGGCAGGCACTGGGGGAACGAGGCCGCGCAGGCGTCGGCCGCATCGTGGACGGCATTGCCGCGGTCATCATCACGATGCGCGGCACGAGAGAGAGGAAGGAGGAAACGGATGTACCCGAACGCTCAGCGCGATAGCGGCTTCCCGGTCATCGGAACGCTCGCCAACTGCATCCCATTCTTCCCGCTGCTCGCGGACTTCCAACAGCTGAATCCCCCGGTGTCGGAGTACGAGCAAGTCGCTTTCGAACGCCGCGCGAAAGCGTCCGTCGGACGTTGGGTGAGCCTCGGGCTGACCATCATCATCCTCGTCGGCGTCGCGTTCGCGACGCGTGGTCTGCTGGCAGCCCCGACGCTGGTCCTCGCCTGGCTCTTCACGGTGAACCGGTGGACTTGGGCGAACGGCGGCGCATCATCGCCTCGCGCGGCCCTGGAGCACAGCCATCTCGTGTGGTGGACGCTGACCTTCGCGCTGACCGCGACGTGGGCGGCGCTGGCGGGAATGCTTTTTCCGGCCGGGTTCTGGGGCGTCATCTCGGGAGCGGCGACGGTCATCGCGACCGTCCTCGCCCTCGGCGGCGCGGTGCCCACAGCGAAGGCGGTTCTTCGCTCTCAGGAGCCGCCTCCGTTTGACGAGGTGAGCCATCGACTGGTCGCGGGTGTCGTGAAGATGACGCCGTCCGCGTATGAGCGTGGTCTCGCAGACGGCACCTTCATGGTGCAGCGCGACGTACTCGGGCGTCTCATCGCCCGCATCCCCGCGGGGAGCGACGCGCTTCTGGAGAACCTCGCCGAGTTGGAAGAGCGGGTACGCGTGAAGGCGCCGGAGTTCATGATTGCCCACGCCGACCCGGTGGACGACACCCTCATCCTGGAGCCAGTGGACGATGAAACCCGCGCTCAGCGTGACGCAAAGTCCCGCTCCGGAGGCCTCTTCGCAGAGCACATCGGCGGCGGTCTGGATGACCTGAAGGTCATCGACCTCTCACAGGGGCTGGGTGACCAGCCTCTCCCGCGGCTCGGCTGAGTCGCAAGCCGCTACAAGTAGCGGCGCAGCGCGCTCCCTGGTGGGACTCACACCGTCATCCGACGGCTTCGGCGCCGGTTCGATTTCGGCGACGCGCACCATCCGCGCCCCAACGGTCGGGGTGCTTCACCACGCTCCCGGAAGGAGCAGCCACTATGAAGACCATTCGCCTCCCCGTCACGGACGACGAGTACCGAGAGCATCGCGCTGCGCGTCGTCACGAGCGCATCGCTCGCCGTGCATTGCGCCTTCTCACGCCCCTCACAAGAGGCGAGCGGTTCTACAACTTGAAAACAGACGACGGCTACGTCGGGGTACTCGTGACGCTCGCCGACTTCCACGCTTGCGGCCTACCAGACGGTGCCGCGGTTCGCCTGGGTGTGCGGTTGCAGCCCGTCGATGACACGAGCGCCGAACACCTCGCGGGCATCAAGCGGGCTGCGCTGGAAGCCGAGGAGCACTCCGGCGACGCGTTCGACCGCGTCAGCGACACGCTCCTCCGCCGTCTATCGGGCCTGAGGCACGACATTACGGCGCTCTTGGACTGGGCCCTACCGGAGGGTGTGCCGCTCTGGCGCGAGTCCGTCTACCTCTACGTGGAGAACTCCGCAAAGGAGCATCTCCTCTGACCTCTCCACCAGCGGCGTCGCCGCGTGACAACAACAACAACGAAAGAAGGAGATTCGAATGCAGGCCCACGCCATCCTGCCGCGCTTCGCGGTGAACGACCCGGACGAGACCGCGCGCATCGGATGCATGGTGCGCGCTATGACAGCGAAGTTCGACGGCTTCACACAGACGCACCTTGTGGGCGTCACCCGCGACGGCCGCGGCATCATCAGCTCGAACCCGCTGGAGTACGGCAACGCCGAAGCGCACATCGTGCAGAAACCGGGGACTGCGGCTGCGCTGCTCGCGGAGGTCCGTGTCTACGCAGAGAGCAACAGCCGCGACCTCGTTAGCTGGAACCCTGACTCAAAAACCGCAACGTTCGCGACGCTCACCCCGACCGTACGCTCGATTCGCGCGGCGTGGGCGCGCATTTTGAAGGTGCAGCCTCACGAGGTGGACGTCTTCGCGGAATACGCGAAGGACGAGCCGCGCTTCGAACGCATTGTCGCCCGCCTGCCCTCTACCTCGATTACCGCCGACCGTCGGGTGAGCAATCTTCAGGAACTCGCCGCGGCGATTCCGGGATACACGTCGGGCTGGAACATCGAAGAGAACGCGCGCACTGGCCGCGTGGACTTCACGTACGGCGTCCCGCGTGCTCTCCCCGACAGCGTGCCGCTCACATCACTGCTCCCCGTTCAAGCAACAGACTCGACGTGGCGTTGCTTCCCGATGGGCGAGGGCACTGGCGGCACGCAGGTCATCTACGACTCAGAGGACGGCGTGCACGCCATCGTCACCGGTCCGACCGGGTCAGGCAAGTCGGTTCTCCTTCGCACCATGATGGCCGTCGCGCTGGCAAACGGCTCGGACATCGTCATCATGGACGGCTCGCCGAAGCAGGGCCTCGACTTCCTTCGCTTGAAGGGATACGCCCTCGGCTGGGCGGGCGAACCGGTCGGAGCCGCCGCTCTTCTCGACGCGGTCTACGACGAGATGAAGCGCCGCGCGAGCATCCTGCCGCAGTACGACGGCGTCACGAACTGGCATGAGTTGCCCGCGGACGTGCGCGAGCGTGAGGGCATCCGCCAGCTTGTTGTGTTCATCGATGAGGCGGCAGCGCTCATGCTGCTAAAGGACTTGAAGGGACTGGATAAGAACGACCCGAAGGTCGCGGCTGCTATCGCGGTGAACCAGGCGAAGACGAACTTCAAGATGACCCTCGACGACCTCGCACGCGAGTCTCGTTTCGTCGGTATCCGGCTCATCCTCGGCTTCCAACGGCCAGACGCGAGCATCATCGACGGTCCGACTCGGGCGAACTTCCCGACGATGGTCCAGTTGAAGACGCCAGGTAAGCCCCTGAAGCAGGAGTCGCTTCGGATGGTCTTCCCTGGCGACGACCTGCCACTGGCGGAAGCTGAGTTCCGTGCGCTCGATAACGGGCGTAAGGGTCTCGCTGTCGCGATGCAGGACGGAGGTGACGTTGTCGGCTTCCGCGTCGCTTACGCGCATCCGGATGAGATTTCAGGCCTTCTCGCTGAACGCGGCATCCACCCGACCGGGCGGACTTTGACACCAGTTGCAGAGGTACCGGCACTCACCGCCGACCCGGTTCCGCCGGAAGTCCCCGCCGCTTGGCGGTGAGCCACACGCGGGGCGCCGAGCATCATGCTCGCTGCCCCGCCCCCTTCACGATTACAAGGAGACACCATGACGCTCATTGATGACACCGAGGCTCCCGCGCCGCGCACCGGTCTTTTCTACGGCGCGACCCTGCTCGCCGGGGTTATCGGCCTGGCCGCGGTGCTCGGCGGTAGCACCGTCAAGCCGCTGCTTGATGTGCCCGCCCTCATCACGCAGGTGACCGAGCAACCGCCCGCAGCCGGCCCTGTCGCACCACCCGCCGAGGCGGACTCGGGGGTTGCTGAGCCACAGGGCGCGGAGGTCTGCGAGACGGCGACTGCTCGCTTCTCGCGGCTCGTCTGCGATACGGCACAGGGCCTCGGGTGGACGGTGCTTTCGACCACCCCGGAACTCGCGCCGGGCGTCCCGTTCGAGGTGATGCTTGCGACCGCTCCTGGTCCGGTCATCGGACGCGGCGAGGTCTTCGAAGCAACCCGTATCCCGGAGGGCGTGACACTCGCTTTCACGGACGTGGGTAGCGATTCCGATTTGACCTCGACCGTGACCGCGGCCGACGAACCGCTACCCGCGCAGGCGACGGCAAGCGTCGCGAATGACATCCGCGCTGCTCTCGGCCAGCCCGAAATCTGGCTCTTCGACGGGGACAGCATCGCGCAGGAGCCGAGCATCTACTTCGGCTCTGGGTGGAGCGTCGCGACGCGCTTCGACGCTGCGCGGGCCGTTGGCGATGTGGTGGTGGTCGGGCCGCACACGCTTACGGTGACCGCTTCCGATGAGGGGACGGGGACCGTCTACGCCGTGGCTTGAACGAACGAGAAAGCCACGGTCTGCGATGTGCAGACCGTGCCTTTCTCGTACGTCGGTGTCAGTCGGCCCCGCCGCGAGCGGCTCTGGGCGCCTCGCTGAGCGCCGAGACCCGGAGCCCCGCCCTGCTACAGCGGTGCGCGTCAGATAGGCGCACACGCGAGATGCCACGAAACGCGCGCTGACAGGACGCTACTGGCATGCGGCGCGGTTTCTCAGCCCCTTCACAGCGCCGAGCATCCACATTCGCACCCGATTCTCCGCACTAAGTAAGGAGAGCGGAAGTTTCATGCAGCTGCGCTTCGCCCCTCGCCGTGGACCGTCCTTTGTCGCGCGCATCGTCGCTCCCGGCTGAGGCACGCCGCGCGCATCACCCCTATACCTTCCGATTCGAAAGACGAGTCGGACCACAGCAAGGAGGCCATTGAATGGCACGCAACATCACCCTGAGCACCCTGAGCTGCGGCGCAGTCCTCGCGCTCGCGCTCACGTTCACACCGGTAGGCGCCGTGTTCGCGTCCGACAACTCGCCCGCCGCCTCCACCGCGGTATCCGACACCGAAGGCCTCGTGTCTATCGGCACCGGCACATACCAGTCTTCGCCACTGGCACCGCCCACGGTGTACGAGAAGTACATGCCGGAGGTGCGCACCGACTTTATCGCCGGGTACGCGGCGCCAGGCGCACAGGTCGAGCTGGACCTGCGTTCGCTGGTCGGGAAGCTGGAAGTGACGCCTACGGAGTCCTACCGCACGCTGCCGGTGCGCACCGTCTCCGGACCTGACATCATCGGTCTGGGTCGCATCGACTGGAACGAGTTCGCGTTCGATGTCGTTGCGTCTCCGGGCACGTCCGTCACCTCGGACACCACGGCGACCGACGGCCGTGTGCGGCTCGCTGCGCTTGATGAGAACGCGTCGTTTGGCGTCACGGTCACCCTGCGCCATCAGCCCTCGGGCGTGAGCAGCACGCCTGTCACCATCACCGGAGCGTCCGGTGTCGATGCCGACTCGCCATTCGCGTGGGTCACTGAGGCACCGCGCACCACCTACGAAGGCGGCATCGCGATGTGGGCTGGGGCCGACCTCGCCGAATGGCGTAACGGACATTACCTGACCTGGAAGATGCCTCGCGAAACCATCACACCCACTGGTGACGCAAGTGTCACGCCCTCTGAGCCACGTCAGGTGGTGGGTGAAGCCCCCGCAGGCACACCCGCAGGCTTCGGCCTCATCGACTACGGCAAGGGCGCGCAGGCGGAGAACCCGAACTACCGCGTGGGTGTCCTGACCGGCGAGCCAACGAAGACGGTCAGCATCGACCTCGCGGAACGCATCCCCGGTGGCGTCAGCGTGGCTCTCCCGAGCGCTGAGAGTGGCACCCTGACCATTCCGGCAACGGGCGGTCTGGCCGTTCGCGACGGGGAGTTCCTCGGCTTGGACTACAACGCGCCGGAAGGCCTCAACATCAGCGTGGACGGTTCGGTCATCACGTTCGACTTCGGCTCTGCTGAATGGCTGAACGCTGCGGGCATCTCGGTGCCGGTGCTCCTGTCGGATGGCACGCGCGTCAACGCGGAGGTCCGCGTGGAGTCGCTGCCGAGCAATATCGAGGGTGGCATCGTCGAGAGGCGCATTCCGGTCGAGACACCAGTCACAGTCACCGACGATGAGTTGCTCGCCGCAAGCCGCCTGACCGGTCTCAGCCCGTCAGTGGCCGAGGTGCAGGCAGCCGAGCTGCCAGATGGTGTGACGCGGGTCACTGGCGGCTTCACCTACGCCGGTTCCTCGGAACCGAAAACACTGGCTTTCGGCTTCACCGTCTCCGAGCTGGTGGACACTGAGTACGGTCCCATCCGCCCGGATGCGACAGCACCCGGCGAAGTCCGCATCGCGGTTTTCGCGGCCGAGCAGCCACCGGTAGACCCGGAACAGCCTGTGACACCTCCCGTGGACCCCGAGCCACCGGTCACACCGGAGCCACCTGTGGACCCAGAGCCTCCGGTCACACCGGAGACGCCGGTTACTCCCGAGCAGCCGAAGCCAGAGGCTCCGACGCAGCCGACCACGCCGAATGTCCGTTTCGACACCGGCGTTGCGGGTCCAGTCGATGCTTCACGCTCCGTGCAGCAGGCGCAGACCGCAACTCCAGTATCAGCTCTCCTGGCAGGAGCGGCCGGGCTGGGTCTGACAGGTCTGGCGGGAGCGTTCGCCGCTCTGCGCCGCAGGCCGCGGACCGAGCGCTGACCCTGTAGGCGGGGCCGAGAACCATCTCGGTCCCGCCTACACCCACCGACACGAACCAAGGACACACCATGCACGCACATCTCAAACTCGCGGCCTCCGGCACCGCTCTCGCGCTCACCACTCTTCTACTGACTGGTGCCGCTGCGTTCGCGCAGGACGCGTCCGCGCGTACCTCCGAGACCCGGTACTCAGCGTCGGGGCGGGCATTGCCTCCGCAGCCCACGGCAGTGGAGATAGTCGCACAGGCCTTCGAGCGGGCGCAGGCTGCTGAGGCGCGTCTCGGCGACGGTTGGCGGTGGGAGTCGCGACCGGAGAGCATCTTCGGTGGCCGCGTGCTCATCCTCCCCGCGGGGGCGACCATCGCACCGTGGCAGGCTGCCGAAGAACTCGGCGCCAGCGCCGTGCAGGATTCGGGTTGGGCGAAGGATGGCGGGCCTGCCGGGCGCGTCTGGCAGCAGCCGAACGGCTGGACCGCGGGCAGCGGTGGTTGGGCGCACATACAGGCACCGACCTCCGGTCTCATCAATCGCATCTTGTACGTGCAGTGGCGATGACAGCACGGGATGTCCTACCGAGAGCGCTCCGCATATCGTGGCGGGGCGCTCTCGCCCTTGCTGGCGGTGCTGGCCTCTCCGCGGCTCTCGTGCTCGGGGTTGCTGCGGTGCAGGAGCCTGCGGTCATCACGTCCCCACCCATGCCGTCGGTCGCGGCCGCATCACCTACGGCGACGCCGTCGGCGGTGCCGGAGCCACCTGTCATCGTGACAACGGTCGAACCACCCGATGAGGCCGAGGGTCCGGGAGAGACGCCCGCGCCTACGCACGTTCTGTCTGACATTCGCGAGATGGATGTCCCCGCCGACGGGCGTATCTCACCCCCTGACCTCGCCCACATTTACCGCGTGAACGGCTTGCCGGAGGGTGCGACGTGGCTGGCGGCGCACGCGCTATCCGGCGGCGGCGAAGCACCTGGGAACGCCTTTCTCACCTTCGCTGTTGGGGACCGCATCGAGGCTCTAGGTGCCTCGTGGCGCGTGACGGAGCGTTGGACGGCGGGTAAAGGTGACGCGAACGCGCAAGGCCCGCTGGCTGCCCCGCAGCGTTACACGGGGCACCTGGTCTTGGTGACTTGCCTGCCCCTCGACGGTGGCTCGGCCGTTTCGAACACGTGGGTGGTTGCTCAGCCTATTGTCGGCTGAGTTGCGCCGGTGTAGACGCTCGCAGTTCGAAGACCAGAACGGACGTTGTCTGTGGTCACGGCGCGATGTGGTTCTAGCTGCCGAAGTAGGAGCTGATGAGGGCGGAAAGCTGTGTTGTCGTCACGCTCGTTCCCACCTGGAACGCGCCGTTGCCCACTTTCGCGAGAAACCGCTGCACCTTTCCTTGACGACGCGGCCCGTCTGACAGCACCACCCGTGCCAGTTCTTCCTTGCCCTCTTCGCTCAGACCAAGTGCACCGGCAGCCTCCAGCAGGGACGCCAGGTCTCCTGTGCGAACAGTCGTACGTTGGCGGATGTTCTCGCCTTGCGCGACCACCGAGCCATCCCCGTACAGGTTGTTGGTGACGTTCCACACCACGCGCCCGATAGGCGCGTCTTCGACCGTTGGGCCTTCCTTCGACCCCGCTGATGGATTCGCGGCCTGTAACTCTAGAGCGAACTCCATCCCGACGTTACGGACGGTGTCTAGAACTCCTCGTAACGCGCCGGGGGTGAGCATCTGACGTGCGCTCAATAGGCTCGCGCCCTGGTATCCGACAACCAAACCTCGGCTCACCATCTGGTTCCAGAGTCCAACCGAATGTGTCGTCCACGGGATACTGGCCGTTGCGCCCTCTTCGGGCTGTGAGAGTGTCTCAATCTCGCCGAGACTCTGACGCAGTTCAGCGCGGAAGAGCAACTCCACAGCCTCTTCAGGCAGTCCGTCAGCACTGAGCATCTGGTTCATCTGATAGTTCAATGCGACCCAGTGCCCAGTGACGAGCGTGCGGATGTCAGACCGGTACTCCGGCAGTGTTGCATCCTGCGCGTAACCGCGCAGTTCATTTCTCGCCCATGACTCGATGGCGGTTGCTTCCAGGCGCCGAGCAACGACCTGCACCTTTCGGACGATGCTGGACGTACTGACCGCGTCGTCTACGGCGCCGTCGATGATGTCGTCGAGCATGCTCACGGGTACAGCGTAGAGCTGTATGCGTCTGGTCAGCCGACCGCACCCGCACGACAGTCGGGAGCCGCGCGAAGTCACAGACTACGGAAGACCGCGGGCATGCGACTGGGCCGACACGGGATTGTCTTGTCGCCCGACCGGGTAAGCGGCTGGCCGACACGAAGGCGGGTGGGTCGCAGGAGATGCCAAGGGTTATTCAGCGGACGGGCGGCGAATGGCAGCCGATGAGCAAGCCCTGGCGTCTACCGGACGCCGACAAGGCGAAAGAGATACGGCGCGTTCTAGGAGAGCGGGCGGTGAGGGAAGGAATCGTTGATGGGCTATAGCAGGAAGCACGACCCGCGGCTGCGGCAGTCGCAGGCGGTCATCAAAACCGGCCCGAATCGCGGCCGCGTCACCACGACCTACGTGCTCGCCGGTCCGCAGCAGACTGCGGTTGACCGACCCTCAGCATGGGTGCGCACCGTGGGCGCGTGGCGCGCATCCCGCGCCGTCGCGCGACGTGTCGCAGCCTGGTATCGCAGCGTGGGCGTGACGCCGGAGCCGCAGCGCGCGGCCGTGCCTGTTCAGCGCCCGAAGTCGGAGCGGGAGGCGGTGCGTGTGCGCTATGCGGCCTGGCTTCTGGCGCACGGGTTCGACCAGCAGGGCTACGACCGCTCCGGCTTCTCACCGTGGGGTGGCCACCGCGACCTCACGCAGGATGCGAAGAACCTCCGCCACCCGTTGACCGGAAAGCCGTGGGCGCCGACCGGCTTCCTCGCTGACGGCGTGCACGCGAAGACCGGCACGTACTACGACGAGGACGACGTGGACGCGAAGGGCTTCATGAAGCCGGATGTGGAGGGTCGCCGCGTCCATGTGGGCACCGGCACGGTCTTCGACCTCTCCCGTCCGCCGCGCACGTGGGATGGCGACGATGAGGCCGCGCACTGGGCGCGCGCCGTGGAGTGGCGTACCCCGGAGGTCGAGGCCGAAATCGCGGAGTCGAAGCGCCAGCAGGCTGAAGCCGAGGCGCGTATCGACGAGATGGTGCGTATCGAGCGAAAGATGGAGCGGATGGGCCTCGCGGCTTGACCGCTCGCTCCTCATCCGCGTGCGAGATACAATGAGAGGACCGTTCGGTTGATTCCCGTACCAGGCCCGTCCCTTGCAGGGGGCGGGCCTTTTTCGTGGGGTGAGAGCGCGCGGCTGCGCATATTACACCATAAGTAGTCACGATTCTGACGGCAGGGGAGTATACTGGAGTTGCGAACAAAAGTTCGACCGGCTGCAACCGGTACTACGCAAGGGAATCACCGAAATGTCACTCAGCACCCTCCACACAGACACCGTCGCAGAGCAGACGTTCTGGCGTCAGCAGGTGCCAGCCACCGACCTCGACGGCCTCGCCGTGATGGAGGACGTTTACGTCGCCTGGCTGCGCGACGAAGCACGCTATGTCGTCTACCCGATGACCCGCTGGGACGACACGGCGAAGGCTTACCGCACGGATGCCCGCCTGGAGAGTGAGAGCGCCGCCCTCGCGCAAGAAGTCTGGACCTTCACGCTCGCCACCGCCCGCCAGAACGACGAAGACAAAAAGCTTCTCGCGGCCTTCGCGCTGAACGCGGCCCGCGCCGCTGCTTTCTGGGTCGGCGGAGAGGATGTCACCGCCGCTTCGAAGGCTGTTCGCGCCGCCGTGAAGAGCGCGCTCCGCGGCCGCGACGCGCATCGCGGAGACATCGAATCTGACGTCGCCGAAAAGGCCGCTCACTACATCACCGAGCCGCTTACCGCGGGTGCCGCCGCGCCGCTCTCGGGCCGCGTGGAAGAGCACATGCCCCTGCTCGACATTTTTGGCCTTGTGGGGGCACTGGAGTACTTCCACGCGCTGCGTCCGGCCCTTGCCGCCGCCGAGCGCAAGGAACTCGCGCTGTCCGACGCAAACCTGGCCCGCGACACCCGTCGCGCCCTAGATGACGCAACCCGCGCGCTGAGCGGCGCGACCGTTGAAGAAAAGGACGCCGCCCGCTCGCTCGCGGCGCACCGTTCGCGTCTCGCCGGGATGACCGATGACGAGCGCGTTGTCCTTGAGGCCGAGCGCATTGTCGCTATCTCGAAGATGCGCGGTTACCGCCGCTGGGCCGCGGAGGATGCCGCGTGGATGCTGGATGACCGGCTGACCGCCTCCGCTGATGAGATGCTCGATGCGGGCCTCGACTTCGCCGCCGAAGAGGACGACGAGGAGCCGAAGAAGCCGATGTATGAGGTCGCTGACGGTTCCTGGGACGCGCTCGCCTCGCAGTTCGGCGTGCAGGACGGTGCCGAACTGCAAGCGATTATCGCCGAGCGTATGGCGACGGACAGGAAGGCCGCGGGCGAAGAGCGCGTACAGACCGGCTTCATTGCGGCCCTGACGGGCGACGCGAAGAGCGCCCGTGCGCAGGCGCTCCGCCGCGCCGCGAAGAAGTTGGACCTGGACGCGGTCCGCACCGCCCTCGCCGCAGCGCTCGTCTGATACTGACTCACGGCCCCTGCCCTTTCGGGTGGGGGCCGTTGTCATGCCCGCGTGAAAACCTGCCCGGCGTGGGGGTGATGAGGGAGGAAAAGCCTCTCTCAGGAAGAGAGAACCCCCTATGAAAATCAACGTGAACGCCACCGCGAGGGTGCAGGAAGCGCTCGACGGCGCGCAGACCACTCCCACGGGCCGCGCCTCGACCGCGGGTGTCTACGTCGCCCGAGGCGTGCAGCAGGAGGCGTGCGAAGCCGAAAGCGCGCTCGAAGCCGCTGGCATCCCGGCCTCGCTGCGAAAGGGCGTGACTGTCATCGCGCATCAGCGCACCGGCACGAAGAAGTGGACGTACTCCACAAGCGTCATCTACCTGGAGCGCGGGGCGAACGACTGGTTCCTGACCCCCGTCCTGCGCGACCGCGCGGGAGACGAGCGCCGTGTACGTGTCTACCCGCCGACCGGCTTCGACTACGCGGCGCACGCAGCACGTGTGCTCCGCGGGGCTGGGATGGTGGCTTGATGTTCGGCATCATCAGCGAGGCCGAAGCGCCGTTCCTTCGCGCACTGCTCGGTTCGATGCCCGCGCTCGTCACAACCGACGACGTGCTCGCGGCTGCCGAGACAGCGGAAATCATGCTCGAAGCGCGCGGCATCCCCGAGGTGCAGCGCCCCGGCCACCGCATCACGCTGGAGGCGGCGCACGCCTTCGTCACGCTGGTGCGCGGGCGTAGTGGATGGACCCTCGACCGCATCGAAGAGGCGGGTTTCTGATGCGCGCACGTCCGTCCCTGGCTTTCCTTCTGCTCGGCTGGCTGGTCGCCCTCGCGGTTCCCGCCGCGATTTTCTCTCTGCTCATCTGGACGGGGGCCGCGCTGCTCTGGCCGCTGCTCGCGCTCGGTGCCGCGGTGCTATCCGTGGCGGGTGCCATCACGCGACACGGGGGTGCTCGCTGGGCGGTGCTGGTGCCCGGCCTACTTGGCTCCGGGCTGGCGTACCTCGGCGCGGCCACGCAAGCGCAGGGACCAGCGGCCCTCGTCTACTATGCAGCGCTTGGGCTATGGGGCACCGCGGCTGCCGCGGCGCTTCTGACGAGGGAAGGTGATGGCGCGGCGTAAGAACCGCGATATCTAAGACGACGCCCCGCCGGGTAACTGGCGGGGCGTTGTCGCGTGCGCTCGTGAAAACACGCCCGGCGTGGGGGTGATGAGGGAGGAAAAGCCTCCCCAGAACCCCGAAAGAGAACCCCTCATGAGTAAGACACTCGCCACCCTCGCAACGAGCGGCCTCATCGTCGCCGGAGCCGTCGCGTTCGGCTTTGCGCAGGCCGCCCAGGCTGACGACGGCACCACGAGCGCGAAGAGCATCGTCGCGCAGGCGGAAGCCATCGGAGAGGACGTGGAGGCGCAGTGCCAACTGCCGCTCCGCGACGCCGCTGAGCGTGCGACCGCTGACCCGGCCGCACTGAGTGACCTCGAAGCGGCCAATCAGCGCTGCCTCGAAATCGGGCAGCAGTACGCCTACTTCGTGGAAATCGTCACGAAGCACGCCGACGCGGTAGCAGCCTCCGTCCCCGAAGAGGCTCGCGAAGCCGCTGAGGCCGCCATGGCTGCGGTCACGCCCGAGGTCAAGGCGCAGGTCGAGGCGGACGACGTGGAGGGCGCCGTTAGGACCCTCTTCCAGGCTGTGGCCCCGCAGTTTGAAATCGAGAGCGAGGTCGGCCAGTGAACCGTCGCGTTGAAATCCGCTTCGCGCCGGTAGACGGCGTCCGCCCCGTGACCTCGGTCACGGCGGTAGCCACGAGCGGCAGCCGCGCGCTCTACGACGCGGCCCGTGACAACCTGAGCCGCATCTACGAAACCGCTGCGCTGGTCGAGATGCTTCTGAAGGCAGGCACCTGGCGCATCTCGTTCCCCGAGATGCTGGACCGTGCGCCGATGGTCTACGACCGCGGCGCGTCCTGGAAACGACTTGTCGCGTTCCGGACGGACCTCGTCATCGCGGAGGTCGCTCGACCCGAGCGCTCGGCCGAAGCGGCCCTGACGCGCGACGACCTGGTGGTGACCGCATGAACCCGCTGCGCATGGCTCGCGCGCTCCGCACAGCGTTCGCGAAGGGCACCTGCGATGTCGAGACCGGCGAGTTCTGGTTCGACCCGGATACGCACCTCGGCTCACTGCTCATCACGACGCCGGAGCGAGGTCGCTTCGATGTCGCGGCGATGCTCGTCGGTGGGATGCTCGTGCTCAACCCACGCCTCACCGAGTTCATCACGAGCCTGTGCCCCGCGTGGTCCGAGGTCTTCGACATGATGGCGGGTCGCCTCGTCATCATGGACGCGGCGCTCATGACCGGCGACACCATCGAGCGCCTCGAAGCGCTCCGCGTGCGAGAGGCCGTGACGGCATGAGCGCCGGGTACTGCCGCTCATGCGGTGCCGCGGAGCGCGTGTTCGCCCGCCCCTCCCTCGCGCTGGAGCACTATGCGGAGCAAATCGTGGCCCTCGCGGCGCGATACGAAATCAGCGACGTACGCGTGTTCGGCTCGTGCGTGACCGGAGCGGACTACTCGTACTCGGACATCAACCTCGTCGGCACGCTGGCGCCCGCCTCCGGCTACTTCGAGGTCGGCGCCTTCGTCGGCTCCGTTGAGAGGATGACCGGCTACCCGGTGGACTTCGTCATCGACGGCGACGAGCGCCCGTCCTACCTCGATGTGGTTGAGATGGTCCCGCTCGTCGAGGAACCTGAGCCGCGCATCGCGGCCGTGGACTTCGGCCGGGCACCGTGGTCGCTCATCGCTGGATTCAAGAACCGCCGCGTCATGCTCGTCGCCGAGCTGAGGCGCCGTGGGTGGCTGGGCATCGGCGCGGGCGATGCGAACGACGCGGACCGATGAGCGCCCCGTCCGCCGAGCGTCTAGCGCTGCTTGCCGATATGGCCGCGCCGCGGCAACTCATCGCCGACCTGCCCCAAGGGGTTTTCCGCGAGTACGCAACCGGCCTTGTGAGCCTCGGCATCGAGGTGGAGGACGTGGTCGCATGGGGCGTGCTCTTCGACGCGGGCGTAGACCTGCTCTACCTGCGCATCGTGCTCGACGCAGGCGCTACCGACCTACGAGCGGTAGCGGCGGCATGGACCGAGAGCATCCCTGTGGACTACGCCGTGGCCATTCTTGGAGCAGCTTCGTGAGCGCCGCCCGCTACGCCCGGCGAGTGAGCGCGGCGGAGGCCGCTCTTGTTGCGGTTCCCGGCACCTTCATCGACGCGCGCCGCATCTCACGCAGCGTGGAGCGTTACGACCTGCACGCGGTCGAGCGCTGGCTCATCCTGCGGTCCTGGGCGAAGGGAGCGCGCCGTGCGAACGCCTGAGCGGTATCGTCGCGCGGCGACGAGCGAGCGCATCGAGAACATCACGCTCGTGTTCCGGGCGTCGTTCCCGGAGGTGGCCGCGGAGGTCGTGGCCGGGCACCTCGCGGGCGACCGCATTCTCTCGCTCACGCGGACCGTCCGGCGCATCATCGACCTCACCGCGACCGACTATGACCAGGCCATCGCGACGCTCATCGCGGGTGAGCCAGTCTTCATCTCCGATGTGCGGGTGTCCGATTTCAACGCCGATGCCGTCGCCGAGGCTATCGAGCGGCAGCATGTTCCGCGCTCGTCCGTGATGCTCGGCCGCATCGTCTCCTGCCTAGCGAACGACCAGCCGGTCCCGCGCTGACGCGCTTCGAGCGGCCCTCGTCGTCGCGGCCGGGGGCGTTCTCGCCTTCGCGCGCTCCCAGAGAACCCACACTGCCGTCGCGATGGAGTCCACGTCGTTCGGCGGTCCGTATGTAATGGTCCACCCCTCGGGCGACACAGCGTGCGAGGCGTCGCGGTGCCGGATGTGTGCCCTCTCGATACGCGCTACGAGCGTTCTTCGGTCAAGCATCACCCAGCCGGTCGGCGTCCTCGTGAGGGCGTGCGTTGGCTTCCAGTGATGTCCCACCGTCGAAACGTATGAGAGACGGACGACATCGGCCCTATCGGAAACGGTAGAAGAATGATAAATCTATGTATACCCGAACCCGAGGAGGGCACCATGGCGCGTACGCCTGGAGCAACCAACCGCACCCCGCGCGAACTCCGCGCGGAGGCCGAGCGGCTACTAGAGAAGGCTGCCTACATCGAGCGCATCGACAAGTTGAAGAAGCGCGAGGCGGACGCCAAGGCGAAGGCTCGGGGCAAGTAGCCATGGGCAACTCATGGACGCGCCTAGTGCAGGAGGCGGCGAAGCACGGAGGGCCGAACGGCCTTCGTCAGCACTACGCGAACCTCGGCGCGAACGCGACTCGTGGCAACGGGCGACTCAGCGGGTTCTACATCGGCACCGGCACACTCCTCGCGGGGGCTGCTATGGGGTGGGCGGCGGACAAGGTCATCGACCGGTTCGTCAACCGGAAGGCTGACGCGGCCCAGTCCTCCGAGAGCGAGTCACTCCCGGAGACAGATGGTCCGGCCACCGGGAGTGCGCTACCGGACCCTGCCTGAGCGGGGGTCAAGGTGGCCACCGGTGCCAGCGTGGAACACCCAGGTCATAGGGGACATTCGGGTGGGATGCATGGACATTGCGAACACGTTATGAATGCCCGTATGGACATCACCGAAACGCTGCTCACATCCACGCCTCGCTCGATGCGAGACGCGCTCACGGAACGCTCGACGGGTATTTACGCCTGGTGGGGCACCGCGAACGTACCCTGGCCCGAAGGGTTCCCGACGGTGAAGTCCGAACGACCTCTGTACGTCGGCAAGGCGCAGGATGAGTCCATCGGCGACCGGGTGAAGTTCCACCTTGGAAACACCCGCGGCAGCGCACCTCGGCGAAGCCTGACTGGCCTGCTGCTTGACGTACTCCCGCTGCGCGGGCACGTCGTCGTGCGTGACCCGAAGCGCCGCATGAAGTTCGGACTCGACGCGACAGGCGAGCGGTTGCTCACCGAGTGGATGGCGGAACACATCACGTTCACCTGGGTCACGCTCGATGCGCCCGGTTCGACGGAGGAGGGCATCATCCGCCGCCTCATTCCGCCCATCAACGACACGCACGCGACCGGTTCCCCCTACGTCGCTCCGATGCGTCGGCTCCGCAGCGCAGCGGCTGACTCGGCGCTGAATCGCGCGAGGGGGTAACGCCGGAAGGGTGAGGGCTGGCAGCCGGACTGTGGGCTAATGTGTGGGCTAATCCTCGCCCGTCAACCACTACATAGCGTTTCTGTCACGCGTAATCACGCTGAATCTGGGCTGTGACCCAAGTGACTATTCATCAGAAGGTTAGGGGTTCGAGTCCCTTCGGGCGCACACTGTGTTGAGACAGTGACAAGCCCCGGCTGAGAAGAAATTCTGAGCCGGGGCTTTTTCCGTCCCCGGCGAGGCCGGGTGCCCTGGCCGGCCCGCACGCGACGAACGCCCGCGACGGGCCCGCCGGTCTACGCCGACGCCGACGCCGACGCGTCGCCGTGGTGCGCCGCGTCGGTCGCGGTGGAGTGCAGTTGCAGGATGGCCACGGCCTCGTGCAGCGAGCCGAGCGGCGCCTCGATGTCGTCGTAGTGGTGCACGAACCCGTTCGCGTCGCGCGCGCTCACGGAGACCAGCGCGTAACCGGGCCGCGCCGTGCGCGCCGCGCGTCCGAACCCTCGTCGCGTCATGGCATCCTCCTCGCTCGCCGCCGAGGCTATCGCGCGACGGGGCGGGAGGGCGGTCAGCGCGCGGAGGACTTCTTCTTCTTGCCGCCCGTCGCTGCTCCCTCGTCGTCGCGCGGGGCGACGTCGTCGGACGCGGCCCGCTCTTTCGCCCGGCGCTTCGCCTGCGAGGCGAGGCGGGCCAGATCGACCATGCGCAACGCGTCCATCCGCGCCTTCCGCATCTGGGCGTATTCGGGGTCGGCGTCGGCGGTCATGCCCTCCACGTCGAGCCGCTGGCGCAGGTTGGCCTCGACGTCGCCCCACGCGGCGATACGCGCGTCGGCGACGAGGGTCTTCACCCGCTCGGGATCGTCGGCGAGCGCACGCAGTTCTTTCGCGACCCCGCGGGACTGCTTCGCGCGACGGCGCAGGTTGCGCGTATCGCGATCGCGGTAATCGTGCGTGCCAGAGGAATCGGAGAAGCGCCCCCACGCGCGCTTGCGCTGGTGCGTCACCCGGTCGGCCGCCTGGTCCTGCTCATCGGCGAGGGAACTCAGCGTGGCACGGGCGAACTCGGCGAAGAGCTCGTTGTCGAACTGCCCGCCGCGGGCGATCGTCTCGACGAGGATGCGGTTGCGCACGGTCAGTCGAGCCGCGGCCGTCGCGATCGACAGTCCTTCGGCGATGGCCTCTTTCGTGCGCCCCACGGGACCTCCCGCTCCAGGCTATCGTCCGCGGGCACGCGCGGTGCGGCGCCGGCCGGGCCGCCGGCCCTCAGGACAGCTTCGCGACGATCGCGGCGATGCGTCGCGCGCGGGTCTCGGCGGCCTTCGCGGTCTCGACGGCGACGACGTGGGCCTTCCGGGCGCTGGGGGCGAGCGCGTCGAACGCGGGGCGCACCGCGGCCTCGGCGAGAGCGGCCGCGAGGTCGTCGGGCACCTCGACCGTGCGGGGCGCCCTGTCGAGCGTCAGGTCGACGGTGAGGGCATCGCCCCCGGAGAGCCCCGTCGCCCTGCGCTTGTCGGCGGAGAAGGGGATCAGCAGACGACCCCCCATGACGCCGATGGTGCTCGCGTAGACGTACCCGTTGACGTCCACCACGACGGCGGCGCGCTTGCCGCCGCCCAGGGCGTCGACCACCTCCGGGGGAACCTCGATACCGGTGTTGTCGCCCATCTGCGCCAGGGTCGTCTCGAACCGCATACGGGGAGTGTGGCAGACACGGGGCTACGTGAACATCACGGGAATTGCAATCCCCGTTCGCCGTGATCACCGCCGACCTATGGTCGACTCTGTTGCGGAGGGCCTCGGAGAGTACTCGGGGGCCTTCTGTCGTATCCGGGCCCCTACTCCCTCGAAGCCTCTCTTGGCAAAGGCCAATCCGACGCCCCGCTCACCTCCGAAGATGTGGTGAAGCGGCCGGACGGTCGCTGCCAACAATCTGGGAGGTTCATCATGAGCTCGTCACCCAATCGCATCGTGGCCACCGTCTTCGGCGCTGTCTACCTTCTCGTCGGCCTTCTCGGCTTCGCCGTCACCGGCGGCGTCGGTTTCATCGCGACCGAGGGCGGGCTGCTGCTCGGCATCTTCGCCGTCAACCCGCTGCACAACATCGCGCACCTGCTCATCGGTGGCGCGCTGCTGGTCGCGGGCCTGGCGAACGCCCGCGCGGCCAAGGGCGTCAACACCACCGTCGGCGCGGTCTACCTGCTCCTCGGTATCGTCGGCTTCTTCCTGGTCGGCACCGCGGCCAACATCCTCGCGCTGAACACGGCCGACCACTTCCTGCACCTCGCCAGCGCGGTCGTGCTGCTGGGCGTCGGTCTCGGCACCGAGCGCAACGTCCCCCGCACCGCGGCGGTCTGAGCATGAAAGCCGCGACCTTCGTGCGGTCGTGGCCCTCCGTATCCGCGTGGGGGGCCGGACTCATCGTCGCCGCCCTCGGCGCGGGCGCGATCGTCCGTCCCGATTCCGGGGTCCTGGCAACGGGCCTCGGGATCGGGATGGTGATCCTGGGCCTCGCCTCCCTCGCGTGGGGAGCCGCGACCCTGTCGACCGGACGCCTCGTCGTCCCCCGGCTCGCCCTCGCGGGCGCCCTGGCGGCACTCGTGCTCACCACCGCGCTGATGTTCGTCGCTCCGGCGCACACCAGCATCATCGGTGTGGCCGCAGGCGCGGTGCTGCTCGTCGTCGTCGGCGCGACCGCCGCGGTGCACCTGCGCCGCCACGGCCGGCGAGCCGACCGCACCGCCCAGCCGATGAGCGTCACCGGACTGCTCGTCGCCGCTGCCGTGATCGCCGTGCTCGTCACCCCCGCCCTCGGCGCGACGCAGGACGCCGTCCTCCTCCGCGACGACGGCACCGTCCCCGTCGTCACCCACGAGGGGCACTGATCGCCGCCCGACGCGGAAGATCATCGACGTCGAACTCATCCCGAGCCCGCCCGCTCAGACGGTGGCACGCTGGAAGGGTGACCGACGCGCCCTACCCCACCGTCCCCGGCTGGCTCGCGACGCTGCGCGGCAAGATCCTCGTCGCCCTCGCGGGGGACCCCACCGGCATGGCGCCGTACGTGCGGGCGATCGCCGATGGCGACGACACGGGCTACTTCGTCGAGAACGGTCCCGCGTGGACCGTCCATGCCGGAATGGGAACGCTGGTGGCCGGCATCCGGGCCCTCCTGCTGCAGGCGCTGCACCCGGGCGCCCTCGCGGGTGTGCACGACTGGTCGCGCTACCGCGAGGATCCCATCGGCCGTCTCACCGGCACGGTGCGCTGGGTGATCACCCTCACCTACGGTTCGCGGACGCAGGCGGATGCCGAGACTCGACGCGTGGGACGCTTCCACCAGCGCGTGAAGGGCGAGTACCGCGCCGGCGACGGCAGCGAGCGCGCGTACACCGCCGAGGCGGCCGACCTCGTGCGGTGGGTGCACCTGGCCTTCACCGACGCGTTCCTCGCGGGTCACGAGGTGTCGAGGAAGCCCATTCCGGGCGGCCCCGACGCGTACGTCGCCGACTGGGCGACCGCGGGGCGCCTCATGCGGGTCGTCGACCCTCCCCTCACGCGCGCGGCCCTGCGAGCGGAGATCGACGGGTTCTGGGAGCGTGGCGAACTGCGCGGCGACGAGAGGGTGGCCGACGTGGTGCGCTTCCTGCGCCGACCGCCGTTCCCCGGGCTGATGGGCCTGTCGTACCGCGTGCTGTTCGCCGCCGCCGTGGCCACGATCCCGCGCCGCTACCGCAAGATGCTCGGGGTCCGCCGGTGGCCGCTGCCGGTGCTCGCCCTCACCCGCGTCGTCCTGCGCGTGACCGAACGCGCCCTCGGCTCGGGCCCGCGGGCCCAGGACATGGCCCGGCAGCGCCTCGCCCGCCTGGAGCGTGACGGACGGGAGGCCGCGTGAGCGACGATGCGCGGCAGGCCGCGGAGCGCTACCGCCTCGACCGGCGGCTGCGCGAGGCGGGCCTCGAGACCGAGACGACCGAGTCGTCGGGTCCTGCGCGCGGGTCGACCGCGGCGGAGAGGGCCGCCTTCGTCGAGACGTCGATCCAGCAGGCGATCCGTCGCGGCGAGTTCGACAACCTGCCCGGTGCGGGCAAACCCCTCCCCGACCTAGGGACCGCGCACGACCCCGACTGGTGGATCCGCCGCAAGATCGAGACCGAACAGCTCACCGGTCTCGGCCCTCCCGCCCTCACGCTGCGCGTCGAGCACGCGGAGATGGCCGCGCGGTTGGATGCGCTCGCGCACGAGTCCGAGGTGCGCGAGGCGGTGATCGACTTCAACCGCCGCGTGGTCGAAACGCGACGGCAACTGCAGGGCGGACCGCCGGTGGTGACCCCGACGGTCGACGTGGATGCCGAGGTGGCGGCGTGGATCGAGCGACGTCGCGCGCGCGCGGAGGCGGCGGCGGTCGCCGCTCCCCCGCCGCGGCGCCGGTGGTTCCGGCGCTCCTGACCGACCCGCGAGATCACACGATCGGCGCGACCTCACCCCTTCGCCGCCGCGCGCACCGTGCGATCTCGCGCCGATCGTGTGATTTCGCGGGTTGCGACGGCGCCGCCGTCAGAGCGCGGCCAGCGCCTCGGCGCGCTCGACGAGGGCCCGTGCGCGCGCGAGGGTCGGCGCGTAGGAGCCGTCGACCGGGCCGTCGGGCGTGGTCGACAGCAGTGACCGAGCGGCCTCGACCTCGGCCGGCGCCGGCGTGAAGCCCGCGTGGGCGCCGGGGATCGCGGCATCCTGAAGCGCCAGCGTGCCGGTGAAGCCCATCGCGACCGCATGTCGGGCGGCGTCGAGCGCCTGATCGACCGGTCCGCACGGTCCGTCGATCGGGCCCGGGATCCCCGCCGCCGCCGACGCGACGACGAGCTGCGCACGCGGCCACGACAGGGCGATGCGGTCGGCCGACATCCCGGTGTCGCGGCGGAAGTCGCCCGTGCCGAACGCGAGACGACGGGTCGCGGGATGCGCGGCGATCGCCGGGGCCGCCAGCAGCGCCGCGGCCGACTCGATCATCGCGACGATCGGCGTGCCCGCCGGGAGCGAGGCGGCGACGTGGGCCACGTCGGCCGGCCCCGCGCACATGGCGAGGACCACCCCGGCGAGGCGGTCGTCGAGTTGACGGCCGAGCGCGAGGTCGGCCTGTCCGTCGCGGGTTCCCGCGGCGCTGATCCGGAGCCACACCGGCGCCTGCGCGGCCGCGCGGCGCGCGCGCTCGCGGCCCTCGGTCTTGCGCGCGGCGGGGAGTCCGTCTTCCAGGTCGAGCACGAGCACGTCGGCCGCGGTGTCGAGGTCGCCCGCGAGCGGCGAACGCAGCATCCACGTGCGGGCGAGGCCGACGCGCGCGGGGGCGGGGGCGGCCGAAGCCGCCCCCGCCGAGGTGTGCGCCAGGGTCACGAGCGGCTCCGCGCCGCCGCCTCCGCTTCCGCCTGAGCGCGGAAGGCGTTGAGCGCCTGCGTGTCGACGGCGGAGGGGCCGGTGCCCGCTCCGGTCGAGGCCTGCTCCTTGGCATCCGCCGCCGGAGTGGCCGAGTGGTCGTGGCCGGTCAGGAGGGTCTCGTCGAAGGGGATCTGCCCCGCGAGCACCTCGCGCACCCGCTGGCCGTCGTACTGCTTCGTCCAGGCTCCGATGAGCAGGGTCGCCACGGCGTTGCCGGTGAAGTTGGTGACCGCGCGGGCCTCCGACATGAACCGGTCGATGCCGACGATGACGCCGACGCCGTTGACGAGGTCGGGGCGGTAGGCCGACAGGCCGCCGGCAAGCGTCGCCAGGCCCGCACCGGTGACACCGGCCGCGCCCTTGGAAGCGATGATCATGAAGATCAGCAGACCGATCTGCTCGGGGATCGACATCGGCGCGCCCATCGCCGTGGCGATGAACAGCGACGCCATCGTCAGGTAGATCGCGGTGCCGTCGAGGTTGAACGAGTACCCGGTCGGCACGGTGATGCCGACCACGGGCTTCGAGACGCCGAGGTGCTCCATCTTGGCGATGAGGCGGGGCAGAGCGGCCTCCGACGACGAGGTGCCGACGATCAGGAGGTACTCGCGGCCGAGGTACTTCATGAGCGAGAAGATGTTGACCCGCGTGACGGCGTAGAGCAGACCGCCCAGCACCACCGCGATGAACAGGAAGCACGTCAGGTAGAACGAGCCCATCAGGATGCCGAGGCTGATGACCGCACCGAAGCCGGTCTTGCCGACCACCGCGGCGATCGCGCCGAACGCGCCGATCGGGGCCAGCCACAGGATCATGCCGAGGATGCGGAAGACGAGCACCTGGAAGTTGCGGATGCCCTCGACCATGCGCGCACCGCGCTCGCCCATGCCCTGCAGCGCGAAGCCGGAGAGCAGCGCGATGAAGAGCACCTGCAGGATACTGCCCCCGGTGAACGCCGAGAAGAACGTCGTCGGGATGATGCCGAGCACGAAGTCCTGCGTGGTCGTGGCTTCGGGGACGGCGTCGTACGAGGCGCTGCCGATGTTGAGACCCTCGCCGGGGTGGATGATGTTGCCGACGAGCAGGCCGATGCCGAGAGCGAAGGTCGACATCACGAGGAAGTAGCCCAGGGCCAGGCCGCCGATCTTGCCGACCGTCGAGGCCTTCGCGATCGATCCGATGCCCACGACGATCGTGCAGAAGATGACCGGGGCGATCATCATCTTGATCAGGTTGACGAAGCCCTTGCCGACGGGTTCGAGACCCTGCGCGAACTGCGGGGCGACGAGGCCGACGATCACGCCCGCCACGACGGCGACGATGACGGCGATGTAGAGCCAGTGGTTGCGGTCGATCTTCTTACGCGGTCGACCGTCGCGAGTGGTGCGGAGTGAGAGAGCCATCAGCGCCTATCCCTTTCCTAACGTCTTCGTTGTCCGGCGGGAGCGCCGGAGTGGATGAGTCGACTGTGGTCGAGGGCGGACCGGTCCGCGATTTGTGGTCGTATTGTTCACGGCAGGCGCGACGAAGGGCGGTGGGCATGCGGTTGAGCGTGGGCGGACGACTGGCGCTGGTCTCTCTCGGCGTCGTCGTGCTCGTGGCCGGCGTGCTCGCCGCGCTCCTGTCGGTGCAGCTCAGCGACTCCGGACAGCGCGAGGCCGAGAAGGTCACGCGCTCGGTGGCCGAGACGCTCGCCCACGAACCCGACGTGGCGGCCCTCGCCGCGGCGGGCGACTCCGACCGTCTGCAGCCGATGGTCGAGCAGATCCTCGGCGAGACGGATGTCTCGTTCGTCACGATCATGACGCCCGACGGCATCCGACTGACCCATCCGAATCGGGCGGAGATCGGGCTCCCCTACATCGGTTCGCGCGAGGAGGCCCTCGCCGGACGCACCTTCACCGAGGTGTACGAGGGCACGCTCGGCCCCTCGGTGCGCACCATCGCCCCGATCCGGCAGGGCGGCGTCGAGACCGGCGCCATCGTCGCCCTCGTGTCCGTGGGGGTCACCCTCGGCGCCGTGCAGCAGGACATCGCGGCCCGCGCCCCGCTCATCGTGCTGGCATCCGCCGCCATCGTGGGGCTCGGCGTTCTGGGCGCGCTGTACGTGCGCCGCAGCGCGCGCCGGGTGACCGGGTCGTACACGCCCGAGGAGCTGTCGCGCCTCGTCGAGAGCTACGAGACCGTGCTGCACTCCCTGCGCGAGGGGCTCGTCGTCACCGACCGGTCGGGACGGATCGTGCTCTACAACGACGAGGCGGCCGACCTGCTGGGCCTGCCGCCGGCGTCGTCGGGGCAGGTCTCGCTCGACCCGCGGGAGGCGGACATGGATGCCGCCCTCGCCGAGGCCATCGCGACGGGACGCCGCATGGTCGAGGAGACCGTGGTCAACGGCGACCGCGTGCTCCTGGTCAATCAGGAGGAGGCGCGGGACCTCACGGGGCGCCGCGCCCCCGCGCGCGGCCACGTCATGACCCTGCGCGACCGCTCCGAACTGCAGGCGCTGCTCGGCGAGCTCGAGGGTGTGCGCACCCTCAGCGAGACCCTGCGCTCGCAGACGCACGAGCACGGCAACCGCCTGCACGCGCTGCTCGCGCTGCTCGAGCTGGGTCGCGTCGACGACGCGCGGCGGCTGATCGTGGCATCCACCGGCGAACGCCAGGAACTCGCCGATCGCCTCGTGTCGCACGACGAGGGCACGATCGTCGTCGCCCTCCTGCTCGGAAAGCTCGACGAGGCCGCGGAGCGCGGCGTGCGCCTCGACCTCGACGTCGCCGAGCCCACCCCCGCCCTCCCCCTCGCCCCGGCGGAGGCCGTGACCGTCGTGGGCAACCTCGTCGACAACGCCCTCGACGCCGCCGCCGCGGGCGCCGAGCCGCGATGGGTGCGGGCGACCCTGCGGGAGAACGGCGACGACGTGGTCATCGAGGTGTCGGACGGAGGCGCGGGGTTCGACCCGCACCTCGCCGATCCTTTCGCGTTCGGCAGTTCGACGAAGACTCCCCGTGGTCCGGGCGGTCGCGGAGTCGGTCTGGCCCTCGTGCGCGACATCGTCGCGGCGCGAGGCGGGACGCTGCACGTGAGCGCGGACCCCACGACGGTGCGGATCTTCCTCCCCGCGGTCGCCGAGGCGGTGACCGGATGATCCGGGTGCTGGTCGTCGACGACGACGCTCTCGCGCTCGAGCTGCACAGTGCCTACGTCGGCCGGATCCCGGGCTTCGAGGTGGTCGGGCAGGCCGCTGGCGCCCGCGCCGCCCTCACCGCGCTGAGCGACGCGGAACGCCGCATCGACCTCGTGCTGCTCGACATGACCATGCCCGACGGGGCGGGCCTCGACGTCGCGCGGCGGGCGCGCGCCATGGGCTCGCGCGTCGACATCATCGCCGTCACGGCCGTGCGCGACGCCGACACCGTGCGGGCGGCCGTATCGATCGGGGTGGTTCAGTACCTCATCAAGCCCTTCGCGTTCGCGGCGTTCCGCGAGCGGCTCGAGGCGTATCGCGCGTACGTCGAGGGACTGGATCGGGCGGCGGGCGAGGCCACGCAGTCGGAGGTCGACGCGCTGCTCGGGTCGCTGCGCACGGTCGGCTCCCCCGGCCTGCCGAAGGGACTCAGCGACACGACCCTGTCGGCCGTCGCGGAGCGGGTGCGCACGGCGCCGACCGCGGTGTCGTCCACCGAGGTCGGCGAGAGCGAGGGGATGTCGCGGGTCACCGCCCGCCGCTACCTCGAGCACCTCGCCGACGCGGGGCGCGTGCGCCGCGAGCCGCGCTACGGCGGCCAGGGCCGACCCGAGATCACCTACGCGTGGGTGCGGGGCTGAGGGCGCGGCATCCGGAGTGGTCGGGGCGTGCGCCTGACGTCGGCAAGTGTCCGAAACACCCGGACGATCTCGGACCCCGTCCGGGCGTCTCGGGCACTCGATGAGGAGAGCGGCGCGCGCTGCACCCGCGGGAGCTCAGAGAGCGAAAGCGGCGCGCACGCCCTCGTTCGTGACCTCGCCGGCGCGCACGTTCAGGCCCTTCGCGAGAGCGGGGTCGGCGGATGCCGCGGCATCCCAGCCCTGATCCGCGATGCGCGTGATGTAGGGCAGGGTGGCGTTCGACAGCGCGCGCGTCGACGTGTGCGGCACCGCGCCGGGCATGTTCGCCACGCAGTAGTAGAGCGAATCATGCACGCGGAAGGTGGGCGCGTCGTGCGTGGTCGGGCGCGAGCCCTCGAAGCATCCGCCCTGGTCGATCGCGATGTCGACGAGCACGGAGCCGGGCTTCATCGCGGCGACCATGTCGTCGGTGACGAGCTTGGGGGCGGCGGCACCGGGGATGAGCACCGATCCGATCACGAGGTCGGCGTCGGCGAGCTGCTCGGCGATCTCGAGGCGGGTCGAGGCGCGGGTCTCGATCGCGCCGCCGAAGCGCTCCTCGATCTGGCGGAGCTTGGGCAGCGAGATGTCGACGACCGTCACGCGGGCGCCGAGGCCGAGGGCGTTGGCCGCCGCGTGCTCTCCCGCGACGCCGCCGCCGATCACGACGACCTTGGCCCGGGGCGTGCCGGGCACCCCGCCCGGCAGCAGACCCCGACCGCCCGACGCGCGCAGGAGGTGGTGGGCGCCCTCGATGATCGACAGGCGCCCCGCGACCTCGCTCATGGGGGCGAGCAACGGCAGCGCGCGGTCCGCGGTCTGCACGGTCTCGTAGGCCACGGCCGTGGTGCCCGCGGCCATGAGGGCGTCGGTCAGCGGGCGGTCGGCGGCGAGGTGCAGGTAGGTGAAGAGGGTGAGGTCGTCGCGGAGGAAGCCGTACTCGGGAGCGATCGGCTCCTTGACCTTCACGAGGAGCTCGGCGCGCGCCCACGTCTGCTCGGCCGTGTCGGTGATCTCGGCTCCGGCCGCGCGGTACTGCTCGTCGGAGAAGCCGCTGCCCTCGCCCGCCCCCGCCTGCACGAAGACCTCGTGGCCGCGATGGACGAGCGCGTCGACCCCGGCCGGCGTCATCGCGACGCGGTTCTCGTTGTTCTTGATCTCAGTGGGCACGGACACGCGCATAGGTTCCTCCTCGAGCGGATGAGCGATGCCGGAAGGATCGCAGAAAACAGGGTTTCGGTGGTGTTTCGCCGTAGATCCTTCGCCTCTCCGATCCCTGAAGGAGATATCGTCGGATGCCGCGGGCTCACACGCCCGCTCGAGGCGAAGGATCTACGGTGACCGACGACGACCTGCACCCCCTGGACGCACGCATCATCGATCTGCTGTCCGCCGACGCGCGAATGACGAACGCGGCTCTCGCCGAGGAGCTCGGGGTCGCGGCATCCACCGCTCACGCCCGCCTGCGCGGCCTCGTCGACCGAGGCCTCATCACGGGCTTCCACGCGGCCGTCGACCAGAGCCGTCTCGGCCGCGGTCTGCAGGCGATCGTCGGGGTCACCCTGCGTCCCGGGCAGCGGCACGAGAGCATCCGCGCGTTCGCCCACGAGATCCGGCGTCATCCGGATGTGATCCAGCTGTTCTTCCTCGGCGGCGCCGACGACTTCCTCGTGCACATCGCCGTCGACGACTCCTCCGCGGTGCGCCGCTTCGTCGTCGACCACCTCTCGGCCCGGCACAGCGTGGCCTCCACCCGCACGAGCATCATCTTCGAGTACCACCGCAACGCCCTCGCGGCCGACTTCGACTGAGCGGACACACGCTCGCCCGACCCTGCCCGGCGAACACTCCTCCCGCCGACCACCCGCGTCAAGCCCGGACCGCGGATGCCGCGGACGCGGGCCGGACCGGGAGGATGAGCGTGGAGGACGCCATGGTGCTGTCGATCGGACTCGCGGTCATGTGCGCGACGCTGGGCGTCTGCGTGATCGCGGTGATCCTCCCGCAGCTGGGCAGCCGCGGTCCGCTGCATTTCTTCCTGCGCGTCGCCACGGTCGCGGGTGTGCTGTCGGTCGGGTCCACCGCGCTGTTCATCCTGGCGTTCCAGGGCGGCGGGCCCCTGCCGCTCGCGCTCGCGGCGATGGGAATGGTGCTCGCGCCCGCCCTGCTCTGCATCGCGGTCACCCCGCCCCGCTCGCGACGGATCCGCCCCCTGGTCGCGCTCGCGATCGTGCTCGCCGCGGCGGTGGGCGCCTCCGCCGCCCTCCTCCCCGATCCCGCGGCGCTGAACGTCCGGCTCTGCGCCGTCGCCCTGGCCTGCCTGCTGTGCGCGGTGCTCAGCTCGCGGTCGCGCACCCTCCCTCGTCGATCGGCGTGGATCCTGAGCGCGACGAACGGCGCCTACGGCCTCTACTCCCTCGTGCGACTGGTCGTCGGCGCGACCCCCGCGGCCGGATCGGCCGTCGACCGGATGTTCTTCTCGGCGGGGGCGGCCGCCGCCGCGGCCACCGTGTGCGTCGTGCTCGTCGGGCTCGCGGTGGTGCTCATCCGTCGCTCGCCGACGGCCCGCGCTCGGGACACGTCGTCGGAGTGGTCTCGCGTCGCTCTCGCCGACTGGCAGCGTGGACGCCGCGAGCTCGGCACCGACGGCCTGCTCGCCCTGCTCACCGAACTGCGCCTGGCAGCGCGCGAGCTCGACCCCTCGGCGGTCGACGTGTACCGCGGAGTGGAGATGCGCCGCTCCGCCGCTCTCCCCGCGATCCGGGCGCGACTGCGCGACGCGTACGGCTGGCGACCCGCCCAGCTGGCCCTGCTGGGCGCATCGGGAGACGCTGCGCACCCGCGACCCGCACCCTCCGTGCGCGGGATGCCCCCGCGCGCCGCGGGCTGAGTCGCGGCGACGTGCGGACGACGATGCGTACGGGATCCCCCCGGCGATAGGAACGCGGCGATGCGCGGGCCGCGACCAGGCTCCCGCGCGCGCGGGACAGGCCGTTTCGAAGGGGAACCCGCCGCCGGGACGCGCCGGAGCACGCCGAGCCGGAACGGGCCGATATCGTGGCCGGAGCGAACGCGGAGCACCCGGAGGAAATCGTGCTGCTGACCATCGGCCTCGCCGCCATGTGCCTCGGCGTCGCCATCGGCATCCTGTGCACGGCCCTCCCCCGAACGAGCGCGCCCGTCCCGTTCACGACCTACGTGCAGTTCGCCGCGATGGCGGGCATCTTCGCGATGGGGTCGACGGTGATGTACCTCGTGCACGCGTACGGGGGCGGGAAGCCCGCGCTCGTTGTGGCCGACGCGACGATGGTGATGGCGCCGGGCTTCATGCTGGTCGCGGTCGCGGCGCTCACCGACCGGAAGAGGGGGGTCGTCGTCGGGGTCGTCTCCGCCGCTGCCACCGCGGTCGGCGGATGCACCGCGGTCCTGTCCGACGACGTGTCGCTGGCGATCAAGGCCGCCGTGCTCGCGATGATCTGCGCTTCCTGTGCGCTCGTCGCCGGCCTCTCGTCGACGCTCGACCGCCTCCCGGCCCTGTTGCTCGCCGCCGCGATGGGCGCGTACGCCCTGTACACCGCCGCCCGCGTCCTCGTCGCCGTGACGACCGGATGGTCGGGAGCGGTGGGTGCTCTCTTCCGCTCGATGGAGGTCGGCTCCGCCGTCGCGATGGTCATCGTGCTCGTCTGCGGCGCAGCGGTCATCCTGTCGCTGCGGCCGTCGGCGCGCGCGACCGCGACGGGACCTCGCGAGCTCGGCGTCGTCGTGGTCGGCGACGCGAAGCTGCTGGCCGCCGCGTCCGGCGGAGAGCGCCTGCGCCGCCTGGTCGCCGAGCTCCGCGCAGCGGCCCACGCCCTCGACGATCGCGCCGTGAACGTCCGCCACGGCGTCGCGACCTCCCTCCCGTCCGCGCTGGACACGCTCACGGATCAGATGCAGAACTCCTTCGGCTGGGCCCCCGAAGAGGTCGCCCTGCTGGTGGAGGACGGCGACCCGTCCGCCTCTCCCGGCACCGCGTGACGGGGTCGCGACGGGCGCGCGGGCGTCAGCGCACCGCCGCCGCGATCCCCGCGATGTCGTCAGGGGTCGACCGGCAGCATCCGCCTACGAGGCGCGCGCCCGCGGCCACCCAGGCGGGGGCGTCGTCGGCGAGCGGAGCCGCCCCGCCGTGCCAGGTGCGGGTGGCGGCATCCCACGTCTCCCCCGTGTTCGGGTAGACCACGAGCGGGATGCCGGGCGCACCGGCGAGCGCGCCGGGAACGCTGCCGGGCGCGCAGCAGTTCACCCCGACCGCGAGCACGGACGGAACGGATGCCGCGGTGCGCAGGGCCGCGCCGAGCGATCCGGCGGCGGAGAAACCGGTGCTGTCGGCCGAGAAGCTGACGAAGGCGGGGACGTCGAGGGCGGCGAGCTCGAGGGCGAGAGCCTCCGCCTCGAGCGGGGAGGGGATGGTCTCGACGGCCAGCAGATCGGCCCCCGCCGCCGCGAGCACGTGCAGACGACGGCGATGGGCCTCGCGCAGCTCGGCGAGGGTGAGGTCGTAGGCACCGGTGTATTCGCTGCCGTCGGCGCGCAGGGCCCCGATCGGACCCACGGATGCCGCGACCACCGCGTCGCCGGCGTCGCGCGCGACCGACACCGATCGGCGCAGGAGCAGATCGAGCTCGGCATCCGGGATCGCGCCCCCGAAGCCCAGCTGGTAGGAGGCGGTGATGACGACTTCGGCGCCCGCGTCGACGAACGCCGCGTGCGCGGCGCGCACCTCGCCGGGGTCGTCGCGCAGGACGCGCGCCGACCAGAGGTCGCTCGTCACGTCGTTGCCGCGCGACTCGAGCAGCGTGCCGAGGCCGCCGTCGAGCACGACCGGGCGACGAGCGAGAGTGGCGGCGAGGTCGATCACGCCTCGTGCGTCTCGCCGGCGGCGAGCACGCGCAGGGCGCTCGCGAGAAGCGCCTGATCGGCGCGGCTGACGTCGCGCAGCGCCTCGGCCTCGAGGCGCACGAGCTCGGTCATCGCGGCATCCACCCGTTCGATGCCCTCGGGGGTGATCGCCACGAGGATCGCCCGCCCGTCGGAGGGGTTGGGGCGTCGGTGCACGAGGCCGCGATCGGCGAGCTTGTCGAGGCGGTTGGTCATGGCCGCGCTGCCGATCATCGTCGCGGTGATCAGGCGCGTGGCGCTGAGCTCGGTGCCGGCGCGGCGGAGGACGGCGAGCACGTCGAACTCCCACACGGCGATCCCGGCACTCGCGAACGCCTTGGCCCGCAGCTTCGACAGGTGGAAGGCCGCGCGGCGCAGGCGCGACATCACGTCGAGGGGGGTGAGGTCGACCTCGGGCAGCAGCTGGGACCACGCGTCGATGAGGAGGTCGACCTCGTCGTCCTTGCTGCTGGCACTCGTCACCCTTCGACGGTACCGGAGCCGCAGGGTGGTACGGCGCGCGGCGGCCGGTGTGGCGCGGGGTGGCGTAGGGTGTCGCGGGCCGCTCGGTGCGCGGGGGCCGCCGTCGCTGCGCGTGCGGCGAGGGCGGCGGGCGTGGGACGGTACGGGAGCCTCGCCCTCGGCGGGGGAGGGCGGGAGGCTCGCCGGCGGCGAGCTAGCCGTGGCGAACTCCTGAAAAACCGCACCCGCACCCTCGAAAAGGGTGCCCCGGGGCCTCCTCGGCTCGAGAAGTCAGGAGTCTCGCACGGCCCCGCTCCGCCAGCACGGCACGCCCCGCCCGGTTCAGCGCGCGGGCGGCGGGGCGGTCGTGCCGCGGGCGACGAGGCGGGTCGGCAGCTCGATGTGCGTCTCGTCCAGGTGCTCCCCCGCCAGCAGCGCCCGCACCATGCGCACCGCCTCGGCGCCCAGCCGCTTCATCGGCTGACGCACGGTGGTGAGGGCGGGCTGGGCGCGCGCCGCCTCGGGCACGTCGTCGAAGCCGACCACCGACAGGTCGTCGGGCACGCGCAGGCCGCGTTCCCCGGCCACCTCGACGATCGACAGGGCCGACAGGTCGTTCGCGGCGAACACCGCGGTGGGCGGGTCGGCGAGGGCGAGCATCGCGTGCGCCGCTTCGCGCGCGACGTCCTGCTCGTACCGCCCCACGCCCACGAGGGCCGGATCGAAGGGGATGCCGGCCGCCGCGAGCCCCGCGCGGTATCCCGAGGCGCGCGCCACCGCCGAGCGCAGGTCGGGGCGCCCCGCGATGAATCCGATGCGACGGTGGCCGAGCTGCGCGAGGTAGTGGACGGCCTGCTGGGCGCCGGTGTAGCTGTCGGATTCGACGGTGGGGACGTCTCCGCGTCCGGTGTGGGGGTCGATCGCGACGATCGGGACCTCGCTCGAGACGTTGACCACCGTGGGGGTGACGATGATCGCGGCGTCGATGAGGGTTCCGCTCAGCCGGCTGAGCGATCGCCGCTCCCACCCCTCGCCGTCGCGACGCGCGCCCGTGTAGGCGAGCAGGTCGTAGCCCGTGTCGGACAGCGCCCCGGCCACCCCCTTGAGGATCTCGGCCGAGAACGGTTCGATGTCGGCCACGAGCACGCCGATCACTCCCGTGCGCCGCGATCGCATGCTGCTGGCCACCAGGCTCGATTCGTAGCCGAGGGCCTTCACGGCGTCGAGCACGCGTCCGACCGTCTCGGGAGAGACCCCGTACCGGCCGTTCACCGCCTTCGAGACCGTGGCCACCGACACCCCGGCCGCCGCGGCGACGTCGTGGATGGTCGCGCGCTTCATGGCATCCGACCCTAGCGTGGAAATCATTTTCGAAAACGTTTGACGACGCTGTTTCCGCGGGTGACACTTCTGACACCTCAGCGGGCCGCAGACCCCGGGGTGGTGAACGAACGGCACAGCAGCCGGAACCGACGCGTCGCCACGACGCACCTCGACGAAGAGAAACGGGACATCACATGAACACGCGCAAGATCCTTGCCGGAGCGGCCCTCGCCGTCGCCGGCACCCTGGCGCTCGGCGGCTGCGCCGCGGGCGGCGGCAGCGGGCAGAACGCCGACGGCAGCGTCACGCTGACCCTCTGGCACAACTCCACCACGGGCGACGGCAAGAAGTACTGGGAAGACACCGCCGCCGCCTTCGAGGCGGCCAACCCCGGCGTGACCATCGAGATCCAGGCCGTGCAGAACGAGGAGATGGACGGCAAGCTCCAGACCGCCCTCAACTCCGGCGACGCCCCCGACCTCTTCATGGCGCGCGGCGGCGGCAAGCTCGCCGACATCGTCACCGCGGGTCAGGCGATGGACCTCACCGACAAGATCTCGGCCGACGCCAAGACCGCCCTCGGCTCGTCGCTGTCGGCGTTCGAGATCGACGGCAAGAACTACGGGATGCCGGTGGCCGTGCTCCCCTCCGGCATCTTCACGTCGCAGGACCTGCTGACCGCCGCCGGGGTGACCTCGGCACCGACCACGATCGACGAGCTCGAGGCCGCCAACGCCAAGATCAAGGCGACCGGCGTCGCCCCCATCGCCGTCGGCGCGAAGGACGCCTGGCCCGCCGCGCACTGGTACTACAACTTCGCCCTGCGCGCGTGCGCGAAGGACGTCCTCGACGCCGCCGCTGCGAGCCGCAGCTTCGACGACCCCTGCTGGCTGAAGGCGGGCGAGGACCTGCAGTCGTTCCTGGCGACGCAGCCGTTCAACGAGGGGTTCCTCACCACGGCCGCGCAGCAGGGCGCCGGTTCGTCGGCCGGTCTGCTGGCCAACCACCAGGCCGCGATGGAGCTCATGGGCGCGTGGGACCCGGGCGTGATCGCCTCGCTCACCCCCGATGAGCAGCCTCTCGCCGACCTCGGCTGGTTCCCCTTCCCCGAGGTGTCGGGCGGCGACGGCGAGCCGGGCGCGATGATGGGCGGCGTCGACGGCTACTCGTGCTGGGTCAACGCCCCCGCGCAGTGCACCGACTTCTTGAACTTCCTGGTGAACAAGGAGAACCAGGAGGCGTACGCGACGGCCTTCCAGACCCTGCCCGCCTCGTCCGAGGCGACGGATGCCGTGACCACCCCCGCGCTGAAGTCGGTGCTCGAGGCCTACTCGAAGGCGCCCTACGTCTCGGTGTGGCTCGACACCCTCTACGGCCAGAACGTCGGCAACGCGCTCAACGTCGCGGTCGTCGACATGTTCGCCGGCAAGGGGTCGCCGCAGGGCATCGTCGACGCCGTCAACGCGGCCGCCTCGCGCTGAGGATCCCCCGCATGACCACCCAGCTCGCCACCTCGGCGACCGACGCCGGGTCTCGCCGCCCGGTCGAGGAGGGCGCTCGCCGCGCCCCCTCGGCCGGGCGGCCGCCCGCGCGGCGGCGGCTCGAGTCCTGGCGCATCCGCGGCGAACTCGCGATCCTCCTGGGCCCCGCCCTGGTGGTGTTCGTGTCGTTCGTCATCCTGCCCGTCGCCCTGGCCGCCTATTACGGCTTCTACAAGTGGTCGGGCTTCGGCACCCCCACCGACTTCGTCGGCATCCGCAACTACGTCACGATTCTCACCGACCCGGCCTTCCACGAGGCCCTCGGCCACAACGCGTTCATCGTCGTCGGCTCCCTCGTGCTGCAGGGACCGCTGGCCCTCGGCCTCGCGCTGCTGCTGAACCGCAAGATGCGCGCGCAGTCGCTCATCCGCGTGCTCATCTTCGTGCCCTACGTCATCTCCGAGGTCGTCGTCGGCCTCGGCTGGGGACTGATGCTGCAGTCGGGCGGCGCCCTCAACGGCGCTCTCGAGAAGATCGGCCTGGGCGCCCTCCGCGCCGACTGGATCTCCGACCCGGCGCTGGCGATCTGGACCCTTCTCATCATCATCACGTGGAAGTACATCGGCTTCGCCGTCATCCTCTTCCTCGCCGGACTCCAGGGCATCCCCGAGGAGCTCAGCGAGGCCGCCGCGATCGACGGCGCCTCGTACTGGCAGATCCAGCGGCACATCGTGCTGCCGCTCATGGGCCCGACCATCCGCATCTGGGCGTTCCTGTCGATCATCGGCTCGCTGCAGCTGTTCGACCTCGTCTGGATCATCTGGGGCCAGTACGTCGCCTCGACCGCGGGCACCTCGACCATGGCGACCTACATGGTCGCCAACGGCCGCAACGCGGGCAGCTTCGGCTACGGCAGCGCCGTGGCCGTGGTCATGTTCCTCATCTCGCTCGCCGTCGCCCTCGTCTACCAGCGGTTCGTGCTGCGACGCGACACGGCCGGCGCCCTGACCGGAGGCTCGAAATGACCGCCACCGCCACCCTCGTCACCCCGCGGGCCCCGCGTCGCGTCGCCGCGGGATCGAAGCGCTCGTCGTCGGTGGTCGTCGCCTTCGTCGCGCTGCTGCTCATCGGCATGATGCTGGCCCCGGTGATCTACATCATCCTCGGCGGCTTCCGCTCGAACGCCGAGATCACCGTCGACCCCGCCGGCTTCCCGACCGTGTGGAACTGGCAGAACTACGCCGACGTCCTCGGCAGCGGCGTCTTCTGGGGACAGGTCGGCAACTCCGCGATCGCCGCGGTGGCCACCACGGTGTTCGTCGTCGCCCTGGGCCTGATGGCCGCGTACGCCCTCTCGCGCTACCGCTTCCGGGGCCGCGGTGCGGTGTTCGCGCTGTTCACGGCGGGCCTGATGTTCCCGATGACCGTCGCCATCACGCCGCTGTACATCCTCGTGCGCAACCTCGGACTGATGAACTCGCTCGCCGGTGTCATCGTGCCGCAGATCGCGTTCGCGCTGCCCCTGACGATCATCATCCTGTCGCCGTTCCTCGCCGCGATCCCGAACGAGCTGCAGGAGGCCGCCTCGATCGACGGCCTCGGCCGCCTGGGGTTCTTCTGGCGCATGGTGCTGCCGCTCGCCGTTCCGGCGGTCGTCACGGTCGGCATCCTGGCCTTCGTCAACAGCTGGAACTCGTACATGCTGCCGCTGTTCATCCTCAACAACGAAGCCGCCTTCACGCTGCCGCTCGGAACCCAGGCGTTCGCGTCGCAATACTCCGTCGACACCGCGCGCGTGCTCGCGTTCACCTCGCTGTCGATGATCCCCGCTCTGCTGTTCTTCAGCGTGTTCGAGCGTCGGATCGTCGGCGGCCTCACCGGCGCCGTGAAGGGCTGACCCGATCATGACCATCCATCACACCGACGTCGGCGCTGCCCTCGAGGCCGGCATCTCCCCGCGCGTGCGGGCGCTCGTCGCCGAGATGACCCTCGACGAGAAGCTCGCCCAGCTCGTGGGCTACTGGGTCGACCAGGGCGACGAGGTCGTCGCCCCGCTCTCGGGCGAGAAGGTCACCACCGCCGCCTACACGGATGCCACGGTGCACGGGCTCGGCCACCTCACGCGCGTGTACGGCACGCGGCCCGTCGACCCCGTCGAGCGCGCCGCGTGGCTGTGGGGCGAGCAGCGCCGCCTGCAGACCGAGACGCGGCTCGGCATCCCCGCGCTCGTGCACGAGGAGTGCCTCACGGGCTTCGCGGCGTGGAAGGCCGCGACCTTCCCGACGCCGTTGGCCTGGGGCGCCTCGTTCGACCCGGATGCCGTGGAGCTCATGGCATCCGCGATCGGCCGCTCGATGAGCGAGCTCGGCGTGCACCAGGGCCTCGCCCCCGTGCTCGACGTCGTGCGCGACGCGCGGTGGGGCCGGGTCGACGAGTGCATCGCCGAGGATCCGTACGTGGTCGCGACGATCGGCACGGCGTACGTGCGGGGCCTGCAGGGCGCCGGCGTCCACGCGACGCTCAAGCACTTCGTGGGGTACTCCGCCTCGCGAGCCGGCCGTAATCACGCACCCGTCTCGGCCGGTCAGCGCGAGCTGCAGGACGTCTTCCTGCCGCCGTTCGAGATGGCCGTGCGCGACGGCGGGGTGCGCAGCGTCATGAATTCATACACCGAGATCGACGGCGTCCCCGTCGCCTCGTCGCGCGAGCTGCTCACCGACCTCCTCCGCCGCCGGTGGGGCTTCGACGGCACGGTCGTCTCCGACTACTTCGCCGTGGAGTTCCTCCGCTCGATGCACGGGATCGCCGACTCTCTCGGCGAAGCGGCGCAGCTCGCGCTGGACGCCGGGATCGACGTCGAGCTGCCCGGGCCCGACGCCTATCCGCACCTGGCCGAGCGGGTGGCATCCGGGGACCTTCCCGAGGTCGTGGTCGACCGCGCCGTCGCCCGGGTGCTCGCCGAGAAGGAGGACCTCGGACTCCTGGATGCCGATTTCTCCACGCCCCCGCAGAGCGTCGACCTCGACGACGCCCAGCATCGCGCGCTGGCGTACCGGCTCGCGCTCGAGAGCGCGGTGCTGCTGCGCAACGACGGCGTGCTGCCGCTGCGGGAGCCCGGACGGATCGCGGTGATCGGCCCGAACGCCGACAGCGCCGATGCGCTCATGGGCTGCTATTCGTTCGCGAACCACGTGCTCGCGCATCACCCGGGGGTGCCGCTGGGCTTCTCGCTTCCGACGGTGCGCGACGCCCTGACCGACCGGTTCGGTGAGGTGACGTACGCCCCCGGCTGCGCGGTCGAGGGTTCCGACACCGCCGGTTTCGCGGAGGCCGCAGCGGCCGCTCGCGACGCCGAGGTCGCGATCGTCGTCGTCGGCGACCGCGCGGGCCTGTTCGGACGCGGAACCGTCGGCGAGGGCAACGACGCCGACTCGCTCGAGCTCCCCGGTGTGCAGCGGCAGCTCGTCGAGGCGATCGTCGCCACCGGCACGCCCGTCGTGCTCGTGCTGCTGACCGGCCGCCCGTACGCCCTGGGGTGGGCGCTCGACGGCGACGACGCCCCCGCGGCGGTGCTGCAGGCGTTCTTCCCGGGAGAGGAGGGCGCTCCCGCGCTGGCGGCGCTCATCGCCGGGGATGCCGCTCCCTCGGGCCGCCTGCCCGTGTCGCTCCCCCGCTCCGCCGGCGCGCAGCCGTATTCCTACCTGCATCCGCTGCTCGGCGGGCCGTCGGGGGTGACCAGCACCGACCCCACTCCCGTGCGGCCGTTCGGGTTCGGGCTGTCGTACACCTCGTTCCGCCGCGAGGGTCTCGCGGTCGACGGGGTCGCGGCATCCGCGACGGCCGAGGTGCGCGCGGGCGACGCGTTCTGCCTCGCCGCTCGCGTGACCAACACCGGGGCGGTGCGCGGCACCGACGTCGTGCAGGTCTACGCCCACCGCACGCGGGCCAGCGTCACGCGCCCCCTCGCCCAGCTGGTCGCGTACGCGCGGGTCGAGCTCGATCCGGGCGAGAGCGCCGAGGTGCGCTTCACCGTGCCCGCGTCGCGCCTCGCGTACAGCGATCGCGCGATGCGCCGGGTGGTCGAGCCGGGCGAGGTGGAGCTGCGGCTGGGACCGTCGTGCGCCGAGGTCGACGAGGCGGTGGCGCTGCGTCTGACGGGGGCGACGTACGAGGTGTCGGTCGACGACGCGCGCGTGGTCGACGTGGAGGTGCGGCGGGGCTGACCGGGGCCCTTCGCTCGGCTCGGCGCCGCGCCATCGCCCGTGTGCACAACTCCTGCAGAACCGACCGGACCGGCCCGTGCCGACTCCATCTGTCGTCTCATGCAGGAGTTGTGCACGCCCCGCCTCTGCCCCGAGGCTGAGAGCGTCGGCCCATTCTGCGCGTCTCTTCCCCCGGGCGGGCGAGCACAACTCCTGCGATGAGGGGCGACGAGAAGCCGCGGGCGCCGCCGGCGCCGAGATCTGCAGGAGCTGTGCGCGCGGCGAGCCCCCACCGCATCGGCAGTAGCGTGGACCCACGCCATCGACGCCGCGAGAGGACCGGATGACGCTGCACGACGAGACCACGCCCCCGGATGCCGCTGCGCCCGCGCACCCCGTGTCCGGCGGCGCCGACGCGGGCTCGCACCTCGATCGCGTCGTCGGCAATCCGGCATCCCGCGTGTTCCCTGATCGCGACGACGCGCGGGCCGATCCCTGGTCGATCGACCTCGAGCGCATCCAGTTCTCGCCGTACTTCTCGCGCCTGTCGGCGGTGACGCAGGTCGTGTCGCCGTCGATCTCGGGCGCCCCGGTCCACAACCGGCTCACGCACACGCTCAAGGTCAGCGCGATCGCGCGCGTCGTCGCCCTGCAGCTCAACACGAGCTCGCGTCGGTCCGGCGAGGGCGACGTCTGCAACGCCACCGTCGTCGAGGCCGCGGCCTACGCGCACGACCTCGGCCACCCGCCGTTCGGGCATCTCGGCGAGTCGACGCTCAACCGCCTCGCGCGCGAGGAGCTCGGCCTCCCGGACGGATTCGAGGGCAATGCGCAGACCTACCGCATCCTCGCCTCGCTCGATGTGGTCGAGAACGCCCCGCGCGGGCTCAATCTCACCGCCGCCGTGCGCGCCGCCTCGGCCAAGTACCCGTGGGCGCCGTCGGTCGCGGCCGCCGACATCGAGCGGGTCGGCCCGCCGCGCGGCATCCGTCGCTCCCCCGACGGGGCGTACCGGGTGCACAAGTACTCCGCGTACGACCTCGACCTCGCCGACCTCGACGACGCGCGTCAGGGGGTGGATGCCGAGCCCCTGCGCCAGAGCATCGAGGGCGCCGTGATGGACCTCGCCGACGACATCGCGTACTCGGTGCACGACGTCGACGACTTCTACCGCGCCGGCATCCTGGATCACGCGCCGATCGCGGCGGAATTCCGCGGCTGGCTCGACGACGTGCTCGAGTGGCGCGACCGCGACGACGCCGAGGTGCGCGCCGAGCTCGCACCGGGTGCCGGGCTCGAACGCCTGCGCCGCAAGATGCGCCGCGACGACCCGTGGATCGCCGACGATGAGGCCTTCCTCGCCGCCGTCAGCGACGTGGATGCCGAGATGGTCACCGATCTGCTCGCCCGCCCCTTCGACGGGTCGCTGACGGCCGAGCGCCGGCTCGCCGCGTTCACCGACCGCTGGATCCGCCGGTTCCAGGAGTCCGCGCGCCTGCGCCCCCTCGACACCCCCCGCGCGGGACCCGTCGTGCTGTCGCCGTGGGCCTGGCACCACGTCGAGGTGCTGAAGTTCGTGCACAAGCGCTTCGTGCTCAGCCGCCCCGACCTGGCCATCCAGCAGCGCGGCATGAGCCGCATTCTCGCCCGGTCGGTGCGGGCCCTCGGCGAGTGGCTCGACGACGACCTCGACCGCGCCCGCACCCCACGGCGCCTGCGGGAGCTCATTGCGCTCGCGCGCGAGCAATACGCTCAGCTGCCCGCCGAGCGGCGGCCGTCGGATGCCGAGGCCGAGCGCCTCTCGCGATCCCGCGGAATCGTCGACTACGTGGCATCCCTCACCGATTCGCAGGCCTTCGCCCTGTCGGAGGCGATCTCGGGTCGCGCGGACCGGCTGTGGGCGCTGGGGCAGCGGCTGTGACGGAGACGGTGATCTTCGACGGCCCGATGCATGTGCACTACGGCTTCATCTGGCTGCATCCGGAGGAGCGCTACGACGACTTCGTCTCGGGGCGTCCGTTCGCCGAGCAGGTGAACGGACTCTGCGGCGCGGCGATTCCGGGGCTCCTGGATCTGCGGACCGGGCTGCACACCGGTTCGGTTCCCGTGCGCGTGCTTCTCGTCGACAGCGCACCCCCGCTCAACGATGCGGAGGACATCGTCGAGGTGTCCTTCCGTCCCGACCAGTCGGTGCTGTGGTTCGGGGGCTTCGAGGGCGGCGCGGAGATCACGCTGCCGCTCGGCACCTACCGGGCACGGTGGTCGGCCACGGCCATGGACGCCGGCCACGAGGTGGACACCGTCCTCGACGACGAGACCGCCCCAGACAGCTACGAGCTCTGCTTCTGGCCGGAGTCCGAGCTTCGCGCCGACAGAATCGTGCGCGTGGGCAGCAAGACCGCGGCGTACTGGCACAGCACGACCACACCTGGCGACGCGGAGGGCTGAGCCGGCGGGACGCGCGGCCGCGGCGCCGCGAAACGGGCGCCCCCATGTCCCGAAAATGGCCACTCCAGCGCCCACCAACCCACCACACATGGGACACGCACCGCCACAAGTGGGACGAGGGCGCACCGGATGCCGGAACCCCTCGCGCGGCGACCCCCGGCGCCCCCGCCCGCAACGCGGAAATGCCCCGGAACCTCCGCAGCCCACCGCTGCGGAGGTTCCGGGGCACGATCCGCGCGCCGGACGAACCGGCGCCGCGGCACGCGCCCCGAGAGAGCGAGGCGCGCGAGTGCCGCGTCGCCCCGGGGCAGTGCGGCTCCCGGGGCGACGGGTTTTACAGGCCCTGGGCCAGGCGGTAGTACGCCTGGTTCCAGCGCAGCTCGCTCTGGAAACCACGGACCGTGGTGTCGTCGTCGATCACGACGAGCTCGGTCTTGGCGATCTCGGCGAAGTCGCGGAACACCTCGATGCCCACGGCCGTCGTCATGACGGTGTGGTGCGCGGCACCGGCGGCGAGCCAGCAGCCGGCCGAGGTCGCGAAGTCGGGGGCGGGCTTCCAGACGGCGCGGCCGACGGGCAGCTTCGGCAGGTCGGGGGCGTCGACGTTCTCGACGACGTTGGCGACGAGGCGGAAGCGGTCGCGCATGTCGCTCATCGCGACGACGAGAGCGGGACCCGCGTCGGCGGTGAAGACCAGGCGCACCGGGTCGTCCTTGCCGCCGATGCCGAGCTCGTGGATCTCGAGGCGCGGCTTCTTCGTCGTGAGCGACGGCGAGACCTCGAGCATGTGAGCCCCGAGGATGCGCTCGTTACCGGGCACGAGGTCGTAGGTGTAGTCCTCCATGAGCGAAGCGCCGCCGGGCAGGCCCGCGCCCATGACGTTCGCGACGCGCACGAGGATCGCCGTCTTCCAGTCGCCCTCGGCGCCGAAGCCGTAGCCCTCCGCCATGAGGCGCTGCACCGCGAGACCCGGGAGCTGCTTCAGTGCGCCGAGGTCTTCGAACGAGGTGGTGAAGGCGCCGAAGCCGCCCTCCTCGAGGAACGAGCGCAGGCCCAGCTCGATCGCGGCGCCGTCGCGCAGCGACTGGTGGCGCGCCCCGCCGGGGAGCAGCTCCTCCACGACGTCGTAGCTGTCGACGTACTCCTGCACGAGCGCGTCGATGTCGGCATCCGATGCCTTCTCGACCGCCTCGACGAGCTCGTTGACGCCCCACGTGTTGACCTGCACGCCGAAACGCAGCTCGGCCTCGGTCTTGTCGCCCTCGGTGACGGCGACGAAGCGCATGTTGTCGCCGAAGCGCGCGAGCTTGAGGGTGCGGGCCGCGGTCCAGCCGGCGGCGGCGCGCTCCCAGTCCTCGATCTGCTGACGCACGGCGGGGTTCGACACGTGGCCGACGACCGTCTTGCGCGAGACGCCCAGGCGCGTCTGGATGTACCCGAACTCGCGGTCGCCGTGGGCGGCCTGGTTGAGGTTCATGAAGTCGAAGTCGATGTCGTTCCACGGCAGCTCGACGTTGGCCTGCGTGTGCAGGTGCAGCAGCGGCTTCTGCAGGGCGTCGAGCCCCGCGATCCACATCTTCGCGGGGCTGAAGGTGTGCATCCACGCGATGACGCCGATGACGTCGTCGCGGCCGTTGATCTCGAGGGCCATGCGGCGGATGCTGTCGGAGTCCTTCAGCACGGGCTTCCAGACGACCTTCACCGGCAGGCCGTTCAGGCCCTCGACGACGGCCTGCGACTGCTCGGCGACCTGCTTCAGGGTCTCCTCGCCGTAGAGGTTCTGGCTGCCGGTGACGAACCAGACCTCGTAGCCGTCGAGGTCGTTCTTGAGCTTCGTGCGAGTCATGTTTCTTTCCTGTCGGTCTCAGAGGGATGCCACGGCGGCGGCCTCGACGGCGAGGCCCGCGCGGTAACGGTCGAGGTAGGCCGAGAACCCGGCGACGTCCGCCGGCTCGGGGTCGGCGGTGATGATCGGGGCGGTGGCGAACACCGTCTCGCGCAGCCACTGGTCGAGGTCGCGGCCGGAGTCGTCGGCGACATAGGCGGCCAGCACGGCCATGCCCCACGCGCCGCCTTCCGAGGCGGTCTCGGCGACCGCGACGGGAGCGTCGAGAGCCGCCGCGAGGAAGCGCTGCGCGACACCGGCCGTGCGGAACATGCCGCCGTGCGCGTACATCCGATCGAGCTGCACGCCCTCGCGGTGCAGCACGTCCATTCCGAGCGCGAGCGTCCCGAAGACGCCGTAGAGCTGCGCGCGCATGAAGTTCGGCAGGGTCAGGCGGCTGTCGGGGGTGCGCACCACGAGCGGACGCCCCTCGTCGAGACCCGCGATCGGCTCACCGGCGAGGTGGTTGTACGCCAGCAGTCCGCCGGCGTCGGCCTCGCCCTCGAGCGCGGCGGAGAAAAGCGCCGCGTAGGTGGCATCCGGGGTCTGGGGCACGCCCGCCGCGACCGAGAAAGCGGTGAACATGTTCGCCCACGCGGCCAGCTCGCTCGCGCCGTTGTTGCAGTGCACCATCGCGACCGCGTCCCCCGAGGGCGTCGTGACGAGGTCGAGCTCGTGGTGCACCTCGCTGAGCGGGCGCTCGAGCACGACCATCGCGAAGATGCTCGTACCGGCGCTCACGTTGCCCGTGCGGGGCGCCACGGCGCAGGTCGCGACCATGCCCGTGCCCGCGTCGCCCTCGGGAGGAGCGAACGGGATGCCGGGACGCAGGGTTCCGCTCGGGTCGAGCAGCCGTGCCCCGTCGTCGGTCAGCTCGCCGGCCGCGGCCCCGGCCACGAGCACGCGCGGCAGCAGGTCGGTCAGCGCCGGGACGCGCCCGTCGGCGAGGCCGTCGTAGCGGGCGACGAGCTCGGCGTCGTAGTCACGGGTCGCGGAGTCGATGGGGAACACACCCGACGCATCGCCGACACCGAGCACCTTCTCGCCGGTGAGCTTCCAGTGGACGTACCCGGCCAGCGTGGTGAGGAAGCGGATCTCGGGCACGTGGGGCTCGGCATCCACCACCGCCTGGTGCAGGTGGGCGATCGACCAGCGCAGCGGGATGTTCACGCCCAGCAGCTCCGTGAGCTCAGCCGCCGCGACACCGGTGTTGGTGTTGCGCCACGTGCGGAAGGGGGCGAGGAGCTCTCCATCGGCGTCGAAAGCGAGGTAGCCGTGCATCATCGCCGAGACACCCATGGCGGCGTAGCGCTCGGGAGTGACGCCGTGCTGCTGCCGGACGTTCTCGACCAGCTCGGCGTAGGCGGCCTGCAGGCCCGACCAGACGGCATCCAGTGAATAGGTCCAGAGCTTGTCGGCGTAGACGTTCTCCCACTCGTGGGAGCCGGTGGCGAGGACCTGGGCGTCGGGGCCGATGAGGCACGCCTTGATGCGGGTGGAGCCGAGCTCGATGCCCAGGCTGGCGCGGCCGTCGGTGATCAGGGCGTTCATCGGCGGTCGTCCGTGCTCTGTCCGTAGACGTTCTGGTAGCGGTTGTAGAGCGCGTCGATCCTGTCCTGCGGGATCGGCACGAGGGGGCCGGCCTCGCGGGCGTAGTGCACGGTGCGCGCCGCGTCCTCGCACATGACGGCGGCCTTGACGGCATCCTTCGCGCTGACGCCGATCGTGAACGGGCCGTGGTTCTGCATGAGCACGGCGCGGCTGCGGTGTCCGCTCAGGGTCTCGACGATGCCGCGCCCGATCGAGTCGTCGCCGATGATCGCGAACGGACCGACGGGGATGGGACCGCCGAACTCGTCGGCCATGCCGGTGATGACGCAGGGGATCTCCTCCCCGCGCGCCGCCCACGCCACGGCGAAAGTCGAGTGCGTGTGGACGACGCCGCCGACCTCGGGCATGTGGCGGTAGACGTAGGCGTGCGCCGCGGTGTCGCTGGAGGGGCTGCGCTCGGAGCCGGGTGCGCCGGGGATGGCGTTGCCGTCGAGGTCGCACAGGATCATGTTCTCGGGCGCGAGGTCGTCGTACGAGACGCCGGACGGCTTGATCACGAACAGGTCGGCCCCGGGGACGCGGCCCGAGACGTTGCCGCCGGTCCAGATGACGAGGTTGTAGCGCACGAGCTCGGCGTGCAGTCGCGCGACGTCGGCGCGGACGGCGTCGATGGCCTCCTGCACCTCGGGCGCGAACGTGGCGGCATCGGACACGCGGTCTCCTTCGACGGGGTTCGGGGTGGGGCGCAGCGCCCTTGGTGGGCAATGTTACCGGTAACATCGCGCTTCCGCGACGGTGCGTTTCGCGGGTCGCCGTCACGCGTGCGCCGAGGTCACACGATCGGCGCGAGGTGACAGGCTGCGGCGCGGCCGAACCGCGTGACCTCGCGCCGATCGTGTGATCTCGAGGGGCTGTCGCGCCGGGCGGCGAGCGCGCAACCTACGATGTGCGGACGCCACCCGGCGTCAGGCCGGCGGGGCGGTGGAGTCCCGGACCACCAGCACGGGAGCCGCCGGCGCGACGACCGCGTCGCCCAGCACCGCGGCCACGGCGTACTCCGCCTCCCCCTCGACGTCGAGGCGCACCGTCGTGAGCGACGGCGTGTAGAACGCGGCATCCGGGTTGTCGTCGAAACCCGCGACCGAGACGTCCGCCGGTACCCGGAGTCCTCGGGACATGAGACCGGCCGTGAGCCCGAGGGCCATCTGATCGTTGGCGACCGCAACGGCCGTGGCCCCCTCCGCGAGGCCGGCGGCGACCGCCTCGGCGACGGCGGCCCCCGAAGCGGCACTCCAGTCCCCCTCGAGCCGATCCGCGCGTTCGAGGCCGCGGCGGTCGACGGCGTCGGCGACGCCGGCCGTGCGCGCGAGGGCCTCGCGCCAGTCCGACGGACCGGCCACCTCGACGATGCGACGGTGCCCGAGGTCGGCGAGATGATCCACGACGAGGGCGGCCGCATCGCGTTGGCGACTCCCCGACTCGCCGTACAGCGGCACGATCGGCACGTCGTATCCCTCGAGCGGGGTGGCTCCGTGCGCGGCGACGAGCACGATCCCGTCGACCCCCTGATCCAGGAGGTGGCGCACGGCGGCGTCGATGTCGGCGGGGTCGTCCGAGTCGGTGTAGGCGGTCGAGATCCACCGGCCGCGCGCCCGCGCGGCCCGCTCGAGGGCGGCGATCCCCGCGGCCGGCCCATGCAGGACGGCATCGGATGCCACGACCCCGACCGTTCGTGTCAGGCTCGTGCCGAGAGCGCGGGCGGCGTTGTTCACGCGATAGTCGAGGGCGGCGACCGCGTCGAGCACCCGCTCCCTGGTCGCCTCGCGGATGCCCGGGTACCCGTTCAGGACGCGCGAGACCGTCTGCGCCGACACCCCCGCGGCGACGGCGACGTCACGCACGCCGATGCGCTTGCCGCCGGTGTCGCCGCTCATGAGGACTCACAGTAGCGGCGCGGGAGGGGCGGCACGGGCAGCGTCCGTTCATCTCGACGATGGAGCCGGAGCCGGTGAGTACCGGCCGGACGTGTTCCGACGGGCGCGGACTGCCGGCGACCCTGCTCCCTCCCCGCCCCCAAGGGAGCGCTCCCGCGAAGAACCCGCCGACGCCCCCCTTACAAGGCGTCGACGGGTCCTGTCCTACTCTGGCGTATCCGGGTTCGCCGAATCCACCTCGATCCGCGCGGTCAGCTCTCCGTCGCGCGCAGCGCCGCGACCGCGTCGTACTGCGAGCGGATGATCGGGCGGTGGTCGGGATCGACCGCGCGGGTCGTCGCCACGGTCCAGTCCACCGGACCGGCCGCGAGCACCCCCGCCGCCTGGCGCGCGGCACCGAGAGCGACGTACTCCCCCGCCGCCGGCACGACGATCTCGGCGTCGAACACCTGCGCCGCGATGCGCGCCACGGCGTCGTTCGCCGCCGCCCCGCCAATCAGCAGCACACGGCGCACCTCGACGCCCTGCGCTTGGATCGCCTCGAGGCCGACCGCGAGACCGCTCAGCATCCCCTCGATCGCGGCGCGCGCGAGCGTCGGACGAGTGGTGGATGCCAGGGTCAGACCCGTCAGCGATGCCGTCGCGTTCGGCAGGTTCGGGGTGCGCTCGCCCTCGAACCACGGCACCAGCACAACGCCGTCGGCGCCGGGCTCGGCCTCGAGCGCCAGGGCGCCGAGTTCGTCGTGCGTGACGCCGAGCAGACCCGCGACGGCGTCGAGCACGCGCGCGGCGTTGAGGGTCGCGACCAGCGGCAGGAACCTCCCCGTCGCGTCGGCGAACCCGGCCACGGTGCCGGTGGTGTCGCGCGCGGGGGCGTCGGCCACGGCGAAGACGGTGCCCGAGGTGCCGAGCGAGACGACCACGTCGCCGACCCCCGCGCCCAGGCCCAGGGCCGCGCCGGCGTTGTCGCCGGCGCCCGGTCCCACGAGCGCCCCGCCGGGCAGCGTGCCCGCGCTCTCCCACGGCGCGAGCACGCGCGGACGCACCGCGTCGTGGCCGAGGGCGCGCACGAACAGGTCGTCGTCGTACCCGTCCGCGCCCCAGTACGCGGTTCCCGAGGCGTCGGAGCGATCGGTGACGAGCTCCTCGAGCACGGCGTTTCCGGGGCCGAAGCCGCGCAGACGCCAGGTCAGCCAGTCGTGCGGCAGCGCGACGGCCGCGACGCGCGCGGCGTTCTCGGGCTCGGCGTCGCGCAGCCAGCGCAGCTTCGTGCCCGTGAACGACGCCACGGGCACCGCCCCCGTCCGCTCCGCGAACTCCGCCGCTCCGACCTCGTCGATCAGGTCGCGCGCGGCCGGCGCCGACCGGGTGTCGTTCCAGAGCAGAGCGTCGCGGATGACCGCCCCCTCGGCATCCAGCACCACCATGCCGTGCTGCTGCCCCGCGATCGAGACGGCGGCGACGTCGTCGAGACCACCGGCCTGGGCGATGGCATCCTGAAGCGCCCCCCACCAGGCCTCGGGGTCGACGGAGGTGCCGGCGGGGTGCGACGCGCGCCCCTCGCGCACCACGCGCCCGGTCTCGGCGTCGACGACGACCACCTTGCACGACTGCGTCGACGAGTCGACTCCCATGACGAGCGCCATGCTCACTCCCTCTGTTCGCGCCGCACCACCGCGGCATCCCGTTCAGTATCCAAGACACGCCGACTCGCACGGCGGCGATGCGGCGTGTCTTGGACACTCGACGGAGAAGAGGAGAGGGGTCCGGATGCCGCGGCATCCGGACCCCTCCGACGCTCAGCGCGCGCCGAGCAGGTGCTCGGTCGCGAGCTGCTGCAGACGGACGAAGCCGAAGCCCTTGCCGCCGAGGTAGGCGTCGACGTCGAAGTCTTCGTACGCCGAGCGGTCGGCGAGGAGGTCGTCGTACGACTCGCCCTCGTTCAGGGTCGGCTTCGCGAGCTCGGCGACCTTGGCGGCCTCGAGCGCCTCCTGCACCTCGGGGTCGGCGCGGAAGGCCGCGGCGCGCTCCTTGAGCAGCAGGTAGGTGTTCATGTTGGCCGAGACGGAGTCCCAGACGCCGGTCTCGTCCTCGGTGCGCGAGGGCTTGTAGTCGAAGTGGCGGGGGCCGTCGTACGCGGGCACACCGCCGGGGCCGCCGTTCTCGAGCAGGTCGACCAGCGCGAACGCGTTGTGCAGGTCGCCGTGGCCGAAGACGAGGTCCTGGTCGTACTTGATGCCGCGCTGACCGTTGAGGTCGATGTGGAAGAGCTTGCCGTGGTACAGCGCCTGGGCGATGCCGGCGGCGAAGTTCAGACCCGCCATCTGCTCGTGACCGACCTCGGGGTTCAGGCCCACGAGCTCGGGGCGCTCGAGCGAGTCGATGAACGCGATCGCGTGGCCGAGCGTCGGCAGCAGGATGTCGCCGCGGGGCTCGTTGGGCTTCGGCTCGATGGCGAAGCGGATGTCGTAGCCCTTGTCGGTGACGTAGTCGCCGAGCAGGTTGACGGCCTCGCGGTAGCGCTCGAGCGCCTGACGGATGTCCTTCGCGGAGTCGTACTCGGCGCCCTCGCGGCCGCCCCACATGACGAACGTCTTCGCGCCGAGCTCGGCGGCGAGGTCGAGGTTGCGCAGCACCTTGCGCAGGGCGAAGCGGCGCACCTGACGGTCGTTCGAGGTGAAGCCGCCGTCCTTGAAGACCGGGGCCGAGAAGAGGTTGGTCGTGACCATCGGCGTCACGATGCCGGTGGCCTCCATCGCGCCCTTGAGGCGGTCGATCTGGGTCTGACGCTCGGCGTCGGTCGAGCCGAACGCGAAGAGGTCGTCGTCGTGGAACGTCAGGCCGTAGGCGCCGAGCTCGGCGAGCTTCTCGACGACGTGCACGACGTCGAGCGGCTCGCGGGTGGGACCGCCGAAGGGGTCGGTGCCGTTGTATCCGACGGTCCAGAGGCCGAACGAGAACTTGTCATCGCGGGTGGGGGTGGGCATTCCTGCTCCTTCGCATGGACGCACCGGTGCGCGGTGACGCACCGTCGGTTTTGTTGGTGCTCACAACATATACCCCGGATGCCGCGGCGTCCACCCTCGCGTCAGCGCCCGAGCGCCGCGTCCACCACCGCGAACACCTCGGGGTCCCAGGTGAGCGCGCGCTCCCACGGCAGACCGAACGCCTCGGCGAAGAAGATGCTGTGCACGTGGTCGTCGAACGCGTGCCGCTCGACGATCGGCAGCACCGCGGAGGGCACGTGATCGGCACGGCCGCTGGTGAGGGAGACCAAGCCGTCGTGGGGCCACAGCTGCGCCGGCTCGGTCGACGCGGCGAAGTACCCGGCCCCGACGGCGGTCACCGGGATGCCGTCGAGCACACCCGCCTGACGGTCGTTCCAGCCGCGCAGATACCGACGGGAGACCTCCGCGGCCGCCCCCTCGGAATTCGCGGCCGCGTACGGGCGGGCCTCGGCGAGGATCTGCAGGGTGGCGGGGTCGCCCTGGGCATCGGCCTCGGAGATCTCGCCGTCGATCAGGTCTCCGAGCACCGATCCGTCCCAGGGCGTGCCCAGGGTCACGAGATGCTCCACCCGCGGACCGCCGCCCGCGAGCTCGCGGATCGCGGCGCGCGAGAAAAGCCCGCCCATCGAGTGGCCGACGAGGTCGATGCTCGCCAGCCCCTGCTCGCCGGCGAGCCACCGCAGGAAGGCGGCGAGCGAGACCCCGGCGTCGTCGATCCGTCCGACGGCGTTGATCGTGACCGCGTCCGACAGCACGACGGGCACGTCGTCGAAACCCTGCCACCCGGCATCCCGCTCGACCGTTCCCGCCCCGATGCGGGCGGGCGCCGTGAACACGGGCACCCCCCGGTCGAGGTGGTGCGCACGGAGCGCCGTCATGGTGTTGCCGGCCGCGAGCCCCGTCGCCGCCGCCCGCTCGGGGTCGGTGAACGGGGTGACGGCGGCACCACCGGAGACGAGGACGACGGCATCGGCCATGAGGACTCCTTCGGGTCGGATCCCGGTCAGGATAGGGCAGACCGCCGACACCGGCCGGCCGCGGCCGGGCCGGTCGAGTGTCCGCGTCACGCCGCGCCGGCCCGGCCCGCTCCGGAGCGTCGGGAGACTCCACCGGAGCAGCGGCGGCCGGGGCCGGGCGCGGCGGCGGGCGGCCAGGCGCGCCGGGAAACGCAGAAGCGGCGGCTTCCGGGGCCGGGCGCGCCGGGGCCGGGCCTCAGCGCGGGAGCGCGTCCTCGATCGCCGCGACGACCTCGGGGGCGTCGGGCAGGGTGCGCGGGCTGAAGCGCGTCACGCGACCGTCGGGGGCGACGACGAACTTCTCGAAGTTCCACGAGATGCGACCGGTCTTGCCCTCGGCATCCGGGGTCGTCGTGAGCTCCTTGTAGAGCGGATGGGCGTTGCGGCCGTTGATCTTCACCTTCTCCGACATCGGGAAGGTCACGCCCCACGTGGCGGAGCAGTACTCGGCGATCTTGTCCTCGTCGCTGAGCTCCTGCAGGAACTGGTTGCTGGGGAAGCCGATCACCGTGAACCCGCGGTCGGCGTACTTCTTGTGCAGCGCCTCGAGCGCCTCGTACTGCGGGGCGAGGCCGCACCGCGAAGCGACGTTCACGACGAGCGCCGCCTTGCCGGCGGTCAGGTCGCCGAAGGTCGTCTCTTCGCCGCGGATGGTGGTGATGGGGATGCCGGAGAGGTCCATGCTCCGATCCTGGCACCGTGCGCTTTGCCCGGGGTGGGAATCGGTCCGGCGCATGGCACAGTGGTCGGATGGTCACCGCGGGCAGTCGGGGCGACGGCATGCGCCGCGCCAACCTGGCGCTCGTGCTGCGCACCGTCCATCGGGAGGGCCCGCGCTCCCGCGCCGCCCTCACCGAGGCGACCGGCCTCAATCGCTCGACGATCGCCGATCTCGTGGGAGAGCTGCAGCGGGCGGGCCTCGTCGTCGAGCGAGCCTCCGAGACCCAGGGACGCGTCGGGCGCCCCTCGCCGATCGTCGAACCCGACCCGCGCGTCGTCGCGATCGCGGTGAATCCCGAGGTCGACTCCCTCGACCTCGGCGCGGTCGCTCTCGACGGCACGATCGTGGTCCGCGAGCGCCTCGCCCAGGACGCGCTGCTCACCCCCGCGCGCACCGCCGAGCTCGTCGGCATCCATCTCGATCTCTGGCGGGCAGACGTCCTCGCCGACGCGCGACCGGTCGGGGTGGGCGTGGCGGTGCCGGGGCCCGTGCGGGCCGGGGACGGACTCGTCCGCGAGGCGCCGCACCTCGGGTGGCACGACGCGCCGCTCGCCGGATTGATGACGGATGCCACGGGCCTGCCCTCGCACGTCGCCAACGACGCCGCCCTCGGCGCGGTGGCCGAGCACCTGTTCGGAGCCGCGCGCGGGGTGCACGACGTGGTCTACCTCAACGGCGGCGCGAGCGGTATCGGCGGGGCCGTGATCGTGGGCGGGAATCCCCTGGGCGGCGCGGGCGGGTACGCCGGCGAGTTCGGCCAGAACCGTCCCGGCATCGTCGACCCCGGCGACCGTCGGGCCGCCGACGGCGTGCTCGAAGACGAGGTGAGCCGAGCCCTGCTGCTCGATGCGCTGGGAGCGGGCGCCCTCGACGACGCGGCCCTGCGCGACGCTCTCGCCCGCAGCTCCGACGCCGCGGTGCGCGCCGAGACTGAGCGCCAGCGGCGGATCCTCGCGACCGCCCTGGCCAATGCCGCGAACGTCATGAACCCCGCGGTGATCGTGCTGGGAGGCTTCCTCGCCGCTCTCGCCGAACTCGACCTCGACGGCCTCGATCGGGCCGTGCGGGCGCAGACGATCCCCGCGTGCGCCGAGGGGTTGCGCGTGGCCGTCGCCGAGCTGGGCGAGGACCGCCTGCTCGTCGGCGCGGCCGAGGCCGTGTTCGAGGCTGCACTGTTCCCGGCGCGCTGACCGGGGCCGGCCACGCGCGGCGAGGCGTCAGCCCGGACCGCGGTCGGGCGGAGCCGGTGCCGGCCCGCCCCGATGTCGGTGGGACGGGGCAGGATGGAGGCGTCCGCCCCGTCCCACCCCAGGAGATTCCATGATCGAGACGCGTTCCGCCGGAGCCACCTGGTCGGGCAACCACCGTTACCGCGCCACCGAGGTGCTGCTGCCCACCGACCTCGACGAGCTCGCCGAGGTCGTGGCATCCGCCGATTCGCTGCGCGTGCAGGCGACCCGGCACACGTTCAACGACATCGCCGATTCCGCGGCGGCTCTCGTGTCACTCGAGCGGATGCCGACGCGCATCGACCTCGTCGGCGATCGCGTGCGGGTCGAGGGGCTCGTGACCTTCGCGCAGCTCGCTCCGGTGATCGAAGCGCAGGGCCGGGCGCTGCACAACCTCGGCTCGCTCCCGCACATCTCGGCCGCGGGCGCCACCGCGACCGGAACGCACGGATCGGGCGTGCGCAACGGGAATCTCTCGAGCGCGGTGCGGGCCGTCGAGATCATGGATGCCGACGGCCGCACGCACCGCATCGACGAGACGCACGAGTGGTTCGGAGCGGCCGCCCTGAGCCTGGGCGCCCTCGGCGTCGTCACCGCCGTCGAGCTGCAGACCGAGCCGACGTACGAGGTGACCCAGCAGGCGTACACCGGCGTGGCCTGGGACGACATCGCGGGCGACCCCGAGCGGGTGTTCGGCGGGTCGCGCAGCGTCAGCGTCTTCACGACGTGGGGCGACCCGGCGCACGACCTGGTGTGGGCCAAGAGCGATGCGGGGGCCCCGGCCTGGGTCGAGGATCTCGGCGGTCGGCCGGTCGGCGACGACATCCACCTCGGTCGCATCCGCACGGTCGACAACACGACCCCGCGCGGGTCCGTCGGGCCGTGGCACACGCGACTCCCGCACTTCCGCGCCGACGCGCTCCCGAGCGACGGCGACGAGATCCAGTCCGAGTACTTCGTGCCCTTCGCCGCCGCGCGCGACGCCCTCGCCGCGGTCCGCGCGATCGCGCCCGCGTTCGACGCCCAGCTGCTGGTGACCGAGCTGCGCACCGTCGCCGCCGACGAGCTGTGGATGAGCCCCGCGTACCGGCGCGACGTGCTCGCGATCCACTTCACCTGGCGCAACGACACCGAGGGCGTGCTGGCGGTGCTGCCGCACATCGAGGTCGCTCTCGCACCGTTCGACGTGCGCCCGCACTGGGGCAAGGCGTTCACGATGCTCGGCGAGGCCGTCCGCGCCACCCTCCCCCGGGCCGAGGACTTCCTCGCCGCCGCCCGCGAGACCGACCCGCGGGGCGTCTTCCGCAATGCGTTCCTGGAGCGCACGCTGGGCCTTTAGCCCGGGACACGCCCGCGGCATCCCGACCGCGACAAACTCCGCGATCCGCACAACCTCAGCCCCACACGCCCGGATGCCACTGACCCTGCGCGAATCACGGAGGTCATGCACGCACCCGGCCGCGACCGACCCCGCACGGAACCCCAGCGCGGCGCCCCCACGGCGCCCTCGCCAGGCCCCACGGCGGGGTACGCCCGGGAAGCCGCGGTGCGCCGGTCAGCGGCTGGAGTAGCCGCCGTCGATGGGGAGCGAGACGCCCGAGATCATTCCGGCGCCGTCGCTGAGCAGGAACACGATGGGCGCGGCGATGTCGTCCTCGGTCGCCCACTTGTGCAGCGGCATCGCCTCGAGGAAGGGCCCCTCGATGTCGGGGCGGCCCCAGTACCACGCCGACATCGGCGTCATGACGACGGTCGGGTTGACGCTGTTGACGCGGATGCCGTACCCGCCGAGTTCGAGGGCCGAGACGCGCGTGATGTTGTCGAGGGCGGCCTTCGACGAGCCGTACGAGATGTGTCCGGTGAGGGCGACGAGGCTCGCCTGGCTCGAGACGTTGACGATCGCGCCGCCCTTGCCGACGCGGATCATCTCGCGGGACGCGTACTTGGTGACCAGCAGCGACCCGCGCGCGTTGATGCTCATGACCTTGTCGAAGACGTCGATGTCGGTGTCCATGGGGGTGGCGATCTCGCCGCCCCAGCCACCGCAGTTGACGACGCCGTAGAGGTCGCGGCCCTCGATCGCGGAACGGATCTCGTCCTCGGACTCGAGGTCGAACACGACCGGCTCGGCCCCGGTCTCGGCGGCGATCGCCTCGACGCTGTCGGCCGTTCGCCCGGCGGCGAGGACGGTCGCTCCCGCGGCGACGAGGTGGCGGACGGTCGCGCCGCCGATCCCGCCACCGGCGCCGGTGACGAGGATGGTGCGGTCGGTGAATTCGGTCATGGGGAGGCTCTTTCGCGGGCTCGGTGTCGAGGACGACGTCGGTGTCGTCGCGGCCCATGATAACCACAGAATCACGCGGATGACTTCGGTGTCATGACGAATTGGTCACGGGTGTTGACACCGGTGTCACGGTGGGCTTACCGTAACCGGAGTTCGACCGGTGGGGCCCTCCACCGGACCGCTTCATCGACGCAGCACTCCGACGTGCGGCGTCCCCGGAAGGACCACACCGCCGTGACCCGCACCTCGCAGAACGCTCGGCCGGTCGCCGCCGCGACCGTGCACCTCGACGACCTCGTCGAGCGTGCGCGCGCTCTCGTCGCGACCGGTGAGCGCCGCGTGCTGGGACTCGCCGGCACCCCCGGCGCGGGCAAGTCCACCGTCAGCGACGCGCTGCTCGCCGCCCTCGGCTCCGATGCCGTCCTGGTGGGCATGGACGGCTTCCACCTCGCCAACGAGGAGCTCGTGCGTCTCGGACGCCGCGACCGCAAGGGCGCCCCCGACACCTTCGACGTCGACGGGTACATCGCCCTCCTCGACCGCATCCGGGCCGGCCACGCGGTCTACGCCCCGCGCTTCGATCGCTCCCTGGAGGAGTCGATCGGCTCGGCCGTGCACGTGCCCGCCCACGTGCCGCTCGTCATCACCGAGGGCAACTACCTGCTGCACGACGCTTTCGGGTGGGATGCCGTGGCATCCCGCCTCGACGAAGTCTGGTTCCTCGACATCGAGGCGCACCTGCGCCGCGAGCGCCTCGTCGCCCGCCGCCTCTCCCACGACCACCCCTACGACGAAGCCGTCGCCTGGGTCCGCGAGGTCGACGAGCGCAACGCCGCCGTCGTCGAGCGCGGACGCGGCCGGGCCGACCTCGTCGTCACCGTCTCCGACGCCCCCGCCGGGGGCGCCGGTCACCACGAAGGAGCTTCCTCATGAGCACCACCACGGCCACGCCCGTGCTGCAGGCGCGGGGCCTGTCGCGTCAATTCGGGTCCGTCCGCGCCCTGAACAACGTCGACTTCGAGGTCTACCCCGGCGAGGTCACCGCACTGATCGGCGACAACGGCGCGGGCAAGTCGACGCTGGTCAAAGCCCTGTCGGGAAACCTCGGGGTCGACGAGGGCGAGATCCGCTTCGACGGCAAGCCGATCGACATGTCGAACCCGCAGGTCGCCTCCTCCCTCGGCATCGAGACGGTCTACCAGGATCTGGCGCTGGCCCCGCACCTCGACCCGGTGCAGAACATGTACCTCGGCCGCGAGATCCGCCGGCCCGGCCTCGCGGGCGCCCTCGGCTTCATGAAGACGAAGGACATGGCGAAGGCCTCCCGTGCCGCGTTCGACGAACTCGGCGCCACGGTGCGCAGCCTCACCTCGCCCGTCGGCGAGATGTCGGGCGGTCAGCGTCAGGCGATCGCGATCGCCCGGGCGGTGCACTGGGCCTCGCGCGTCGTGTTCCTCGACGAACCCACCGCCGCCCTGGGCGTGCGTCAGACGAAGAACGTACTCGAGACCATCCGTCGCGTGCGCGACAAGGGAATCGCCGTGGTCTTCATCTCGCACTCGATGCCCCACGTCATCGACGTCTCCGACCGCATCCAGGTGCTGCGCCTGGGCACCCGCGTCGCGAACATCCGGGCCGCGGACACCTCCATGGAAGAACTCGTCGGGCTCATGACCGGCGCCGTCACGAAGGACGACCAGAAGTGAGCACCACGACCCCTCCCACCGAGACCGTCGCGATCGGCACGTTCGACGACAACCAGAAGGTCAACCCGGTCCGCCGCATCCTCCGCACGCAGGCCTTCCAGATCCTCCTCGTCCTGCTGGCGATCATCATCGTCTTCAGCATCATCGCGCCCGACTCGTTCGCGCAGTGGACCAACTTCCGCCTCATCATCCAGAACGCCTCGATCCTCGCGGTCCTCGCGGTGGGCATGACCTACGTCATCATCACCGCCGGCATCGACCTGTCGGTGGGGTCGGTCCTGGTGTTCTCGGGCGTGGTCGCGGCCATCGTCATGCGGGCGCTCGGCGGAGAGGGCTGGGGCGTCGCCGTCGTCGGCATCCTGGTCGCGATCCTCAGCGGCGTGTGCTGGGGACTGCTGAACGGCTTCCTCATCGCCAAGGCGAAGATCCCGCCGCTCATCGTCACCCTGGGATCGCTCGGCATGGCCCTCGGCCTCGCGCAGATCCTCACCGGCGGCGTCGATATCCGCGATGTCCCCACCGTGCTGACCGTCTCGATCGGCTACGGCAACGTCTTCGGCAGCGTCCCGATCATCAGCGTCATCGCCCTCGTGGTCGTCGCGATCGGCGCGATCGTGCTGCACTACACGCGCTTCGGCCTCTACACGCTGGCGGTCGGATCGAGCGAGATCGCCGCCCGCCGCGTCGGCGTCAAGGTCGACGCGCAGCTGATCAAGATCTACACGATCTCGGGCGCTCTGGCCGGGCTCGGCGGCATCCTGTCTCTCTCGCAGTTCTCCACGACGGCGATCGCAGGGCAGTCGCAGACCAACCTCAATGTCATCGCGGCCGTGGTGATCGGCGGCACCTCCCTCTTCGGCGGGGTCGGCACGATCATGGGCACGGTCGTCGGCCTGTTCATCCCGGCGGTGCTGCAGAACGGCTTCGTCATCACGGGCGTGCAGCCGTTCTGGCAGCAGGTGGCCGTGGGCGCGGTGCTGATCACGGCGGTGTACGTCGACCAGGTGCGCCGCACCGCCGCCACGCGCGGCAACTCGCAGGGCCTCTGGCGCAAGTTCCTCAGCGGAGGTCGGCGCGGCTGAGCCGCGGCGGCATCCTTCCCTCACAACCCCTTACCCAACCCGACAACAAGAACGGTGATCACAATGAAGTGGAACAAGAAGGCGACCGCGCTGACGGTCTTCGGCATGGCGGCGACCCTGACCCTCGCGGGCTGTTCGGGCGGAGCCGCCTCGGGCGGCGCGTCGGGCGGTTCGGACGGCGGGTACAAGATCGCGTTCGTGCAGGGCGTCGCCGGGGATGAGTTCTACATCTCCATGCAGTGCGGCATCGAAGCCGAAGCCGAGAAGGAAGGCGCCACCGTCACCACCCAGGGCCCCGAGAAGTTCGACCCCACCCTGCAGAAGCCCATCGTCGACGCCGTCGTCGCCTCCAAGCCCGACGCACTGCTCATCGCCCCCACCGACGTCTCCGCCATGCAGGCGCCCATCGCCGCAGCCGAAGCCGCCGGAATCAAGGTCGTCCTCGTCGACACGACGCTGGAGGACCCCTCCGGCGCGGTGTCGCAGATCTCCAGTGACAACGAAGGCGGCGGAGCGGCCGCGTTCGAGGCGATCCAGAAGGCCAACCCCAACGGCGGCAAGGTCCTCGTCGTCTCCACCGACCCCGGCGTCTCCACCACCGACGCCCGCGCCCAGGGCTTCGAAGACGCCGTCAAGAAGGACTCCAAGTTCACCTCCGTGGGCGTGCAGTACTCCCACAACGAACCCTCCACCGCCGCGGAGATCGTCACCGCCGCCCTGCAGAAAGACCCCGACATCGTCGGCATCTTCGCCGCCAACCTCTTCGCCGCCGAAGGAAGCGCCACCGGCGTCCAGCAGGCCGGCAAGCAGGGCCAGGTCACCATCGTCGGCTTCGACGCCGGTCCCGCCCAGGTCAAGGCCCTCGAAGCCGGCACCGTCCAGGCCCTCGTCGCCCAAGAGCCCGCCACCATCGGCTCCGACGGCGTCAAGCAGGCCATCGCCGCCCTCAAGGGCGAAGCGACGGAGGAGAAGATCCAGACCGGCTTCACCATCCTCACCAAGGACAACATCAACGGCGACGGCAAGGACGCGGTCTACAAGTCCAGCTGCTGACGCCCGATCCCGGATGCCGGGACCCCCGCCCCCCACGCGCAGGTCCCGGCATCCACCCCCTCCCGCCCGCAGGCTTCGACAGGCTCAGCCACCGGGCTCACGCACCCCAGGTCCCTGAGCCCGTCGAAGGGACCGCAACCACCCACCCGCAGGCTTCGACAGGCTCAGCCACCGGGCTCACGCAACTCGCCCCGCCCTCCCCACCCACACGGAGCACCGCATGACCGACCTCACCGCCGCCGCCCTCCCCTCCCTCGCGGCGAACGTCTCCGTTCCGACGTACGACCGGGCGGCCGTGCGCGCGCGCATCGTCCACTTCGGCGTCGGCGGCTTCCACCGGGCGCACGAGGCGATGTACCTCGACCGTCTGCTCGAGGCCGGCTACACCGAGTGGGGCCTGTGCGGCGTCGGAGTCCTCTCCTTCGACGCGGCGATGCGCGACGCCCTCGCCGCTCAAGACGACCTCTACACGCTCGTCACGACCGCCCCCGACGGCTCCTCCACGGCCCGCGTGGTCGGCTCGATCGTCGACTACCTCTTCGTCCCCGACGACCCCGAGGCGGTGGTCGCCAAGCTCGCCGGCCCCGACACCGCGATCGTCTCGCTCACCATCACCGAGGGCGGCTACGGCATCGACGACGCGACCGGCGCCTACGCCCCGCGCGACGAGGCGACCCTCGCCGACCTCGACGGCGCGCTGCCCCCGCGCAGCGTCATGGGCCTGCTCGCCGAGGGGCTCCGCCGGCGGCGGGATGCCGGCATCCCGGCGTTCACGGTCATGTCGTGCGACAACATCCAAGGCAACGGCCACGTCGCCCGTGCGGCGCTGCTCGGGTTCGCCGAGCGACGCGACCCCGAGCTGGCCGCCTGGATCGCCGCGAACGTGGCGTTCCCCAACTCGATGGTCGACCGCATCACCCCCGTCACCACCGACGAGACGCGCGCCGCCGTCGCCTCGGAGTTCGGCATCCGTGATCGCTGGCCGGTGCGCAGCGAGTCCTTCGAGCAGTGGGTGCTCGAAGACCGCTTCCCCGCCGGCCGCCCGCCGTTCGACGAGGTGGGCGTGCAGCTGGTCGACGATGTCGAGCCCTACGAGCTCATGAAGCTCCGGCTGCTCAACGCCTCGCACCAGGCGATGAGCTACCTCGGCATCCTGTCGGGTGCGCACTACGTGCACGAGGTCTGCACGGATCCCCTGTTCGTCGACTTCCTGCAGGGCTACATGCACGACGAGGCGATCCCGACGCTGCGACCGGTTCCGGGCATCGACCTCGACGCCTACTGCGACCAGCTCATCGCGCGCTTCGGCAGCGAGGCGATCCGCGACACCCTCGCACGTCAGGTGGTCGACGGCTCCGACCGACTGCCCAAGTTCCTGCTGCCCGTCGTGCGCGAGCAGCTCGCGTCGGGCGGGCGCATCGACCATGCCGCCCTCGTGCTCGCGGGGTGGAGCGTGTTCCTCGAGGGCCGCACGGAGACCGGGGAAGAGACCCCCGCGGTCGACAGCCGCCTCGACGAGCTGCGCGCGATCGTCGCCGACGACGCCGAGAGGCTCCTCGACTACGCGCCGGTGTTCGGCGACCTGGGGCAGAACCCGCGTCTGCGCGCGGCCTACCTCGCGGCGCGCGCGGCACTGGCCGAACACGGCGCGCGCGGAGCGATCGCCGCGCTCTCCGCCTGACCGACCGACGCGTCAGACGCGCGGTCGGTTCCGCAAGAAGCCCGTGATCGCCTCGCGGAAGCGGACCGGATCCTGGTTCGCCTCGTTGCAATGCCCGGTCGCGTCGAACGCGACGAGCTCGGCATCCGGATGCCGCTTCACGTACGCGAGCGATCCGCTCACCGGCACCACGGGGTCGCGCAGGCTGTGCACGATGAGCGTCGGCACGGTCGGTGCCGGCCGGGGGCCGTCGACCCAGTTGAGCGCCGGGGCGTCGACGGCCTCGATGAGTCCCAGGGCCCGAGCGCCGATCCGACTGCCGAGGATGCGCATCGAGGCGCCCGCGATCGAGCGCGGCAAGCGGGCTCCGGCGACGGCGTTCTCGACCACCCGCGTCCAGTCCAGCGCCGGTGCCACGAGCACGAGGGCGGTGACGCGGTCGCGGTCGGCCGACTGCTCGAGGGCGAGCATCGCGATCGTCCCGCCCATCGACCATGCGACCAGCACGATCTCGCGCGCGCCCTGGGCGACGGCGTAGGCGATCGCGTCGTCGACGTCGAGCCACTCGCGCGTACCGAGCGTCGAGGGCAGGGCGTCGGCGGGGGCGCACTCCTCGTCGCCGGCGTACGACACCACGAGCGACATCCAACCCGCGTCAGCCGTGGCCGGGGTCGAGCGCAGGGCGCCGTTGCGGCTCGAGCGCAGGCCGTGCACGTGGATCGTCCACCGTCCGTCGGCCGTGTCGCGATCGCCGATCTCCCAGGCCTCGGCGACGCCGCCGCGGCGCAGCGGCACCGACACGTGGCGGGTGGGCCCGACGTCTTCGGGGGCGCCGATGCTCTGCGAGGTCCAGGTGGCCACGGCCTCCCCGTCTGCGAGCCCGTCCGGACGCGAGGCGAGCTCGCGCACGACCCGGTCCTTCCCGATGCGCAGCGGTTCGCCGACCACGACGTGACGGCCGTCGTCGAGCCAGAGCCCGTAGGTGCCCGGTTCGCGACTCTCGAGGGTCGCGGGAACGGTGACGGTGTCGCCGGCGACGGTGATGGGGGCGTAGACCTTCGGCGCGCGCGGTGCGATGAGCCGACGCGCGACGTAGCCGGCGAGCGCCTCGTGGGCGACGGCGACGGTCGCGGCGGCGACACCGGTACCGATGGCGAGGGATCGGATCATGGACGTACTCCCGTGGTTCGGCGGGTGAGGTGGGCGTCGATCTCGTCGATGAGCGCGCGCTGCGCGGGGCTCAGCGGCGATGAGGTGGCGATCGCGTCGTCTTCGACGGCGACCCGGAGGGCGTGCAGGCGCGTCTCGACGACGGCGTCGGCGGGCATCCCCGCGAACGAGCGGACCCCGCGTTCGCGCGCGACCGGTTCGAGTCGCGCGAGGAGGTCTTCGCCGCGGCGACGGATCGTCGTCGAGGAACGGGATGCCACGAAGATGCCGATCACGAACGACACGACGCCGAGGTAGAACAGGGGGTCGAAGAGCGCGCTCACGACCGCGTCCGGCTCGAAGAACCGCGAGAGCGTGAGGTCGACGATCTCGCTCAGGCACCCGAGGACGATGCCGACGGCCCCGACGCGGAAGAACACGCGCGGTTTCGGCAGCGAGGGGCGGGCCGAGCGGAACAGCAGCAGGCCGACGAGCGCGATCCCCGCCATGTGCAGCACCCCGTACGCCCATGCGCCGGTCGAGGTCACGGCCAGGTTCTCGAGGAAGAGGAACGACGACGACCCGCGCTCGGGCACCACGACGAAGAACACGACGACGAACAGCGCCGCGAGACAGGCCGGGAACCACCAGCGCAGCGTCCGGATGCGCGCCGTCACGGGGGCCGTTCCGGCCTGGATGCCGAGCCACAGCGCGACCATGGTCAGGACGTTCTGCACGAGCTTGAGCACGTTGGTCCCGCCGAGCAGGCCGTCGAGCAGTTCGAGGGGGACGACGGTGCCCTGGGTCAGCAGGGCGATCGAGCCGATCAGCGCGGCGAACCACGCGATGCGCGCGCGCGGCTGGCGCCAGGCCACCCGCGCCCGCAGGGCGACGACCAGCAGGAGACCCGCAAGAGCGACGTCGATGAGGATGACGGTCACCACGACGACTCCGCCACCCTCGGCGAGGCGTAGAGCAGACGCGCGATCCGGTGCGCGACGTGCTCGGCGACCAGCTCCGCCTCGTACTCGGGCGTGCTCAGGTCGGGGTTGTCGTGCGGCGAGACCGAGGAGCGCTCGTGCAGAGATCCCGCGCAGTGCGCGTCGTCGAGGAGGTGCCCCAGTTCGTGCGAGGCGGCGAACTGCCGGTAGACGGCGGCATCCGAGGCCCGCACGTGGATGCTGGCCTCGCGACGGTCGCCGAACGAGGTGACGAAGCCGGTCAGCGTCCCCCAGCCGCTGGTGTCGGTCTCGGCGACGATGCGCAGCCGCATCCGCAGCGCCCGCTCGACCGCTTCGACGACCTGTTCGAAGGTCATCCCCGGCGCGAGCTCGGCACGGCGGACGGCGCGATCCGCGCGCGCTCGCACGCGGGCGAGCACCTCATCCGCCTCCGTCACCACCGTCCCCCCTCGCGGCTGTTCATGTCGCGGGCGGCCTGCCTCGCAACGAGTGCGCGATCGCGCGCAGGGCGTCGGGCGACATCTCGCCCAGGGCGCGGAACTGGATGCTGCTGGCGCCGGCGTCGCGCATCGCCTCGCGCAGCTCGAGTTCGGCGTCGGTGCGATCGGTCACGGCGTCGTCGGTGTAGTCGGTGAGGTACTCGGTCGGCACGTCCGCCCAGTGCGTGATGAGACGGAGCACCTCTTCGTCGAGCACGACGGTGTTGGTCGCGGCGGCGAGGAGAACCCGCGCGCTCTCGGCCGCGGCGGGGTCGATCTCGTGGAGGTGCGTCAGCAGGTCGCTCTCGCGCGCGGCCTGGCTCTCGACGAGTCGGCGGACCCGCGCGGCGAGGGGGGCCGCCGGGACCCTCATCTCGACCCGCGGTGCGGAATCGGGGTTGGCGACCTCCTCGGGCGTCACCCCGAGGGCGGCGGCGAGCGCTTCGATGTCGTTCGTGTTGTAGGGCAGCGAGAAACCGGCGCGCGCCTGGTAGTAGCTCTTCGTCATTCCGGCGCGACGGAGCAGCTCGCCGACGGTGAGCCCTTGCGCCCTCCGCAGGCGATCCACGTTCGCCACCACTCGGCGGGAGTACCGCGAGGGTGGTCCGACAGCACCGCGACCCACTCTCCGATCGTAGACGCCGCGGGGGCAGGAAGACGACGGACTGATCGTATTTACGACCAGCTGCCGGGTGCTAATTACGAAGCGCTGTGCTTTTATGGAGAGGACCGCGCGCGGGGTGTCCGTGGGGGAACCCCTGCGCGCGTGCGATCGGGGAGGCTTCCCGATCCGTCCGCGACGGGCGCGGCACCATTGGGGGGTGCCGCGCCCGTTCGCGTCTCCGTCGGGTCGTCGACCGCGATCGCGCGGGTCAGAACGGATAGGTCGCCACGTCGGCCTGCATCGTGACCCACTGGGTTTCGGTGAACGCCTCGATGTTGGCCTCGTGCCCGCCGAAGCGCGCTCCGGTTCCGGATGCGCCGACGCCACCGAACGGTGCCTGCGACTCGTCGTCGACCGTCTGATCGTTGATGTGCAGGATGCCGCTGGGCAGGCGATCCGCGAGCGCGTAGGCGCGGAAGGCGTCCTTCGCGAGGATGCCCAGCGAGAGCCCGTAGTCGCTCGCGTTGACGAGGTCGACGAGCTCGTCGACGGAGCTGAACCGCGTCACGGGGGCGACGGGACCGAAGATCTCCTTCTGGAAGGCGGCGTGCTCGGGGGTCACGTCGGCCAGCACCGTCGCCTGGTAGAAGAGCCGGTCGTAGTGCCCGCCCGCGGTGACCCGGGCCCCGGCATCCGCCGTCTCGCGCACGATGGCGTCGATCTTGTCGCGCTGACGCTCGTCGATGATCGGGCCGAGGGGTGCGCCGGTCGCCGGGTCGCCCGCGGGGAGGGCCGCCGCCTTCGCGCTGAGGCTCTCGACGTATTCGTCGTAGATGCTGTCGTGCACGAGGTGACGCCCGGTCGTCATGCAGATCTGGCCCTGGTGCAGGAACGACCCCCACGCCCCCGCGGATGCCGCGGCGGCGACGTCGACGTCGCCGAGGACGACGAGGGCGTTGTTGCCGCCGAGCTCGAGGTGCGCGCGCTTGAGGAGCTGTCCCGCCCGGGATCCGATGACGCGCCCCGCCTCGGTGGAACCGGTGAACGAGATGACGGGCACGGCGGGGTGGTCCACGAGAGCCGATCCGACCTCGACGCCGCCGGGCAGCACCGAGAACACCCCCGCGGGGACCCCGGCCGCCTCCAGCACCGCCGCGAAGAACAGTCCGCCGCTCACGCTCGTGCGGGGATCGGGCTTGAGCACCACCGCGTTGCCGAGGGCGAGGGCGGGAGCGATCGAGCGCGCCGACAGGATGCCGGGGAAGTTGAACGGCGAGATGACGCCCACCACCCCCACCGGTCGGCGTCGGCTGAGACTCAACCGCGGGCGCGCGGAGCGCAGCAGCTGACCGTAGGGCATCATCGCGGTCGCCGCGGCGAGATGGAACTCGTTGGCGACGAGCCCGGCCTCGAAGTGAGCCTTGCCCTGCGCGGATCCGGCCTCGTCGCCGAGCCAGCGCGCGAGCGTCTCGGTGTTCTCCTCGATGATGGTCGCGGCGCGGCGCATCACGGCGGCCCGTTCCTCGGCGGGCGCGGCCGCCCACGCGGTCTGCGCGCGACGCGCGGCATCCGCGCTCCGGTCGAGGTCGGCGGCGGTGGGCGCGGCCACTCGGGCGATCGTCTCGCCGGTGGACGGCGACACGACCGCGGCGGTGTCGGGCGTGCTCACCCACGATCCGTCGAAGTAGCGACCCTCCCAGGTCTGCGGGTCGAAGAACGTCATCGGTCCGTCCCTTTCTGCGCCTCGGCGCGGGTGTTCGTCGGTTCGGAAGCGGGGGCCAGGACGATGTCGAATCGGGTCCGCGACCAGCTCCGCCCGCCCAGGTCGCGGCCGTCCGGCGTCTCGCTCCCCGCGGCCTGCTCGGAGAAGTCCATGATCAGCGACTCCTTCACGCCGAACACCGAATCCCGGTCGAGCAGTTCGTCTCCCCGGACGAAGATGTGCGTGACGAGGGTCCGCATCTGCGCAGCCGACACCATGAAGTGCAGGTGCGAGGCGCGCATGGGCGACCGGCCCACGGCATCCAGGAGCTTTCCGACCGGCCCGTCGTTCGGGATCGGGTAGGGCGTGGGGGTGAGACCCCAGAACCGGTAGCGTCCGTCCTCGTCGGTGTAGAGGTGGGCGCGCCCCGCGACGCGGTCGTCGCCGTACTGGACGTCGTAGAAGCCGTCTTCATCGGCCTCCCACACCTCGATGCGCGCTCCCGCGACCGGGGCCCCCGTGGTGTCCGTCACCGTGCCCTCGACCCAGCAGGGTCGACCGGGCGCGCCTCCGGAGATGTCGCCCCCGTTCTCGATGAGCGGTGCGTCCTCGGTGAAGAACGGACCGAACACCGTCGCCTCGGTGGCGTCGCCGTAGGCCTCGTTGTTGACGGCGACGGTCTGCATCGAGACACCGAGCACATCGGAGAGCAGGATGAACTCCTGCCGCCGCTCGTCGGTGATCCGGCCCGCCGCGTTGAGGAACGCGATACCGGCCGCCCATTCCTCCTCGGTCAGGCGCACCTCGCGCACGAACGCGTGAAGGTGGCGGGTGAGGGCCTGCATGATCTCTTTCAGCCGTGCGTCGGGCGCCGCGGCGAACGAGCCGACGACGGTCTCGATCAGCTCCTCCTCGCGGGCGCGCTGCTGCGGCGACGGGGTGTGCTCATTCATGTCCTTCTCCTGTCCCGAGATGCTCCGCCGGCGCCCCGTCCCACGCCGCTGTCAAGAGGGACTCGAGGTCTTCTCGCGTCACGGGACGGGGATGCGAAGGCGGGACGACCGGCAGAACGAGGTCCGCCGCATCGCGGATGTCCTGCCGACGGAATCCGTAGTCCCGCAGGGCGACGGGCGCGCCCACGTCTCGACGAAGATCGAGGAGCCCGACGAGGGGGTCCTCCGCCGAGAGGGCCGAGCGCAGGCGCTGCGCCGCATCCGGCGCGAACGGGATCGTGAACGCCGTGACGTAGGGCAGCACGATCGCGTGCGTCTGCGCGTGCGGCAGTCCGTACGTCCCGCCCAGGACGTGGCAGATCTTGTGGTGCAGACCAGATCCGGCTGAGGCGAAGGCCGCCGCGGCGAGATACGTGCCGAGCAGCGTCTGCTCCCGCCCGGCCGGGTCGGCGTCGTCGCGCACGAGGGCTCGCATGCCCGACGCCAGGCACCGCGCCCCCTCGGTCGCGAGCGCCGCATTGATCGGGTCCCGATGGGGCGCCCACAGCGAGTCGACGCAGTGCGCCAGGGCGTTCAGGCCCGAGGAGACGGCCAGGTCCCGTGGCAGCGAGGCGGTGAGCTCGGGGTCGTAGACGATCACCCGGGGCAGCACGCGGGGATCCGACCCGGTGGTCTTGCGGCCGTTCTCGGTCAGACCCCAGACGTCGGTGGCTTCGGATCCGGCGTACGTGGTCGGAACCGCGATGATCGGGATGCCGGTGGTCAGCGCGATCGCCTTCGCCAAACCGATCGCCGAACCTCCGCCGATCGCGACGACGGCGTCGACGCGCTCCTCGGTCGCCGCGTGTCGAGCCCGGTCGGCCACCTCGACCGGGACGTGCGGGGCGACCTCGCTCCACTCCCGCGCGACGGGCACGGCGGCGCGGAGGGCTCTCGCGAGCTCGGCCTGCGACGGCGACGCGATCACCATGACCCGGGTCGCCCCCATCCGCTCGATCTCGGCGACGGTGCCGGTCAGCGCCCGGCCCGACGAGAAGACGACGCGAGCCGCCGGCGTGGTGTGGACGAACGAGACGGGGCGCGTCATCGCGACCTGCTGAGGATCGCGGCGAGGGCGGATGCGAGCACCCCGGCCGGGTCGCTCGAAAGGTGCGGAGCACGCCAAGCGACGATTTTGTCGGGGCGGACGAGCAGGGCTCCCTCTTCATCGATACCGCGCAGCCGCTCCCAATCGAAATACAGGTCCGTGTACGTCCGGCCCGGTCCGATGACGACCGCTTCGATCGGCACGCCCAGACGGTCGGCGACCTCGGGGACCGCGTCGGCCCATGCCTGCCCCGCGATTCCGGTGAACAGGGTGAAGCGCGAGCTGGGCGCCAGGTCGAGCGTCGAGAACGATCGGCGCGCGTCGCCGACCCATGCGTGCGGGAGCGGCGAGCCGGGGACGGTCGACGGCTCGTAGTACAGCTCCGGGTCGCGCGTCGGGGTGGGCCGGGAGGTTCCGTCCGGGACGACGGCGGACGACCGGTAGAACTGGCCCATCTCCACGCCGTGGGCGTTGAACTCGTAGTTCTTCAGCTCCATCGCCGCGGTGATCGCCCGACGCTTGGCCCGCCCGCGCGGGGTGTCGTCCTTGCGCTCCTCGATGAGGTCCCGCATCTCCTCCTCCGTCTCGGCGTCGGTGATGCCGAGCGCGGTGAAGAGCTCCCCGAATTCGCGCCCCGACTTGTTGGCACGGAGGACGATCTGCCGGGCGACCGGCGCGCGCTCGGCCGTGTACGTCTCGAGGAGGGCCTCGCCCGCCTGGCCGCGGATCACCGCGGCGAGCTTCCAGGCGAGGTTGTAGGCGTCTTGGATCGAGGTGTTCGATCCCAATCCGTTGGAGGGGGGATGCCGATGGATCGCGTCTCCCGCGGCGAACACGCGTCCCTTCTGCAGGCGTGTGGCGTACATCTCGTTGTTCCCCCACAGGGAGGTCCCGGTGATGGTGACCTCGAGGTCGGGATCACCGATCAGGTTGCGGACGATCTGCACGGCCGCGGCCTCGTCGATGACCGGTTCCGGACCGTCGATGTCGTATCCCCACACGATGAGCCATTCGTTCCAGGGCCGCACCATGCGGATCAGGCCGGCACCGATTCCCCCGACGTTCGAGCCGGGCTGCACGACCCAGTAGAGAACGCTCGGGCGGTGGCCGACGAGGTGGTCGATGTCGGCGGTGAACGTGATGTTCATCGACCCGGCGATGTCCATGCGGCCCTCCATCGGGAGGTCGAGGTCGGCGACGACGCGCGACCGCGCTCCGTCCGCGGCGATGACGTACTTCGCCCGCACCTCGTACGGCCGTCCGGTCACCCGGTCGAGGACGCGCACGGTCACGCCCGCGTCGTCCTGGACATGCGACAGGTACTCGCTCGAGAACCGCGTCTGCGTCCCCCGCGCCGTGGCGTTGCGCACGAGGATCGGCTCGAGGTAGTTCTGGGGCACGTCGCAGTTGAGCGTCGGGGATGCGGCGACGTAGTCGGCGTGGCGCGCGGGGCTCGTCCCCCAGCTGAGGATCCGGCCGAGTTCCTCCCCGGCGAGCGAGGTGCAGAACACGGTGTCGCCGATCATCTCGTGCGGGGTCGAATCGGCTTTCACCTGATCCTCGATGCCCATGTCGCGGAAGAACTCCATGGCCCGCTGATTCGTGATGTGGGCGCGCGGGGTGTTCGCCGTCCACCGGTACTTCGTGATCATCACGGTGTCGATGCCGAGCGTCGCCAGCGCCAGGGCGGCCGACGCGCCGGCGGGGCCCGTCCCGATGATCAGCACATCGGTGTGCACCACTCCGGCGTCCGGGAGGGCTGTGTCGCTGATGCCGTCGTCGAAAACCGCCATGGGTCCGTCCTTCATCCCTGCGCCACGACATCGTGGCGTCCCGGGAAGTATGCGTCGGCGACCCCGCCACGTCCTTCGACGAAGGCGAAAGGCCCCCTCGATGTCCGGTTTCGTCAAACGGGGTGCCCGGAGCGGACCTCCCGAGGCGTGCACCCGTAGTGCATCCGGAAGGCCCGGCTGAAGTGCGGGTGAGACGCGAAGCCGCACCGTCCGGCGATCTCTCCGATCGGCACGGTCCCGCGCAGCATGTGGAGAGCGGCCGCGAGCCGCCGCATCCGGATCTCCTCGGCCAGACTCCGCTCCGCGGAGGAGAAGAGCCGACGCATCGTGCGATCCGTGAGGTCGAGACGGGCGGCGATGGACGCGGTGTTCAGTCGGGTGTCGTCGAGGTGCGCGTCGACGAAGTCGAGCACGATGCTCCGCCGGCCCGCCTCCGTCGACGCGAGCCCCGGAACCAGGAGCAGCCGGATCCGGTCGATGAGGTCGTCGTCGGACGACCCCGACGAAGCGAGCCTCCCCATCACACGACGGTGGACCGCGCCCGCGACGAGTCGCATCGTCGCGGTCGCGCCGACATCGAGCCGCCCCGTCGGGACCGCCTCGGTCGCGAGCAGGTGCGCGGCGTCCGCATCCGAGAACGCGATGACGATCTCGTCGACCCCGCCCCGGAACTCCCGGGAGAACGGCCGGTCGGTGGCGCAGACGACGGCCGATCCGGGGCCGTGTCCCAGGACCTGCTCGTCGCTGATCAGGCGCGCATCGCCCCGGCGGGTCAGGTAGATCGCCCGGCCGGGCGCGTCGTGGGCGACGATGTGCGCGCGCGTGCGTCTCACGGCGTGAGGCGTCGCGACGACGTGGGCCACGTCGAACGGCCCGACGCGGGCGCTGCGCACGGTCGCGTCGAACTCTCCCGACCGCGGCGCGACGCAGGCCAGGCCGACGAGCGCACGTTCGTGGTGGGCCTCCCAGGCGCTGATGCGCCCGGCGCGACCCACTCGTCGGGTGGAGAACGTCTGCGGCTCCATAACCGTCCCATCGACCCTCGCGGCAGCAACGATGATGCCGATTCAGCCTATTCCCGTGAATACGCTCGCGCGAGGGTCCCGCGGATCTCTCAGGCGATCCGCCGCTCCCCCGGCCGGATGACCCGCCACCACCGGTACCCGTACCCGTCGAGCGTCACCTCGAACCCGTCGCCGTCCAGGGTCTGCGCCCCGCCCGCGTCGTCGAGAAGGTCGACGAGGCGCCAGGTCTCGGCATCCGCTCCCTCGATCCGCAGGCGGAAGGTGCGACCGTCGGGGGCGAAGTTGTGCGCGGCGACGAGCATGCCCAGCTCGCTCGTGACCGAGTGGGCCAGCACGCACGCGTGGGGTTGATCCAGGATGCCGAGCTCCCCCCACCCGATCTCGGGGGACGCACGGTACTGACGCACGAGGTTCTGCGTGAACCGCAGCATCGAGTCGGGGTCGCGCCGCTGCTGCGCGACGTTGACGTGCTCGGGCGCGAATCCACCGGGGACGACGTCGGCGATGAGCTCGTCCGCCCCCGAGAAGCCCGCATCGACGTCCGCGGTCCACTGCATCGGCGTGCGCACGGCCGCGCGACTGCCCGAGATCGTGGGATTCTCGCCCATCCCGATCTCCTCGCCGTAGTACAGCACCGGCGCCCCGGGGAGAGAGAACATCAGGCTGTAGACCATGCGGATGCGGCGCGGGTCGCCCTCGAGCATCGACGGCAGGCGGCGCGTGATGCCGCGGCCGTGGATGCGCTGGCCCTCCTCGGGGGCGAAGGCCGCGAACACCTCCTCCCGCTCCTCGGCGCTCAGCTGATCGAGCGTGAGCTCGTCGTGGTTGCGCACGAAGTTGCCCCACTGGTTGCCGCGGGCGATCGCGGGCCGCGACTCCAGCGCCTCGCGCAGGGGCGCGGCATCCTGCCGGGCCAGGGCGAGGTACAGCCGCTGATTGGCGACGAAGTCGAACTGCATCGTGAGCTCGTCGCCGTCGGCGTCGCCGAAGAAACGCAGCTGCTCGTCGTAGGGCAGGTTGACCTCGCCGAGCATCATGGCGTGACCGCTGCGACGCGAGACGTATCCCCGCAGCGCGCGGAGGAAGTCGTGCTCGGGCCCGTCGCCTGCGTCGATGAGGTGGGGCACGGCATCCACGCGGAAACCGTCGACCCCCAGCTCGAGCCAGAAGCCGATGACCTTCGCGATCTCTTCGCGCACCTCGGGCTGATCGGTGGCGAGGTCGGGCTGATGCCGGTAGAAGGAGTGCTTGTAGTACTGCCCCGCGGTCTCGTCGAAGAACCAGACCCCGTCCTCGACGTCGGGGAACATGCTCGCCGGGGCGTCGTCGGGCACCTCGTCGCTCCACTGGTAGAAGTGCCGGTAGCGGCTGTCGGGGCTCTGCCGCGCCTTCTGAAACCACGGATGCCGATCGGAGGTGTGGTTCACGACGAGGTCGACGATCACGCGCATCCCGCGGTCGTGGGCCGTGCGCAGCACCTCGACCATGTCGCCGAGCGAACCGTAACGGGGGTCGACACCGTAGTAGTCCTCGATGTCGTACCCGTTGTCGCGCTGCGGCGAGGGGTAGAACGGGGCGAGCCAGAGGCACGTCACGCCGAGCTCGGCGAGGTGGTCGAGCCGCTGCGCGAGACCGCGCAGGTCGCCCACGCCGTCGTCGTCGGCATCCAGGTACGTCTTGACGTCGAGGTTGTAGAAGACCGCGGTCTTCCACCACAGGTCGCTGGTGTCGGTGAGCCTCACGACGCCACCTCCGTCCGAGCGGCGGGGCGGCGGTCGGGGTGCGGGGAGGTCGTCATCGGAGCCCTCTTCTCGGGAGCGGTGGCGTCTGTCCCTGTCTTTCCTACCGTCCGCGCTCCGACGGGTGAGCGCTCTTGCCCCGGGCGCGACGATGTGCGTCGCTCCGAGCCCGTCGACGGGACCGGCCCCGGTCGTCCGCGAGGCTCGACCCGCTCGACCGCGCCGAGGAGAGCACGATCACACCGCGCAGGACTCCCGCTCGACGAGGGAGACGTCGATGACCGTGACCTCGTCGAGGCCCAGGCCGGCGTCGGGCTCGAGACGCGCGAACACGCGCTCGGCGGCGAGCGCGCCGATGCGACGCGGGTCCTGGTCGATCACCGTGACGGCGGGCGTCAGGGTGTCGGCCATCGGGAAGTCGCCGAACCCGACGAAGGGCATCGGCTCGCCCCGCAGCACGTGCGCGAGCGCCATCGACGAGCGGGCGTTGGCCGAGAAGATCGCCGTGGGCGGCTCGGGCAGCGCCCGCAGACGCTCGAGGGCGGATGCCGCGGCCTCGCGCGTCGCGACCTGCGAGGCCACGAGAGTCTCGTCGACGTCGATCCCCGCTTCGCGCAGAGCCCGGCGCCAGCCCTCCACGCGCTTGGTCTCGGTCGAGAGGTGCACCATGTCGCCGACGTACGCGATGCGGCGATGACCGTGCGACAGCAGGTGGGTCGTCGCCAGGTGCGCTCCGGCCTCGTCGTTCTCGGTGAACGTGTCGGTGGTGAGTCCGACGGGAGCGCGGTCGACGAACACGATCGGGGTGTGCCCGCGCCAGCGCTCGAGCCACGAGTGGTCGGTGCCTACCGGGGCGATCACGAGCCCCGTCAACTGGCGTCCGAGCAGGGACTCGAGGGCGGGCTTCTCGTCGTCGGGGTTCTCGCCGAGGCTCGTCACGAGCGTCGACAGCCCGTGCCGGCGGGCGGTGTCCTCGACCGCGCGCGCGATCGCCGCGAAGAACGGGTCGACGACGTCGGGCACGGCGACGCCGATCACCGACGCCCGACCCGCGCGGAACGTCGTGGCCAGGGCGTTGGGCACGTAGTTCAGCTCGCGCATGGCCGCCTCGACCAGCGCGCGGGTGTCGGGCAGCACGTGCGGGTCGTCGTTGAAGACGCGCGACACGGTCTTCGTGCTCACCCCGGCGCGCTGGGCGACGTCGCGCATCGTGGTCACGAGACACCTCCAGGGTGCGGGCGGGTGGGGGCTTCGACTCGCAACCCTATCCGCCGCGCGCCGGCGTCCGAGCGCGCGCCCGGCGCCGGGGAGCGGCGACCGGATGCCGCGCCCCCGCCCGTGGTCGCGTCCGCGACCATCCGGCCGGTCTCCCGGTCCGCCCGCCCGGCACCGCGGCATCCGTCCCCCGCGTGCACCCGCGGAGAGCCGGTCCGACCGGGGTCGGATCCGGCCGGCGGACGCGATCGGCGCCGGGCGGGCGTGGTCATCTCAGCGTCCGTCGACCGCGTCGGCGAGCTCGCGCAGGCGGGGGAGGGCACGACCCGAGAGGAGCTCCTCGCGGCGGTCGGCGTCGATCGAGAGGCTGTCCTTCCACAGCGACCGACCGGCCATGGCCCCCGAGGCGCCGTTGGCGACGGCCGTGCGCACCTGCTCGATGAACGTCTCGTGGTCGACGCCGGCCGAGAGCACGGCCCACGGCACGCCCTGGGCGGCCTCGGTCACGCGGGCGCTCGCCTCGGCGGAGCCGGGGTACTGCAGCTTGAGGATCTTCGCGCCGCACGCGACGGCCAGCGCGGCGCCGTCGACCACGAGGTCGGCGAACTTCGCCTGGTACTCCTCGTCGCTCTCGCCCTCGAGCTGGTAGGTGAGCAGCTCGACGATGAGCAGCAGGCCCTCGGCCTCGCACGCCTGCACGAGGTCGCGGATCTCGTGCGCGACGCGGGAGTCGGCGTCCTGCTTGTCGGGGCGGGTGTACCAGAGCATCTTGGCGACGTCGGCGCCTTGCTCGCGGATCGAGTGCGGCGTCGTCCCGGGGACGTAGCGCGTGTACTTCAGGCCGTCGACCGTCTCGGCCCCCGAGGCGTCGAGACCGACGACGAGGGCGGTATCGCGGGCGAGCACGCCATCGTCGACGATCCGGGGCAGCGCGACCTCGGGGTCGAGCAGGATCGCGGGGGCGTGGTTGGCGAGGTGGCGCACGAGGTCGGCCTTCACCTCGGCGAGCTCCTCGCGCGAGATGGCGTCGGAGCCGTTCGGGGCGTCCTTGATCGCGGCCTTCATGCCGTTGCGCTGGTCGGCGGCGACGATGAGCATGTGGCCGTCGGGGGTGCTGATCGACTGGAGCGCGCGGCGCTCGATGGTGGTGAGGGCGTTCATGATCTCTCTTCTCTGGGGTTCATTCGCGCCGGTCGGCGCGGTGGTCTGTTCGCGCGTCGGGTCGCAACGGGCGCGGCGGGCAGGGAGTCAGGAGGGTACGGATGCCGAGACGAGTCGCCGCGCCATGTCGGCGGCTCCGTAGGCGACGTCCTGCTCGCGGGTGGACAGGGACGGATCGGGCAGCACCTCGGCGCGGGCGCGGCGCACGGAGGCCATGCCCGCCCAGCCGCCGGTGAGCGTCGAGTGGGTGGCGGGGGCGACCTCGCGGTCCATGGCGGCGATCAGTCGGGCGATCTCGTCGTTGCTGTGCCGCAGCACGGCGCCGAAGATCTCGGCGGGGCTCGCCTCGGTGTGCAGCGTCAGCCGCAGCACGCCGTCGTCGTTGCGGGCGCCGGCGACCTCGATCGCCCCGGCCGGCAGCTCGCCCTCGTAGGGCAGGGCCATGACCGCGGCATCCAGCTCATCGCGCCCGGCGCGGTCGCTGATCCCGGCCGCGTGCAGCGCCCGACGCAGCAGCAGTCCGGTCTTCACCCCGGCGACGAGCACGTGCCGGCCGGGGACGACGTGGCGCACCTCGTTGATGAGCGCGTCGGCGAGGCGCTGCCGCGCCGCGAAGCCGAGGGGCGCGTCGAGCACCCGGAGCAGCACCTCGGCGGTGCCGAGCGACACGTGGTAGCCGTCGGCATCCAGGGTTCCGTTGGCCTGGGCGGCGACGAGGTGGTCGTGCCCGGCCACGGTGAGCGCGGCGCCCGCGACGCGGGGACCGAGATCAGCGGATGCCGTGCCCCAGGGAAGACCGCCGCCGCGCAGGGGCGGCAGCAGGTCGGCGGTGACGCCGAGGGCGTCGAGCATCGCGGGCCAGGCGGCGCCGGAGTCCTGGTCGATGAGGCCCGTGCGCGAGGCGAGCGAGAGCTCGAGGGCGATGTCTCCCCCGAGCGCGGCCGCGACGAACTCGGGCAGGTCGAGCCAGCGGAGCCCCGCGAGGTCGGTGCCCTGGTCGCGCAGCCACGCGAGCTTCGCGACGCTCACCTGCGCGCCGAGCGGGAGGCCCGTGCGGCCGGCGAACTCCGCGCGGACGGCGTCGGGGAAGGCGGCGATCTGCTCCCACCCGCGCGGGTCGAACCAGGCGAAGCCGGGGGCGACCGCGCGACCGTCGGCGTCGATCAGGATGCCGGTCTCGCCCATGCCGGCGACCGCGAGGGAGGTGAGCGGCGTCGAGGTCCGCGGCGCGAGCTCGGCCTCGACGAGGTCGATGAGCGAGCGCAGGGCGGCGAGCAGGTCCTCGGCGTCGAGGTCGGTCGTGCCGGCCTCGCCGACGCGCCACGGCGTCGGCACCTGGGCGCCGGCGACCTCGATCCCGTCGTCGTCGATGACGAGCATCTTGATGCCCGTGCTGCCGAGGTCGATGCCGCCGTGCAGGCGCTCCGACCCTCGCACCATGTCACCGGTGTCGTGCATGAGCGGCCGTCCTTTCCGGAACCTCTTCGAGTCCCGGAATGACAAGCATGACACCGGTGACTTGCTACGTCTATGGTGGGGGTATGCCGTCGTCGTGTCAAATACCCGATCCGCTCGCCGTCGTCGTCGCCGGACCCGCCGGAAGCGGCAAGAGCACGCTCGGTCGAGCGCTGGCGGCGGAGCTGCGAGCCGCCCTGGTCGACCTCGACAGCGTGACCACGCCGCTGCTCGACGCGCTCCCGTCCGAGGCCCTGGGCGGGCACTGGCTCACCTCGCCGCACGCGGGTGCGATCCGCTCCGGGCGCTACGCCGCCCTGCGCGCCACGGCCGCCGACGTCCTCGCGACCGCCGGACGCGTCGTCGCCGTCGCCCCGTTCACCGCCGAGCTCGCCGGGGGCGACGAGTGGCAGGCCCTGCGCGACGCGTTCTTCCCCACCGAGCCGATCGTCGTGCACGTCGACGGCGACCCCGCGGTGCTCGCCTCGCGTCGCGCCGTTCGCGGAGCTTCCCGCGACGCGCACCGCCCCGACACCCCGTCCGTCGCCCCCGCGATCGACGTCCTCGGCGTCGACGCGGAGCTCACGACGACCCAGCAGCTCGCGCGACTACTCCCCGCGCTCGGGCGCAGGCGCCCGGTCGACCCCGGCGCCGCGATCTTCGCGCGCGAGTTCGACGCCGTGCTGTTCGACCTCGACGGCACGCTGGTCGACTCCACGGCATCCGTCGTGCGGTCGTGGCGGCGTTTCGCCGAGCACTACGACGTGTCGATGCAGGCCCTGCACGCCAACCACGGCCAGCCCGCGCGCACGCTCGTGAGCCTGCTGCTCCCCGCGGAGCGGCACGCCGAGGCGCTCGCGCACGTGACCGATCTCGAGGTGAGGGATGCCGTGGGCCTGCACCCCATCCGCGGAGCCGACGTGTTCTTCGACGCCGTGCCCGCCGAGCGTCGGGCGATCGTGACGTCGGGCTCGGTGCCGATCGCCACGGCCCGCCTGGCCGCTGCCGGCTACGACCGGCCCGCGGTGTTCGTCACGGTCGACGACGTCGTCAACGGCAAACCCGACCCCGAGCCGTTCCTGCTCGCCGCCGAGCGCCTGGGCGTGGATCCGTCGCGCTGCCTCGTCGTCGAAGACGCCCCGGCCGGCATCGCCGCCGCCCGCGCGGCGGGCTGCGCGGTGATCGCGCTCACCGGCACGACCGCCGAAGAGGAATTGACCGCCGACCTGGTCGTCGACGGACTGGATGTCCTGCGTATCGAGGCCACCGCCGCGGGGGCGCTGCGGCTCGTCCCGGCGTGATCGCCTGACCGTCGCGGCGGCACCCGACGGGCCGTCGGCCACGGGCGGGGACGACGCCCGCGGTCCGCTGCCGCGCGCCGGAAACAGCCCGCGCGAGAGGGTCAGGGTCCCCGTGCGACCGCGCTCCTGAACGACGTCGGCCGCACACCTTACGCCAATCGGAACCCCTGCTGGGGATTCTCTTTGTCCCATAGCGCGCCGCGCTGCGGCTGCTTACTCTGGGCCCATTCGCGCAGCTTCACTTTCGTGATCGTGTCGCACCCGACCGCGGCGAAGTTGCTCTCTCCACTCGAGTCCAGAAGGAGCACCCATGAGCTCGGACGACAAGACCGACACCTGCAGCTACCACATGGCCGGCAGCCTCCCCGCCGGCGGCGACCACCTCGGCGGAACCTTCGGCCAGGCGCCGAGCCTCGACAGCTGGTACCCGCAGCGGCTGAAGGTCGAGCTGCTGCACCGCAACGGCGTCGCGGCCGACCCGCTCGGTGCCGACTTCGACTACGCGGCCGCGTTCGCCACGATCGACCTCGATGAGCTGAAGGCCGACATCAAGGAGCTGCTCACCACCTCGGTCGACTGGTGGCCGGCGGACTACGGCAACTACGGCCCGCAGATGATCCGCATGGCCTGGCACGCCGCCGGCACCTACCGCATCGCCGACGGACGCGGCGGGGCGGGGACCGCGATGCAGCGCTTCGCTCCCATCGGCAGCTGGTGGGACAACGGCAACACCGACAAGTCCCGTCGCCTCCTGCAGCCGATCAAGCACAAGTACGGAAACGCGCTGTCGTGGGCCGACCTGATGGTCCTGACCGGCAACTGCTCGCTCGAGCTGATGGGCCTGCCGACGTACGGCTTCGCCGGGGGACGACTCGACGCCTGGGAGCCCGACGACGGCACCTGGTGGGGACCCGAGGTCTGGAACCCGCACAACGTCGAGAGCCCCGACGAGATGGTCAGCCGCGACGAGCGCTGGCACGGCGAGAACGGCGACGCGGACTACGACCTGCAGAGCCCGCTGGCCGCGTCGCACCAGGCCCTGATCTACGTCAACCCCGAGGGGCCGTACGCCAACGGCGACCCGATGGGCTCGGCCCGTGACATCCGCATCACGTTCACGCGCATGGCGATGAACGACGAAGAGACCGTCGCCCTGATCGCCGGCGGACACGCGTTCGGAAAGAGCCACGGCCAGGTGCCCGCATCGAAGATCGGCCCGTCGCCCGAGCTCGCACCGATCGAGTCGATGGGTCTCGGGTGGCACAACCCGGTGGGCAGCGGCAACGCCGAGAACACCTCGACCAACGGCATCGAGGGCAGCTGGACGCCGAACCCGATCCAGTGGGACAACACCTACCTCGAGAACCTGTTCGCGTACGACTGGGAGCAGACGAAGAGCCCGGCCGGCGCGCTGCAGTGGACGCCCACCGACCCGGACGCGCCGAAGACCCCCGACGCGCACGTGCCGGGACAGATGAACCCGCTCATGATGATGACCTCGGACATCGCCCTGAAGGTCGACCCGGAGTACCGGGCCGTGTGCGAGCGCTTCCTGGCCGACTTCGACCTCTTCACGCTGGCGTTCTCGAAGGCCTGGTACAAGCTCACCCACCGCGACATGGGCCCGAAGCACCGCTACCTCGGCCCCGAGGTCACCATCGCCGACGACCTGCTCTGGCAGGACCCGCTGCCCGACGCCGAGGGCCCCGCCCTCGACGAGGCCGACGTGGAGGCCCTCAAGAAGGCCGTCCTCGACACGGGGCTGTCCGTGTCCGATCTCGTGTACACGGCCTTCTCCGCCGCCTCCACCTATCGCGACAGCGACAAGCGGGGAGGGGCGAACGGCGGACGTCTCGCCCTCGCACCCCAGAAGGACTGGGCGGTCAACCGCCGCACCGTTCCCGTGATCGAGGCGTTGCGGTCCGTGCAGTCGGACTTCGCCGCCGCGTCGGACGGACGCCAGGTCTCGCTCGCGGACCTCATCGTCCTCGCCGGCACGGCCGCTGTCGAGCAGGCGGCGCGGGCGGCGGGCTCCGACGCCGAGGTCCCGTTCACTCCGGGCCGCGTCGACACGACGCAGGAGCTCACCGACATCGAGATGTTCGAGTGGCTCCGCCCGGTCGCGGACGGCTTCCGCAACTTCGTGTCCGAGCGCTTCGACCAGTTCGCCCCGGGTGTCGCGCCCGAGGCGGCGTTCCTCGACAAGGCGAACCTGTTCACGCTCACCGCGCCCGAGTGGGCCGTCCTGACGGCAGGCCTGCGCGTCCTCGGCGCCAACTGGGACGGATCCGACCGGGGGGTGTTCACCGACCGCGTCGGCGTCCTGACGACGGACTTCTTCGTCAACCTGACCGACACCGATCTGGTCTGGACCAAGGACGACGACACCGCGTCGACCTTCACCGGCCGCGTCCAGGCGACCGGCGAGGCGCGCTGGCGGGCGTCGCGCAACGATCTCGTGTTCGGCTCGAACGCGCAGCTCCGTTCGATCGCCGACGCCTACGCGGGCGCCGACGGGCAGGAGCGGTTCGTCCGCGACTTCGCCGAGGTCTGGTCGAAGGTCATGATGCTGGACCGCTACGACGTGAAGGGCCACAAGCGCTACGGCGCGATGGCCGCCTGACCCTCGTCGCCGCGCTCGTCGCCCCCTCTCGCATCGGAGAGGGGGCGACGTTGCGATTCGGCAGAGAGCGCGCGTCTACCGCGTCGCCCGCTCCAGCAGCTCCAGCACGTGCACGTACGACTCCCCCGTCGCCTTCGTCATCCCCAGCTCGCACGTGCGGTTGCACGAGGCGTGCGCGTCGGCACCCCAACCCGCGACCTCGGCCGCCTCGGGAGCCGTCGCCGCCTCGGTCAGCTCGGGGTGCAGCATCCCGCGGTCTCCCGCGTAGGCGCAGCAGCCCCACGCGTCGGGCACTCGCACCTCGGCCGCGACGGCCTCCCCCACCGCGCGCAGCGCCGGGTCGATGCCCAACTGCTTCGACGAGCAGGTCGGGTGGAGTGCCAGCAGTTCGGCCACCGGGGTCGCCGTGAGACGCGGGAGGAGAGCGGATGCCGCGAAGGCCACGGCATCCATCACGTCCACGCCTTCGTCGCGCAGGGTCGCCGCGAATCCCTCGGTGCAGCTCGACGCGTCGCACACGACCGGGAGCACCCCGTCGCGCGAGGCCGTGCGCACCGCGGCGCGGACGCGCGCCGACATCGTCGCGTGCCCCTTCGCGTAGCCCTTCGACGACCAGGGCGTGCCGCAGCACAGCGCGTCGATGCCGTCGGGCACCACCGCCGCGACCCCCGCGCGCTCGAGCAGGCGCGTGAACGCGGCGGTCGCGCCGATCCCGTCGGCGGGGCCGAACATACTGCCCACGCAGGCCGGCAGGAACACCGCGACGGGCTCCACGCCCGGTGCCCCGACGACGGAGCCCAGCGAGCGACGCGACGACCCTCCGCTCGGCAACTCCGCCGAGTAGCGGGGCACCGTGTCGGTGCCGAGCACCGCGCGGGCGGCATCCGTCACCGTCCGCACCGCCGGCGTCGGCAGCGCCGACGCGACCGAGAGCGCCGCGGAACCCGCCCGCGTGACCGCTCCCCACCCGGTCGCCGCGGCCGACCAGCCCGCGGCGAGCACGGGGTTGGCGTCCTCGCGGCGGAAGCGCTTCATGAGCGAGCCCGTGTTGATGAGCACGGGGCAGGCCGTCTGGCACATGCCGTCGACGGCGCAGGTCTGCACGCCGTCGTAGTCGTAGTCCTTCTCGAGTTCCGCGGCCAGGGCGCCGTCGCCGCGCTCACGGGCGGCGGTCGACGCGCGCCGCACGACGATGCGCTGGCGCGGGGTGAGCGTCAGCGACCGACTCGGACACACCGGCTCGCAGTACCCGCACTCGACGCACCGGTCGGCCTCGGGCTCGATCGAGACGGGGGTCTTGAGGTTGCGCATGTGGGCGGTGGGATCGTCGTCGATGATGACGCCCGGATTCAGGATGCCGCCCGGATCGAGCACCCGCTTCAGTCGCACCATCACGTCGTAGAGCTCGTCGCCGTACTGGCGTCGCACGTAGGGCGCCATGGCGCGGCCCGTCCCGTGCTCGGCCTTGAGGTTGCCGCCGGCGCCCAGCACGAGGTCGACCATCGCGTCGGTGAAGCCCTCGAACCGGCGAAGGGCCGTCGCCCCCTCGAAGCGGTCGGTGAGCATGAAGTGGATGTTGCCGTCCTTGGCGTGACCGAAGATCACGCTGTCGGCGTAGTCGAAGCGCGCGAACAGCTCCTGCAGGCCCCCGCATGTGTCGGCAAGGCGTTCGACCGGCACGACCACGTCTTCGAGCAGGGCGGTGGTGCCCGAGGGGCGCGCGCCGGCGACCGAGGCGTAGAGGCCCTTGCGGAAGGTCCAGGCGGCGGCGCGGTCGGCGGCGTCGCTCGAGAAGACGGCCGGGTCGAGCAGCTGCTGCTCCGCGAGGACGCGCCCCCCGGCGTCGGCGAGCTCGCGCAGGGCGGACGGATCATCCGCGTGATACTCCACGAGCAGCGCCGCCTGGGTCGTGGCCTCGAAGCCGTGGATCGCCGCGGGCGTGCCCGCCAGACGCTGGCCGACGCGGAGCGACGTGGCATCCATGAGCTCCAGGGTCGCCGCGCCCGTCGCCACCAGTGCGGGAAGCGAACGGGTGGCGGCGTCGAGCGTCGGGAACACCGCGAGCGTCGTCGCGATCGCGGGGCGGATGGGCACGGTGCGGAACGTCGCCTCGGCGACGAAGGCGAGAGTCCCCTCCGATCCCACGACGAGATGGGCGAGCAGGGCCGCGGGGGTGTCGTAGTCGAGGAACGCGTTGAGGGCGTAGCCCATCGTGTTCTTCATCGCGAACTGCCGCTCGATGAGGGCGACGCTCGCGGCATCCGCCACCACGCGCTCCCGCAGACGCATCAGCTCGTCGACGAGGGCGGGCTCGCGCTGGGCGAGCAGGCGGTCGGCATCCGGGTCCGCGGTGTCGACGACGGTTCCGGATGCCAGCACCACGACGAGCGACTCGAGGGTGCGGTACGAGTTCTCCGCCGTCCCGCAGGCCATGCCGCTGGAGTTGTTCGCGACGACGCCGCCGATCGTGCAGGCGGCCTCGCTCGCCGGATCGGGACCGAGGCGGTGGCCGTGCCGCGCGAGCCGCGCGTTGACCTGGCGCACCGTCGCCCCGGGCTGGGAACGCACCCGACGTCCGCCGTCGAGCACGTCGATGCGCCCGAACCCCTGCCGCACGTCGACGAGCAGCCCCGCGCCCGACGACTGCCCCGACAGGCTCGTGCCACCCGAGCGGAACGTCACCGGGGTGCGCGAGGCCGTGGCCGCGCGCAGGATCGCGCCGACCTCCGCCGCATCGGCGGCGACCACCACGGCCTCGGGGGTGAGGAGGTAGTGCGAGGCGTCGTTGGCGTAGGCGACGCGGTCGATCGCGCGGGTGCGCAGGCGCGAGGCATCGCCCACGGCCGCGGCGATCTCGGGCGCGAGGGTGCTCATACGGTCTCCTGGGGTCGTCGAGTGTCGGTGGGCGCCGGAGCATCCCCCTCGGCGGTCAGCACGCGCGAGAGGTCGGGCGAGGTCTCGACGAGGGCCCGGATGCCGAGCGGCGGACCCGCCACGACCGTCGAGGCGTGCGCGACCGCGTGCGCTCCCCACTCCGCGGCGCTCGCGGCGGCGACCGCGAGCGCGTCGGCACCCGCGGCGGACGCGGCCGGGGCGCGCGTGAGACCGAGCAGGAAGCCCGCGAGGGCGGCGTCTCCCGCGCCGGCGGTGTTGGCGACGTAGGGGGCGTCGGCGCGCGCGAACACCGCGCGGTCTGCGGTCACGGCGAGCAGTCCGTCGGCGCCCATGCTCGCGAGCACCGTCTGCACGCCCCGGGCGACGACCTCGCGCGCCGCGACCACGACGTCGCCGAGGGTCTCGAGCGGGCGGCCCACGGCCGCGGCGAGTTCGTCGACGTTCGGGGTGAGCAGGTCGATGCCGGTCGGATCGGCCAGCAGCGCATCGAGCGCCGCACCGCTCGTGTCGACGGCGACCCGGGCGCCCAGCTCGCGGGCGAGATCGCGCACGCCCCCGAGGTCGACGATCGCCCCGGTGTCGGCGAGCTCGGGCAGGCTCCCCGAGATCACGAGCCACGCGTCGCCGCGGGTCGAGAGCTCCTCGCGCAGGACCGCGACCGTGGCATCCCACGCCTGCTTCGACAGCGGCGGGGTCGGGGCGTTGACCTTGGTCGTGGCGCCGGCCGCGTCGATGATCGACGTGTTCACCCGCGTCGCGCCGGGCACCTCGACGATCCGAAGGAGAGGGGCGGTCAACCCGCAGCGGGCGAACCGCACGTCGTCCGCCCCGAGCACCACGACCGCGGCGGTGTCGGCACCGCCCGCGGCGAGGGCGGCCGAGACGTTGACGCCCTTGCCGCTCACCTCGCGCGTGTAGCTGTCGGCGCGGGTGAAGGTCGCGGGGCGCAGCGATACGACTCGGTAGGTGGCGTCGATCGCTCCGGCGGCGGTGAGGGTGACGATGCGGCTCATGCGCCGACCTCGCTGACGATGCGCCCGGTGATGACGTCGAGAAGGCGATGCACCTCGCCGGCGACCGCCGCGCGGCCGGGGGCGAGCCAGCGGCGGGGGTCGATGGCATCCGGATCCCGGTCCAGCTCGTCGCGGACGGCCGCGGTCAGCACGGTGTTGAGGTGCGTGCCGATGTTGATCTTGCGCATGCCCGCGCGCACGGCACCGTCGATCCCGGCGTCGGCGACACCGCTCGAGCCGTGCAGCACGAGGGGCACCGGGAGTTCTGCGGCGAGCCGAGCGATGAGGTCCTCGTCGAGGGTCGCGCTGCGCTCGCGCATCGCGTGCTCGCTGCCCACGGCCACGGCCAGGGCGTCGACCCCGGTCGCCGCGACGAAGCGCGCGGCCTCGGCGACGTCGGTGCGCACGCCCGGCGCGTGGGCGCCCTTGCCGCCGATCTCGCCGAGCTCGGCCTCGATCCAGGCGCCGGCGGCGTGCACGCGGGCGGCGACGGCGGCGGTGCGCTCGAGGTTCTCGGCATCCGACAGGTGGGCCGCGTCGAACATGACGGAGCGGATGCCGACGGCCAACGCCTCGTCGATGAGCGGCTCGTCGGTGGCGTGGTCGAGGTGCACGACGACGTCCACCCGCGCGGCCTCGGCCAGGCGCAGGGCGGCGGTGGCGGCGGGCGCGATCCCGCCGTGGAAGGCGATGGCGTTCTGCGAGAGCTGGAGGATCACGCCGGTCTCGGCGGCCTCGGCCCCCGCGACGACGGCCTCGGCGACCTCGAGGGTGATGAAGTTGAAGGCCCCGACCGCGCGGTGCGCGGCGAGCAGGTCGGGCATGTCGGCCAGCGGCACGGCGGTCTCTCTCTCGATGGGGTGGAACGGTTCGCGGGCCCGGCGGCTGATAGGCGAGCCCGCTGGCCGACCGGCGAGCCCGTTGGCTGGGCCTGTCGAAGCCGCGGGTGGGTGGTTGCGGTTCCTTCGACGGGCTCAGGGACCTGGGGTGCGCGAGCCCGGTGGCTGAGCCTGTCGAAGCCTGCGGGCGGAGGGGGTGGATGCCGGGACCTCCGCGCGAGCGGGGGTCCCGACATCCGGGCTCAGGGGTCAGCAGCTCGACTTGTAGACCGCGTCCTTGCCGTCGCCGTTGATGTTGTCCTTGGTGAGGATGGTGAAGCCGGTCTGGATCTTCTCCTCCGTCGCTTCGCCCTTGAGGGCGGCGATGGCCTGCTTGACGCCGTCGGAGCCGATGGTGGCGGGCTCTTGGGCGACGAGGGCCTGGACGGTTCCGGCTTCGAGGGCCTTGACCTGGGCGGGACCGGCGTCGAAACCGACGATGGTGACCTGGCCCTGCTTGCCGGCCTGCTGGACGCCGGTGGCGCTTCCTTCGGCGGCGAAGAGGTTGGCGGCGAAGATGCCGACGATGTCGGGGTCCTTCTGCAGGGCGGCGGTGACGATCTCCGCGGCGGTGGAGGGTTCGTTGTGGGAGTACTGCACGCCCACGGAGGTGAACTTGGAGTCTTTCTTGACGGCGTCTTCGAAGCCCTGGGCGCGGGCGTCGGTGGTGGACACACCGGGGTCGGTGGAGACGACGAGGACCTTGCCGCCGTTGGGGTTGGCCTTCTGGATCGCCTCGAACGCGGCCGCTCCGCCGCCTTCGTTGTCACTGGAGATCTGCGACACCGCACCGGAGGGGTCCTCCAGCGTCGTGTCGACGAGGACGACCTTGATGCCGGCGGCTTCGGCTGCGGCGATGGGCGCCTGCATGGCGGAGACGTCGGTGGGGGCGATGAGCAGTGCGTCGGGCTTCGACGCGACGACGGCGTCGACGATGGGCTTCTGCAGGGTGGGGTCGAACTTCTCCGGACCCTGGGTGGTGACGGTGGCGCCTTCCTTCTCGGCTTCGGCTTCGATGCCGCACTGCATGGAGATGTAGAACTCATCCCCGGCGACGCCCTGCACGAACGCGATCTTGTAGCCCCCGTCGGAACCGCCGGAGGCGGATCCCGACGACGAGCCGCCGGAGCACCCGGCGAGGACGAGGGTGGCTGCGGCGCCGAGGGTGGCGAACGCGAGAACCTTCTTGTTCCACTGCATTGTGATTGCCTGTTCTCTCTTGGTTGATTCCGGACGCCGGGCGCTCAGCCGCGGCGTCCTCCGCTGACGAACTTGCGCCAGAGGCTCTGGGTGTTGCCGCGGGTCGCGGCGGTGCGGCGCACCTGGTCGACGTAGACGGCGGTGATCAGCACCGCGCCCACGGCGACCTGCTGCCAGAACGGCTGCACGCCGGTGATGACGAAGCCGTTCTGCAGGACGGCCGGGATGAAGAGGCCGACCACGGTGCCGAAGATCGTTCCCACGCCGCCGAAGAGCGAGGTCCCGCCGATCACCACGGCCGCGATGACGTTCAGGTTGGTCTGCGACTGGCCGGCGATCGCGGTGGTCGAGAACTGCGAGAGGGCCAGGATGCCGGCGAGTCCGGCGAGCGCCCCCGACAGCGTGTAGACCGAGATGAGGTGGCGGTCGACCTTGACGCCGACGCGGCGGGCGGCGAGCTCGCTGGAGCCGACGGCGTAGGTGTAGAGGCCGAACTTCGTGAAGTGCAGCACCACCGCGCCGATCACGACGACCACGAGGGCGATGACGCTGATGATCGGAAGCGAGCCGAACACGTTGCCGTAGCCGATCGACACCGTGAGCACGGTCGGCACGTCGCGGATGTCGACGCCGCCGGTGAGGATCTGCGCAAGACCCAGGGCCATGCCGAGCGATCCGAGCGTGACGATGAGCGGCGGGATCTTGGCTTTCGCGATGAGGAAGCCGTTCAACAGTCCCCAGCACACACCGCTGAAGATCGAGACCAGGATGCCGACGGTGGCCACTCCCCAGCCTTCGCCGCCGAGCGCGCGCATCGTCAGGGCGGAGACGACGCCCGAGAACACGAGCACCGAGCCGATCGAGAGGTCGATGCCCGAGGTGATGATGATGTAGGTCATGCCGACGCCGAGGACCGCGAGGATCGAGGCGTTCTGGATGATGAGGCGGAAGTTCGACCACTGCGCGAACGAGTCCGGTGCGAGCGCGCTGAAGATCAGCACGATGACGATGAGGATGAGCAGGATCTGGAAGGCCTGCGCCTTCAGCAAGCCGACGAAGAAATTGGGCTTGGTGTCCTCGAACGTGCCGATGGCCACCGTCTCGGTGGGGGGCGTGGTGGTGCTCATTTCGAGTCGTCCTTCGTGACGGCGCCGGTCATGAGCCCGACGAGTTCTTCCATGGAGGTGTCCTTCGCGGAGATGTTGGCGACGCGCGTCCCCAGGCGCAGCACCTGGATGCGGTCGCAGACCTCCATCACGTGCGGCATGGAGTGCGAGATCAGCACGACCGCGATGCCCTTGTCGCGCACGCGGCGGATCGTCTCGAGCACGTTCTTCGTCTGACGCACGCCGAGGGCGGCGGTCGGTTCGTCGAGGAAGACGAGGCGACCGGCCCAGTGCACGGCTCGGGCGATCGCGATCGCCTGACGCTGACCGCCCGACATCTCCCCCACCGGCGACGACAGCGACCGCACGGTCGCACCGAGTTCGTCGAACGCGGCGCGTGAGGCCTTCGCCATGTCCTTCGTCTTCATGAAGCCGAGGGCCCCGGCGATCCCGGGCCGGCGGATCTCGCGACCGAGGTACATGTTCTGCACCGGGTCGAGGTGCGGGGCCAGGGCGAGGTCCTGGTACACGGTCTCGATACCGAGCGACGACGCCACCTGCGGGTTGGTCATCTCGATCGGCTTGCCGTCGAAGCGGATCTCGCCCTCGTCGACCGCGAGGTTTCCCGACAGCGCCTTCACGAGCGTGGACTTGCCGGCGCCGTTGTCGCCGATCAGGGCCGTGACCTCGCCGGGGTAGACCTCGAAGTCGACGTTGTTGAGGGCGCGGACGTGACCGAACTGCCGTGAGAGACCGCGTGCCTGCAGCACGGGCGTGGCCGTTGTGACTGACGACATCGTCAGCTCCTTTCCGTAGTGAGGAGAGAGGAAGAGAGGAACGCCTCGGCGACGTCCTCGAAAGAAGAGGAGGAGGAGACGGCGAACGCCGCGAACAGCGCCGCCCCGTAGGCGGTGCCCTCGTCGTGTGTCGAGACGGTGACCTCGGGCAGCAGCGCGGAGCGGGAGCGGACGACGGATGCCATCGACGACCACCCGCCGGTGAGCACGGTCGAGGTGGGCGGAGCGACCTCGCGGTCCATGACCGCCATGCACTCGGCGAGCATGTCGTTGCCGTGGCGCAGGGACGCGGCGAACAGCTCCGCGGGGCTCAGCCCGTCGCTCTGGGCGACGATCGTGAGCACGCCGTCGTCGTTGCGCGCCCCCGAGACGGCGAGACCGGCGTCCGAGACGGTTCCGTCCACGGGCAGCGCCATGGTCTCGTCGTCGACGCGGGCGCGGCCCACGGCATCCGTGATCCCGAGCAGCTGCAGCACGCGGCGCATCAGCAGGCCCGACTTGGTCCCTGCGAGCAGCACGTACTTGCCCGGGATGACGTGACGCACGCAGTTGATGCCCGCGTGGGCGAGACGCTCGCGCGCGGCGAACGGCAGCGTGTCGTCGAGCACGCGCACGAGGGCCTCGGCGGTGCCCATCGAGTCGTAGAGCTGACCCGTGTGGGTCGCGCCGGCCGCGACCGCCGAGACGAGGTGGTCGTGACCGGCGATGGTGAGCGCCGCACCCTGGAAACCCGCGGGCATATCGGGGTCGCTCAGCGTCCCCACGGCCTCGCCCGCGCTGACGAGCGTCCCGAGGATCGAGGCGTCCACGCCGAGCACGTCGAGCGCCGCCTGCCAGGGGGTGCTGTCGTCCTGGTCGATGAGACCGGTCCGCGAGACGAGCGAGTACTCCGCGACGCGCGGGCCGCCGAGCGCGTGCACGACGAACTCGGGCACGTTGAGGAAGGTGGTGCCCGCGAGGGCGATCCCCGTGTCGCGCAGGTGCAGCAGTTTCGAGACGGATGCCAACGGCCCCACCGGCAGTCCGGTACGGCCGGGGAACTCGGAGCGGAAGTCCGCGGGGGTCGCCGCGATCTGCGCCGCGCCCCGGGGGTCGAACCAGGCCATGATCGGCGCGAGCGCCTCGCCCGCGGCATTCAGCAGCACGCCCGCCTCGGCCATTCCCGAGACGCCGAGCGCGACGATGCGGTAGCCCTCGTCGAGGCGGGTGTCGGCCTCGGCGGCGAGCTCGTGCACGACGGCGATCGCCTGGGCGGCGGTCATCTCGGCCTGTCCGTGGTCGAGGTTGGTCCACGGCGACCGGCGGCTCACGACGAGCACCTGGTGCCCGTCGGGGGTGGCCACCAGCAGCTTGGTGCTGGTGGAGCCCATGTCGATCCCGACGACGTAGTCGCTCATCGCACGTCACCCCCGCGGAGGGTGGCGGGCCAGCCGGCGCCGGGGGCGGCGACGAGGATCTCGGCCGCGCCGGTCAGCCGCCAGGCGCCGAAGGCGTGGGGCACGGCGTAGACCTGACCGCGCTCGACCTCGACGGTCCCGGCGTCGGACACGAGCGCACCGGAGCCCTCGCGCACCAGCACCACCGCGAAGCCGGCATCGAGCGATGCGGCGTCGCCCGCGGTGTCGCCCGCCGCGTCGAACAGGCGGAAGTACGCGTCGGCGGCCGCCGGCATGAGCGAGCGGAAGGCGGGCCCGGGAGCGGTGGTGCCGGCGGTGCTGATCAGGGCGTCGAGGGAGGCGGCATCCAGCTTCGCGGTCGAGACGGCGGGCATCACGGCGTCGAAGCCGAGGTCGAGGTGCGACTCCTCGCGCGTCGAGGTGGTGACCGACCATTCCAGCAGGATCGAGAAGTCGGTGGGCTCCTGCACCTCGGCGACGAAGATGCCGCCGTCGATCGCGTGCACGGTGCCGGCGGGAACGAGCACGCCCATCCCGGGTCGCACGACGACGCGGTTCATGCGCGACAGCATCCACTCGCTGTCCTGCGCGTCGCGGCGCCGGTCGAGCTCGTCGCGGTCGACGTCCTGGTTCCAGCCGACGTGCACGGCGCAGTCGTCCTCGGTCTCGAGCACGAACCACGCCTCGGTCTTGCCGTACGGGCAGTCGAGGTGCGCGCCCGCGAAGGCGCGGTCGGGGTGCACGTGCACGGGGAGGCGCTGTCGCGCGTCGAGGAGCTTGACCAGGATGCCGAGATCCGCGGCATCCCGTCCCGCTCGCGCTCCCACCCAGGCGGCGCGGTCGGCGCTCACGAGATCGCGCAGGAACGCGCCCTCGTCGGTCACGGCGAGGCCGATCTCGTCGGAGCCGAAGCGCGACACGGTGGAGCCGAGCCACTCCTCGGGCTGACGGTCGGTCTCGGGCACGATCCCGCGCAGCGCCGCGATGCGGTCGCCGCCGAGGTAGAAGTGCTGCACGGGGTTGGGGGGCAGCAGGACGGGCTTCATGAGGGGGCTCCGAGGGGGACGACGGCCGAGGCGGCGACGGCGCCGACCGGCTCGAGGTGGACGGGGGCGAGCGCCGCGGCGGCGGCGGTGGGGATCAGTGTGTGGCCATTGGAGGAGGTGCCGCGCGCCGTGGTGCCGCGAGGCGCGACCGGCACCTCGCCCGATCCGCGCGCGACGAGGCGCGTCGGTACGACGGTGCGGGTGGGCTCGGCGTCGGGGTCGAGGGCGAGTTCACGCAGGCGCCGGAAGGCCGCCGCCCCCATCAGGCGCGGGTCGTGGTCGACGTAGGTGATGCCCGGTTCGAGCACCTCGGCGAGGGTGAAGTCGCCGAACGAGATCAGCGCGGGCATCGCAAGACCCCGGGCGCGGATCGCCTGCACGGTGCCGATCGCGGCGAGGCTCGTGGCGCACAGCAGCGCGGTGGGGGCGTCGTCGCGTTCGAGCAGCCGCGAGGCCTCGGCCGCCTCTCCCGCGCGGAACCGCTCGTGCGTGACGACGAGCGAGGGGTCGAAGGCGACTCCCGCCGCCTCGAGGGCCGAGCGGTAGCCGGCGAGACGGTCGCTGACGGTGGGGTAGGGCACGTCCTCGCCCATGAACGCCACGCGACGGTGCCCGTGGGCGAGCAGGGCCGCGGTGGCCTCGGCCGCCGCACCGAAGTCGTCGATCACGACCGCGTCGATGCCCGATCGCGAGCGGTCGACGGTCACCACGGGAAATCGCGTGCGCAGTCCCGCGAGCGTCGCCGCGCCCACCGCGACGGGAGCGACGACGAGACCGGCGAGGCGGTGGCCGGTCAGACGGTCGAGCTGGGTGCGCTCGCGTGCGGCGTCGTAGCCGGTGCTGGCGAAGATGACGCTGAGCCCTTCGGCGACGGCGAGCTCTTCGACCACGCTGACGAACGCGGCGAAGAAGGGGTCGCTGATCGCGTCGATCAGGATGCCGATCGTGTCGGCCGCCTGCCGCTTGAGCTCGCGTGCGCTGCGGTCGGGCACGAAGCCGAGGGCGCGGACGGTCTGCAGCACCTTGTCCCGGGTGCCGGGAAGCACGCCGGGCTCGTCGTTGATGACGCGCGAGACCGTCTTGGGGCTGACCCCGGCGGCGGTCGCGACGTCGATGAGGCGGGCGCGCGGGCGGGCCACGGGGGCCTCGCCGACCGCTGTCGCGGTCACCTGCTCGTCGTGCGTCATCGCATCTCCGACATCGTTGTCATTCGGACAGGAGACCCCGGGGAGGGCCTCGATGGAGTCATCCTGAGGTCAGGCGGACAACGTTGTCAAGTCTCGATTCGATTTCCGATGACATCGATGTCGAGGCCGAGCTCCCGGGAGCCGCCGGGAGCGAGCGGACGCAGCAGGCCCGCCTGCCGCGCGTCGGCGCGACCCAGGATCGTCGCCGCCGTCGCGGGCTCCACCCCGAGCACCAGGCCGTCGTCCTGAGCGACCCGCCACTGGAACAGCGCCGGCAGCTGCGCGGTGTCGAAGGAGATCCGGATGCCGAGCCCCGACGCCGCGACCACCTCGGCGCTGACACGACGGTCGGCCGGAAGCTCGTGACGGAACACCTGCTCGGGGTAGTCCGCGACCGGCTCCGGGAACGCCGCCCACGTGGACAGCCCCGCCTCGGCTGCGGCATCCCGGGCGCGCACGCGCTCCGCCGGCGAGCGCAGCACGGTGCCCGCGTCGACCAGCGGCCACCCGAGGTTGACGTGGTAGAGCACCATCGGCTCGACCGCCCGCGCGCCGCGGTTGACGATCTCGTCGCGCAGTTCGATGCGCCCCTCGCCGAGCGGCACGCGCACCCTCCGCCGAAGCTCGAGGTGAGCGCCGAGCACCGTCGCCTCCACGACGGTCGCCTCCACGATCACGGCATCCGCCCGCACCTCGGCTCGGGTGACCGATGCCGAGAGCCCGCTGTAGCGCCCGTGCTGGGGATGCGTCCCCTCGGCGTCGACCGACGGCGGCCCGAACGACAGCAGGCCGCACGTGGTCACGAGCCCGCCCCCGAACGACGCCCCGAAGCCCGCGGCGCCCGTCCGAGGCCACCCGGTCGGCGACACCCAGGCCAGGGGCACGCCGCGGTGGCGCACCTGCCCGAGGTCGAGACCGCGGTCGGGCAGCAGCTCGACGTCGAGGTCGCCCGCGACGATGCGCACGCGCCGGGTGCCGGCGTCCGGACCGTCGGTGCGAAGCGACTGCTCCACCAACGCCACCTGCGCGGTCGAGCCCGCGCGTCGGAGCGCCTCGTCGATCGATCGCCCGTACAGCTCGCCCATGAGCCCCCGCCTTCCTCGCCGTGGTGCGCCTCACGGTAGCAGTGATTGACAACGTTGTCTTGCTCCCCGCATACTGACCGTCGAGCGCAGAGCCGCGCCCCGACACGACGCTTCGGAGACCCACACCCCATGTCGAAACCCCGCCTCAACCGCCTCTTCAACGCCCGCTCCGGTCGCGCGTTCGACGTCGCCGTCGACCACGGCGCGTTCCACGAGCCCTCGTTCCTCACCGGCATCGAAGACATGGCGAAGACCGTCGCCACCCTCGTCGACGCCGGACCCGACGCCGTGCAGCTCACGCTCGGCCAGGCCCCGCTGCTGCAGTCCGTCCCCGGCAAGAACAAGCCCGGTCTGGTCCTGCGCACCGACATCGCCAACGTCTACAACGACCCGCTCGAAGCACCCCTGCACAGCATCCACGTCCCCGACGCGATCGAGGTCGCCGTGCGTCTGGACGCCGTGGCGGTGTGCGTGAACCTGCTCGACCTGCCCGGCGAACCCCAGGTGCGCGAGCAGTGCATCCGTTCGATCCTCGCGCTGCGCACCGACGCTGAGAAGTACGGGATGCCGCTCATGATCGAGCCCCTGGTCATGCAGACCAAGCCCGGCTCCGGCGGCTACGGCGTCGACGGCGACACCGCCAAGGTCGTCACCCTCGTCCGCCAGGCCCGCGAGCTCGGCGCCGACCTGATAAAGGCAGACCCGACCGACGACATCGGCGACTACCACCGCGTCATCCAGGCCGCCGGCGACACCCCCGTGCTCGTGCGCGGCGGCGGTCGCGTCGACGACCGCACGCTCCTCGAGCGCACGCAGGCGGTGCTCGAGCAGGGCGCGCGCGGCATCGTCTACGGCCGCAACGTGATCCAGCACCGCGATCCGGCCGGCATCACCGCCGCGCTCATGGCCGTCGTGCACGAGAACGCCTCGGTCGACGACGCACTGACCCTGATCGGTGGTGCCGCATGACCGGCAAGAAGATCGGCGTCGGCATCATCGGCGGCGGCCTCATGGGCCGCGAGATCGCGGCGGCGCTGCGCCGCTGGCCCGCCCTCATCGACCACCCCGCCGAGCCCGAGCTCGTCGCGGTGTGCGACATCAACCCCGCGGCGCTGGAATTCTTCGAGCGCATCGACACCGTCCAGCTGACGACGACCGACCACCACGAGCTCCTCGCCGACCCCCGCGTCGACGTCGTCTACATCGCCGTCCGCCACGACCTGCACGAGCGCCTGTACGTCGACACCGTGAAGGCCGGCAAGGCGCTGCTCGCCGAGAAGCCGTTCGGCATCGACCGGGCCGCCGCCGATGCGGTCGTGGCCGCGATCGACGAGAACCCGCAGTCGTTCGTGCGCGTCTCGAGCGAGATGCCGTTCTTCCCCGGAGCGCAGTGGGCCGTCGACTACGTGCGCTCCGGAGCGTTGGGCCGCATCGTCGAGGCGAAATGCACCTTCCTGCACTCGAGCGACATCGACGTGAACAAGCCCCTCAATTGGAAGCGGCAGAAGCAGTACTGCGGCGACGCGGGCGTGCTCAACGACCTCGGCATGCACACCTGGCACGTGCCGCTGCGCCTGGGCTGGACGCCCGAGAAGGTCGTCGGCATCCTGCAGGACATCGTCACCGAGCGCCCGGGCCCCGACGGCTCGCCGCAGCCCTGCGACACGTGGGACAACGCCGTGATCCACTCGTGGGCGCGTCACGAGGGGGCGCCGTTCCCGCTCACGACCGAGACCAAGCGCATCGCGCCCGGTCAGAAGAACACGTGGGAGTTCGAGGCCATCGGCATGTCGGGCGGGGTGCGCTTCAGCACCAAGAACCCGAAGCAGGTCGAGGTGTTCGCCTTCGTCGACGTGCCCGGCGTCGGCCGCGAGCAGAGCTGGCAGAGCGTCGACGCGGGCAGCCAGTCGGTGTGGCCCACGGTGACGGGTCCGAACTTCGAGTCCGGATTCTCGGATGCCATCCTGCAGATGTGGGCGGCCTTCCTCGCCGAGTACGTGGGCGAGCTGGGCGACGGCTTCGGCTGCGTCCGCCCCGAAGAGGCCGCTCTCACGCACCGCCTGTTCGCCGCCGCGATCGCCTCCCACGAGACGGGCACCCTGGTCGCTCCTTCTCTCTGACCCTCTCGTGAGTGTCCACGACACGCCGCCTCCCCTCCCCGAGATGCGGCGTGCCGTGGACATTCGTCTGTCCCGGGCGCGTCGGCGTCGCCCGAGGCCGGCGGGCGGGGTTCGGGGACGGCACCGCGCCCGGATGGCACCGCGCCCCGGTCGATCCCTATGCTCGGAGGATGCCGCTCCCGACGGCATCACCCGAGGAGACGCATGCGCAAGACCGGCCGGCCGACCATGGTCGACGTCGCCGCCGAGGCGGGCGTCAGCTTCAAAACCGTCTCGCGCGTCATCAACGGCCAACCGCACGTCGACCCGGCCATGGCCGAACGCGTCCTGGCCGCGGTCGCGCGGCTCGGATACCACCGCAACGCCCTCGCCGCGAGCCTGCGCTCCGGCGACCGCGACACGATCGGCTTCATCGCCGCCGATCTGTCGAACATGTTCTACATGGCGGTCGCCGCCGGCGTATCCTCAATCGCCTCCCGGGAGCGCATGCACCTGGTCATGGCATCCAGCGAAGAGGATGCCACGAACGAACGCACCCTCGCCCTCGACCTGTGCCAGCGTCAGGTCGGCGGCCTGATCGTGGTGCCGACCGCTGACGACCACGCCTACCTGCAGCGCGAGGTCGAACTCGGCACTCCGGTGGTCTTCCTCGACCGTCCCGGCACCGGCATCCCCGCCGACACGATCCTGCTCGACAACCGCGGCGGGGCGCGCGCCGCCGTCGCCGAGCTGCTCGCGGCGGGGCATCGTCGCATCGCGGTGCTGCTCGACGCGCCGGGCATCTACACGATGGTCGAACGTCGAGCGGGCGTCGAAGAGGCCTACGCCGCGATCGGACGCGAGCCCGACCCCGCGTGGGTCGTCGACGCGCTGCACACCCCCGCCGCGGCCCGCGACGCGATGCTCCGCCTGCTCGACGACGACGATCCGCCCACCGCGGTGTTCTGCGCCAACAACCGCATCACGATCGGCGTGCTCGAGGCGATCCTCCCGCGCGGAGCGGACGTCGACGTAGCCGGCTTCGACGACTTCGAGCTGTCGCACCTGCTCCCCCGTCGTATCCGCGTCGTCGATTACGACGTCGCCGACCTGGGACGTCACGCCGCGGAGACGCTGCTGCGCCGTGCCGCCGCCCCGGCGACCGGTTCGCACACCCACCTCGTTCCGACGCGATTGGTGGATCGGGGCGGCGTGCGCTGACTCATCGTCGGACCTCGTCCCGGGATCATCTCTGGGCGAGGGCGAAAGCGCACGCCGTCGCGGGTGAGGCGGGCGGCGAAGCCGACGGCGCCCGAGCGCAGGGAGCGACCGGGGGCGGTTCGTGCGGCGCGGCGTCAGGGGGATAGTCGGACCATGGCCCACCCCCGATCAGGCCCCTCTCGCTGCGCCGTCGGCGCTCCCTCCCGAGGAGGACAACCGTGACCGCCGCTCCGCCCCACCTCGTGATGGTGACGAACGCCGTCGCTCCCGACAAGCTCGGCGGTCTGGAGAGGTACGTCCGCGAACTGTCCCGAGGGCTCGTCGACGCCGGGGCGTCGGTGACCGTCGTGTCCAAGCGCACGCAGCCCGACCAGCCCGGCGACGAGCGAGGCGAGGACGGCGTGAGGATACGTCGCTACTCTCCCCCGCCCAAGAGCGATCCGCTCTTCGCCGCCCGGTACCCGATCGAGGTCCACCGGGGCGTCCGTGTCGGCATCGCACGCGCGATCGCTGACGCGGGATCGCGTCGCGTGCTCCTGCACGGGCATTTCCCCGTGCCGATGCTGGGCTCGGCTCTCGCCCGGAAGCCCTACGTCTACACCTGCCACGCCCCCGTCCATCGAGAGCTCCTGTCCGAGCGGCGGAACTCCTACGCCCTTCCCTCTCCCGTGCGCAGAACCGCCGTCGGCGGTCTTCGTGCGGCGGAGCGGCACGTCCTCCGGCGCGCTCACACCCTCGTCACCCTCAGCGATTTCGTGCGATCCGAAGTGGCAGCGCTGGACGCGCGCGACGGCGCCCGCGTCCAGCTCATCCCCGGGGGTCTCGACACCGAGTGGTTCCAGCCCGCCGACGAAAGGGCGGACGTCGCCCTCGCGACGACCGCCGCATCCGCACCCCGCCTGTTCACCGCCCGTCGGCTCGTCGAACGAACCGGGGTGGACCTGCTCGTGGATGCCATGCCCGCGATCCTCCGGCGGATCCCGGGAGCCCACCTGGACATCGCCGGCTCCGGCCCGCTCGGCGAGACGCTCGCCGATCGGATACGCGCCACGGGCCTCGAGAAGAACGTCCGGCTGCTGGGCCGCATCCCCGAGGCCGAGCTGCGCGATCGATATCGCCGGGCGCACCTCGCCATCACCCCCACCACGGCACTGGAAGGATTCGGGCTGTCGACCGTCGAGGCCCTCGCCTGCGGAACCCTCGCCGTCGTCACCCCCATCGGGGCGAACGCCGAGGTGGTCGAGGGGCTCTCGCGCCTGCTCGTCGCCCGCCGCGCCACCGCGGACGCGCTGGCCGACGCCGTCGTGTCGGTGCTGCTCTCCCCTGACTTCTCCGCGCTCCGCCTGCGCGCCCGATCGCACGTGCACCCCCGGTGGGCCTGGCCCGCGATCGTGGATGCGCACCTGGCCCTCTACGACCACCTCCCCTCCCTGCGATGACCGCGCCCCGGGTCCTCGTCCTCGTCCCGACGATCAGCCCCACGCGGGTTGCTGCGGCGGCGCCGTGGCTGACCGCACTCCGCGACCCCGTCGCGGGCTTCGACGTGCGGATCGTCGCGAACGCGGCATCCGTCGCCGACCACCGCCTCGGGTGGGCCGCACCCGTCATCGACACCGGCGCCAACCCGGGCTTCGCTCGATCCGTCAGTGCCGCCGCGCGCGCCGTGGGGACCTGGGATTGGGTGGTGCTGCTCAACGACGATCTGCGTTTCTCCCCCGAGACGCCCGGACGCATCCGCGATGCGATCCGCACCGCCGACGGCACGGGAGGGGAGCTGATCTATTTCGATCCCGAGTCCCTGCGGCCGCTCCCCGACCCGAGCGGCGTCTTCCTCTCCCTGTCCCTGCTGGAGTCCGTCGCCTCGCGACTGCGCCGGACACCCCGCGATCGCGCCGTCGGAGCGACGTACAAGTCCTTCAGCGCCGTCGCCATCCGCCGGACCGCGTGGGACAGGTGCGGGGGGCTCGACGAGCGATTCGTCTTCTGCTTCGAGGACGCGTACTTCGCCCGACGGCATCTCGAGGGTGGGGGCGTCGAGCCGCAGTCCATCGACGTGGGTCTGGTCCATGATCGGTCGACGACGACGTCACGTCACATCGCGCGCGTGCTTCCCGCGGTCGCCTTCTCCGCCCGCACGTACCTGCGCGTCACGGGCACACGCGCGCTCGCCTCCGACCTGCTGGTGCTCACGGCGCTCTCGATCCGCCTGGTCCTGCTGCCCTTCGCCTCCGCGGTCCCGCTCGAGCACCTCCGGGGAGTGATGAGCGCGATGTCGGCGGTGCTCCGCCGTTGCGAGCCTCCTCTTCCCGACTATGACCGACTCTGAAACCCGCGCGTCGCACCGGAGCCCCTGGACCCCGGTCGCACTCGCGGCGCTGGATGTCGCCGAGAGCGATGTCTACGCCGGGTCGGTCGAGATCGTCCTCCTCCCCGCCGACGGGGGCGGCCCCATCGGGCTGATCGGCGCGGGCGCCGCCGTCTGGCGTCGACTGTCGACGACCCGCGATGCCGTCCTCTCGGCGAGTGACGAGCAGATCGCGCTCGAACTCGAGGCCGCCGGATTCCTCTCGCGCAGCAAATCGCCGCGACATCCTCTCATCGATCTGCGTCCGCCGATCCTCACGTCACCGGTGCACGAACTCGTGTACGCCCTCGTCGCGCGCGTCGCCGATGACCTCGGCATCCCCCACGTGTTCGTGAAGGGCCCGATGTTGCAGCGTCAGGGCTTGCGCGACCGCGAGCACTCCGGAGATGTCGATGTGTGGTGCGCCCCCTCGCGCTGGGATGATCTCGCCGAGGCCCTGACGCATCACGGCTGGACACGCGAGCCCGATCCCTGGAGGGGAACGGATGTGGGGCATTCCGTGACGCTGAATGCTCCGGCCTGGGGCTGCCAGATCGACGTGCACCGAAGGATGCCGGGTGTCGTCCTCGACGACAGTGCCGCGTTCGCCGCGTTGTCCTCCGATACGGTGCTCGAGATCCACGCAGGGGTGCCGGTGAGATTTCCGGCGCGCGAGAGCCATGCGGTGGTCGCGGCGTTGCACGCCGCGCGGCCTCAGATCGGTCGGCCGACACTCCCCGCGCACCCGTCGACGTCCGCCCTGGAACTGCTCCGACGCGCCGACGATCCCGTGGGGGCGGCCGTCCGGCTCGGTGCCGTCCCCGCCTTGCGGCGGGAACTGCGCGCCTGTCGTCCCGAGGCCGATCTGCCGGCGGACGACCGACCTCCCCGCGACTGGTTCTGGAGAGCGCAGCCCGACCGTGCGAGGGCCTACCTCACCGCACTGCGGGAGCTGCCCTGGTCCTCTCGCGCGCGTCTCCTCGTGACCCTCGTGTGGCCGACCGCGGACGTGATCCGCGAGTCAGCGCGACGGGCCGGGGATCCGACGGGGAGCCTCGCGGTCGCGCGACTGCGGCGCCTGCGCAGGGGACTCGGTCCGTTGCTGTCAGGAATGATCCCGCGCCGACCCGCCGAGGGCGGCGCGCGCCTGTCGACGCGTCGACGGTACCGGACCTGAAGACGGCGGGACGAGCGGCGCCGGGACGAGTCCGACGGTCGTCGGCGCGCCGCGACGTGCCGACGCGTCGGCGACCATGACGAAGAGGGGGACGAGCAAGGACGCCGACAACGGGCCCCAACTGGCGAAGCGCATGGTCGTCTCGGTGATGCTCAACGCGACCACTCCGGCAAGGAACGCACCGCCGACGAAACCTTGACGCCGATCGAGGTACCCGTCCGCCCCGCGCCAGGCGCTGATGAGAACGAGCCCGATGACGCTCACCAGCAGCAGGCCGCCCATCACGAGGTTGGTCAGGAGGTCGTTGTGCGCGTGGCTCGCGGCGGCGGACAGCACCTGCGAGAGACGCGCATAGTCGTCGGTGTAGAACCACGCTCCGAGCCCGAAGAGCCAGTTCCCCGCCAACAACCCGATGTTGTACATCCAGATCTCGCCCCGGTAGGTGTATGCGGACGGGTCCGTCTCGGAGAAGGGCACCTGGACCAGTGCGATGCACAGCACGATCAGCGTCACGACGAGCACCGGGCGGAAAGCCGCGCGCGGAAGGATCCAGCCCACCAGAATGACGATCAGGACGACGGCCGCACCGAAGAGCGCTGTTCGCGACGATGTCATGACGAGCGCCAGGACGAGGATCAGCACGATCGTCCAGCGCACGATGAATCGCCTCGCCAGGAAGGCGAAGGGCAGCGACGCCGCCAGGTAGAGCCCCAGGATGTTCGAGTGGGAGAAGATCCCGGCGAGCAGAGGGGCCCCGGTGATGGATTTCTCCGCGAACGCCAGTCCGGCGGACATCAAGACGAACGCCGGGGCGAAGACCATCCCCAGGAGTGATATCGCCGCGACGATGCCGCCGGCGTAGCCCAAGAGCGCCAGGTCCGCGAAATTCACCCGTAGCGTCACGAGCAGGATCCCCGCCACGGCGGGGAGGAGGAGCGAGGGCCCGAGCGCACGACCGTGCACGAACTCGTTCACCGTCATCGTGAGCGAGGGGAGGCTCACGAGGACGAGCGCTCTCCCGTCGACCTTCGCCCACAGCAGTGCCAGCAGCAGGACGCCGAGGGCGACCAGGGGGATGACCGCATTGGAGAGGGCAGTCGCCGCCTCCACCAGCGGTCGCGGGGCGACCGTCGCCCCTTCGACGTAGTGGGCACGGTCGGTCGTGAGAGTTTCGACCACCGGCTCGGTCAGCGACGCCAGCAGCAGCAGGAGAACGGCGAATCGGCGCCACCGCGGGTCGCCCACTCGCCCCGCCCGCGGCGAGACGTGCTGGTCGGCGCGATACCGGTCGCTCATTACCCTGCTCACTGGCCAGACAGTACAACCGGAGGAGAAGGCGGATGTCCTCGCTCGAATCGACCGCCCCCGGGCGAGTCGGCGCCATCGCTCTGCTCGGCGCGCAGTGGGGCAGGTACGCGGTTCAGGTCGGGGGCATCGTCATCCTCGCCCGTCTCATCGCGCCGGCCGACTTCGGTCTCGTCGCGCTCGGCCTCGCCCTTTCCGGCTTCGCCGCCGTGCTGGGGGATTTCGGCCTCAGCCTGGCTGCGCTACGCGCGCCTCGCCTCTCGGTCGCACAGCGCGACCTCCTCTTCTGGATCAACACCCTCGTGGGCGTGGTGGCGTCGGCCATCGTGGTCGTCGCCGCGTTCCCGGTGAGCTCCGCCTACGACGACAGCCGCCTGGTCCCCGTCATGCTGTTGCTCGCGCCGGCTTTCGCCCTGCGGTCGGCGAGCGTGCAGTACCGCGTGGAGCTCAACCGTGCCGGCCGGCTGGGCACCCTCGCCGTCGTCGAGTTCCTCGGCGATGCGGTGGGTCTCGTGGCGGCGGCCCTGCTCGCGTGGAGTGGCGCGGGTGTCGTCGGTTTGTCCCTGCAGGGCACGATCGCCGCCACCGTGACCCTCGTCGCGGCGATCGCGACGGCACGGTGGCGACCGGGGCGCCCACGGCGAGACGCCCCGATCCGATCGCTGCTGTCCTTCGGAGGCAACACCTTCGTCGTCCACCTGCTCAACTACACGTCGGCGAACATCGGCACGATGACCGTCGGAGCGGCATCCGGTGCGGCGGTCCTCGGCCTGTTCTCCCGGGCGAATCAGCTGGTGAATCTTCCCCTCGAGCAGTTGGCGAGTCCGCTGACCCGGATCGTCATCCCGGCGCTCTCCCGGGCGGCAAGCACCGCCGACCTGCAACGACGGCTCGGGCGCTTCCAAGTGCTGCTCTGCTACCCCGTCCTCGGTTACGTGAGCCTTCTCACCGCGACCGCTCATCCCGCCATCCACGTCGTTCTCGGCGCGGAGTGGGAACCGGCCGCTGACGTCGTTCCCCTGCTCGCCGTCGGTGCGCTCTTCCAGACGCTGGGTTACGTGGGCTACTGGGCCTTCGTGGCAGCCGGACGCCCGGGGCTGCTGCTGGGGGCGGAAGCGGTGGGTCGGGCCGTCATGATCGGGCTGGCCATCGTCTGGGCCCCGTACGGCCCGGGGTGGGTCGCCGCCGCCATCGCCTGCGGGCACGCGGTGGTGTGGATCGGCTCGACGTTCGTCTTCCTGCCTCGCGCCGGCCTGTCCGGATGGAGCCTTGCGCGCTCGGCCGGGCGCGCGCTGCTCGTCACCGCCACCGCGCTGAGCGCGGCCGTCGTCGTCGACGCGTGGCTCCTGCGGACGTGGGACCCTCTGCCGCGGCTCGCGGGTCTCGTCGCTGTCTGGACGGTGGCCGCCCTCTGCTGCGGCTCCGTCTTCGCCCGACCGGATGTCTCGACGATCCGCCGCTTCATCCGCCCCCATGCTCACGAGGCCACCGCGGACCGTTCGCAGGACGGGGTCATCATCGACGACGACGAGGGGAGGACGATGCGAATCGTGAGCGTGACGCGGACGGTTCCCTACGAGGGCATTCCGCACGCCGGAGGCGAGTACGCGCTCCGTCACGCGCGGGCTCTCCGCGCGCTCGGACACGAAGTGGTCTTCGTCGCGCCCAACACGAACGAGAACCGGCGGGCCGTCTCCACACACGATCTGCCCGGAACGGTCGTCCTTTACGGTGAACCCGGCGACGAGCGTCCGAGCGCGCTCGCGCGATCGATGCGACGCCTGTCGCCCGCTCGGGTCGATCGATGGGAGCACCGGAGACTGGCGCGGTGCACGGCCGCGCACGACGCCCTCAATCGTGCCGACGTCGTCGAGTTCCACTGGACCCAGTCCGCCGACTTGAGTCGCATCGCGATGGCTCACACACGTCCGGATACCCGCAGCCTGGTGGTGCTGCACGACGTGATGACCCAACAGGTGCGCCGCCAGCGGGAGAGCGGCGGGGGTGGGCCGTCCAGACGTGCGCTGAGGTCTCTGAAGCTCTGGTTCGTCCGCGCGGCCGAAGCCCGCGCCGTCGCGACGGTCGACGCCGCGATTGTCTTCAGCGAGAAAGACGCCGGCGTCGCCCGCGAACTGGCGCCGACCTCCACCACCATCCGCGTGCTGCGCCCTCCGCTGTCCGAGGCGATGGACATCGGAGGAGATCGTCACCGGCACGTCGTCGAGAGCGACCACCGCGCCGAAGTCCTCTATGTCGGATGGTTCCGGCGGGACGATAACGCGCGTGCGGCCGAGTGGCTGTACCGCGACGTGTGGCCGCTGGTCCGCGAATCGCACCCCGACGCGCATCTCACGCTGGCCGGAGCGGATCCGACCCCGGCGATGATCGAGGCCGCGCGAACGGATGCCTCCATCGAGGTGACCGGCTACCAGGAAAGCCTCGATTCCTTCTACGCGCGGGCCGACGTCGCTGTCATCCCCGTTCTGCAGGGGGCCGGTGTGAAGTTCAAAACCGTCCTCGCCCTGCTCTGGGGCATTCCGGTGGTGTCCACGGGTGTCGGGCTGGAGGGCATCACCGAGGATCCCGCGTCGATCTGGCGCCGCGCCGACGAACCTCGGGCCTTCGCCGAGGGGATCATCGATGCGCTGTCCGATCGCGCTGCAGCTGCGACCATCGCGCGTGCCGGTCAGACGTGGGCACGCGAGGAGTTCTCCGAGAAGCGGTTCCATCGGGAGCTGTCCGAACTGCTGTCCGAGCTCACCGCTCCCACCCCTCGCGCAGATGTCTGATCGACACCGCCGACCGTTCCTGGAGATCCCCCATGCCCTCGCCCTCGCCCTCGCCCGTTGACTTCGTCGTCGTGTCCCCCACGAACGACGACCGGACTCTCGAGCGGTGTCTCGCGGCATCCCCGGAGATCCGGAGCGGGGATGTCCCCCTCCGCGTCGTGCGCGAGGCGCGGTCTGCCAACAACGTGATCGCGGACGCTCTCGGCCGCGCCGATCGGTCGTTCGTCGTCTACGCGCATCAAGACGTGTACTTTCCCGCGGGCTTCTTCGCCCGGCTCTCCGACGCGCTGTCCACGCTCTCCGAGCAGGATCCGACGTGGGCCGTCGCCGGTGCCATCGGCCGAGATGCCGCGCGGCGAACCCACGGCACCGTCTGGAGCACCGATCGGGGAATGGTCGTCGGAGAGCGCATCGAGCGGGCGGCTCCCGTCGAGTGTCTCGACGAGTGCGTCCTCATCATGCGGGCGGGCGATCTCTCGCTCGTCGACCTCGGGCTACCCGGCTTCCACCTCTACGGCGTCGATCTCGTGCAAATGGGGCGTCTGCAGGGGCGGCAGTCGTACGCCTTGCCTCTCGACGTCGTCCACCACGCCAAACCGATCACCTCTCTCGGGGGTGGTTACGCGCAGGGGCACCGCTACGTCAGGCAGAAGTGGCGGGCACGACTGCCCCTGGTGACTCTCATCGCACCGCTGGAGCGGGTGCCCTGGAAGCTGTGGAAGATGCGCGTGGGGGTACGGATTCGCGCCCGCTTCTCGCCCGCGCGTCACGCGTACGGGCAGCACAGCGATCCTCGTGCGATCGCTCGCGAATTGTCGTACGAGTGACGCAGATCATCCCCACGCGCCGGCCAGTGCGCGGCGCTGATCGTCACTGTCGCGCGGTCCGAGGTACTCCGCCCATCGCGAGCGATTGGTGGAGCTCCAGGCGTCGAAACGATCGGAGCGGACGGCATCGGCGAGATCCGCAAGCCCTCCGTCGATCGTCAATGCCGCGGGAAGGTCGGGGAGTGCGTCGATCCGGCGAGTGAGGATGGGCAGCCCCACGGCCGCGGCATCCAGGATCGCGATGGGGAAGCCCTCCCACGCGGCACTGTGCACGTAGACGTCGAGATCGTCGAGCCGCTCACCCACCGCGGCTCGATCGAGCCACCCCGTCACTTCCACTCCGTCAGGTCGGGGAGTCGTGCCCTGCCCGTCGCCGATCCAGGTGGCGTCCACGGTCATCCCGGGGAGGGCACGTCGGAGGGCGACGGCGCCCGCGATGAAGGCAGCGGGATCCTTCTGCTCCGACCAGCGACCGAGCATGCCGATGTGCACGCGGTTCGGGACGCGCAGACCGCGCGCACGACGGGACCCGTCGCGAGTCGGAACCGATGCCAGGTTGGGAACGACGAGGACGCGTTCCGGGCGGAAACCGAGGCGTTCGGCCTCGCGACGCTCACCGGCTCCGCAGGCGGCGAGGATGCCGGTGCGGTGACGGAGCGCTCTCTCGGCGAGACGGAAGACGGCGCGCTGTGGCGCGGAGATGTCCGTACGGACGAACGCGAAGCAGTGCGGGGTGTAGACGACCCGCGTGCGGCGGCGCGAGGACACCATCCGAACGTATGCCCCGGGGAAACTGGAGTGCGCGTGGACGACGTCGAACGTGTGGCGGCGCAGCACGCGTCGGAGATCTCTGATCGCCCGGGAGACGGTGGACGTGTCCCACGCGAGGTGTGCGGCGGACAACCCCGACCAGACGGAGGAGGGTGCGCCGTCGCGCCACGGCGAGATGACGACGTGCGAGTAGCCGGAGGGAGAGTTCTGGATGTACGTGCGCACCGCGACCGGTACGCCTCCGCTGACGCGATCGACGACATGGGCGACGACACGTTCGTGCGGGGTCTCGTTCACGCGGTGAGATTAGACGGACGATCCTCCGGGCCGGGGACGTCTCGGAGAGGGAAGGGCCGCGGGGCCGAAGAGATCACCCTTCGCCTCATCAGGTCGCGCTGTCGCCGTCCTCATCGGCGTATGGGCGACGACGACGATCCGGGCGGGCACGTCAAGGCCCCCGCGGAGGCGCACCACCCTGCCTAGCGTCGACGCATGACCTCCGATCGCGACCAGTTCACCTTCGACAATCCGGTCACGCGTTACGCCCGCGTCGAACCGCCCCTCCAGCACCAGCCCGAGCCCGGCGTTCAGGCCGACATGACCCCGGTGCCCGACCTCGGCGAGAAGACCTATCGCGGACTCGGCCGACTCACCGGCCGCAAGGCGCTCATCACCGGCGGCGACTCCGGGATCGGCGGTGCGGTCGCGATCGCGTTCGCCCGCGAGGGCGCCGACGTCGCGATCGTGCACCTGCCCGGCGAGCAGCGCGACGCCGACCACATCCTCGAGCAGATCCGGGATGCCGGCCGCACGGGCGTCTCGATCGCGACCGACATCACCGATCCCGGCGCGTGCCGCGAGCTCGTCTCGCACGCGGCCGAGGCGCTCGGCGGCCTCGACATCGTCGTGAACAACGCGGGCAAGCAGGTGATGGTCGAGAAGGTCGACGACCTGTCCGACGAGCAGTTCGAGCAGACCTTCCGCACGAACGTGTTCGCCCCGTTCTGGATCACCAAGGCCGCTCTCGCGCACCTGCCCGAGGGGGGCACGATCATCAACACCGCCTCCCTCGAGGCCTACGTGCCCGCGCCGGATCGCCTCGACTACGCCGCGACGAAGGCGGCGATCAACAACCTGTCGAAGGGGCTCGCCCAGCAGCTCGCGTCTCGCGGCATCCGGGTGAACGTCGTCGCCCCCGGTCCCACCTGGTCGGCGCTGCAGGTGAGCCAGGGCGTCTCCGACGATCAGATGGAGCACTTCGACGACGAAAGCACTTACCAGCGCGCGGGGCAGCCGGCCGAGATCGCACCGGCGTTCGTCTTCCTGGCATCCGCGGAATCCAGCTACGTCTCGGGCGAGACGCTCAACGTCAACGGCGGCATGGTCACTCCCTGACGTGCCCCGGCGAACGCCCCGGCCCGTCGGGTCGGGGCGTTCGTCATGCCCGCCCCGCACGCTCCCCTCGCGGGCACCGGGGCCTCTTGCGCAAATCGCGGCAATCCGCAACCGACCCTCTCGCGTGCCCGCGGTGCGAAACGGTGATGTCATGTCCGAAGACACCGCCTCCGTCCCCGACGAGGCGCCCCTGACCCTGTACATGCTGCACGCGCTCGGCGCGAGCGCCCGCTCGTTCGATCGGGTGGCCGAGAGACTGGCCGGCCGCGTGCGTGTCGTCGCGATCGACCTGCCCGGATTCGGTTCCGAGGCGTCCGCGACGCAGACCGACCTCTCTTCCACCGTCGCGCACGTCGAGCGCACGCTGGCGGCCCACACGGGCGGCCCCTGGCTGCTCGGCGGGCACAGCATGGGCGGCAAGGTCACCGCGCTCGTGGCGTCGCGCGTCCTGCGGGGCGAGGCGCGGCTGTTCGGCCTCGCCGGCGTCGTGCTGATGGCCCCCTCGCCCCCGCGCCCCGAACCCATGGACGAGGAGCGCCGCGAGCGCATGCTGTCGTGGGTGTCCGACGGCGGCCTTTCCGATGAGGATGCAGCGACCTTCCTCGCGCAGAACACCGCCGAGCCCCTCGACGACGCGGCGCACGCCGCCGCGATCGACGACCTCCGCCGCACCTCCCCCGCGGCGTGGCGCGCCTGGCTCGAGACGGGGAGCCGCGTCGACGCCACGGCCGAGGTGGGCACGCTCGACCTCCCCGCCCTCGTGCTCGCCGGTGAGGACGACGCCGACCTCGGCGCGGCCGCCCAGCCGGGCCTGCTGGCCTCGGTGTACCCGCGCGCCCGTTTCGTTCCCCTCGCCGACACCGGTCACCTGATCCCGCTCGAGCGCGACGCCGAGGCCGCCGCGGCCATCGAACGCTTCGTCGACGAGGAGATCCGGGTGGGACCCGTGGTCGCCGACGAGTGGGTCCGCCTCATCGCCGGCGATCGCGTCGACGCCCGGGTGCGCGGCATCCTGGCCCGGCGCGCTCTTCCCGACGACCGCGGGTACGCCCCCGAGGTGCTCGATATCGCCCAGCTCACCCTGCTGCGCGAGATCGCCGACCTGGTCGTCCCGCAGGACGGCCCCGCGATCGACATCGCCGCGCGCGTCGACGCGCAGCTCGCGCGCGGTGAGGGCGACGGCTGGCGCAACGCCGACCTTCCGACCGACCCCGAGGCGTACCGGGCGGGGCTCGACACGCTCGCGCGCCACTGGCCGACCGACCCCGCCGACCGGACGCGCGTCCTGCGCGAGGCGATCGAGGGCGAGAGCAGCGCTGAGGGCGCTTTCGACGCGGCGCAGCTGAAGGTGTGGCTGGAGGACGTGCGCAACGACCTCGTGCGGCAGTGGCTCGCACATCCGGCGAGCATGGCGCGGGTCGGCTACGACGGATTCGCCACGGGCGGCTCGCCGATGCGCGGCTACGTGGAACTGCGGCTGGGCCGCCGAGAAGACTGGGAGCCGTCGAACGTCGGCGGCACGATCGCGACAGGAGACGCCGCATGAACCTCGACGGCATGCGCACCTTCACCGACGACGAGACGGTCGACGTCGTCGTGGTGGGAACCGGCGCCGGTGGCGCGCCGCTGACGAACGAACTCGCCCGCAAGGGACTCAGCGTCGTGGCGCTCGAGGCCGGGCGCCACTTCGCGCTCGATGACCTGACGCCCGACGAGACCGAGGCCGTCGAGATCAACTGGATGTCGGAGCGCCTGAGCGGCGGTGACGACCCCACGGCGTTCGGCCCGAACAACAGCGGTCGCGGCGTCGGCGGCTCGATGCTGCACTGGGGCGCCTTCACCCCGCGTCCCGATCGACGCGACCTCGCGCTGCGCAGCGAATCGGGAGTGGGCCGCGACTGGCCGATCGACCCCGACGAACTGCTCGCCTACGTCGAGCGCGTCGAGGGCGACATCGGCGTCTCGGGCCCGACGCCCTACCCGTGGGACCCGAGCCGCACCTACGCGTACGCCCCCGCGGCGCGCAACGCGCCGGCGAACCTCGTCGCCAAGGGCTGCGACGCCCTCGGCGTGCGCTGGGCCGACGCCCCCGCGGCCGTGCTCACGCGAGCGCGACTCCAGGATCACCACGGCGAGCGCGGGGCGTGCGTCAACTGCGGCGAGTGCCACCAGGGATGCCGGGCGGATGCCAAGGCCTCCACTGCCAACACCTACCTGCCCGCGGCGGTCGCGGCCGGCGCCGAGATCCGCAGCGAGTCGATGGTGCACGGCATCGAACTCGACGAGCGCGGGCACGTCGAGGCGGTGGTCTACCGCAAGGACGGCGTGGACCGTCGCCAGCGGTGCCGCGCGCTCGTTCTCGCCGGCGGCGGCGTCGAGACCCCCCGCCTCCTCCTGCACACCGGACTCGCCAACGACAACGGCCAGGTGGGCCGCAACTTCCTCGCGCACGGCGCGACCCAGGTGTGGGGCCGTTTCGACGAGCCGGTGCGCGGGCACCGCGGCTACCCGTCGTCGCTCATCTCCGAGGACATGATGCGTCCCGCCGATGCGGACTTCGCCGGAGGGTACCTCGTCCAGAGCCTGGGCGTGATGCCGCTGACGCTGTCGACGACGCTCGTGCGCGGCGGTGGCCTGTGGGGTCCGGAGCTCATGCAGCGGCTGGATCAATACCGGTTCATGGCCGGCATCGGCATCAACGCCGACTGCCTGCCCTCCGACGACAACCTCCTCGTGCTGAGCGACGAGACCGACGAGTTCGGCATCCCCCGGGCGCACGTCACCTTCACCGCGGGAGAGAACGAGAAGGCGATCGACCGGCACGCGACGGCGTTCATGCTGCGCGTGATGGAGGCGGCCGGAGCGCGCGAGACGATCGTGCTGGCCCGCACGGCCCACACCATCGGCACCTGTCGCATGTCGACCGACCCCTCGGACGGCGTCGTCGACGCCGACGGCCGCTCGCACGAGATCCCGAACCTGTGGATCTGCGACAACTCCGTCTTCCCCTCGGCGATCGCCGCGAACCCGGCGTTGACGATCATGGCGCTGTCGCTGCGCACGGCGGACCGCTTCCTGGCATCCGCCGCCGCCTGACCCCGCCCCGGCGGGAAGGCCCCCTCCCCCTCGCGAGATCACACGATCGGCTCGAGGTCACATGTCACGGACCGACCGCGACGGGTGATCTCGAGCCGATCGTGTGATGTCGGCACGCACACGGGAGAATGGATGCCATGAAGCTCGAGCACCTCGTCCGGTTCGCCGCCCTCGCCGAGGAGCTGCACTTCCCCCGCGCGGCCGAGAAGCTCGGCATCCCGCTCGCCTCGCTCTACACGACGCTCGACAAGCTCGAGGAGGAAGTGGGCCAGCCGCTGGTCCAGCGCACGGCTCCCACGCGTCTGCTCCCGGCGGGCGCCCTGCTGCTCGAGGAGGCCCACCGCCGCATCGCCGACGCTCCTCCCCCCGCACCCAAGCAGAAGGCCCCCGGGGGCGGCAAGGCCAAGGCCAACAAGGGGAAGGGCCGCGCCCCGATCGTGAAGGGCCAGCCCAAGCCGTACAAGAAGCGCCAGGGCCGCTGATCCGCGGCCCCCTGCGCCGCGACGAACGCTGAACGGTCCGAGACTCGGGGGGTTTCCCGCCGCTGAGCCCGTTTGTGCGAAGCACCCGCGAGCGCCTCGCGGCTACAGCTCCGTGACCCGCCCGGCCTCGACGTGCCAGCGACGATCGGTCTCGACGGCCGCGAGCATGCGCCGATCGTGCGTCACCAGCAGCAGCGTCCCCGTGTACGAGCCGAGGGCCTGCTCGAGCTGTTCGATCGCGGGGAGGTCGAGGTGGTTGGTCGGTTCGTCGAGCACGAGGACGTTGACGCCCCGAGCCTGCAGCAGCGCGAGACCCGCGCGCGTGCGCTCGCCCGGCGAGAGACCGTCGACGGGCCGCGTGACGTGATCGGCCTTGAGCCCGAACTTCGCCAGGAGCGTCCGCACCTCGCCGGCGTTCATCTCGGGCACCAGCGCCTCGAAGGTCTCGGCGAGCGGGCGCTCGCCCACCAGCAGCGACCGGGCCTGGTCGATCTCGCCGATCGCCACGCTCGTCCCGAGCGACGTCGTCCCCTCATCGGGTGACTGACGGCCCAGGATGCCACGCAGCAGCGTCGATTTCCCGGCACCGTTCGGCCCGGTGATGCCGATCCGCTCCCCGGCGTTGACCTGCAGCGAGACCGGTCCGAGCACGAACGTCCCCTGGCGGAACACCGCGCCGGAGAGCGTGGACACGACCGAGCTCGACCGGGGTGCCGACCCGATGGTGAACTCGAGCTGCCACTCCTTACGCGGCTCCTCGACCTCTTCGAGGCGCGCGATGCGACTCTCCATCTGCCGCACCTTCTGCGCCTGCTTCTCGCTCGACTCGGTCGCGGCCTTGCGGCGGATCTTGTCGTTGTCGGGCGACTTCTTCATCGCGTTGCGCACGCCCTGGCTCGACCACTCGCGCTGCGTGCGCGCCCGCGACACCAGGTCGGCCTTCGTCTCGGCGTACTCCTCGTACTTCTCGCGCGCCTGACGGCGCAGCGTCGCCCGCTCCTCGAGGTAGGAGTCGTATCCCCCGCCGTAGATCCGGTGCGTGTTCTGCGCGAGGTCGAGCTCCAGGACGCGGGTCACCGAGCGTGCGAGGAACTCGCGGTCGTGGCTGACGAGCACCACCCCGCCGCGCAGCCCGCGGACGAACGCCTCGAGCCTCTCGAGTCCGTCGAGATCGAGGTCGTTCGTGGGTTCGTCGAGCAGAGCGATGTCGAAGCGCGACAGCAGCAGGGCCGCCAGACCCACGCGGGCCGCCTGTCCGCCGGAGAGGCCGGTCATCTCGGCATCCGGCCCCACCTCCAGCCCCAGGTCGGCGAGCACCTGCGGCATGCGCTCGTCGAGGTCGGCCGCACCGCTCGCGAGCCACCGCTCCAGGGCCGTCGCGTACGCGTCGTCGGCGCCGACGGCGGTGGGGTCGCCCAGCGCCGCGGCGGTGGCATCCATCTCGCGGGCGGCCTCGGCGCAGCCCGTTCGCCGTGCGATGTAGGCGGCGACCGTCTCACCCGGTACGCGCTCGTGCTCCTGCGGGAGCCAGCCCACGAAGGCGTCGGCGGGAGCGAGGCCCACGGTTCCGGCGAGGGGTTCGTCGGCGCCGGCGAGCAGCCGCAGCAGGGTCGACTTCCCGGCGCCGTTGACGCCGACCAGTCCGACCACGTCGCCCGGAGCGACGGTGAGGTCGACGCCCTCGAAGAGCGTGCGGTGGCCGTATCCCCCGGCAAGGTTCTGGGCGACGAGGGTGGCGGTCATCCCCCTAGTCTCCCAGGCCCCTCGGTGACGTCCGGCGCGCCTCGGCCCCGCGCGCGCCGGACGATCGCGACGACGACGAGCCCCAGGATGCCGAGGCCCGCCACCGGGAGGGTGAACCCGGTGACGACCATGAGGAAGAGCACCCACGGGAGATCGGCGACGAGCAGGAAGGCGCCGGTGCCCCACAGGCCGAAGGTGGCGGCCGTCCAGAGGATCGTGACGAAGGCGACCAGGCAGAGGGCGCGCGGCCACGACAGGCGAGCCCCGCGCGCCGACGCCCGGGCCGCCAGAAGGCAGAAGGCGACGGACACGGCCCCGAGCAGGAGGCTCAGCATCAGGGTCTCCCCCTCCTCGCCGCCCGAGCCCGTTCCCGCGAGGGAAGAGAGGCAGACCACGGCTCCCATCAGACCGAGCACGGCGAACGGGACCAGTGCGGCGAGGGCCAGCCCGCCGTCGAGCAGTCTCCTCCCGGTCGTCGATGCGTCCGATGCGCTCATCGGCATCCCCTCTCCGGGCTCGGCCGAGCCCCTCCCTGCGCCCGTGATCCGCATTGCCGCCCCGCCGACACGTCGCCCCTCACCGCGCCCGCGGATGCGCCGTCGCGTAGACGTCGCGCAGGGCGTCGACGGAGACGTGCGTGTAGATCTGGGTGGTCGCGACCGACGCGTGACCGAGCAACTCCTGCACGACGCGCACGTCCGCACCGCCCTGCAGCAGGTGCGTCGCGAACGAGTGGCGCAGCGTGTGCGGCGAGACGTGGGCGGTGAGGGCGGCGCGATCAGCCGCGGCCTGGATGATGAGCCACGCGCTCTGCCGCGAGAGGGGGGCGCCGCGCACCCCGAGGAACAGCCGCGGCGTCGCGCGTCCCCGTGCCGCGAGGGCGGGGCGCACGCGCGTCGCGTAGGCCTCGATGGCGGCGCGCGCGTAGGAGCCGACCGGCACGATGCGTTCCTTGTCGCCCTTGCCGCGCACGCGCAGCAGGTCGCCGTGCGACAGGTCGTCGAGGTCGAGCTGCACGATCTCCGACACGCGCGCGCCCGTGGCGTAGAGCAGTTCGAGCAGCGCCCGGTCGCGGACGGCCACCGGCTCCGCCGCCGACGCATCGAGCGATCCGGGCGCCGGCCCCGCGGCATCCAACAGCTCGTCGATCTGCGTGACGGTCAGGGCCTTCGGCAGGCGCCGGGGCGTCTTGGGCGGACGCAGACGCCCGCTCGGATCCACCTCGGTCCGACCCTCGCGTACGAGGAAGCGGTGCAGCCCCCGCACCGACGACTGCAGACGCGCGAGCGACGACGCCGCGGGCGGAGGGTCGGCCGAGGCCCGCTCCGCGCCGAAGGCGGCGACCAGCTCGGCGGTCACCGCCTCGGCCTCGACGACGTCACGCGCGCGGAGCCACGCCGTGTACACCTCGAGGTCGCGCCGATAGGCGGCGACCGTGTGATCCGACAGGCCCCGCTCGAGCGCGATGTGTCGCAGGTAGGTGTCGACCGCGCGCTCGAGCTCCACGTCAGGCCGACGCGGCCTCGCGGCGCAGGACCTCGGCCGCCGCGAGCGCCCCCGCGGCCAGGATGCCGTTGCGCAGACGCCCCGCGATGACCCCGTCGATCACGTCGTCGAGCGGCACGCGCTCGACCCGCATGTCGGATTCCTCGTGTTCGCGCTCGTAATCGGTCTCGACCTCGCGCAGCCCGCGGGCGAGGAAGAGGTGCACGACCTCGTTGTTCCCGCCCGGGGTGGTGTGCATCGACAGCAGGTGCTGCCAGCGGTCGGCCTCGAGATCGACCTCCTCGGTCAGCTCGCGCTTCGCCGTCTCGAGCGGCGGCTCTCCGGCCACGTCGAGCAGCCCCGCCGGGATCTCCCAGTCGCGCTCCTTGATGGGGTGGCGGTACTGCTGGATGAGCACGACGCGACCCTCGTCGTCGATCGCGACGACCGCCGCGGCGCCCGGGTGCTCGACGTATTGACGCGTCATCTCGCCGTCGCCGTACCGGACGGTGTCGCTGCGGACGTCCCACACGGCGCCCTCGTACACGAGGTCGGTCGAGACGACCTCGAGGTCGACCCGCTCGTCGCGCAGCGACTCCATCTCAGTCCTCCTCGACGTCGAACAGCTCGCTCGAGCGGTGACGCTCGAGCGCCGCCCCGACGAGCCCGCGGAACAGCGGGTGGGGCTCGGTGGGCCGCGAGCGCAGTTCGGGGTGCGCCTGCGTGGCGATGTAGTACGGGTGCACGTCGCGCGGCAGCTCGACGAACTCGACGAGGTCGAGATCGGGGTTGAGCCCCGAGAAGACGAGCCCCGCGTCGCTCAACTGCTGACGGTAGGCGTTGTTGACCTCGTAGCGGTGACGATGGCGCTCGGAGATGCTGCTCGATCCGTAGACCTCGGCCGCGAGCGAGCCCTCGGCGAGCGCGGCCGGGTACAGACCCAGGCGCATCGTGCCGCCGAGGTCGCCGCTCTCGAGGATGTCGACCTGCTCGGCCATCGTCGCCACGACGGGGTGGGCGGTGTCGGGGTCGAACTCGCTGGACGAGGCGCCCTCGAGCCCGGCGACGGTGCGCGCGTACTCGATGACCATGCACTGCAGGCCGAGGCAGATGCCGAGCGTCGGGATGCCCTGCTCGCGGGCGAAGCGCAGCGCACCGAGCTTGCCCTCGATACCGCGGATGCCGAAGCCGCCGGGGACGATGATGCCGTCGACCGCGCCGAGGGCCTTCGCGGCGCCCTCGGGCGTCTCGCACAGGTCGGAGGGGATCCACGTGATCTTCACGTGCGTCTCCTGACCGAAACCGCCGGCCTTGATGGCCTCGGTGACCGAGAGGTAGGCGTCGGGCAGGTCGATGTACTTGCCGACCAGGCCGATCGTGACCTCGTGCTTGGGGTTGTGCACCGCCTGCAGCACGCGGTTCCAGCGCGTCCAGTCCACGTCGGCGGCCTTGGCGATCTCGAGGGCGTCGACGATGTACGCGTCGAGGCCCTGGTCGTGCATCATCGACGGGATGTCGTAGATGCTCGGCACGTCGATCGCGTTGACGACCGCGTCCTCGTCGACATCGCACATGAGCGCGATCTTGCGCTTGTTGGACTCGGTGACGGGGCGGTCGCTGCGCAGCACGAGGGCGTCGGGCTGGATGCCGATGGATCGCAGCGTCGCGACGGAGTGCTGAGTGGGCTTGGTCTTCTGCTCGCCCGAGGCGCCCATGAACGGCACGAGCGACACGTGCACGAAGAAGACGTTCTTGCGACCGAGCTCGTGGCGGATCTGACGGGCCGACTCGATGAACGGCTGCGACTCGATGTCGCCGACCGTGCCGCCGATCTCGGTGATGATGACGTCGGGCTGCGGGCTCTCGCTGGCCTGCAGGCGCATGCGCCGCTTGATCTCGTCGGTGATGTGCGGGATGACCTGCACCGTGTCGCCGAGGTACTCGCCGCGACGCTCGCGCGCGATCACCTGCGAGTAGATCTGGCCCGTGGTGACGTTGGCGGCCTGGCTCAGCTCGATGTCGAGGAAGCGCTCGTAGTGCCCGATGTCGAGGTCGGTCTCGGCGCCGTCGTCGGTCACGAAGACCTCGCCGTGCTGGAAGGGGTTCATGGTGCCCGGATCCACGTTGAGATAGGGATCGAGCTTCTGCATGACCACGCGGAGTCCGCGGGCCGTGAGGAGGTTGCCGAGGCTTGCCGCCGTCAGGCCTTTGCCCAGGGAGGAGACGACTCCTCCGGTCACGAAGATGTGCTTCGTCGTGAAGGTCGTGCTGTCTGAATGTCCCGCGTCCGAAGTCTGCATCACGGGCTTCGATCCTATCAGTCGGGTGTGGGGGTTCGCCTCAGAGTCTGACAGCCCCTTCCGACATCCGGGTCACGCCCGCGTGTCGATCAGGGGTCGAGCGCGGTCGGGTCAGCGTGCCCGCCCGGTCTCGAGCAGCTCGCGGGCGTGGGTGAGGGCGGCATCCGAGTCGCTGAGTCCCGAGAGCAGTCGCGCCATCTCCGCCTCGCGCTCGGCTCCGTCGAGGCGTCGGACGCTGGATGCCGTGACCGCGCCGTCGTTGCCCTTGACGACCGTCAGGTGGTTGCCCGCGAAGGCGGCCACCTGGGCGAGGTGGGTGACCGCGATCACCTGCGACGACTCCGCCAGGCGGGCCAGCCGTCGACCGACCTCGATCGCCGCGGCGCCACCGATTCCCGCGTCCACCTCGTCGAAGACGAACGTCGGCACGGGGTCGACGCCGGCGATCACGACCTCGATGGCCAGCATCACGCGGCTGAGCTCGCCGCCCGAGGCGCCCCGCGACACCGGTCGCGGATCGGCCCCGGGATGGGGCGCGAGCAGGATGGCGACGTCGTCGCGCCCGTGCGCGGCCGGAGAGGCGGGAGCCACGTCGACCGTGAGCTTCGCGTCGGGCAGCGCGAGGGCGTGCAGTTCTTCGGTGACGGCCGCACCGAGGCGTTCCGCCGCCTCGCGGCGGGCCGCGGTCAGGGCGTCGGCGGCGGCGTCGAGTTCGCGGGCCGCCTCGTCGCGTCGGGCCGCGAGGCGTTCGAGACGGTCTCCGTCGTCGTCCAGCTCGACGAGGCGGGCCGACCCGGTCGCGAGCAGATCGATCGCGGCGTCGACCGAGCCGTGGGTGCGGGCGAGGGCGGCGAGAACCCCGCGGCGCTCGTCGACGGCGGCGAGCTCGTGCGGGCCGGACTCATCGAGGTCGGCGAGGTACCCCGACAGCGCGACGGAGGCATCGGTGGCGCGATAGCCCAGGTCGGCGATCTGCTCGCCGATCGCGGCGAGAGCGGCGTCGCTGCCCGAGATGCGCTCCAGGGCGCGGCGGGCCTCCGCCAGCAGGGACACGACGTCGGGGGCCCCGTCTTCGTTCGAGAGGGCGGCGTGCGCGGTCACCGCGGCGACGCGGAGCTCCTCGGCGTTGGCCAGTCGTTCCGCGCGGCGGGCCAGCTCGTCTTCTTCGCCCGGGAGCGGCGCCGCGGCCTCGATCTCGGCGATGGCCGCGCGCAGCTGCTCCGCCTCCCGCGCGCGTTCGTCGCGATCACCGGTGAGGGTCGACAGCTCGGCGTCGAGCGCACGCCAGGTGTCCCACGCGGCGCGATAGGTCGCCCGCGCCGTCGCCACCGGCTCGCCGCCGAAGCGATCGAGCGCATCGCGCTGGGCGGATGCCGAGCGCAGACGCAGCTGATCGGATTGCCCGTGCACCACGACGAGGTCGTCGGCCAGATCGGCGAGCACCCCGGCCGGGGCGGTCCGCCCGCCCACGGTCGCCCGTCCGCGCCCCTCGCTCGACACCGTGCGGCCGAGGTACAGCTCCGCAGCGCCCTCGCCGACGGGTTCGACGTCGCCCCCGGCTTCGCGCACGCGAGCGGCGACCGGCCCGTCTTCGGGCACCAGCCAGACGCCCTCGACGGCGGCCTGGGCGGCTCCCGAGCGCACGGCCCCCGAGTCGGCACGCTGCCCCAGCAGCAGCCCGAGTCCGGTGACGACCATGGTCTTGCCTGCGCCGGTCTCGCCGGTGATCGCCGTGAACCCGCGGCCGATCGGCAGCGTGGCGTCGGCGATGACCCCGAGGTCTTTCAGCCGCATCTCCTCGATCACGCGGTGCCTCCCGTCGCGCCGCGCCAGCCCGTGACGGGCAGGCGGAACTTGCGCACGAGCCGATCCGTGAACGCCGCGGGATGCAGTCGCGCCAGACGCACCGGGCGCGACGACCGCCGCACCACGACGCGGGCGCCGGGCGGCAGTTCGTGCGAGCGTCTCCCGTCGCACCACAGGATGCCGCTCCCGCTCGTGCGCTCGAGCACCTCGACGGCGACGGTCGCGTCGGGGCTCACCACGAGCGGGCGCGCGAAGAGCGCGTGGGCGGAGAGGGGCACCACGGCGATCGCCTCGACCGTGGGCCAGATGACCGGTCCCCCGGCCGAGAAGTTGTAGGCCGTCGACCCCGTCGGCGAAGCGACCACCACGCCGTCGCACCCGAAGGACGACAGCGGACGACCGTCGACCTCCATGACGACCTCGAGCATGCGTTCGCGGCTGGCCTTCTCGACGGTGGCTTCGTTCAGCGCCCAGGTCTCGAAGATGACGGTGTCGTCGGCATCCAGCACCCGGACGGCCAGGGCGAGACGCTCTTCGACGGTGTAGTCGCGGGCGATCACGCGACGGACGGCGTCGTCCATGTCGTCGCGCTCGATCTCGGCGAGGAACCCGACGTGGCCCATGTTGATCCCGAGGATGGGAGCGCGCCCCCCGCGCACGGTCTCGGCCGCGCGCAGGATCGTGCCGTCGCCACCGAGGACGATCGCGAGCTCGACGTCGGTGATGTCGACATCGACGCCGAGGGTCTCGACTCCCTCGAGCGAGAGACGCTCGGCGAGTTCGGGTCGGTCCTCCGCCGAGACGACGGGCGTCGCCCCCGCGGCGCGCACAGCGGTGAGGATGCGCTCGGCGGCATGGACGGTGTCATCGCGGCGTGCGTGCACGACGAGGAGGATTCGGCGATCGCTGGGGGTCATCGGCTTCCGGTCAGTTCGGTCACGGTGCTCTCCCATTCTGAGGGGTCACCGCCCCGGACGGCCGAGAACCACGCGACATACTCCTGGTTGCCGTGGGTCCCGACGAGGGGCGACGCGATCAGTCCGGTCGTTCGCAGCCCCGTGTCCCACGCCGCCCACAGGACGCCGTGCACCGCATCGGAGCGCAGGGCGGGATCGGTCACCAGGCCGCCCTTGACCGCGGTCCGTCCGACCTCGAACTGCGGCTTGATCAGCAGGACGACATCCGCCTCGCTCGCCGCGGTGGTCGCCACCGCCGGCAGCACGTGGTGCAGGGAGATGAACGACAGGTCGCCGGTGACCACGCTCGGCCGCTCGTCGACGCCGGTCGCGGCGGCGAGGGAGTCGGCGGTCATGAACCGCACGTTATACCCCTCCACCGACACCACGTCGGGGTCGCTCCCCACGACGGTGGACAACTGTCCGTGCCCCACGTCGACCGCGAGGACGGGGCGGGCACCGCGCTCGCGAAGCACCTGCGTGAATCCGCCTGTCGAGGCGCCGAGGTCGAGCGCCGTGCGCCCCGCCACCTCGATCGGGAAGGCGTCGAGCGCGGCGATCAGCTTGTGCGCCGCCCGGCTGACGTAGTGATCGGCACCCGCGACGGTGATGTCGCTTGCGGCGCCGACGGGCGTCGACGGCTTCACCACCGGCTTGCCGTCCACGCTGACGACTCCGGCGGCGATCAGCTGCGATGCGTGCGAACGCGAGCGGGCGAGCCCGCGGGCGGCGAGCTCGGCGTCGAGGCGGGAGGTCACGGGCGCGACGCCGCGGCGGGATCGGTCGGCGCCGACGCGAGGCGCCGGGCCAGTTCGTCGTGCACCGCGGCATAGGCGTCGGCACGTGCGTGCAAAGGCTGCTCCTCGATGAGACGCAGTCGATCGATCAGCTCCGTCGAGACATCCTGGTCTTCGCTGTCCGACATGGATGCCATGCTACCGACGTCAGCGCGCGCGGAAGGGGTCCGCGTACAGCTGCTCCGGAACACGGAAGCCGAAGATGGCCCGCCCGGAGTTCCAGATCGCCGCCGCTCCCGCGCGGAGGAGGTCGATCTGTCGGCCGCCCTCCGCCACGATGCGCAGGTCCACACCGTCGATCTCGACGATCGCGTCACCCACGCGGGTGCGCTCGCCCTTGACGATCGTCGCCGGGTACGGCTCGAACAACTGCCGGAGGTCTTCGACGATGTAGTCGGGCCGCTGCGACGGCGGCGCCGCGAGCACCTGCTTCGGGCGGTCGATCCCGGTGAGGACGAGGAGCGAGGGCATACCCGCCGTGCGCGCGCCCTGGATGTCGGTGTCCAGACGATCGCCGATAAACAGGGGCGACGTCGCCCCGGTGCGGGTCACGGCCTCGTCGAAGATGGGCCGTTCGGGCTTGCCGGCGATCGTCGCGAGACGTCCGACGGCGGTGTGCACGGCCGACACCAGGGTTCCGTTCCCCGGTGCGATCCCGCGCGCCTGGGGGATCGTCCAGTCGGTGTTGGTCGCCACCCAGGGGATGCCGCCCTCCTCGATCGGCGTCGCCAGGGCGTACGCGGCTTCCGCGAGGTGCTTCCAGCCGACCTCGGGAGCGAAGCCCTGCACGACCGCGGCGGGGGCGTCGTCCGCGCTGCGCGTGACGACGAAACCGGCCTTCTCGACCTCGACCACGAGACCCTCGCCGCCGATGACCAGCAGCGTCGACCCCGCCGGGACGAGATCCTTCATGAGGCGCATCGCCGCCTGGGGGCTCGTCGTGACGTCGTCGGCGACGACGCGCAGTCCGAGCGAGCTCAGGTGCTCCGCCACCGAGGCGTCGGTCCGAGAGGCGTTGTTGGTGATGTACCCCAGCCGGCGTCCCTCGTCCTGTGCGCGGTTCAAACTGTCCACCGCGTGCGGGAGAGCGCCGGGACCGGCATACACGACCCCGTCCAGGTCGGAGAGGATCACGTCCACCCCGTCCAGCGGCGTCGCCGGCGCGGCGGTGCGGCGGAAGATCATCGCGCGTCCCCGGCCTCGTCGTCCGCGGACGACGAGTCCGCGACATCCTGTAGGCCGTCGGCGGCGGCGTCCTCGGACTCGGCCACGCCTTCGTCGTCCGCGACCTCCGCGTCCGACTCGCCCGCGGACTCCTCGAGGGGGATGACACCGGATGCCACGTCCACTCCGCCCTCGTCATCGATCAGGTCGATCTCCTCGACGACGATGACTTCGCGATCGGCCACTCCGGCCGCCGCGTCGAGCGCCTCGGCGGCGATGTCTGCTCGTCGCTGCCACTCGGAGGCTTCCTCGTCGCGCCCGAGCTCCTCGAGCACCGCCGCCCGCGCGGAGAAGAGTGCGGGGCTCCACTCGAACGCTCGGTCCGGGTCGGCTTCGGGGATCTCGAGCTCCTGCAGGGCACGGTCGGTCTGTCCGAGGTCGAGTCGCGCACCCGACATGGCGATCGCGAGCTGTACGCGCACGGGGACGGAGAGGGTCGTGCGGTCCACCGCTCGGCCTTCCTCGAGCGCGCGGTCGGGGCGTCCGACGCCACGCTCGCTGTCGACGATCAGCGGCAGCTGCTCGTCCGAGCCGGTGATGCGACGATGCGTCCGCAGCTCGCGCAACGCGAGAGCGAAGTCACCCACCGCATACGCCGTGATGGCGACGGTCTCGCGCACGACGCCGACGCGTCCTGCGCTGCGCGACGCCGCGAGGGCGTGCTGATGCGCGAGGGCCGGGTCGTCGTCGATCAGCCGGGCGGCCATCGCGAGGTGACGCGCGACGTTGTCGGCGTTGTCCTTGCTGAGCGTCTTCAGCTCGTTGCGCGCGGCACCGGGGAGGTCGAAGGCGGTGACGTCCTCGGGCAGCTCCGGGCCGCGCTCGCGACGATCCTGGGGAGGCCGCGTGGCACGCGCGTCGTCGCGGTCGAACCGTCGGGGGGCGCCGGCGCCCGGACGGCTGTCGCGCGACGGTCGACGGTCTCCGGAACCGAAGCCCCGGGAGTCGCCGTCGCGGCGGGCGGGACGACCCTCGCCCCCGCGGTAGGGCGCACGGTCGCCGTCCTTCCGGAAGGGGCGATCACCCTCGCGGCGCACGGGACGGTCACCGTCGCGACGCACCGGGCGATCCCCGTCCCGACGGAACGGACGATCCCCGTCCTGACGGAACGGACGCGACTCACCGTCACGACGCACCGGTCGGTCGCCATCACGACGCACCGGACGGTCGCCATCACGGCGCACCGGGCGATCCCCGTCCCGACGGAACGAACGATCTCCGTCCTGACGATACGGACGTGCATCGCCGTCACGACGGACCGGTCGATCACCGTCGCGGCGCACCGGGCGCTCCCCGTCACGACGGAACGGACGATCCCCGTCCTGACGATACGGACGCGCATCGCCGTCACGACGGACCGGTCGATCACCGTCGCGGCGCACCGGGCGCTCCCCGTCACGACGGAACGGACGATCCCCGTCCTGACGGAAGGGGCGCGAGTCGCCGTCGCGACGTGCGGGACGGTCTCCCTCGCGACGGAACGGACGGTCGCCGTCGCGGCGGGCGGGACGCTCACCCTCCCGGCGGAAGGGACGCGCGTCTCCGTCGCGACGGGCGGGGCGGTCACCGCGCGACGCGGATCCGCCATCACGCGACGGCCGATCACGTCCGAACGCGCGGTCGCCCGAGCGCCCCTCGTTGCTCTTGCGCTCGTTGCCGTCGTCCGTCGACATGATCGTCCTTCCCAGGGAGAAATCTACCCGTAAATGCGAAATGGCCACCCAGCGTTGGGTGGCCATTTCGGTAAAGGAAGTCCGGCGGTGTCCTACTCTCCCACAGGGTCCCCCCTGCAGTACCATCGGCGCTGAGAGGCTTAGCTTCCGGGT